>CADBJR010000001.1 GCA_902795065.1 uncultured Coriobacteriaceae bacterium
TACCTCTACGACGTGTACCAGCCCGCCGTCCTGCGCTCGCTCAAGCGCATCATCGAGGAGGGCAACAAGGCAGGCATCATGGTCGGCATGTGCGGCGAGGCGGCGGCCGACCCGCTGATGATCCCCGTGCTGATCTCCTTCGGCCTCAAGGAGTTCTCCGTCTCCGCACCGTCCATCCTGCGCACGCGCCACATCATGAGCCTCTGGACCAAGGCCGAGGCCGATGCGCTTACCGCAAGGATCATGATGCTCAAGACCTCCGCAGAGGTCAAGACCGCGCTCCAGGCTGCCGCAAAGTAGCCTCCCGGTTCATCGCGATGAGAACGGGGCGTCTTCGGACGCCCCGTTTCGTTCTCCAGAAAGGGGATACTCCCCAAAATGGATAGGCAAGTTAACAGAACACATCCAGAGCTGCAAGGAGCAGGTCGACCACGAACCTGCATCCTTCGACCTTCTCGCCATCTGCCTGGCAGGGAATCGACGCGTCCTCGTACTCGATCTCGATATGGCGAGCCCGCTTGAACGTGATGGCGCTCGAGCGTGCATGTTTGCCGAATCGCGCAAGACCGAAAAGGGCGAGCAGGATGGGAATGGGCGGATTCTTCACGTTGAAGCAGATGTCGAACATGCCGTCCGCGGGATCGGCTGCGGGGCAGATCCTGAAGCCGCCGCCATAGGTCGGTCCGTTTTGGATGGCGAAGATGAGCGAGCGGATATGCTGCACGGGACCATCGTCAAGCGAGAACGCGCAGGCGAAGCCCTTGGAACCCGAGACCATATACTTGATGCCCGAGGTGACGTAGAGCTGCTCGCCCTTCTCCCTGGTACCGGCGGCGCGCTTGTCCGTGGTATCGAGGGCGATGGCGGCATCGATGCCGAACGAGAGCGTCTCGAGGAAGAACTCGTCGTTGACGCAACCGACATCGATGGTGCGGCGCGAGCTGGCAGCAAGGCGGGAGAGCGAGGCCTCGGCGTTGTTGAAGGGGACGCCGAGCGTCCGGGCTATGTCGTTGCCCGAGCCGAACGGGACGATGGCAAGGGCGGGGCGCGTGGCACGGTCGATCTTCATGAGGCCGTTGGCGACCTCGTGGATGATACCGTCGCCTCCGATGGCGACCACGGTGTCGAAGCCGGCTGCGTCTGCGGCGCGCACTGTGGCGTCGCCCGCTGCTGTGGTCATGTAGAACTCGCAGGATTCCGCGAGCGAGACGTGGGTTGCTAAGAAGCTCTTCGTGTAATCGATCGCTGCGACCGAGAGTCCGCTGCGTGCCTTGGGGTTCGCGATGACGAGCGTACGTCCGAGCAGGGTGGCTGCCATACTGCATCCTTCCGTCGCTTCCTGCTCTCATTGTAGAACCTTGCATGCTATGCAGCCCGCAGATAACCACAAGCTGCTATTGGATGCTGCAATCTCTTGGCGGATGGTTGGTCACGACTCCCTGCCTGAATGTGGCCAACGTTTGCAAGGTAGGTTCAGTTCTGGTCATTCAGCTGTTCTTGTGCTGATCGAAGTCGGCAAAAAGGGACAAAAATCGGCAGATTCTGTCCGTTTCTGCCGACCTCGGTCGGCCAGATGCCGACAAACAAACCTCCGTCTGCGTTTCAATGCCCTTCATGTAGGGCAAAGCCCCGTGACGTTTGTAAGATGGAGACGGGATCGTTCAAACGGCTGTGCTTCTCGACGGAACGGGGTTTCCCATGGATCTGCTCCTGAAGAACGCAGTCATCGTGACGGTGAATCCCCAGCGGGAGATTTTCTACCACGGGGCGATGGCCGTCAATCGCGGCAGGATTGCTGCCGTAGGACCCGAAGACGTCGTTCTCAAGGCATATCCAACCGCAGATACCGTGATGGACCTTGACGGCAAGGTCATCTTCCCGGGTTTCATCAACACGCACAACCACCTCTTCCAGACGCTGCTCAAGGGCCTCGGAGACGACATGGTCCTCAGCGACTGGCTCTCCACCATGACGTTCCCTGCCGCCCAATACCTCGAACCCGAGGACACCTACTACGCCGCCATGCTCGGCTGCATGGAGGGCATCAGCAGCGGCATGACCACACAGCTCGACTACATGTACCCGCACCCGCGCGAGGGCCTCGACGACGGCATCTTGAGAGCGTTCAAAGAGCTGAAGATCCGCGGCATATTCGGCAGGGGCTGTATGAACACCGGAGAGCAGTTCGGCGTCTGTCCCGCCATCATGCAGGATATGAAGGCCATCGAGGCCGACCTCGTCCGCCTTTTCGACACCTACCACAACACGGAGAACGGCAGGATCCAGATCTGGGCGGCCCCTGCGGCGCTCTGGTCCAACGATGAGGAGAACCTCAGGATGCTCTGGGATGTGGTGAACAGCTACGGCTCAGGGCTGACCGTCCATGTGTCCGAGACTCCCTTCGACCGCGCGTCCACGGCCAAGCTCCACGGCGCGGAGGGAACCGATTGCCTGGAGAAGCTCGGCATCCTGGGGCCGAACGTCCTGATGGTCCACTGCGTGCACCTCAACCACGGGGACATCCTCCGCGCCGCACGCTACGACCTCAAGGTGAGCCACAACCCCGTGAGCAACATGTACCTTTCGTCCGGCATCGCGCCCATCCCCGAGATGCTCGCAGCTGGCGTCACCGTCGGCCTCGGTGTCGACGGTGCGGCGAGCAACAACGGGCAGGACATGATCGAGCTCATGAAGACGACGGCGCTCCTCCAGAAGGTGGGCACGCTCGACCCCACCTCCATCACGGCCGAGAAGGTGCTCGAGATGGCGACGATCGACGGCGCGCGGGCGATCGGCCTCGAGGGCGAGATCGGATCGTTGGAGGCGGGCAAGAAGGCGGATTTCGTCATCTTCAACCCGTACCGCAACCCCAAGGCCGTCCCGATGCACAACCCCGTCTCCACGCTGGTCTACAGCTCCACGATGGAGAACATCGAGAGCGTTGCCGTAGACGGCGAGTTCGTGCTGCTCGACGGTGCGTTCACGATGATCGACGACGAGCAGGGGATCCTCCGCGACGCCCAACGGACGGCCGAAGACCTCTGCGTGCGCGGGGGTATCACCAACCGTTTGGAAGGCCACACATGGCGCAATCCCGCGCCCTAAGGGGTACCATGCATGTCGAGGCATGACGCGTGCGCCAACGAGCGGGGGAGGATTCCACGATGATCGACTGCTACGACGAATACCGCAAGAAGCTCCGCACTCCCGAGGAAGCCGTCAAGGTCGTGAAGAGCGGCGATTGGGTCGACTACATCGCAAACGTCTGCTTTCCCACGCTGCTCGACCGAGCGCTCGCCAAACGGAAGGACGAGCTCTTCGATGTGAAGTTCCGCGGAAGCTTGAGCTTCGGCCCCATCGAGGTTGCGGAGGCCGATCCGACTCGGGAGCACTTCTGCTACAACAGCTGGCATTTCTCCGCATACGAGCGGAACCTCTCCGACCGCGGGCTCTGCAGCTTCATCCCCATGCTCTTCAGCCGCAACGGCGAGTACTACAAGCATTTCCTGGATGTTAACGTCGCCATGATGGCCGTCACCCCGATGGATCGGCACGGATACTTCAACCTCTCCTGTGCGACCGGCGTGGCCAAGGCCATCCTCGACAAGGCGGACGTGGTCATCGTGGAGATCAACGAGCATCTTCCCAGGATCTGCGGCGGATTCGACCAGGTCATCCATATCGATGAGGTGGATTACGTGGTGGAAGGGGAGCACCCCGAGCTTCCCCAGTTCCCCATCCTGGAGGCAAGGCCCGAAGAGATCGTGATGGCGGGTCTGATCTTGGAACAGGTGCGCGACGGTTCCTCGCTCCAGCTCGGCATCGGCAGCCTTCCCAACGTGATCGGCGCCCGCTTGGCGGAATCAGACCTCAAGGATCTCGGCATGCACACCGAGCTCTGCGGTGATGCCTACTACCAGCTCTACAAGGCCGGCAAGCTCACGAACAAGGCGCTCAACCTCCATCGTGGACAGGGCATGACCGGCATGGTCTTCGGCACGAAGGAGCTGTACGAATGGGTCGACGAGAACCCTTCCGTGATCATCGCGCCCCTCACCTATGTGAACGATGTGCGCGTTATCGGCAGCATCGACAACGTTGTCTCGATTAACAACTGCGTAGAGATCGACCTCTACGGGCAGATCAGCTCCGAGAGCCGCAGCACCCGTCAGATCTCCGGTACGGGCGGCCAGCTCGACTTCCTCGAGGGCGCCGCACTCTCGAGGGGCGGCAAGGGCTTCATCTGCATGACCTCCACCTATACCAGCCGCGACGGCGTCATGCACTCCCGCATCAAGCCCTCGCTCGAGGGGGATATCGCTACAGCGCCTCGCACGCAGGCCTACTTCATGGTCACCGAATACGGCTGCGTCAACCTGGTCGGTCGCAGCACGTGGGAGCGCGCCGAGATGCTCATCTCGCTGGCCCATCCTGACTTCAGAGATGGGCTGGTCAAGGCGGCGGAAGCCCAAGGAATCTGGAGGCGGTCCAACAAGCTGTAGGAACCGTTTTAGAACGGCTTCAGATCCATGTCCTCCGTGCAGCTGGCGAAGAACTCGGAGAGCAGGTCGATGCAATCCTGGATATCCTTCAGCGAGCCGACCTCGCAGGGGTTGTGCATGTAGCGCAGGGGGATCGACACCAGGGCGAAGGGGACTCCGATGCCGGTCAGGTGCATGGTGTCGCCATCGGTGCCCGTGCGCCCGTTCGCCGCCTCGGTCTGGACCGCCATGCCGAGCTTCGATGCGCAGTCGCGAAGGATCGCGTTGAGCTTCTTGTGGATGGACGGGTTGTTGCAGATCACGGGACCCTTGCCGACAGCGATGTCGCCGGTCAGAGCGTTGCTGATGCCGCAGTTGTCGGAGGTGTAGGTCACGTCGACGGCGATCGCGATGTTCGGCTTCACGCGTGATGCGGTGAAGAACGCGCCGTTGCCGGTCGTTTCCTCGCCAGTGGTCGTAACGGAGTAGCAGCCGACCGTCGCGCCCTTACGACGCGCCTCGGCAAGCGCCTCCATCACGATGAAGGCGCCGATCCTGTCGTCCAGCGCCCGTCCGGTGATGCAGTCGTTCAACAGCTCGCGGACGTCGGTGTCGAACGAGACCGTGTCGCCGAGCTCGACATGGGCAAGTGCGTCTTCGCGGTCCTTCGCGCCGATGTCGATCCGCAGGTCTGATGCCTTCAGCTCGCTGTTCTTGGCGATCTCTCGCGAATTGGCCACCGCGCCGTAGATGGTGCCGTCCTTCGTGTAGATGCGCACCTTATGGCCGGGATAGGTCGTGGTGTAGATGCCGCCGAGATTCGTCACCATCAGGTATCCGTCGCTGTCGACCGCGGTGACCATGAGGCCGATCTCATCCGCATGACCAGCGAGGAGGACCTTGAACGGCGACGAGGGGTTGAGTGCGGCCGTGACGTTTCCAAGCTCGTCGACCATCACCTGGTCTGCCTTGTCCTGCATGTGGTCGTAGATCTTCTTCTCGATTGCGGCCTCGTTCCCGGAAACGGAACCGGTGGACAGAAGGTCGTAGAGGAATTCCCTGTTCATCGCGCATCTCCCGCCTTTGGGCCTGGGTTGGGGACGGTTCCCCGAACCATGATTCTGCAAGCTCCATTCTATCCAACTCGGGTTCTCTCGACTATCGGTTGCGCCGCTTATCGTATGCTTGGGACGGCGCGCGTTCTGAAGCGGTATCAACGGATGTGGTTATCCAGGATGCTTTAGGAGGAGGACGATTTCGATGGCGGGTCTCGACATTGCTGGGGGCATCGAACTATCCGATGAGATGCTCGAGGGTGTTGCTGGGGGAGTCCTGTCCGAAGACGAGAAGGCAGCCTTCAGCGCCGCGCTCGCCGCATGGAAGGGCAGCGGATTCACCCTCGAGCAGGCCCTCCACGCGTACAGGCGCGGCAACAGGATGGCGGGAGACCCTGCGGACTATGTCGACTATGCCAACTCGGTCTGGGAATCGCTCTAGGACATAACCTGCATCCATCTCGCGGACGGCAGTCCCTGCACCGACCGCAGCTTCCACGTGCAGGCGTGCACGGAATCGATGCGTGCATCTGCTAAAGTTCCTCATATGAATGCGATGAAACCATACAATCCGGCGAATCGTCTGCACGGCGCACATGCGATCTTCCTTCTGCTTGCGTGCCTTGCGTCCGCGATCCTGCTTCTTGCCCGCCCGACGGCTGCCGTTGCGGCGGATGGCACGCATATGACCGTCGACCCGATCGAACAGGGCGATCGGTGCTCCGCGGTCGTCTACGACAACTCCAACGGACTTCCCGCTTCGGAGGCCAACGACATCGTCCAGACGAGCGATGGGTTCATTTGGATCGGATGCTACAGCGGGCTTATCCGCTACGACGGCAATACCTTCGAGCACATGGGCCACTCTATCGGTGTCGATAGCGTCAACTGCCTTCTCGCGGATAGCAAGGACCGTCTGTGGATCGGTTCGAACGACAGCGGCCTTACGATGATCGACCACGAAACGATCCATCATTGGGACGAGGAGGATGGGCTTGGGTCTCCGAAGGTCGAGGCACTCGCCGAGGGTAGCGACGGCACCATCTACGTGGGGACGGCGGACGGCCTCTCGATGGTTTCCGCAGACCTCACGATTTCATCCCCTGCCGACCTCCGTGTCTCCACCGCATATGTCGACGATATCGTCCAGGCCCCCGACGGTCTCATCTACTGCCTGACCAACGAGGATGACTACTTCACCATGCGCCGTGGCGTGCTGATGAAGTACGTCGACCACGAGAAGAGCGCGATCTCGGGCATCACCTGCATCTTCCCGGATCCCGATGTCCTCGGAAGCTTCTACGTCGGAACGGAAGGTTCGGATCTGTATTACGTCAGCCAGGCTGACAACCCCGAATCCATCGAGACGATCGATATCTCGCCGCTGTTCAACGTCATGGAGATCGAGCAGGCGGGTGGAAGGATCTGGATCTGCGCAAGGAACGGCATCGGCGTGCTCGACGATGACGGGTTCCATTGTCTTGATGACCTGCCCTTGAACAGTTCTGTCGACAACATGATGGAGGACTACGAGGGCAACCTGTGGTTCACCTCCTCCCGCCAGGGTGTCATGAAGATCGTTCCCAACCAGTTCACCGATGTCTTCACGAAGTACGACATCCCCGAAACCCCGGTGAACTCGACCCTTATGCATGGGGGCAGGCTGTTCGTCGCAACCGATTCGGGGATGATCGTCATTTCGGCAGACGGTCCCGTCTCCTCGCTCCCGCTGTCCTCCGCCACGACTGCCTCGGGTGAGGACTTGGGCACAACCGACCTGCTCGAACTCACGAGCGGCGCCCGCATCCGTTCCATCCTTACCGATAGCGAGGGCAGGATCTGGATCTCCATGTGGCGAAGCATCGGCCTGCTCCGATACGACGGCGACAAGGTCGTCGCCTTCACGGAGAGCGACGGGCTTCCCTCCAATCACATACGTGCTGCCAGCGAGGCGCCTGATGGGAGGATCCTGGTTGCCTGCACAGGAGGCGCCGCTGTGATCGAGGGCGATCGCGTTGTGGCAACCTATGGAAAGGAAGATGGGATCGACAACCTTGAGACCCTTTCCGTATGCGCCGCTCCGAACGGCGATTATCTCCTCGGTTCGAATGGAGGCGGCATCTACGTCATCAACGATGACGGGATCCGAACGCTCGGAAAGAAGGACGGTCTGACCTCCGGCGTCGTCATGCGCATCAAGTACGACCCGTCCAACGATGTGTACTGGCTCGTCACCTCCAATTCGATCGAGTTCATGACTCCTGACTACCAAGCGACTCCGGTCGGCAGCTTCCCCTTCTCGAACAACTTCGACCTCTACGAGAACAGCAATGGCGAGATGTGGGTGCTCAACAGCTACGGAATCTATGTCGCGCCGACCGAGCAGCTGCTTGCGAACGGCGATATCGAGGTGACCCGCTACGGATTGGCAAACGGCATGCCCTCGACGCCGACCAGCAATGCCTACAGCTTCCTGACCCCCGAGGGCGACCTCTACATCTCCTGCAGTTCAGGCGTGGCGAAGGTCAACATCGATGCGAACTTCTGGAAAAGCGCCGACCTCAAGATGGCTGTTCCGTACATCGAGGGCGACGGCGAGCTCTATTACCCCGATGACCGAGGGGCTTTCACGATCCCGTCATCCGTGCGCAGGCTGACCATCCACCCCTACGTCTTCAACTACTCGCTCTCCGATCCGCAGCTCACCTACCAGCTTGAGGGCTTCGACGACGTTCCGATTCCCATTCTTCGCAGCGAAATGGCTCCGTTGGTCTACACGAACCTCCGGGGCGGATCCTACCATTTCGTGTTGACGTTGGGCGGGCAGCGGGGCAGCGCCCTGAGGATCATATCCGTCTCCATCACCAAGGAGAAGGCGCTGTTCGAACAGGTCTGGTTCTATCTCCTGCTCCTGGCATTGACCGCGCTGATCGTCCTCTCGGCGGTCCGCCATTACGTGCGCAGCAAGATGCGTGCCCTGGAGAAGAAGCACCGTGAGGAGGCGGAACGCGAGCGCATCGGCAACGAGCTGCGCATGGCGACCGAGATCCAGGGGAGCATGCTGCCGCACGACTTCCCACCGTTCCCCGATCGCAAGGAGTTCGACGTCTATGCGGTCATGGATCCCGCCCTTGAGGTCGGAGGCGACTTCTACGACTTCTTCCTGATCGACGACGACCATCTGTGCATCATGGTTGCCGATGTGAGCGGCAAGGGCATCCCCGCGGCGCTCTTCATGATGATCTCCAAGGTCATCCTCGAGAGCTTCGCAACTCTCGGCAGCTCAGCTGGCGAGATCCTCACAAAGGCAAACGAAGCCATCTGCTCCAACAATCAGGCGGATATGTTCGTCACGGTTTGGCTGGGTATCCTCGAGATCTCGTCCGGGCGTCTCGTCGCTGCGAATGCAGGTCATGAGTACCCGGTGCTCAGGAGGGGCGGCGGTCCCTATGAGCTGATCAAGGACCGGCACGGCCTGGTAATCGGCGGCATGGATGGTGTGCGGTACAAGGAATACGACCTGCAGCTCAAGCCGGGAGACCGCGTGTTCGTCTACACCGACGGCGTTCCCGAGGCCATGGATGCCGACGGCAAGATGTTCGGGACCACCCGGATGGTCGAGTCCCTGAACGCCGACCCCGATGTCTCCCTGCAGGAGCTTCTCGACAACGTGCGCAAGGGCGTGGACGGGTTCGTCAAGGATGCGGTCCAGTTCGACGACCTCACGATGCTCTGCCTGGAGTACGAGGGCCCCGACGCTTTGTGATCGTCCAGGTTCTTGAGGATCGGGTTTGCTTCGAGGGGCCCGTTACTTGATGTGGACAGATCTGGCCATGCCGAGCTGGTCTTCGAGCAGCAGGTTGTCCTCGGACCCATCGGTGAAGAAGATATCGACGTAATGGCCATCGACCGTGCCGCTGTAGCTGCCGTACCAGAAGAACGACCCGTCCGAAGCGGTTCTTCGGCAGCGGTATCCGTAGAGCATCACGCCGTCGATGGTGATGGGGTCGAGCGCCTCGACATCGCCCATGTCGTCGTTCTCTTCAGGAAGCGAGCCATCCGAGTAGTCGGGAACCCAATCGTAGGCGGGCTCGTCATAGACCATCACGTAGAAGCCCCTGCGGCCGATCGACGAATCCTCGTACTGGACGGTGAGGTTGTACCCGCTGCCTTTCTCGGACTCGATGTGCCTGTTCTCGCTGACATCGGTGTTGACGATCCATCCGCCTGCAAGACCGATGGTCAGGTAATCGTTCTCGTGGAAGGCGACGCCCTCCATCGGATCATCCGCTTTGGGGGCATCTTGGTCGTCGGGAGAGTTGGAATCTGCCTGCTCCTCCTGGGGCGCAGGGTCATCTTCGGGCGTCGTCGAGCTGTCTTTGCAGCTTGGGAGCGAGAGAGCCAGTGCGAGCGCGAGGATGCCGGCGCCAAGGAACGGGCGGATGCGTTTTGCCATCGGTTGCTTCCTACCTTCGATTTCCGGGTATCCTGCTAGCCCTCGACCAGCTCGACGATGAGCTCGTTCGAACCGTCTTCGAGCGAGTTATGCTCGTCGAGATGGAAGTGTTCGCCCGGCTTCTCCATTGAAAGCGCGAGCAGGTGGTTCGCCAACGAGACCAGCCCCTGGCGGTTCGCCGAGATGAGCGTTGCGCCATCTTCCTGCACGGAAACGTGGATTTCGAACCCCGATTCCCACGTGAACTCCATGATGACCTCCGCTCATTTCGTTGCGTGCTCGCGTATCCGTATTGTACGCTGCGGTATGCTGTTGGTGAAAGCTTCTTGCTGCGTAGGGATGGGATGCGATGTTCGAGCGAATCTTCGATTGGGTCGGCGACCTGCTCGTCGATTTCTTATTCGGTGCGTTGTACAAGGTGCTCTATGCCAGCACCTTGCCGAAGGCTGCCCGCTATACCCTTGCCGCGCTCGTCATTGCAGTATATGCCGCCATCGAGATCTTCCTCATCTACGAGGCGGTCAGCTTCAGCCGAACCGGCGAAACGTACCTCATGTGGCTCTGCATCATCGCCGTCCCGCTGTTCGCGGCGCTGATCATCGCGGGGTTCCTCCACCAAAAACGTCGCTAGGGGAGGACCATGGCACTGCTTGACGTCGAGGAACGCGACCTGACCATTGCGGGTTCTCCGATGCCCTATGCCGCGTTCGGCCGCGGCGAGCGCACGCTCGTCATGATCCCGGGTCTGAGCCTCCGCTCGGTGCGCGGGGCCGGACTGCCCCTCGCGCTCCAGTACCGTCTTTTCACGCGTGATTTCCGCGTCTACGTCCTCGACAAGCGCGACGATCTTCCGGAGCCCTGCACCATCTCCGCGCTCGCCGAGGATGTTGCCGAGGCCATGCACCTGCTCGGAATCGGCCATGCTGACATCGTCGGCATCTCGCAGGGCGGTATGATCGCCCAACACCTCGCCCTCGACCATCCGGAGCTCGTGGACAAGCTCGTGCTCGGTGTCACGCTGAGCAGGACCAACGATGCTGTCCGCGAAGCCGTCGATTTCTGGACCGACGCTGCAGAACATGGCGATTGGAACGCCATCGTCCAAGACATGATGGGCCGGATGTATTCCGAACGCTATGCGAAGCGCTACGGATGGCTCTTCCCGCTGCTGCTCAAGACCGTGAAGCTGTCGGATCCGGCGCGTTTCGCGACACTCGCCCGTTCATGCCTGACCTGCGAATCATATGGCAGGTTGGACCATATCGCCTGTCCGACGCTCGTGCTCGGGGCTTCCGAGGACAGGATCGTCACCGCCGAGGCATCGAGGGAGATCGCCGAGCGCATCGGTTGCCCGCTTCATATCTACGAGGGGTTCGGCCATTCCGCGTACGAGGAGGCGCCGGACTTCAATAGGCGGATATACGACTTCCTCATGCAGCTTTGACCGCATCGCGGGGTGCCGTCCGATTGCTGCTAGACTCGAAGCATGGTCGAGATTCCATTCATAACGGGAGAGGTGCTGTTCACGGCTGTGTGGTTCGCCGTGCGCATCATCATCTGCATCGCCCGCCGATCGGTCGACTGGAGGCACGAGGCGCGCCTCCTGCTCATGTACATCAACGTTGCGGTCATCATCCGCTTCACGTTCTTCCCGTTCTCCTTGGTGGACGGCCACGTGCAGCCGCTCGTGTTCGAGCCTGCTGCAATCTTTCCGCCCAGGGTGAATCTCATCCCGCTCGACCACCTCTTCTGGTTCGAGACCACGAAAGACCTGCTGACCAACATCATCGGGAACGTTGCCCTGTTCATTCCAACGGGAATCATCATCCCGATCATCTGGAAGTGGCTCGACCGTTGGTGGAAGGCCATCCCGACGGGCATGCTCATCTCGCTCATCATCGAGTTGGCGCAGCTTCCGTTCGCTTCCCGTGCGACCGATATCGACGATCTGATCCTCAATTCGCTCGGTGTCATCATCGGCTACATCATCTATGCGGCAGCGCGTGCTGTACGGAGGAGAGACGAGCCCTCACGCGGACGCCATCTGCGCCCGTAGGAGATTCGCATGCTATGGAAAACGGCGCCTGGAGGCGCCGTTCGGATTGCTCTGGAGCGGGTGACGGGAATCCGCGTCTCCGCTGCGCGGATCCGCACGGCCTCGCTTCGCTCGGTCCGCGAGGCTCCACCGGAGCCTCGCGCCCTCAACAGGGTTCGATTCCCATCACCCATTCGCATGCTATGGAAAACGGCGCCTGGAGGCGCCGTTCGGATTGCTCTGGAGCGGGTGACGGGAATCGAACCCGCGTGGTCAGCTTGGAAGGCTGAAGTTCTACCATTGAACTACACCCGCATATGGTCGGGGTGACTGGATTCGAACCAGCGACCCTCTGCTCCCAAAGCAGATGCGCTACCAAACTGCGCCACACCCCGGTCGCCCGATTAGTATAGGCGAGAACGAACGCTTCGTGCAAGCGCGTCGTGCGCATGTGTCGAATAAATTACGCTCGAACGAAGAGAACGTTACACACCCTTCGAGCGTGCCGGTGGAATTGTCCGGCTTCACTATCCTATGAAACTGGAAGCTCGTAAACATGTACGAAGTTTGGAGGATACAATGACGTATTCTGAGCGTGTTCTCGCTGACCTCAAGGAGCGTTATCCCGAGCAGCCCCAGTTCATCCAGGCTGCGACCGAGGTTCTCGAGACCATCCAACCCGCACTTGACGCCCATCCCGAGTTCGAGGAGGCCGCCCTGCTCGAGCGCCTCGTCGAGCCCGAGCGCGTGATCATCTTCCGTGTGCCGTGGATCGACGATGGGGGCAAGGTCCAGGTCAACCGCGGCTATCGCGTGCAGTTCAACTCCGCCATCGGCCCCTACAAGGGCGGTCTGCGCTTCAACCCCACGGTCACCCTGGGCATGCTTAAGTTCCTGGGCTTCGAGCAGATCTTCAAGAACTCCCTCACCACGCTTCCCATGGGCGGCGGCAAGGGCGGCTCCGACTTCGACCCCAAGGGCAAGTCCAACAACGAGATCATGCGCTTCTGCCAGTCCTTCGTGACCGAGCTCTTCCGCCACATCGGCGAGGACACCGACGTTCCCGCCGGTGACCTGGGCGTCGGCGGCCGCGAGGTGGCTTACATGTTCGGCCAGTACAAGCGCCTCACCAACACCTTCACCGGCGTCCTCACCGGCAAGGGCCTCACCTTCGGCGGTTCGCTCGCCCGCACCGAGGCCACCGGCTTCGGCCTGGTCTACTACGTCGACGAGTACCTCAAGTGCCATGACGATTCCTTCGAGGGCAAGGTCACCGTCGTCCACGGCTCCGGCAACGTCGCCATCTACGCCATCAAGAAGGCCGAGCAGCTCGGCGCCAAGGTCGTCGCCTGCTCCGACACCAAGGGCTGGGTCTACGACGCCGAGGGTCTCGACGTCGCCGCTCTGGAGACCATCTACAACCGCAAGCGCTCCGGCAACGACAAGGGCGTCAGCCTCGCCATGTACACCGAGTTCCGTCCGAATGCCGAGTACCACGCGGAAGATGGCCGTGGCGTCTGGGGCGTCCCCTGCGACATCGCGCTTCCGTGCGCCCGCGAGAACACGCTGCTCCTCGAGGATGCCGAGAAGCTCGTCGCCGGCGGCTGCAAGATCGTGGGCGAGGGCGCCAACATGCCCACCACGCTCGATGCCACCAAGTACCTGCAGGACAATGGCGTCGCGTTCTTCCCGGGCAAGGCTGCCAACGCCGGCGGCGTCGCCACTTCCGGCCTCGAGATGAGCCAGAATGCCGGTCATATCTCCTGGACCTTCGAGGAGGTCGATTCCAAGCTCGAGTCCATCATGCGCGGCATCTACCACGCATGCGATGACGCTGCCAAGGAGTTCGGCATGGAGGGCAACTACGTCGCGGGCGCCAACATCGCGGGCTTCCTCAAGGTCGCCAACGCCATGATGGCCCAGGGCGTCGTGTAACAGCTGCTTGACGCTTTATTTATCCACTTAAGGGCCTCGGGCATCGTCCGAGGCCCTTTGCTTTCCCGCATGCGATATGCTGCGGGTAGCTCCCGTTGAGAGAGGAGGGTCATGGACGAGATGATTGACCGATGCATCCTCATCGACGACCGCCGTATCGAGCTGTGGTGGTCGCGCCAGATGCGGGGCGCTGACGACGTGCGGAGCTTCTCTGTCATGCTTGATGATCGAGAGCTCGCGTTGGTCAACTGGGTGCCCGGCATGCCCTGGAGCCACGGCACGCTCTATCAGAAGGAGCGCATCCGCACCACCATCAGCCTCTCCGAGCCTGTCGATGCGGCCCGTGCGGCTGACCTGCGCGTCCACGTGACGGGAGACGTTTGCGACCTGTGGGGGAGAAGCGCCTCGGGCATCGTCGCGGTGCCGGTCTACGAGCCGTACTATACGCAGTTCCTCTCCTCACGGGACGGCATCGTGGTCAAGGCCTCGTCGGAGGTGCAGCCGCTTGCGCTCGAGATCGTCCGCGACATCGTCGACATCATGCTCGAGCGCCTTCCCGAGGTGGCCGAGCATCTCCGCTCGATAGGTGCGGAGTGCATGGTATTCGCCTTGGGGCTCGACGCCTACGACGTGCCCGAGCATCGCATGGGCTACCTGCTCTCGCAGCGCGACGTTCCCGGACTGGGAGGAGACCACGACAACCCGTTCGCAAGCGTTGCCGAGGCCAACGTCATCCGCCTGCTCTCCGGTCGCTACACGACGCGCTATCACAACGAGCTGGTCTTCGTCCACGAGTTCGCCCATTCGATCCACCAGGCAGGCATGGATTATCTCGTTGATCGGACCTTCGCCGACCGTGTGCGGTGGACGTACCGCAACGCCGTCGAGCATGGTCTCTGGCCCAGCACCTACGGCATCCTCGACTTCTCGGAGTACTTCGCAACGCTTTCGAGCATCTGGTTCAACGCGCAGGCAGAGGGCATCAACGGCGAGTGGGACGGCATCAGGGGTCCGGTCAATATGCGCGATGAGCTGCGCGGATACGATCCCGAGGGCTATGCGTTCATGGCCGACATCTATCCCGAGAAGCTGCTTCCCTTCCCGTGGGACACCAACCGCGATGCCTACCATCTGGGCGAGGAGCGCGAGCCCCTCGACTTCGACCCGAGGTTCAGCTACGGGGGAGTTCGCGAGCGCTGAGCGCTACATGGCTCCCGCTATCTGATCTCGGAGAGGCTGCTGCGGATGATCTCGCACGAGTTGTGCAGCGCCTCGAGCTCATGGTCGTGGAGCTCGAGCTCGTAGATCTGCTCGATGCCCTCGCCGCCGACGAGGCAGGGGACGCCAACCGAGACATCATGCTCGCCGTACTCGCCGTCGAGATGCGCCGAAAGCGGGATGATGCGCTTCTCGTTATGCAGGATGGCGGCGACGATCGCGGCGACCGTTCCGCCGATGCCGAACTCCGTCGCGCCCTTGCCCTTGATGATGGCGGCTCCCGCCTTCCGCACGGTCTGGCCGATGACGTCGAAATCGAGCTTCTGCGCCTTTTGGGGGAACATGCGGGTGTATTCCTCGAGGGGGATGCCGCCGAAGTAGACATGGCTCGTGGGGATGAACGAAGAGTCCCCGTGCTCGCCCATGACCACGGCCTGCACCTGGTTGCGCTCGACGCCGATGAGGTTGCCGATGGCGCGGCGCAGGCGGAAGGTATCGAGCGCGGTTCCCGTTCCGAAGCAGTGGTTGCGGGGGAGGTTGAGCTCGTGGTAGAGGTACTCCGCGACCACGTCGGCAGGATTCGACACGGAGATGAGGATGCCGTGGAAGCCGCTTTCGCGCAGCGGGTCGACGATGGTCTTCAAAATCGCGAAGGTGCCCTGCAGCATATCGAGACGGCTCTCGCCGGGCTTGCGGTGCCTTCCCGCGGTCATGATGACGAACTGGGCGTCGGAGCAATCGGAATAGTCTCCCGTACGGACCTTGACATGGACGCTCAGCGCGCTCGACCAATCCTTGAGGTCCATCATCTCGGCGTAGGCGACGTCCTCGTCGACATCGAGCAGCACGATCTCATCGACGAGCTGGTTGAACATGAGCGAGAGGGCGGCATGGCTTCCCACACGACCGCATCCGATGATGACGACCTTGCGCGAACCGAAACCCCTCATGGAAGATGCTCCTTAGACGTACGGGTAGCCGACTGACGGTATCGTACCACGCGCCTCGATCCCGCAGGATGATCCGACGGCGGGCGAGCCTCCCGCCGCGCTTGTGCGGCTATTATCGTAAATCGTGATAATTTGCCCACGTGCAGGGAAAACCGCAGGCATCTTTGCTATCATTCATAAGCTGTGCGTTTCATCTGCGGGCGTGGTGGAATTGGTAGACACGCTGGATTTAGGTTCCAGTGGGCGTGCCCGTGAAGGTTCGAGTCCTTTCGCCCGCACCAGAGAGCCGCATGTACGCATTCGGTAAGGATGGCGAGTCGATCGCCTGGTTTTGAGACATATGGAGGACGCGTTGAACATCACCGTCAAACCCCAGGAGCCCAAGGATGGCGTCCTGACCGCGGAGGTCACCGTTGCTGCCGCGGACGTAGATGCAGCTATTGCCAAGACCTATAAGGACATCGCCCATAAGTACCAGTTCCAGGGCTTCCGTCGCGGTCACGTCCCCCGTCCCATCATCGACGGCATCATCGGCAAGCAGGCCGTCCTCGGCCAGGCCACCAACGATGTCCTCAACGATATCGAGCCCATGATCCTCAACGAGCTCGATATCGTCCCCATCGGCCGCATCGAGTATCCCGCCGAGCCCGAGCTGCTCGCCGCCGGCACCGATTACGTGGTCGAGTGCCACATGGACGTCCGCCCGGACGCCGGCCTCACCTCCTATGACGCGCCCTCCATCACCATGCCTCCCGCCGAGGCGACCGATGCCGAGATCGACCTGCAGCTCGACCAGCTGCTCGCCTATCAGACCACCTATGAGGATGCCAAGCTCAAGCGCGGCGTCAAGGCTGGCGACATCGTCTCCGTCAACATCGAGAACGTCGAGAACGGCGAGCGCTTCGCGGGCCAGAACCGCATGATCAACCTCGACGGCGCTGCTCTTCCCGAGGCTATGTCCGCAGCTCTCACCGGCATGAAGGCCGGCGAGTCCAAGGACGTCGAGTGGGCCGACGGCGACACCACCGTCAAGCTCACCGTCACCCTCAACTCCATCATGAAGGCCGTCAAGCCCGAGCTCGATGACGAGCTTGCCAAGAAGAGCTTCGGCTTCGACACCGTCTCCGAGCTCCGCGACGCCGTCAAGGGCGAGATCGAGGCCGACAAGGCCCGCACGCTGCCCGGCCTCAAGGAGGACCGTCTCGTCGAGGCTGTCGGCAAGCAGCTCGACCTCGAGGAGATTCCCGAGAACTACCAGAACCAGATCTTCCAGGAGCTCGCCAGCGAGTTCCTCAACACGCTGCAGCGCCAGGGCCTCACGCTCGACACCTACCTCGGTGCCCGCGGCATCGACATGGGCTCCTTCCTCGAGGACCTGTGCACGCAGGCCGCAGACCGCGCCCGCCAGTCGCTCGCCCTCGACGCGCTCGCCAAGCACCTCGGCCTGACCGTCGATGCCGACGAGGTCCGCGCCGAGTTCGAGAAGGCCAACGTGGGCGATGTCGACGCCGCCATCGCCGAGTGGACCGGCGACGGCCGCATCCCGGCCATCCGCGAGTCCATCAAGCGCACCAAGGCCCTCGCGTGGCTCGTCGAGAACGCGATTGTGGAGACCGTCGACGAGGTCGCCGAGCGCCTCGCCGCCGAGAAGAAGCCTGCCAAGAAGAAGGCTGCTAAGAAGACCACCAAGAAGAAGGCCGAGGAGGCGCCTGCCGAGGCTCCTGCCGAGGTCGAGGAGGCTCCCGCCGAGTAGGCTGGGCGTCCCGCTCTGATCGTCCTGAGTGCCCCGGGTAAGATGTATCCTTGCCCGGGGTATCGATTAAGGGAGTAGAAGGAGGACCCGCATGATCAACCCGACCAACATCCCGCTCATCCCGTACGTCATCGAGCAGACCCCGCGCGGCGAGCGCAGCTACGACATCTATTCCCGTCTTCTGAACGACCGCATCGTCTTCCTCGGGGAGCCGATCACCCGCGAGAGCGCCAACCTCGTGATCGCCCAGCTCCTGCATCTTGAGAGCCAGGATCCCGACAAGGACATCTCGCTCTACATCGACTCGCCCGGCGGCGAGGTCTATGCGGGTCTCGGCATCCTCGACACGATGAACTTCATCAAGCCCGAGGTCTCGACCATCTGCGTGGGCATGGCCGCTTCCATGGCCGCGGTGCTGCTTGCCAGCGGCGCCAAGGGCAAGCGCCTGTGCCTGCCCAATTCGATGGTCCTCATCCACCAGCCGAGCTCCGGCGTCGAGGGCCAGCAGACCGACATCCAGATCGTCGCCGACGAGACCAAGTGGATCCGCCAGCGCCTCAACGAGATCCTCTCCGAGGCGACCGGCCAGCCTATCGAGAAGGTCAACGCCGACACCGAGCGCGACAACTACCTGCGTGCGAACGAGGCGCTCGAATACGGTCTCGTCGACCGCGTTATCACGTCCCGCACCGAGCAGGCCGAGTAGTCTGGAGCACGCTGCCCATGGCGAACAACGACGATATCAAGGGCGGACCGCACGAGATGCACTGCGCCTTCTGCGGTAAGAGCCGCAGCCAGGTCGACAAGCTCATCCAGGGACCCAACGGCATCTGCATCTGCGACGAGTGCATCTCGACCGCAGCCGAGATGCTCTCGGGCACGCCCTATGCGCTCGACTATGATGAGGAGCCCGCCGCCGACGTCGAGCTCAAGCACCTCCCCACGCCCCATGAGATCTACGACGAGCTGTCGCAGTACGTGATGGGGCAGGAGGCTGCCAAGCGCGCGATGAGCGTGGCCGTCTACAACCATTACCGTCGCATCATCTCCACCGGCGACGAGACGCCCGAGGACGAGGAGGAGGTCGAGCTCGCCAAGAGCAACATCCTGCTGCTCGGCCCCACCGGCACGGGCAAGACGCTGCTCGCGCAGACGCTCGCGCGCTTCCTCGAGGTGCCGTTCGCCATCGCCGATGCCACGACCCTCACCGAGGCCGGCTACGTGGGCGAGGATGTAGAGAACATCCTGCTCAAGCTCATCACCGCTGCCGACGGCGATGTGCCGCGCGCCGAGATCGGCATCGTCTACATCGACGAGATCGACAAGATCGCGCGCAAGGCGGAGAACCTCTCGATCACGCGCGACGTGTCGGGTGAGGGAGTCCAGCAGGCGCTCCTCAAGATCCTCGAGGGCACCGAGGCGAGCGTTCCCCCGCAGGGTGGGCGCAAGCATCCCCAGCAGGAGCTCATCCACATCGACACCACCAACATCCTGTTCATCTGCGGCGGTGCGTTCGTGGGCCTCGACAAGATCGTGGCCGACCGCATCGGCAAGAAGGGCATCGGCTTCGCCGCCGAGGTGGGCAAGAACATGGCTGAGCGCGAGGACGAGCTCATGGCCCAGGTCATGCCCCAGGATCTGCACAAGTTCGGCATGATCCCCGAGCTGCTCGGACGCATTCCCGTGATCACCGCCACGCGCGAGCTCTCCGAGGACGACCTCGTGGATATCCTCGTCACGCCGCGCAACGCCCTGGTGAAGCAGTACCGCAAGATGTTCGCGATCGAGGGCGTCGAGCTCGAGTTCGCCGACGACGCGCTGCGCGAGGTCGCCAAGCTCGCCCTCGAGCGCGGAACCGGCGCTCGAGGTTTGCGTGCTATCATGGAGCAGGTTCTCCAGGGCATCATGTTCGATATGCCCGATGACCTCTCCATCCAGAAGGTCGTCATCACGCCCGCTTGCGTGCGTGGCGAGGCCGATCCCACGATCATCCGCAAGTAGTACGTCGCATAGGCTCCCAACGCAGAACCGCGGTACGTTCGCACGTGCCGCGGTTCTTTTCTAATTGCGCTTCATCGCCCGTATGATGGGGCATCCTATCTCAGACTGCCGCCCATGCGCATGAAGGCGCCGATGGTATAGGTCCTGCGCGCGCTCCTCGGCGGGAACAGCGTGTCGAAGAGGGGCATGCCCACATGCAGCGCCAGCGCGGTCTTCGTGCGGCCAGCGATCTCGAGCGGCCTGGTGAGGGACTCCTCGAGTCGCGATCGGAGCGTTCCCAGATAGGGGCAGCGGCACGCATAGTCCCAGAAGTAGCCGGCAAGGTCGCACTGGGGGTAGAGCCATGGGCGGTCGTCGGGGCCGGCATAGTGCACGATGCGCGGATGCTTGCGCGCCTCCTCGTATTCGTCGCGGAAGTCCTGCGGTGCCTGGGCGACGATGGAGCTGCGGCGGATGCCGCACCAGTCGTACAGGTAGTTCCAGCTCATGTCGATGCGCACGTAGTCGCCGTCGGCGACCTTGTTGAGCACGTCCTGGTCGAGCCAGCGCCATACGCGCTGCGTTGCCAGCCCGAGCAGCTCCTCGGGGGTGGTGCGTCGGCGGAACTCCTCGAGGTTCATCACGAGCACGCCTGCCTGGAAATAGCCGTGCGGATCGGTGAGGCCGAGGTCGTGGGCGAGATACGGGCCGACGCCCTGATCGTAGCCGTCGATCTGCCCGATCGTGTCGGCGTCGCGTGTCGCGGCGAGGAGCTTGCCCTCGACGTCGGTATCCCAGAGCTTCGCGATATCGTCGAGCACCACGAGGTCGGAATCGAGGTAGACGGCCTTCTTCACGCTCGGCAGCAGCGACGGCGCGAGCAGGCGGAAGTACGTCTCGAGGCGGAAATGACCGTAGTGGGGGAGCTTGCGGTTGCCGATCGCGGCCTCAACGTCGAGGAATCCGATGCCGATGTTGTCGCGGTTGCATTGATGCGACAGGGTGAGCATGCTCGAAGGCGAGATATCGCGCGTGAGTACCACGATGTCGTAGCGCCTGTCGGGCGACGTGTTCTCGACGAGCGATTCGAGGGCGACGGAGAGGTAGGGGACGAAGTTCTCGCTGCAGGCGAACACCGTCACCACATCGTCGAGGGTGAGCTGGAGGCCTTCCTCCGATCCGGCGAGCAGTACGTTGGGGATCCGGCCGTTCATGCTGGTATTGCTGTAGGGCATAGCAGATGCTTCTTTCGGTTGTACCGGCGCATCGAGGCCGTCCTGTACTCTATACCCATAGGATGCGGAAGCGATTCAAGGCGTCACAAAGACAGCACATTGCGTGCGTTCAGGCTTGTCAGCTCGGCGATTCTGTCAGAATCGCAACCGAGCACGGCGCCAGCCGCCTCCTCTGCGTGCGAGATCGACTCCTGGATCGCGGCGAATCCGCGCTCGGCATCGCCCGGCCAGGGCATGTCGGTCTCGAGGAGCAGGCGGTTGCGCGGGACGAGCTTGATGTACTCGCGGCCCTTTCCCGTGCGGAGCGACCGCTCTCCCAACGAGAACCAGCAGCCCGCATGGATCGCATCCCAAAGAAGGACCGCCGAGTCGCTGAACCAATGGAGGATGCAGATGCACCTCTCCAGGCAGCCGGTGGCGCGGAGGATCTCGAGCACCGTCCGGGAGGCGCGCACCGAATGGACGGTCAGCACCTTGGGCATTCCGGGATCCGATGACTCCGCGGCTGCGGAGCAGATGCGTCTGAACGTCTCCTCCTGCAGCTCCCAGGTATCGCGGGAGGCATGCTTCTCCATGAAGTCGAGGCCGATCTCGCCGATATAGCGCTCGCCGGGGATGAGGGAGAGCAGCAGCGCGATATCTTCCTCCCCGCAGCGCCCGTCGAGCCACCAGGGATGGAGGCCTGCGGCCACGCGCACGTTGGAACAGTCGGAAAGCGCTTTTCGAGCCTCCAGATATCCCGCGGGCGTGGTCGTGGCGCACAGCAGCGCGGTTCGCGACTCCTCGGCTGCGCGCGCGGTTGCCACGGGGTCGTCGAATTGGTCGAGATGGATGTGCAGGTCGGCATGGGAGATCATGCGCCGAGCCCCACGATGTCGCGGATGACCTTGCTCGCCAGCATCTGGCCCATGATGGGCGGGAAATAGCTCATGGTGCCGAGGATCGACTCGCCTTCGAGCACGAAGCCCTTCTCGTCGATCTTATCGCGCTTGCCCTCCGCCTCGAGCGGCTGCTCGTCGCTCCAGAGCACGGTGAGGTTCTTGATTCCCCGCTTGCGGCACTCCTTGCGCATGACGCGTGCGATGGGGTCGATCTCCGTCTTCTCGATGCGAGAGAAGCGCAGGCGCGTGGGATTGAGCTTGTTGGCGCCACCCATGGCCGAGACGAGCGCGATGCCCTCATCCTGGCACCATGCTGCGATGGCAAGCTTCTGGGCGATCGTGTCGATGGCGTCGACGATGTAGTCGGGGCGGGGGAGCGCGCCCAGCTGCTCCGGGATGCAATCCTTATCGATGAAGGCCTGGATCGCGTCGATCCTGCAGTTCGGGTTGATGTCGGCTACCATGGCCGCCATGACCTCGGCCTTGGGCTTGCCGATCGTGCTGTGGAATGCCAGCGCCTGGCGGTTGATGTTGCTGGGAGCCACGACGTCGCGGTCCACCAGCACGAGATGGCCCACGCCGCCGCGTGCGAGCGCTTCGGCGCACGATGAGCCCACGCCGCCGAGGCCAAGCACCATGACGGTGGCGTTCTCGAGCTTGGCGAGGCCCTGCTCGCCCAGGATGAGCTTCAATCTGTCGGTCGCAGTTTCCATGGCACTACTTTAGCGCTTCTCGGCCAAGGCGATGAGGCATGATGTAACAAGATACAACGTCTGCGATGTGCTCAGCTCGTCGAGTTTGACGCCCATGAGCTTCTCCAGCAGCTCGATGTGGTAGACGAGCGTGTTCCTATGCAGGAACAGCTCGCGTGCCGCCTTATGGGAGTTGCATCCGCGTAGGAGATAGACGTACAGTTCTCTTACGAGCGCCTTGCCCCTGGCCGCATCTCCGTTGTAACCGTACGCACAGAGCCCATAGATTGTTTCGTCGCAGAAGATCCGCGGGTTCAACGCTCCTGCAATTGCGGAGACGGGGGAGCCCTCGAGGACGTCTGGCAGCGGCTGTGGCCCCGCTCCCTGCTGATTGTCCAAGATGAAGAGGCATTGATCGTAGGCGATGCGTGCGTCTGCGATATCGGCGAATTGCTCGCTTGCGGCGCATGCGAGCCCCATCGATGTAGCGGAACTTACAACCTTCTCCAGCTCCTGCGAATAACCGCACGGAAGCATCGAGATGATGCAGCCTTCGAACGAGAGCGTCATCGAATGCGCAGAGATGTTGGCAATGCGTTTCGTCATAGAGTTATCGGCGAGCGTACCGCTTTCGGACTCTGGCAAGCGGCAAGCGATGAGCCTGAAACCTTCCGCTTGGCGCCAGCCCAGAAGCGAGAGGTGATAGGCCACAACGCCTTTGTCAGCCTTGTTGCCGTTAAGGATGCTCCTCAGCAGAAACGAGGAATCGTCCCTTGACGGCCTGCTTCCGAGGCGCATCGACAGAGCCATCTGAAGCCGATCACAGACGAGATCGACGAGGGCAACCTGCCCTTCGGTGAAGGTCTCGTTCACATCGACGAGCCCGACAGATGCGATGGAGGTCCCATTCACGCGGATGATCCGCGAGAGATTCTCCCTGTCTGGATTTTTCGCAGGCCTCATGCGGAACGGCCAATCCTGGCGAGAGAGACGCATCAGTTCGGCGCGCTCTGAAGCGCTGTAGAACTCGATGGGTGCATATCGGTTGTGAAGCACCTCTTCCCAGATGGTCCCTTCGGAGTTGGGGCTCAGCTCTCCGACATATGATAGAAGTGCCTGCTTCGAGTCGAAGAGCGCTATGGGATTGTGGAGACGTTCCGATGCGATGGCGAGAACCGAATCGATTTCGTGCTGCGCTGCAATTGCCTCGAGCATCCGCGAATCCCAATTAGAGATGCCCATGAATGCCTCGCCGAACGCACCGATGGCCGCATCGATGCTCTCGTCGGTTTCGATGACCGCGAGGTTCGGCACACCTGCAAGGACCTCGATATCCCTGCTCCCCATGTTGCAGACCAGCGCGAGATGCCTTGGAAGGACCTCCACCTGCGCAACCTCGGCGGGGGTCGCCACGTAGAGCACGTTATCTCTGGGTTCTGCCTCCATCCGCGAAAAGGTAGCGATGCCGCGCCGTCTCTCACAGGAGAGAACGTCCATGTTCAGGACAGCCAGCTCTTCCGCAAGGATATGCAAGGAGATATGCATGGGCATCCAATCATCCAAAACGACGAATATTGGAGATAACACTACACCAAAACGCCATAGGCTCCTCGCCTCTACCTCCTTACCATCAGAACAAGAGGGTCAATCAAGTCGATTATCGGTTGGCTAAATCGCACAGATATGAACATGAAAGGATGATTGAGATGTCGAACCAGCAGTTCATCGATCCCGCAATCGCAGATGCAAATCTCCTCATGCAACCGGTCCCGGGAATCACCATCCCCTTCGAGTATGATGGCGTTCGCGATGAGTCGGCCATCTACCGCACTTCCGCATGGATCGGCACCGTGCTCATGTCCTCTCCCGTCTACGATGTTTATGGCCCGCAGGCACTCGACTTCCTGCAGTCGATCTGTGTAAACGACTTCACCAACCTCAAGTTCACTGGGCTCCGCCATGCCGTCATCTGTAACGATAATGGCCAGATCCTCACCGATGGCATTGTCATCCGCATTGCCGAGGACCGCTACCGCACCTACTGGCTCAACCCGCCCATCCAGTGGCTGTGCGAGAACTCTGATCTCGATGTGCACGGCGAGGATATGAGCATGAAGGAGTACTTCATCCAGATCCAGGGCGAGAAATCGCTCGAGATCCTTGAGGATGCCTTCCAGGCCGATCTTCACGAAATAAAGTTCGCCAAGCATCGCATCCAAGATGTCGACGGCATGCAGGTGCGCGTCATCCGCATCGGCATGACGGGTAACCTCGCCTACGAGATCCACGGCCCCATGTGCGACTACGTCGAGATCTACAACCGCGTTTGGGAGAGCGGCAAGAAGTTCGGTGCCAAGAAACAGGGCCAGTATACTTACACGCTCTTCAACCACACCGAGTGCGGCTTCCCCAACATCAACATCCACTATCCGCTGCCGTGGTTCGAGAGCTGGGATGGACTCACCGAGTGGTGCTATGCGAATCCCGCCCTTTCGAACAACAACATCAACAGGGCGTTACACGGCTCGGTCGGTGATGACCTCGAGAGCCGCTTCGTGACGCCGTACGACACCGGCATGGGCTTCCTTGTCAAGTTCAACCACGACTTCATCGGAAAAGCGGCTCTCGAGAAGATCGCCTCGGGCGAGACCCCGCGCCGTGACTGCTGCGTTCTCGAGTGGAACTCCGAGGATGTGGGCAAGGTGTTCGCCGCCATGCTCCAGCCCGGTTCCAACGTCGAGGACATCACCGATCCCTCCGATATCAGGTTCGTCTACAACCTCGCCAACGGCTGCTTCGAGTATATCGCCCAGAAGGTTCTGGACGAGGACGGCAACCAGGTGGGCATCGCCACCGGCCGTATCATCTCCTACAACTACGGGCGCATGATCTCGTTGGCGTTTGTCGATCCGTCTGTCATCCAGGAGGGCCGTGAGCTGACGGTTCTCTGGGGTACCCCCGGAACCGATCAGATGGAGATCCGCGCCACCGTCGCCCGCCATCCCTACAACACCGATCTGGTGCGCAACGAGGAGCTCGATGTTGCCGAGGTTCCCGTGCTCGGAGAGGGACGCATGGTCGAGGCGCAGGCTGCCGGCAAGGGCGATTGGAGCGGCTGGTACGAGTCGACCAAGAGCCGCGTTTAGCCGATAACACAGCACACGTCTTATTTAGGGAGGTTGCAATGAACGCAGAATCGGTCAATCAGGTCGGCTTCGGTGAGGTCACCGCAGAGGCCCAGGCCAACGACCTCGTCACCTATGTCCATAGGACCGGCGCCATCGCGGCATGGGACGGCGATGGCTGGTACAAGGAGGGCAGGAGCTGGTTCGAGACATGCTACATCCACACCGGCATCTCCGGTGCCCAGTTCGTGCTCTCGGGCCCCGATGCCCAGAGGCTGCTGTCCGATCTCGCCATCAACGACGTCTACACCTGGAAGATCGGGAAATGTAAGCACATCGTCATCTGCAATGAGGACGGCCTCATCCTCACCCACGCGCTCTATATGCGCGATGCCGAGGATGTATTCCGCACCACGGCGGGTATCCCCGTACCGTTTTTCCAGAAGATCGAGGCGGGAGGCTACGATGTGAAGGTGGACGTATCGAACGTCTACATCCTGCAGTTCTCCGGCCCGACCTCCCTCACCGTTCTCGAGAGCCTTCTCAAGGTCAACCTTCACGACCTACCGTTCCTCGGAACGAGGATGCTCGAGGTGCCCGGCCTGGGCATCACCACGGAGCTCTGCCGTATCGGCATGACGGGCACGCTTGCCTACGAGCTCCGCGGACCCATCGAAGAGGGTCCCGCGGTCTACGCTGCCGCGCTCGAGACGGGCAGGCCGCACGGTCTGGTCCGCATGGGGTGGAGGACCTATCCCGTCAACCACACCTTCGGCGGGTTCCCGCAGATCACCTGCTCGTTCGATACGGCGCTCTTCGAAGACAAGGCCTTCAGGGAGGAGTCACTCCTGCCCTACAAGCCCTCCGGCTCGGTGGAGCCCGATAACAGGCGGGCGCGCTATCGTACCCCGGGCGAGGTTGACTGGCTGTGGATGGCCAAGTTCAACCACGACTTCCCGGGAAGGGCTGCGCTCGAGGCGGAGAAGGCCGACCCCAAGAGGACGATCATGAGTCTCGTGTGGGACGTTGACGACCTCGTCGACATCTACCGCTCCCTCTGGGAGGAGGGCGAGCCCTACAAGTATCTGGAGATTCCCGCTTCCGAGCTGCAGCCATCCGGCGGCCACCAGGACTACGTCCTCACCGAGGACGGCAAGGAGGTCGGCTATGCCTCTGCACCGCTTTACAGCTCCTGGTACCACCAGACCGTCTCCCAGTGCGCGATCGACATCGACCAGGCTTTCGACGGCAACAGGCTCGTCATCCGTTGGGGAGACTACGGCCATCGCATGAAGGACGTTCATGTGACCGTCAGGAAGTTCCCGCTCATCGATGCTCCCGACAATCGGGACTACGACCTCTCGAAGGTTCCCCGCGGCGATATCTGATGCCCTAGGGGCGGGTGGGATCTTTCCCGCCCGCCTCATCCCAACCGACAAACCAGCAGCCCTATCAGACTCCTTTGGAAGAAAGGCAGTGCCGCCATGCGCGACGAGACTTCATATCCCCTTGCAGGGGCTTCCACGGCGCTTGCCGTGGCGTGTCTAGCCAACTTCATCCCAAACTTTGCCCAGTATCAGGCATCTCACTTCGGCTCCGTCATCATGGAGCGCTTCGGGATCGAGCCGGGGCAGTTCTCCCTTCTGTTCTCCTCGCCGATGATCCCCGCGATCTTCCTTGCGCTTGTTGCGGGAATCCTCATCGACAAGTTCGGCGCCAAGCAGGTGGTGGGCATCGGCATGGCGGTCACGACGCTCGGCTGCGCGATCCGCATCATGGCGGGAAGCTTCGAGGTGCTCCTCGTCGGCACGGCCCTCACGGGCTTCGCCGCGTGCTTCATCAACTCCGGTGCAGCCAAGATCCTCGCGGGCTACTACGGACCGGAGGGCGTGGGTTCGAAGATGGGCATCTTCATGGCCGCCTCGACCCTCGCGATGACCGTTGCGCTGGCCACGAGCGCCGCATTCGGCGACATCGCCCCCGCATTTACGGTATCGGCAATCATCTCGTTGGTGGGTACCGTGCTCTGGTTCGTAGTCCTCAAGAACCCCGACGGGGAATCGTCCTCGCAGGCGGAGCACGGCCCTTCGATAGGGGACTGCCTGAAGGTTGTCCTGGCGTCGCGGAACACCTGGATGATTGCTTTGGCGCTCGCTTTCATCCTGGGAGGAAACGTGGTCATGGGCTCCTTCGCCCCCACCATCCTTGCCGAGAAGGGCATCGACGCCGCCATGGCCGGCATCATCACCTCGCTCTACACGCTCGGCAACCTGGCCGGATGCTTCACCGCCCCCGTCCTCGTGGGCGTGACGGGCGGACGGCAGAAGCCCGTCCTGCTGGCCTACGCCGTGCTTGCAGCGATCGGCGTGGCGTTTGCGTGGATGCCTGGGAACGCGGTCGTCGTAGCCATCTGCATGTTCCTTGCCGGTAACTTCGTCGGCGGCCTCATCCCTTTGTGCTTCTCGCTTCCAGTGCAGTTCGAGGAGGTTGGGCCTGTATATGCGGGAACGGCCGGTGGAATGCTCACCACCGTGCAGGTTCTCGGCGCCATCCTCCTTCCCAGCTATGTCTTCGCGGCGATTGCGGGAACCAATCTGTCGATGATGTTCTTGCTCGGCGGTGCAAGCCTGCTTGTGGCGGGGGTGTTCCTGGCTCTTGCCAAGATCAGGTAGCGGGAACCGCAGAACTCAGAGATGCTTTCAATCCGTGGAGCGCCGGTGCAATCCGGCGCTCTTTGCCAATCGACAGGTTGTGTGCGTCGGCGTCCGCACCTCATTCCGTGCCGTTGATGGCCATGTTCTCGAATCGTGCGGCGATGAACTGGTCGGTATAGTTCTCGTCCACCCACTCCTCGAAGCTGTTTTGGGGCTCGATGCCCGCGTCTCGTGCGGCCATGCGGCCGAAGCAGGCGACCGTCATGAAGATATCCGCCGCCAGGTAGAGCGCGAGCAGCCACACGAATGTCACCTGGCGCACCGTGGTGGGGTTTCCAATGTGGTAGAGAAGCTCCGGCATGATCGCCTTGGACCACACCAGTCCAAGCCCTCCCCAGAAGAAGAGGAAGGGCCATGCGACCCATTTGGTGATGGCGCCGGGAACACCGGTGTAATCCCACGAAACCGCTCCGAGGAACGTCTCCATGCCCCAGCCGGTGATCTGCTCGAGCAATCCGCCCACGATCATGCCCACGACGAAGATCTGCCAGGCCTTGGCGCCGCGCTCACGCAGCTTCCAGCAGACAATCGTGAGCAGGACGGCCCCGAACCCGTAGATGGGGGAATACGGACCCCACACGAGGCCTACGCGGCTCTGCGTGAGACCCTCGGTGATGAACATCCAGATCTCCTCGATGATGAGGCCGAGCACGCTGGCCACGAGGAAGATCACCACGATCTGGAACCACCCGAGCTTGATGTAATCGAGGTACTCGCGACGCGCCTTATAGGATGCCTTCCTGAGCGCGCGCCGCTGCTCGGCCGTGAGCCGTGGAGCCTCCCCTGCGATCTCCTTGCCGAGGTGCTTGAGCGAGCGCTGCTCATCGAGCGCCTGCACATAGAGGCGGATGTCCTCCGCGTACTCCTCCTCGATAAGACCGCTGCTGTTCTCGGCAAGCTCGTGAACCGTCTTCCCGCGTCCGAGCCATGCCATGAACTCGCGCACGGCGCTGATAATAAGCCTGATGATCCCGAAGATGATGAAGAGCGAGAGCAGAGCGAGAAGCATGCCGTTACCTTACCTTTTTCGTGAGACTTCGCGCCCATAACTGTAGCATCCCGATTGGGTGGTATCCTTATCAAGTTGCATATTTCACTGACGCAAGGAGCATAGCGTGGAAGAGATGCCCAAGACCTACGACCCCGAGATCTTCGAGGCCGAGCTTGTCGACCGTTGGATGAACGCCGGAGCCTACCAGCGCTCCAAGGGCGTCGGCGACTGCACCGTCGTCATCCCGCCGCCCAACGTGACCGGCGTTCTGCATATGGGCCATGCCATGGACGATACCATCCAGGATACCTTCGTGCGCTACATGCGCATGCGCGGCTATTCCACGCGCTGGATCCTCGGCACCGACCATGCGGGCATCGCCACGCAGACCAAGGTCGACAAGAAGCTCAAGAGCGAGGGCATCTCGCGCCTCGAGATCGGCCGCGAGAAGTTCCTCGAGGCCTGCCAGGACTGGCGCCGCGAGTACGGCGGCATCATCGTCGAGCAGATCAAGCGCATGGGCTGCTCCATCGACTTCGACGACGAGAAATTCACCATGAGCCCCGAGTACGCCAAGGCCGTGCGCAAGGTCTTCTGCGACTGGTACCACGACGGCCTGATCTACCGCGGCAAGCGCATCGTCAACTGGTGTCCTAGCTGCTGCACCGCGATTTCCGACGACGAGGCCGAGTACCACGACGAGACGGGTCACCTCTGGCACCTGCGCTACCCGCTCACCGAGCCGGTTGACGGCGTGACCTACATCGAGGTCGCCACCACGCGTCCCGAAACCATGCTCGGCGACACGGGCATCGCGGTCTCCCCGCAGGATCCCGACAAGGCAAAGTTCGTGGGCAAGACCGTCATGCTGCCCATCGTCAACCGCGAGATCCCCATCTTCTCCGATTGGCACGTCGATGCCGGATTCGGCACGGGCTTCGTCAAGGTCACGCCCGCACACGACCCCAACGACTTCGCCATGGGACAGACCCACAACCTGCCGCAGATCAACATCTTCGACGAGCATGCCGTCGTGGTCGACGGCTATGGCGAGTTCTCCGGCATGGACCGCGACGAGTGCCGCGCAGCCGTCGTGAAGTGGTTCGACGAGCACGGCCTGCTCGGCGAGATCGACGAGCACGCCCACTCCGTCATGCACTGCTACCGCTGCGACTCCACGCTCGAGCCCTGGCTCTCCGAGCAGTGGTTCGTCGCCGTCGACAAGCTCAAGAAGCGTGCCGTCGAGGTCGTCAAGTCCGGCGAGGTCACCTTCCATCCCGCGCGTTGGACCGACACCTACCTCACCTGGATGGACAACCTCAAGGACTGGTGCATCTCCCGCCAGCTGTGGTGGGGCCACCGTATTCCGGTGTTCTACTGCGACGAGTGCGGCTGGATGGACGCCTCCATGGAGGATATCGACACCTGCCCGCATTGCGGCGCCAAGGTTCGCCAGGACGAGGACGTGCTCGACACCTGGTTCTCCTCGCAGCTCTGGACCTTCGCCACGCAGGGCTGGCCCGATCATCCCGAGCAGATGGAAGGACATCATCCCACCACCGTGCTCGTCACCGCGCGCGACATCATCGCGCTGTGGGTCGCCCGCATGATCATGAGCTCGCTCTTTTTCACCGACCAGATCCCGTTCCATGACGTCTTCATCTACGCGACGATCCTCGCCAAGGACGGCAGCCGCATGTCCAAGAGCAAGGGCAACGGCGTCGACCCGCTCGATCTGATGGACAAGTATGGCGCCGATGCCATGCGCCATGCCCTGCTCACGCTCGTGACGGGCAACCAGGACGTGCGCTTCGACGCCGTCATGAAGGACGGCAAGCTCGTCTCGAGCGCCCGCACCGAGGCCAGCCGTGCCTTCGTCACTAAGATCTGGAATGCGAGCCGCTTCGTGCAGATGAACCTCGAGGGGTACGTCCAGGGTGCCGCCAAGGCCGAGACGCCCGAGGACGCCTGGATGTTCTCGCGTCTGGCCCATGCCGTGGCCTCCTGCACCGAGCAGCTGCGCGCCTACAACTTCGGCGACTATGCGCGCGAGATCCAGAGCTTCTTCTGGAACGAGGTCTGCGACTGGTACATCGAGCTCTGCAAGGGCCGCCTGCTCCACGGTGCGCCCGAGGAGAAGCTCCAGGTGCAGCGCAACCTCGTCTTCGTGCTCGATACCTGCATGAAGCTCCTGCACCCCGTCATGCCCTTCGTCACCGAGAGCGTGTGGGAGGCGCTGCCGGCGACCGATCTCGACGACCACTCGAGCGAGTTCCTCATGCTCTCCACGTGGCCCGACCCCGAGGCGTTCGCGGCCTACATCAACGATACCGCCGAGCACGACTTCGACATCGCCCGCCGCGTGGTCTCTGCGGTGCGCGCCACCCGCGCCCGCTACGGGCTCTCTCCCAAGACCGAGCTCGAGGTCGCCGTCCGCGCGCCCGAGGCCGACGCCGCCGTGCTCGATGCCCAGCGCTCCTTTATCTCCAATGTGGGCCGTGTGAGCGCACTCGAGCTCGGCGCCGACCTCGCGAAGCCGCAAGGATCGGTCTCCGTCGTCGACGGCACGCTCGAGATCTTCGTCAAGGTGGGGGAGTTCATCGACCTCGCCGCCGAGGGCACCCGCCTTGCCAAGGAGCTCGCCAAGGCCGAGAAGGACCTCGCCGCCGTCGAGCGCACGCTCTCCAACGAGGGCTTCGTCGCCAAGGCGGCTCCCGAGATCATCGAGAAGAAGCGCGGCCAGCAGGCCGAGCTGTCGACAACGGTCGCGACGCTCAAGGCTCAGCTCGCCGATCTCGTATAGCGTCTTGCTAACGAACCGAAGTGAAGAAGGCCCGCTCAGACGAGCGGGCCTTCGCTATCTATGTGATCGAATCTAAGCTCATTCGATAGTGATGCTGTACTTCTCCTCGAAGTACTCGATCGTCTTGTGCAGGATGCGGATGAAGGCATCTGCATCATCTCCGAGCTTATCGAGGAACGAACCGAAGCTCTTGATGGCATCTTCGCGCTGCTTCTGCACGAAATCTCGTCCTTGGTCGGAAATCCTGATATTGACCTTGCGCTTATCCTCGGTGTCCTTGGTGCGGACCACGAGGCCGCGGTTCTCGAGATCGCTCACGATCTGGGTGATGCGGGGACGGGTGAGAGAGACCCGATCGGCGATCTCGACCGCCGTGACATCTTCAGTGCGAGAATCGAGGTAGATGAGAACGCAGTTCTCGCCCTGTGAGAGCTCGCGTACCGGCTGGGTGGCAACGAGCACCGCCTTTTCGGTGAGAATTACGGTGTCAAGCACCTGGCTCTGCATCTCCTCTTGAGATGCATCAGAATGATCGAAGTTGCAGTTCATGGTCATAATCGACTCCAATAATTATGATTTGATAAAAGAACTAATATAACAATTTAAATAGAACGAAGAATCAATTCAACCTAGAAACTCATGAAGATTGTTGAAGATTGATTTCGAATTGGTATCGGGAACTTTTGCCATGATGCCTTCCGGAAGATCGACCCGTCTGTTCTGAGGGGCCGGAGCAAGATTACCGCGACGTGTTGGGGGATGCCCGCAGCGTCTTTCATGGGCGATAGTATGTGCTGCACGGAACGTGCAAGGTAACGAACGAGGAGGACACCATGGGTTTTTCCGTTGACGACAAGTGCAAGAAGCTTGCCAAGGATCCGCGCGCTGCCGCAGTCGTGTCGAAGTATTCGCCTGGCTTCACCACCGACCCCCAGATGAAGATGGTTATGGGCCTCACCCTGCGCAAGCTTGCCAGCTTCCCGCAGGCCAAGGAGCTCGCCGACAACCTCGACGCCATCGACGCCGAGCTCAAGGCCATCGAGGAGTAGGTCCTCGTCGGTCTGAAATCGCGGCAATATGGCAGCGCCCCATCATACGAGATGGGGCGCTGTTTCCGTTATAGGCCGAACTTGGGATGTCACTCCTGGCCGCGGAGCTCCATGGCTTTGAGGAGTATCCGCAGCCTCAGCTGGACATCGGGAACGTCGAGATCGACGCCCAGCTCGCGGCGGATACGGGAGAGCCGTTCGAGCAGCGTCGAGCGATGCACGTAGAGGTCGGAGGCGGTCTTGGTGACGTTCATGTTGTTGCCGAGGAAGCACCGGAGCGTTTCGATATAGCTCGTGGATGACTCGGCATCGTGCTCGATCAGGCTCACGAATCCCGACGGGCACAGCATCTTGAGGGGCAGCTCGCCCATCGAGCTCACGACCATGTCTTCGAGAATATGGTCCTGGAACGCATGGATGGGTTCGTCGGGTGCGAACAGCTGCCCGTTCTCGAGTGCGATGTTGGCTTCCAGATAGTACAGGCGCGCCTGAACCAGGTTCTCGACCGGGTCTGAGAGCCCCGCGCTCATCCCCATCGACCGTACGAACGGCTCAAGTGCGGTGCGGATCGCCTGCGGGTAGGGAACGCTTTGATCGAGCTCATCGAGGTCGATGAAGACCACAACCGAATTGCGATGATGCTCGAAGGCGATGCTCTTGGGGAACGCGCTCTCCGCCATGTTGCGCACGTATCCGATGGGGAGGTTGGCAAGGCGGTTCGAGAGCTTGAGCCTCATGCAGACGAAGCGTCTGCGAGAAGCCGCTTTCTCGAACAGGCTCCTTCCCACGGAATCGAGGGGATAGCCCTCGACCAGGTCCTGCACGGCCCTGCGCATGGTGCCCTTGTCGTCCGCCTCGAGCGTGGCGAGCCGCCTCATCGCGCGCAGGATCATCGTTCCGAGCATCTTGAGCAGCGGGGCGTCGCTCGGCCTGTTCGCGCGTGTTGCATACTGCAAAGTCAGGCATCCCGCGTACTCGCCGTCGAGGTAGAGGTTGTAGTTGAGCGTCGATGATCCGAGAAGCTCGATCATGAAGGGTTCCTGCTGCTCCATGGACAGATCGCGGGAGCCGATGTACTTGTCGAAGGAGTCGATCTCGAGGTTCTGCGTCCCCGGCATGCCGCTTCCCGCATACGACACGCTGAAGGAGCTGTGCGCCGAGGTTCCCACAACCTTGAAGTCCCTGTCGATGGCAAGCAGGTCGCGGTCGAGGATGCGCTCGCTTGCAGTGAGCATGCGTGGGATGCTCGCATCCTCCTCGATGATCGAGATCAGGTCATGCTCCCAGGAATCGTAGGCGTCGAAGATGCCTTGCACTGTATTGAAGAGCTGGTAGAAGTCGCATGACCCGTCGATCTGGATGGTGCAGCAGCTGGATGCAAAGCGCTTGAGCCGTGGCGAAGACCCGATGCACAGGATGACGGCGCCCTTCTCCGCATAGGCGCGCTGGGGCAGACGCTCAGACCGTACGATTGTGAGGGTGCCCGCTTTGAAGGGCTTCTCAAGGCCCTCGTAGAGCTGCGGCCTCCCCAAGAGCAGCTGCTCCTCCTTCGGCCCCTCCATATGCGCATCGAACTGTGGCGGCAGGTTATCGAAGACGATATCCGCGTTGAGTTTCATGGGAACGGCTCCTCTGCAAGCTGTGTATCAATCATCTGAAAGCATCCTACTACACACCCTGCAGATTGTAGGGTAGATGGTTGTCCTTTTCCATATCTGAGATGCTACGCACCCTGAGCGGCCTGTCGCACAATCGCACGTGTACGTTTCTGTCGATTCACATCAGCGAACGATAGGGGAGGGAACATGGCACTACTTGAGCACGTGGACACCCATCGCGGTGTCGAGACGGCGTTCGGCAAGATCATCCCGGAGAAGGAGGCATACAGCTACTGCCTCAGGTCGATCGCGGCTTTCTCGGCCAACATCTTCCAGGTGATGCGCGTCCTGAACGATGACTGGGAGGATCGCACTCAGGCTATCACCGAGATCGCCAACATGATGAACTGCGCCGCCTGCGCGGGTGGCGAGGACGAGCTCTTCCAGTACCTCGACCAGTTCTACACCGATTGGAACATCCCCGAGCTCGTGAAGCGCGCTGCGTGGATTGGAGCCATCTGGGGCGATTACGGTGACGAAGCCGAGGATATGGCCGGCCGCGTGATCCAGTTCACCGAGAACCGCGTGGAGAAGGAGCTCGACACCTGCCCGTGGGATATCGTGGGTTCCGAGATGTGCAACATGACCACCGGCATGTTCACCGCAAACTTCGATATCGCTGCCGGCGGCGAGCACGGTGCCATCACCAACGACGTGCAGCTCAACATGTGCGAGGCCCGTGGCTGCGGTAACCCGCACTGCCGCGTGGTGGCCGAGCGCCTCGATGCGTTCAACCTCGAGCATCAGGGTTGGCTCGACCATCGTGGGGCAGCCCATGCACCTGTGCACGACACGCCCGTCGAGCGCCGCGTAAAGCACGCTCAGGGTCTGCGCAACGGCCAGTACGTGCAGGCGTTCGGCGAGGAGAACTCGCTCGAGTGGCAGTACAACTGGGTTGCCCAGATGGGCTGGGTCTGGTCCATCAGCTTCCCACTCATCGCTATCCGCGACATGGCTGACGATGACGATGAGTTCGAGCGCATCCTGAAGATCGTCTTCGCCACCGCCGGCAAGAACTCCTTCATCGACCCGTTCGCCCGCGAGGGGCTGCGCAACTGGCTCGACATCCCGCGCTCCATCGGCGACAACGACCCGCGCGTTATGGGCGCCTACATCGGTGCGATGCTCGGCTGCCAGCTGGTTCCCTTCGAGTGGGAGGCCTTCGATGGCGAGGGCGTCGAGATCCGCGTGGACCAGGAGACCTTTACGGGCCGCTTCGAGATGGCCCCGCTCGACGAGATCACGCTGGGCTATGAGGCGCAGTGGAACGGCGCCTGCCACACGCTCGTCTCGCCAGAGTGGAGCGTCTGGATCGACGAGGACGACGACGATTTCATCATCAACGTGGGCCGCAAGATCGACAACCGCGCGCTCTAGAGAAGGGAGTGATAGGAATGCTGTTCAAGGATGATGCTGTTGCACGCGCCGAGGCAAAGGCAGTGCGCGAGAACGCGGGCTGGTATCGCTGGACCCACGACCTGGTCACGGTTACCGGAGCCGACGCCGAGAAGTTCCTCGACTGGATGCTCGTGAACGCGATCGCCGGCACGCCCGAGGGCCGTGGCAAGTACACTACCATGCTCGACGAGCGGAGCACGATCATCGACGACCTCATGGCGTTCAACCGCGGCGGCGGCCTCTGGTGGCTCTCCACGCTCTATGGACCGCATGCCGTGCGCTGGTTCGATGCCCATAAGGGCGAGTACGACGTGGCATACGAGGACGTTACGCATGCGTGGGACATGTATGCCATCCAGGGTCCCAACTCCGGCAAGGTGATGGAGGCTCTGCTCGGCGAGCCCGTCGACGCGCTCAAGCGCTTCCAGATCATCGATGCTCATGTGGGCGAGACCGCCGTCGTCGTGGACCGCGGCGGATTCACGGGCGAGCTGGGCTACGAGCTGTACTGCTCGCGCGATGACTCCGCCGCTGTTGCAGAGGCCATTGCCGCCGCAGCAGCCACGTTCGACGCCCCGCGCCTCACCACGCTCGAGGTCTACGTGCGCTCGCTTCCCATGGAGAAGGGCCTGGCGCTCCGCCAGGACTACAAGGGCATCACGCCCTACGAGGCCAATCTGGGCTGGTCGGTGCGCCTGGACAAGGACTTCTTCGGCAAGGAGGCCCTCGAGGCCGCGCATGCCGAGGGCGAGAAGCGTGCCTTCGTGGGCGTGGAGATCGAGCGCGAGAGCTATGAGGACATCGCCCAGAAGGAGATTCTGCGCAAGCGCGGCGTGCCCCGCGGCTACGTCACCCAGATGATCTACGGCTACACCGTGGACAAGAACATCGGCTTCGCCGTGGTCGACGCCGCAAAGTGCCCGCTCGGTACCCGCGTGACCATCGGTCCCAACGACAGCCCGGCCATCATCGTGGAGCCCAAGTGGCTGTAGCGGTGCGCATCTGTCCATTTGGGGGTACTCCCCGAAATGGTCGGATGAGCAAACGGGACTTGAATCCATGACTAACCATTTCGGGGAATACCCCCAAATGGACAGAAAGGTAAAACGCTATGTCAACGAACAAAGATAGGGTCATCCTCGTCGTGGGCGGTGCCTGCGGCATGGGTGCTGAGACCGTATGCAGGCTCTACCGCGAGGGCGCCAAGCTCGTGGTGCTCGATCTCAACGAGGAGGCGTGGGAGGAGCTCGTCGAGGACGAAGAGCTCACCGACGGCCCTGGAACCATCGATTTCGTGGGCGGCGACGTGAACGATGCGAGCGTGCGCCAGGCTGCGATCGACATCGTCAAGGAGAAATACGGCACGCTCGACAGCCTGCTCTACATCGCCGGCGTGCTCGACCTCATGTGCCCCGCGCACAAGACCGACGACGAGCTCTACGACTACGTCATGGACGTCAACGTGAACAGCTGCTTCCGCATGTGCCGCGACTGCCTGCCGCTGCTGTGGGACCACGAGGGGCTTCCCGCCAACATCGTCATCGTGGGCTCCGTGGGCGGCCAGGTGGGCTCCTCTGCAGGTGCGGCCTACATCACATCCAAGCACGCGGTGCTCGGCCTTGCGCGCAACCTCGCGCACACCTACCGCTTCCGGAACGTCCGCACCAACGTGGTGAACCCCGGCGCGTGCGTCACCGACATCCTCGCCAACGCCATGGAGAAGTGGCCCGACCGCGACGTCATGGACCTCGAGGGCAACGAGCTCTACAACGTGCGCGGCGCGGTGGCACTGGGCGTGGATTACGACGGCAAGAACATCACCGGTTGGCCCGAGGACATCGCCAACGCTATCCTCTACCTCATCTCCGACGAGGCGCACTACGTCAACGGTGCACAGCTCAACGTGGATGGCGGCTGGACCAGCTTCTAGGCGAAGACGTTCAATTGACAGCGATTCCCCGGGAGCGCGGAGCTTGCGTGCTCCCGGGGATCTGCACATCACGGGGGCATCTATGGAACTCAATGACCTGTTCGGATTCAAGGGCAAGAGCGTTGTGGTAACCGGCACGGGCTCGGGCATGGGCCACGCTGCTGCGGAATTGCTCGTCGACCTCGGCGCGCACGTGACCGCCACCACGCACCGTCGGCCGCTTGACCTTGCGGTCGAGACGACCGTCGCCTGCGACCTTTCCACCAAGGAGGGCTGCGATAAGCTCATCGTCGCGGCGCCCGAGCACATCGATGCGCTCTTCCTCTGCCACGGAACTGCAGACGAGTTCGGCGGCGGCAATGCGCTCGAGGTACAGCTCACCAACTTCTGGAGCTTCAAGTACCTTGCCGAGAGCCTGCTGCCGCGCATCGTCGACTGGGGTTCGGTTACGTTCATCTCGTCAAATGGCGGCAAGTTTTGGCGCGATCACGTGAACGAGTGCCTCGAGCTTGCCGACCGCGAGAGCTGGGACGAGGCGCTCGCGTGGTACGAAGGCCATCCCGACCTCACGCATCTGGGGTACACCTTCTCCAAGGAGTGCCAGCACAGCTACGTGATGAGCCGTGCGCAAGACGATGCGTTCATCGAGCGCAAGGTTCGCATCAACGCCATCGCGCCTGGCCTCACGAAGACTGGACTAACCGAGGCGTTTGAGCGCCAGATCGACGGCAATGCCGAGAACGGCCGAGCGGTAATCGAGAGCCTGTATCTGGATTCGTGGAACGGCCGCTATGCGACGCCCGAGGAGATGGGCTGGCCGATGGTGGCCATCGGATCGAAGCTCTTCAGCTACATGAGCGGCCAGATCGTCTACATCGACTACGGCTGTGCGAGCGAAGACGAGATGAACCTGTTGGTGGACTAGGGGAGAGGATCATCATGGACAAGAGGATTTGCGTGCTCACGGGCGGTTGCGGCGGCATGGGGCATGCCATCAGCCTGCGCTTGGGCAAGGACCATACGATGCTTCTGGCGGACATCTCCGCGGAGCGCTTGGATGCCGAGAAGTCCGCGCTTGCGAAGCTGGGCATCGAAGCTGAGGGGCTGGTCGTGGATGTGAGCGACTGCACGCAGGCGGACGCCCTTGCCGCGCGGGCGGAAGAGCTGGGGGTCGTCGACACGGTCATCCATACTGCGGGCCTCTCGCCCGCGGGCGCCCCAGCCGAGCAGATCATCGAGGTCAATGCCCTTGGTACCGTCAATATGGTCGAGGCATTCTGCGGAAAGATCGCGGAGGGTGGTGTGATGATCGTGTTCGGCTCTTCTGCGGCATGGACGCTCGATCCGCCCGAGGACTGGTACGAGGCTTATGGGCATTGGAACGAGCCCGACTTCTTTGATGTGCTGCTTTCCATCGTGGGCGAGAAGGAGGAGGATGCCGACGAGGACGACGAGTTCTTCCGTGCAGGCCAGGCATACGCCCTCACAAAGCGCTTCGTCTGCGAGTTCGCGCGCATGAATACGGTGCGTTTCGCCGAGCGCGGCGTTCGTATCCTGTCGTTCAGTCCGGGAAGCTATCTCACGCCCATGCACCAGCTCCTCATCGACAACCAGCCCGACATGGCCGAGGCCCAGATGGAGCTCACGCCGCTCGGAAGGTGGGGGAGGCCCGTGGAGGTTGCGGGATTCATCGAGTTCCTCTGCTCGCCGCTCGCGGGCTACGTGACCGGTGTGGATATCCTCGCCGACGGCGGCACCATCGCCATGCAGCGCGTGAAGCAGATCGGCTAGCCACAGCTGCTCGATGGGCTGTTGGCCGTCATGCGCCTTCCACGCGCAGAATCCTAGTTCGCGCTCTCGCGCGTCCACTCCAGCCTGCCTTGATCGACTATCACAGCTCCTTCTGATGTATGCAACGGCATGGCTGAATGATCCGAAAGCGAATACGGCCCGGCAACCCTAAGGCTGCCGGGCCGAATCTGCGATGCTGCCAAATGCGCCTACGCGATGTTCTGGAACGTGAATCCGTGCTGGTTCCAGGCGTGATGCTCGCCCTTGAGCGTGGAGGTGACGGCGAGGTTCTTGATGTCGAGCGGGAACCAGCGGGTGGTCATGGTGGCCTCGCCGCCGTTCACGAAGATCTCCACCACCGAGGTGTCCACCATGATGCGCAGGCTCTCGACCTTGCCCGCCGTGAGATTGGAGAGGAGCAGCCGGCGCACGCTGCGGTAGCGGCCCGCGTGGCTGTGGAAGACCAGCTCGGCGTCCATATCGTTGACCACGAATTCGAGGTCGCCGTTGAGCATGACATGGCCCTTGCCCTCGATGCCGTCGATCGTGATGTCGCCGATGCCGTTGAGGCGTGCTCCGATGGCGCCCTCCATGCTGAACTTGTCGTAGGTAGAGGAGCCCATGAATCCGGTTGCGCCGTGCGCTGCCTCGGTGGACCATGCGACCTCGTCCTCGCGCAGGCTGTCCATCTCCTCCACGGGCCACTGGCAGATCCTGCCAGCTTCGTTCATCGTGAGCTCGCGCGGCATGGTGAGGGTGTGGCCCCACTCGGGTGTGGTGGGCACGTCGTACTCGAACTCCATGTCGGCGACGCCCGCCCACGCGATGATGATCTTGCGGCCGCGTTCGTCCTCGAAGACCTGGTCGGCGTAGAAATCGAAGCCGAAGTCGAGCTCGACGAAGGTGTCATCGTCGATGCATGCGTAGGGATGGGTGCCCGCCTGCTTGTCGGGGTCCTGGGAGAGCAGGTCGATGACCTTTCCGTCGATGGGGAAGAATCCCGAGTTGTGGATGGTTTGGAAGCGGTACTGCCGCTTGGGCACGCCCTGCGGGCAGACGAACAGGAACTCCTTATCGCCGAACTTCGCAACGCTCGGGCACTCCCACATGTAGCCGAACGGGCCATCGCCGGTGTTGGTTGCCGAGCCCGCCATCTCCCACGCGATGCCATCGTCGGAGGTGTAGAGCAGCGCGCATCCGTGGCTTTCCATGGTGCGGCAGCCAAGCAGCATCCACCATTTTCCGTCCTGGCGCCACACCTTGGGGTCGCGCACGTGGTTGGAGGCGTAGGCGGGGTACTGGTCGTTGCAGAGCACGGGGACCTTCTCACCGAGGAGCAGCCGTCCGGTGACGTATTCGTCGCTGGCATCCTTGGCGATGACGAGGGTCTCGTTGGCCTTGCGGCCCTTGAAGTCGTAGTCGAAGCCTGCGGCGCGCCCGCCAGGCTCAAGCTCGTTGCCGGTGTAGTAGAGCCACAGCTCGTCGCCGTTCACGATGCCCGATCCTGAATACGATCCGTTCTTGTCGGTCTGGACGCTTGGCATGATCGCGCCGCCGTGCCAGTACCAGGTGGTCATGTCGGGGCTCGACCAATGGCCCCAGCCGTGGCCCATATCCTTGGGCCAGCGGGGCTCATACTGGTGGAACACGTGGTAGACGCCCTTGTACTGGCAGAGGCCGTTGGGATCGGTGAGGTTGCCGTCTGGCATGTGCAGATGGTAGCGCAGGCGCCAGTTGTGGCTCGGGTCGAGCTTGTACAGCATGGTCATGGCGGGTCCTCCTCGGTTCGATCGATGACGCTTCCCTCGTGCTACAATGCTGCTCCCGCAGCCTCGGCCTCCGCATACGCAGCGGTCGCCGTGATGTCGTCGGTGGTTTCCATGTCCCAGTGGCCGATGGACCGCTCGAAGACCATATCGTCGAAGCAGACGGCCCAGCCTTCGATGGTCCCGACCGCCTTCTGAAGCTCATGCATCCACTTCTCGGATGAACCGCCGGCGGTGCTGAGAAATAAGATTCGCTTTCCGTTGAGTTTGCCGTACGCAGCATACGTGCGGTCGAGGAACGTCTTGAGCTGCGCGGAGATGGAGAAGAAGTATACGGGAGAAGCGAACGCGATCACGTCCGCGCCCATGACCTTCTCGAGCATTGCGGGGAAATCGTCCTTCCAGATGCAGACGCCGGTGCGCATGCAGGTCTGGCAATCGATGCATCCGTGGATTTCCTTGCCGAACAGGTACTCGATGTCAACGTCATGCCCTGCCGATGCAGCCCCTTTAGCGAACTGCTTCACAAGCTGGTCGGTGTTGCCGTTCTTCTTTGCGCCGACGACGATGAGGACCTTCACAATCGCCTCCTATACGGGATTCCGTGTGGTGAGACGATTGTACCGCTAAGCTGCCTGGCAGCTCAGCGGTTGATGAAATAGAGGCCGCCCAGGCAGAGCGCCACGCCGATGAGCTTGCTCGCGTTGATGGGCTCCTTGAAGACCAGGTAGCCCACGATGATCAGGGCGATCGCGACGGCCGCTCCCTGTACGGTGGCTGCAGTGTTCACCTGCCAGCCGGCGCGGTACGCGAAGAGGAACCCCACTTCGAGACCGATCACCACGAAGCCCAGCGCGTACGACGCCCAGTTAAGATGCGAGAATTCTTTCAGGATGTTGCCGCCCTTGGAAAGGATGAAGTACATGCTCGTGGCGGCGATGGCGCCGACGACATAGGTCATCGCGACCGATGCGAGCGGATGCACGTCGACGGCGATGGACTTCGAGCAGACCTGGTACATCGTGTTGCAGGCGACGACGAGGGCGATGGGCCAGATGTAGTCGAGCATGATGCCTCCTGATGATATGCAGCCGGTCCGATCTGGGCTGCTGTCGGAATCCGCTGGTCGCGAAGGATGCGACGAGAATTATAGACAATGGGGGGCGGACCGAGGCAGGGCGTGGCGGTATACTAACAGAAGCGTGACATTCGCTCGAAAGGTCGTCGGGATGATCAGACTCTATCGCACGGAGAAACCGATGCTGGTGCCCGCAGATACCCTTGAGAAGGGCGTGTGGGCATGTCTGACCGCTCCCGTCAACGAGGAGCTGGCCTACGTCGCGGATACCCTCGACATCGATTTCGATGACCTGACCGCTGCGACCGACCCTGAGGAGAGGGCGCGTGTCCAGGTCGAGGACAACTATTCGCTCATCATCTTCGACGTTCCCATCACCGATACCCGCAACGATGTCGAGACCTTCGACACCATCCCGTTGGGCGTCATCCTCGCCGGTGGCTGCGTGGTCACGGTCTGCTCCGAGGAGGCTCCCGTACTGGGCATCCTCGCGCGCAGCGGCATGCGCGGCCTCGACACCACCAGGCCCATCAACTTCCTGTACCAGATCCTCTACCAGAACGCCCTCATGTACCAGCGCGACCTCTACGCGATCGACCGTCGCCGCATGGCCTTCGAGGAGAGGATCGGCAAGCCCGCGAGCGAGGAGGATCTCATCGGCATGCACGAGCTCGAATCCACGCTCGTGTACCTCTCCACATCGTTGAGGGGCAACTCCAACGTGCTGCGCCGCGTGGACCGCTCGGTACGCATCCGCGGCACCGAGGACGACGAGGAGCTGCTCGACGACGCCATCATCGAGAACCAGCAGGCCATCGAGATGGCCATGATTTACCACGACATCATCGACGGCACGCGCGAGCTCTTCTCGCAGGTCATGGAGTCGCGTCTGAACTTCGTGATGCAGCGGCTCACTTCCATCACGCTGATCCTCTCGATTCCCACGGTCATCGGCGGCCTCTACGGCATGAACGTCAACCTCGAGTACATGCCGCTCGCGCTCGGACCCCATGGCTTCGGCATCATCTGCCTCATCTGCGTCATCATCTGCGCGACGCTCGCCGCATGGCTCTGGCACAGGAAGATGCTCTAGCGTAAATCTCTTGATAATGGCTTAATAATTCGATTGCTGTGAACGATTCCAAGGGAGGCCACCATGCGCGCCAAGCTCGTCCATCGCAACACCCATGTCTACGACCTCGATGCAACGCTCGCGTTCTACGAGAAGGCCCTGGGCCTCAGGGAACGTCGCCGCAAGGGGCCTGAGGACGGATCCTGGCTCATCGTCTTCATCGGCAACGACGAGGCCGACTTCGAGCTCGAGCTCACGTGGAACCGCGGATACGAGGGCACGTATGACAACGGCAACGGCGACACCCACGTGTGCGTTCGCGTGGATGACTACGACGCCTTCCACGCCCTGCACGAGGAGATGGGCTGCATCGTGAAGGAGAATCCGCGTATGGGCCTCTACTTCATCGCCGATCCGGATGGCTGCTGGGTCGAGATCATCCGCGGCCTCGATGAGATTCCTCTGGAAGCCGAGCGCACGAAGTAGGGTATCGACGGATCATTTCGTCAGAAGGAAGCTTTCCCACCGCAAAAAGGCCCTCCGAGGAGGGCCTTCAGCTTCCTGTTGGGGGAGAAGGAGCTAGGCGCGGACGAGGTCGCCCTTCTTGAGGCAGCGGGTGCACACGTTCATCTTCCGGGGACGACCGTCGACCAGCAGGGTGACGCGCTGGATGTTGGGACGGAACGAGCGGATGACGTGACGCTGGGAGTGGGAGACGGAACGACCGGCAACGGTGTGCTTACCGCAGATATCGCAGACCTTGGACATAACGTAGACCTCCAGTTACATGGTGCATGGACACCATACAAACGTACAGCTGTATGAATATAGCACAGTGCATCATCGATGCAAGGCAAAACCTCATAAAATACGAGCCTTCACATGGATGGAGCCGCTCCGATATGCCAAGATAGACCACGTCAAGCATCCACGGCTCGGAGAGGCGGCATGAGCGTCCTCAGGTTCCTGAAGCACCATCTCGGCGCTTTCGCGCTCGTCTGCCTGCTGCTTGCCGTCCAGGCCGTCTCCGAGCTTGCCCTCCCGCAGATGATGAGCGACATCGTCGATGTCGGAATCGGGCAGCGGGGCATTCCCTCGGCGGTTTTCGCCCATGTCCGCGCACAGACGCTTTCGGACCTCGAATCCCATCTCGATGCCGATGAAGTCGCCCTCGTCGAGTCGTTCTATGCGCCCGCCAATCCCAGCGGCGTGCGCACGTTCGAAGGCGATCCCGCTGCGAAGCGCGCCTCCTCGGAGCTCTCCCAAGTGCTTTCACGTGCGATTGCGCTCGAGACGGGTGCTGATGATGACGCCCTCGCGCCTCAGCGCTCCATCGCGTACGTGACCGCAGAGTACGAGCAGCTAGGACTCGACCTCGAGGACATCCGACGCTCGTATCTCATATCCATGAGCGCGAGCATGCTCGCCTACTGCGCCGTCGCGCTTGCCGCTGCCGTGCTGCTCGGCTATGTCGCCGCACGCACGGGCGCCGTCATCGGCCGCGACACGCGCGAGGACATCTTCTCCAAGGTGATGCGCTTCTCGCCTGCGGAGGTGAACAGGTTCTCGCAGGCGTCGCTCATCACGCGCTGCACCAACGACGTCATGCAGGTGTCGATGTCGGTGATGATGCTCATGCGCATGGTGCTGCTCGCACCCATCATGGGCATCGTCGCCATCACCAAGGTCCTGGCGCAGCCCTCGGGCCTCGGCTTCATCATCATCGCCGCCGTGCTGATGCTGCTCGGGCTTCTCGTGGTCGCGTTCATCGTGGTGGTGCCCAAGTTCGAGCGCATGCAGGCGCTCATCGACCGTGTGAACCTCATGAGCCGCCAGATGCTCGAGGGCATCATGCCCGTCCGCGCATTCGGCAGGGAGACGTACGAGGAGGAGCGCTTCGACGGCGCTTCCACGGAGCTCAGGGACACGCAGCTCTTCACGGGGCACGCCATAGCGTTGATCATGCCCGTCATCCAGATCATCCTGAACGCCGCCACTGTGGCAATCGTCTGGTTCGGTGCAGACCTTGTCGGCTCTGGCGCCATGCAGGTGGGCGACGTCATGGCGTACAGCGCGTATGCCATGCAGATCGTCATGAGCTTCATGATGCTCGCCATGGTCGCCATCATGATGCCGCGCGCGAAGGTCGCCGCCGACCGCGTCATCGAGGTGCTCGAGTGCCCGCTCTCCATCGTCGATCCCGATGAACCGCAGTCTCCCGCACCGGAAGGCCCCCGCGGCAGCCTCGTCTTCGACGATGTCTCGTTCCGCTATCCCGATGCCGATGCGGACGTTATCAGCCATGTGGACTTCACGCTCGACGCCGGGCAGGTGCTGGGAATCGTGGGGTCGACCGGCTCGGGCAAGTCGACGCTCGTCCAGCTCATCCCGCGCCTGTACGATGTCACGGGCGGCGCCGTGCTCGTGGACGGCGTCGATGTGCGTTCGATGTCTTTGGCGGACCTCCGAAGCCGCATCGGGTTCGTTCCCCAGACTGCGCGCCTCTTCTCGGGTACCGTCGCAAGCAACGTCGCGTACGGCCGCGACGATCTGGGCGAGGCGGATATCGGGCATGCGCTCGAGATCGCGCAGGCCTCGGAGTTCGTCGATGCGCTCGAGGAGGGAATCGATTCGCCAACGGCCCAAGGCGGATCGAACTTCTCCGGCGGCCAGCGTCAGCGTCTCTCCATCGCGCGCGCCGTCGCCATCGACCCCGAGATCCTCGTCCTCGACGACTCCTTCTCGGCGCTCGACTATGCGACCGACGCGCGTCTGCGCCGGGCGCTCTCCCACGAGATGGGCGGCACCGCGGTCGTCGTCGTCGCCCAGCGCGTCGCCACGGTCATGCATGCAGACAAGATCCTCGTGCTCGACGGAGACGCCGTCGTGGGCTACGGCTCGCATGCCGAGCTGCTCTCGACCTGCGAGGAATACCGCGAGATCGCCACATCGCAGCTCACAGCTTCGGAGCTCGGGCTCGATGATGCGAAGCCCGCCTTCCGCGTGGTGGAAGGGGGCGATGCCTGATGCCGCCGCGTGGAGGAGGCCCGCGTTTCGCGCAGACCGTTGACAAGCCCAGGGACTCGAGAGGGACCTTCTTCAAGCTCCTCGCCTATGCAGGCGAGCATCGCCTTGCCATGGCGTTCGCCGTCATCGCGAGCGTCGTCACGGTGATCATCTCCGTCGTCGGCCCCAAGATGGCGGGCGAGGCGACGACGGTGCTCTTCGAGGGCGCCTCCGCCAAGATCGCCGGTACGGGCGACATCGATTTCGGCCGCATCCGCTCGATCCTGGTCACCCTCATGGCCATCTACCTCATCTCCGCGTCTGCGAGCCTCGTCCAATCGTGGGTGATGGCCTCCGTGACCCAGAAGCTCTCATACCGCATGCGCAAGCAGGTTGCCGAGAAGATCTCGGTCATCGGGCTCTCGTACTTCTCGGAGGAGGGGAACTCCATCGGCGACGTGCTCTCGCGCATTACCAACGACGTCGACACCGTCGCGCAGTCGCTCAACCAGAGCATCACGCAGGTCATCGCCTCGATCGTGCAGATCATCGGCATCCTCATCATGATGCTCACCATCTCCGTGCCGCTCACGCTCGTGGTGCTCGCGACCGTGCCGATCTCGCTTGTCATCGTCATGCGCATCGTCAAGGTCTCGCAGCGCTACTTCAAGCTCAGCGCGGACACGCTCGGCGCCGTCAACGGCATCATCGAGGAGGATTTCTCCGGCCAGCAGATCATCCAGGTCTTCAACCGTTCCGAGCAGGCGGTCGACGGCTTCTGCGTCAAGAACGACGAGCTCTACGACGTCTCGCTCAAGAGCCAGTTCCTCTCGGGGCTCATGATGCCGCTCATGGGTTTCGTGGGAAACCTCGGCTACGTCGCCGTGGTGGTCGTGGGCGGCGCGCTCGTGGCGGGCGGAGCGCTCGCGCTCGGCGATGTCCAGGCGTTCGTGGTCTACGTGCGCAACTTCACGGGACCCATTCGCCAGTTCGCCGGCATCTCCAACGCCATCCAGCAGATGCTCGCATCGGCGGAGCGCGTCTTCGAGTTCCTCGAGGCGGACCCCGAGCCCGACACCTCGATTCCTGGCGTCCAGCTCGACGACGAGGAAGGCTCCGTCAGGTTCGATCACGTCCGTTTCGGATACGTGCCCGGCAAGACCGTTGTCCACGACTTCACGCTCGACGTCGCACCCGGCCAGCGCGTCGCCATCGTTGGACCGACCGGGGCGGGGAAGACCACCATGGTCAAGCTCCTCATGCGCTTCTACGACGTGGACGATGGCGCCATCTACGTGGGGGAGCACGACATCCGCACCCTCGAGCGCGCAGACCTCCGCAACAACTTTGCCATGGTGCTCCAGGAGACGTGGCTGTTCCAAGGGACCATCTCCGAGAACCTCCGCTTCGGTAAGCTCGACGCGACAGACGCCGAGGTCGTCACGGCGGCGAAGATGGCATACTGCGACCAGTTCGTGAAGACGCTGCCAGGCGGCTATGGCTTCGAGATCAATGAGACGGCCACCAACCTCTCCCAAGGCCAGCGGCAGCTCCTCACCATCGCCCGTGCGATCCTGGCCGACAAGCCCATCCTCATCCTCGACGAGGCGACATCGAACGTCGATACCCGTACCGAGGAGCTTATCCAGCGCGCCATGGACCGGCTCATGTACGGGTGCACGTCGTTCGTCATCGCACACAGGCTCTCCACCATCAGGAACGCAGACATCATCCTCGTCATGGATGGTGGCGATATCGTCGAAAAGGGCACCCACGAGGAGCTTCTCGCGAAAGACGGTCTCTACGCGCGCCTCTACAACGCCCAGTTCGAGAAGTCCTCGTAAGCGTGTCCGCTGCCCTTCCGCCCATCTGCGCTATACTTTGATGGATTATGTAGCCTCGGATTACGTCCAGGGGTCGAGAGGAGAGCACTATGGCAGAACCCATCCCCGGCACGCTCAAGGTCTCGAATGATGTCATCGCCGACCTCGTCGGCTATGCTGCGCTCGAATGCTACGGCGTCACCGGCATGGCAACCACCGACGAGCAGACCGGCATCGCACGCCTGCTTCCCGCGAACAAGCTGCGCAAGGGCATCGGCGTCTCCTCCGCGGACGGACACGTCATCGTGAGCCTGCACGTCATCGTCGAGCAGGGCGTCAACATGGCCTCCGTCGTGAACAACCTCGCGAGCTCCGTGAAGTTCCTGCTCAAGCAGATCGCAGAGCTCGACGATGTCGATGTCCACGTGCATATCGAGGGTATGCGCGCTTCGTAAAGCCACGTCCGCGAGCGCGTGCGCTCGATGACCGAGAAGGATCAGCCATGTCTGTTGCAAATGCCATCCGCACCTGCTTCCCCCTTGCCGCCAAGGTTGTCGCCGACCGCGCTGAGGAGATCAACAAGCTCAACGTCTTCCCCGTTCCCGACGGCGACACCGGCACCAACATGTCGCTCACGCTGGGCACCGTCGTCGCCGAGGTCGAGGCGCTTCCGGCCACTGCCACGATGAAGGACATCGCCAAGGCCATCACCCACGGATCCCTCATGGGCGCCCGCGGCAACTCCGGCGTCATCACGAGCCAGATCCTGCGCGGCCTCGCGGAGGGCCTCTGCGATATGAAGGGCGAGGAAATCACCCCCGCCGATATCGCCCATGCCTTCAAGCGCAGCCAGGAAGTTGCATTCCAGGCCGTCCGCAAGCCGGTCGAGGGAACGATCCTCACGGTCCTGCGCGACATGGCAACCAAGGCCGATTCGCTGCGCAAGTCGAAGAAGTCCGCGTTCGACGTGCTCGACGACCTCGTGGTCGAGGCCTATGAGTCGGTCGCTCGTACGCCCGACCTGCTCCCCGTGCTCAAGGAGAACGGCGTCGTCGACTCCGGCGCGTTCGGCTTCGCAACCTTCTTCGAGGCCTTTGTCAACGCCGTCGAGGGCAAGGCCGGAGAGCTCCGCGATTTCAACCCCACCGTCGATCCCATCTCCGCCGAGGATGCCAAGGCCCAGGTCGCCAGCGTCGTGGCGATCGAGCTCAATGATGACTGGGAGGGCTCCGAGTACCGCTACTGCACCGAGTTCCTCTTCCATGCTGCCGACGAGTCCTTCGACGTCGACGAGAACCTCCGCTACCTTGCGAGCCTCGGAGACTGCGAGCTGCTCGTGGGCGCGTTCCCCGACTTCAAGATCCACGTGCACACCAACCGTCCCGACTATGTGTTGCGCCACATGATCCACCGCGGCCAGATCTTCGAGGTCTTCATCCATAACATGGACCTCGAGGCCAAGGACCGCACGGCGAAGATCGCCGCCGACAAGGCGGCGGAGAAGGGTCCGCGCAAGCCGCTCGGCTTCGTTGCCGTCTCCGCCGGTTTCGGCGAGGAGGAGATCCTCAAGTCGCTCGGCGTCGACGTGTGCGTCTCGGGCGGCCAGACCATGAATCCGTCCACGGCGGACATCCTCGCCGCAATAGAGGAGACCAATGCCGACGAGGTCATCGTGCTGCCCAACAACGGCAACATCCGCATGGCCGCCGAGGCTGCCGCCAGCGCTTGCGACTCCTGCAGCGCCTTCGTCGTGCCCACCAAGTCCGTGCCCCAGGCGTTCTCCGCGCTCTTCGCTGTCGATGCCGAGGCTCCTGCCGCCGACAACGTCGCCGCGATGACCGAGGCCCTCGCCGATGTGCGCGACGGCGAGGTCACCCATGCGGTGCGCGATTCGGCCGCAGCGGACGGCAGCCCCATCCACGCCGGCGACATCATGGGCATCCAGGGCGACGACATCCTCGTCGTCGGCTCCTCCGTCGAGCAGGTCACCCTCGATCTCATCGGCAAGATGCTTGACGAGGACGAGGGCGACACCCTCACGATCCTCGCGGGCGAGGACATGGGTGACGATGAGTTCGATGACCTCGTCGGGAAGATCGAGGATTCCTATCCCGACCTCGACATCGATCCCCTTCGCGGCGAGCAGCCCCTCTACCCGGTGATCTTCTCGATCGAATAGGGATCGGAGACCATGGGTGGCGGCCTCAGCATCCCCGAAGCGGGCGACCGCCTGAGCCGTACGTGCTCGTTCGAGGACAGCGTGCGGAGGCTCCGCTATGTTTCGGGGTCCCGCGGAGATGCCCTCGAGCGCTTGGGGATCCTGCGCGTCCGCGATCTCATGCTGCACGTTCCACGCCGCTACCTCGATTTCACGCATACCGTCAAGATCGGCCTCTGCGAGGTCGGCAGCACCGTGACGGTCGTTGGCACGGTCGACAAGGTGTCGCAGCGGCAGCCGCGGCCTCGTATGAACATCGTGACCGTCGACATCTATGACGATACGGGCGCGCTCACCGCGACCTTCTTCCGCCAGCCCTGGCTCTACCAGCAGCTCCATAAGGGCGATACGATCGCGCTTTCGGGTGAGGTGCTCTTCTACAAGGGCTTCCGCCAGATGAAGGCGCCGTTCATCGAGCAACTCGAAGGTTCCCAGGACGGCTCGGGATATGCGCGCATCCTGCCGGTGCACCCCGTGGGGGAGGGCATCACCGCCTCCTGGATGCGCCGCATCGTATCCGCCGCGATCGCTGATGCGGGTGATGCCTGCGATTTCCTGCCCGCCGACCTGGTAGCGCGCCATGGTTTCATGTCGCTCGGACGCGCCCTGCGCGAGATCCACTATCCCGCGACGCTCGACGGCGCACGGTCGGCACGCCGTCGTCTCGCCTACGACGAGCTGCTCTGCCTGCAGCTCGCCCTGCTCACGCGCCAGCGCATCGACCTTGGAGACCGGGTTCCCAAACGGCACACCGTCGCGGGAATGCACGTTGAAGCCCTGCGGCGGGCGCTTCCCTTCTCGCTCACCGATGAGCAGGAAGCCGCGGCGATCGATATCCTCTCAGATATGGCGGCGCCGCGCGTCATGAACCGCCTGCTGCTCGGCGACGTGGGTACCGGCAAGACGGCCGTCGCCGCCGTCGCGCTCGCAGCTGTCGCCGACTCGGGCATGCAGGCCGCCGTCATGGCTCCCACATCGGTTCTCGCGCGCCAGTACGCCGAGAAGGTCGGCCCGCTGCTCGATGCGGCGGGCATCCGCTGGACGCTTATCACCGGCTCGACTCCGGCGCGCGAACGGGCGGATGCGGCCGAGCGCATTGCGGCCGGGGAGGTCGATGCGGTCTTCGGCACCACGGCGATCCTTTCCGACGACATCTCGTTCCGCGAGCTCTCGCTCGTCGTCATCGATGAGCAGCACCGCTTCGGCGTGAACCAGCGCGCCCTGCTGCGCAGCAAAGGAGCCGGCGCAGACCTCCTCGCGATGACCGCCACGCCCATCCCGCGCACGCTGGCGCTCTCGCTCTACGGCGATGTCGACGTCTCGCGCATCACGCGCAGGCCCGTCTCAGGCGCGGGCATCTCGACGAAGGTCCTGACGCCCGAGAACCTCGATGTCGCCTACGAGGCGATTCGCGAAGCTGTTGCCCGAGGTCATCAGGCCTATGTCATCTGCCCGCTCATCGACGATTCCGACGATGGGTCCGAACTCGACGATGTTGTCGAGGGGGCCGTCACCCAGGAGAGCCTCCGCGCCGCCGTGGCAACGCGAGATGAGCTCGCCCGCTCCATCTTCCCGGATCTTTCCGTCGAGCTCCTGAACGGCCGCATGAGCGCATCCGAGAAGGACGAGGTCATGATGCGCTTCAGGGCGGGGGAGGCCGATGTCCTCGTCTCGACGACCGTCGTCGAGGTGGGCGTTGACGTCCCCGACGCGACGGTCATGCTCGTCTTCAACGCCGATCGGTTCGGCCTCGCGACGCTGCACCAGCTCCGCGGCCGCGTGGGGCGCGGCAACCATCCCGGCACGGTCTTCCTCGCGAGTGCCGCACGCGAGGGCTCTACCGCGCGCACGCGCCTCTCGGCCCTTGAACGAACCTCGGATGGCTTCGAGCTCGCAGAGCTCGATCTCAAGCTGCGCCATGAGGGCGAGGTGCTCGGCTACCGCCAGAGCGGAGGCGTTTCGCTGCGCATCTCGGATCTCGCGACCGACCTCGACCTCGTCGAGGCGGCGCATGCGGATGCCCGTGCCATCGCAGGCGAGGATCCCGATCTCGGATCCGATACCCATCGTCCGCTCGCTGCCGAGGTGCGGAGCCGCTTCTCGGCGTATTTCGACGAGGTCGTACGCTCATGAGAATCGTCGGAGGCATGTGGAAAGGCCGCTCGATCGACGCCCCGTCGTGTCGCGACACGCGTCCGACCACCGACCGCACACGCGAATCGATCGCCTCGTCGGTGCTTTCGCTCTTCGACCTCTCGCTCGAGGGTCTGAGCGTGCTCGACGCGTTCGCGGGATCCGGCGCATTCGGCATCGAGATGCTCTCGCGCGGCGCCGCCTGCTGCACCTTCGTCGATGCCGGCAGGCAGGCCATCCGCACGGTCAAGGGCAACCTCGCCTCGCTCGGGGCGGCGCCCGCATCCTACCGCATCATCACCGGCGATATCTTCGCAGCCGTTGCCGGGCTCTCCTCGCAGGGTGCTCCGTTCGACCTCGTCTTCCTCGATCCGCCCTATGCGATGCCCGCCGCCGAGGTCGCTCGTCTCCTCGAGTCCCTCTCGGCTGCCGGCTGCGTTACCATGGACGGGATCGCGGTCTACGAGCGCGCTTCGGCGGCTCCCATGATCGTGACACCGTGCGCCACGCTCATCCGTTCCAAGAGGTTGGGCGAGACCGCTGTCGACTATTACCGGATTGGGGAGGACCATGGAGCTTGATCGCGTGAGCCACGTCTGCGTGCCCGGAACCTTCGACCCTGTGACCTACGGCCACCTCGATGTGATCAGGCGCAGCTGCCACCTCTTCGATCGCGTGACGGTCGCCGTGGCGGCTTCCTACAGCAAGAACGGCACCGGACGGGTCTTCTCGCTCGACGAGCGCGTCGCCATGATCCGCGAGGCCGTCGCGGACGACCCCGATTGCTCGAATGTCGAGGTCATGGGCTTCGAGGGCCTTCTCGTCGACCTCTGCCACTCGATCGGCGCCGGCGCCGTGGTCAAGGGCCTGCGCGCGATGACCGACTTCGAGTACGAGCTGCAGCAGGCGGATCTCAACAACCTCATGGCACCCGACATCGAGTCGGTCTACGTCATGGGCAGCCGCGAGTACGGCTACATCTCCTCGTCGATCGTGCGAGAGCTCGCAGCCCTCGGCCGCGACGTTTCCTTCCTCGTTCCCCGATGCGTGGAGGAGCGCCTTGCTGCCCGGTTCGGTAGGGCATGAGTTCGTTTCGCGAACGACCGTCTTGCACGCTGATAATCTGCTAACATTACAATGATTATGGCTATATGCCGTGCTTGGCGCGCTCTGTATGAGCGCTGATCGAAAGGAGCCCTGGATGCAGCCAGGCGAGGAGATCGAGAGCTTGGTCGACGAGCTCGAGCAGATGGTAAGCGAGGCCCGTTCGCCCCTCACCGGCGGAGGCCAGAAGAAGATAGTTGACGCGCAGGATGTCTATGAGATCCTCGACGAGATCCGCAGGGTCTTCCCCCAGGAGTTTTCCGATGCCCGCCGCATCATCAAGGAGGAGAGCGAGACCATCGCGCGCGCACAGCAGCAGGCCGATTCGATCATCGCCGATGCCCAGCAGCAGGCCATGATCCTCGCGGGCGATCAGGAGATCGTGCGCCTCGCCCAGCAGCAGGCGGATGCGATCCGCGACCAGGCCGCGCAGTACGAGCGCGATACGCGCTATAACGCCGAGGAGTACGCCGACACCGTGCTCGCGCATCTCGAGGACAACCTCAAGTCGCTCACGAGCTCCGTCTCGCGTGTGCGCCAGACCCTCGACGAGAACTCCGGCCCGCGCAACACGTCCAACAACGTGCCCTGGTAGGTTTCCTAGGTGAAACCGTATCCATTCGCACTTGACGAGCGTCTCAAGGGGGCGGGGGATACCCTGCCCTTCTCGGGTCATGCCGATGAGGACTCCTACTGCCTGGGCGGGCACGATTTCGAGCTTCCCTCAGGAATCGACTTCGATCTCGTGCTGACCAACGCGGGCGAGGGCATCCTGGTCACCGGTATGCTCCGCGCGCACGTCGTGGGCGTCTGCGACCGCTGCCTCGATCCCGCCGAGATGGACATCTCAGCCGAGGTCGATGAGTACTACCTTTTCGAGGAGCCCGAGGATGCCGTGCAGGACGATGACGACGACCTCGAGTACGGCCTCGTCGGCGCTGACAACACGATCGACCTTTCCGAGGCGCTCCTTCCGGCGCTGCTCATGGAGACGCCGTTCGTGGTGCTGTGCCGCGAGGATTGCAAGGGCCTCTGCCCGGTCTGCGGCGAGAACCTCAACGAGCATGATTGCGGTCACGCCGCGCTCATCGCCGAGCGCCGCGCGGCTTCCAATCCCTTCGCGGTGCTCGCTTCGCTCGATCTTGGCGAAAGCGAGGATTCATCCTCATAATTCTCATGTTTTCTTGGGTATTTTCCAAGCAAGCGTGGTATAGTGTATCGGTCTGTGACGATTAGCAAGGCCGCCCGCATCGAGGGCGTGAGAGTCAAGAGAGGTTCTAAGATGGCAGTACCTAAACAGAAGAAGGGCCGCGGCGCCACCCACACCCGCCGTTCGGCTAACAGCAAGCTCGCAGCTCCCAGCCGCTCCGTCTGCCCGCAGTGCGGCGCTCCCAAGCTCCCGCACCACGTGTGCCCCAACTGCGGCTACTACAAGGACCGCGAGGTCATCGTCACCGAGTAGACGCACGACCATCGAGCTACGCCAACCGACCCTCCGGGGTCGGTTTTCATAAGGACACGCTGGAAACCGAGGAGGAACGATGACCAAGATCTGCGTCGACGTGATGGGAAGCGATAGGGATCCCCGTGATCTTCTGGGAGGTCTGGATGCAGCGCTGACGGCCGATGCCGACCTCGAGCTGCTCGTCGTGGGCGATGAGGACATCGTCGTCCCGTTCGCAGAGGGCCGCGACCGCGTGGAGGCGCTCGTCTCGACGAGCGTGATCCATATGGACGAGCATCCTGCGAATGCCGTACGACGCAAGAAGTACTCGAGCATCGTCATGGCAGCGAAGGCGGTTGCCGATGGCAAGGCAGACGGCCTGTTCTCCGCCGGATCGACGGGTGCCGTCCTCACCGCCGCCACCTTCGGCATCGGACGCATCAAGGGCATCAAGCGCCCCGCACTTTCGCTTCCGCTGCCCGGCCTCCGCGGCCACAAGACCGTCTTCCTCGACATGGGCGCCAATGCCGACGTCAAGCCCGAGGCCCTCGTGCAGTTTGCGCAGATGGGCTCCGCGTACTCGCGCGTTGTTGTGGGCACCCACAACCCCACGGTCGCGCTCCTGTGCAACGGATCCGAGGACACCAAGGGCTCGGAGATTGCGTTGGCCTACCATGCGGCACTCGCAGCAGAACCCTCCATCAACTTCGTGGGCAACGCCGAGGGCACCGATATCCTCAACGGGTCGTACGACGTGATCGTCTCCGACGGATTCACCGCCAACGTCGCGCTCAAGACCCTCGAGGGCACCGCGAAATACATCGTCGCCAGGATCAAGGACGGTGTCGCATCATCCAAGCGCGCAGCCATCGGCGCCCTGTTCCTCAAGCCCCTGCTGAAGTCGCTCGGCGCGGATCTCTCGGGCGACGAGTACGGAGGCGCCATCCTGCTCGGCCTCAAGGCTCCCGTCGTGAAGGGCCATGGCTCCACGAGTGCCGAGGCTTTCGAGAACGGCGTGCTCGCCTGCGCCGCCGCTGTCCGCGGCGGGCTGTGTGAAAAGATTGCCGACGCCTGCGTGCAGGCGCCGGAAGGGTAGAATGAACCAGAAGGGTTCCCGTATCTAGAAGCCCGGGCAATCGCCTGCGGCAAGGAGGTTGGCATGGACCGCACCGCTATCCTCGAGCGCGTCATCGAGATCGTCCTCGAGACCCTCGATGTCGAAGACGGCATCGAGATCGATGAGGAGACGAGCTTCAAGAGCCTCGGCGCCGATTCGTTCGAGCTGCTCGAGCTCGTGACCACCATGGAGGACGAGTTCGACCTCACCTTCGACGATGAGGCTCTCGAGGCCATCGCCACCGTGTGCGATGCCGTCGACGCCATCGAGGGCGCACAGTAAGCAAGGAGCCTCCGCTTGAGCATGCAGGGCAGGCTGTCCCGGGTCGAGGCGATCTGCGGACACCATTTCGATGACCAGGATCTCGTGGCCGCGGCTGTGACGCATCCCTCGGCAGCCGAGGGCAAGGGCGTCGCGGCCTCATACGAGCGTCTCGAGTTCCTGGGCGACGCCATCCTGGGAGCCGTCGTCTCCAAGCACCTTTTCGAACGCTTCGACGGGATGAACGAGGGCGAGCTCACGCGGCTCAAGATATCGCTCATCTCCGGATCGACGCTCTCGCAGGTTTCCGAGGAGCTCGGGCTCGCGCCGCTCATCATCATGGGCGAATCCGAGAAGGGCACCCATTCGCGCGGCATGCGCCATGCGCTCGAGGATGTCTACGAGGCCCTCGTCGCTGCTCTGTTCCTCGATGGCGGCGAGGAGGCATGTGCCTCATTCATCGAGCGCACGCTGTTCGTCCACGTCGACCCGGAGCTCGCGGAACGCCCGCTCGACACTAAATCGAAGCTGCAGCAGTACACGCAGCATACCCTCCATTGCGCTCCCGAATACCAGCTCATCGACCGTACGGGCCCGGCGCACTGTCCCGTCTTCGTCTCCGCCGTCTTCGTCAACGGCGAGAAGGTGGGAACGGGGGAGGGCCGTTCAAAGAAGGAATCCGAGTCCATCGCCGCAGAGCAGGCACTCATCTACTTCGGTTGCCTTCCCGCTCCCGACGGGGATGCCGATGCGTCCGAATCCGACTTTGGCCAAGACGAGAAGGGCGCCGCACCGTGTATCTGAAGTCGCTCACCCTGAAGGGGTTCAAATCCTTCGCCGATAAGACCGCCATGATCTTCGATCCCGGCCTGACCGTGGTCGTGGGCCCCAACGGCAGCGGCAAGTCCAACGTCGCCGACGCCATCCTGTGGGTCCTGGGCGAGCAGAGCGCCAAGCAGCTGCGCGGCCAGGCGATGGAGGACGTCATCTTCTCTGGCTCCTCGGCACGCAATGCCGTCGGCCTCGCCGAGGTCACCCTCGTCCTCGACAACACCGATCACACGCTGCCCGTCGACTTCACCGAGGTCGCGATCACACGCCGCATGTACCGTTCGGGCGAGAGCGAGTACCTCATCAACAACGCTCCGTGCCGTCTGATGGACATCACCGACATCCTGCATGACACGGGCCTCGGCAAGGACACCCATTCGATCATCAGCCAGGGCAAGCTCGACTCGATCCTCTCGAGCAGGCCCGAGGAACGCCGCTCCCTCATCGAGGAGGCGGCGGATATCTCCAAGCATCGCCGCCGCAAGGTTCGCTCCGAGCGCAAGCTCGCATCGATGGATGAGAACCTGGCGAAGGCCAAGGTCGTCGAGCGCGAGATCATGCGGCAGCTCAAGCCGCTCGAGCGCCAGGTCGACAAGGCCATGCGCTCGCGCGACCTCACCAAGGAGCTCTCCGAGCTCACGACCATCCTCGCCGTCGACGACCTGCGCAGGCTCCAGGAGGGCTATGCGGCCCTCGCCGTCCGCGACCGCGAGGCGGAGGCGGCCGTCGAGCTCGCCCAGTACCGCGTCGACGAGAAGCGCCGCGAGCTCGACAAGCTCCAGTCCCTGCTCGAGCAGAAGGGCTTGTTCGTGGGCGACCTCGGCGAGCAGCGCCGCCGCATGCAGGACCTGCTCGGCCGCATGGAATCCGATATGCGCCTTCTCGAGGAGAAGGGCAAGAACATGGTCTCCCGGCTGTCCGAGATGCGCATGCAGCTCTCGACCGCCGAGAAGCAGCGTGGCGATACCGCGGCCGAGCGCGAGCGCATCGTCCGCGAGCTCTCAGATGCGCGCGTGCGTCTCGCGGATCTCGACGGCAAGGTCGCCGTGCTCTCCGATGCTGCGCGTGATGCCCGCGATGCGCGCGAGAAGGCAAACTCCGAGGCCGGACGCCTCGGCTCCCTCGTGCGCGATGCGGAGGCACGGGCCGACCGCGAGACGCTCGCGTATGCGAAGCTCGAGGATCAGGTCGGCAACGCCGAGGTCGAGGATCGTATGTATGCCGGACGCCTCGCCCAGATCGAGGAGCTGCTCGGAACCTGCGCTGCAGCGCTCGATGCCCGCACTTCCGATAAGGAGCGCGCCGAGGGAAGCCTCGCGACCGCTCGGGAGAGCGCGCTCTCGCTCTCGGGCTCCATTCCCGCGCTCGAGGACGGCCTTGCCGCCGCGCGGAAGCGCGACGCCGAGGCCCGCGATAAGCTTTCCGCCTCAGAGGCGACGCTCGCCGCGCTGCGCTCGGTCGATGCCGAGGTGGAGGCCGCGAGCCCGCTTGCCGCGGCGCTTGCCGAGGGGGACCATCGCGGCGATGTCGTGTGCCGTCTCGGCGACCTCATCCATATCGAATCCGCCCTCGAGCCGCTCGTTGAGCGCCTGCTCGGGTACGATCTCTCCGCCCTCGTGGTCCGCGACGGGAACGCCGCGCGCGAGCTGGCGGCATCCGCCTCATCGCTCGGAGATGTGACGGGAAGGGCTGCCATCGTATCCCTCTCCGAGCCCCTGAGAAGCCGTGTGGCAGACGGTATTCCCGGAGAGGCTCTCATCGATCGTATGCAGGTCGATGAGGACGCAACGGCGCTTATAGCCGCCCTTCTGGGCGATGTCCGTCTCGTCGCCTCCATCGGCGACGCCCTCGCAGCACACGCTGCGTGGTCCGGGCTCACCTTCGTCGCGGCCGACGGCTCCTGCGTCCTTCCCGACGGTCGCTGCATTCTCGGCACGACGCTCGATGCGGGCAAGGGCCTGCTCGAGCGCAAGCGCCGCATCCGTGCTCTCGAGGATGGGATGGATGGTCTTAAGGATGCAGCCGCTGCCTCCGCAGCGGAGCTCTCCGCCGCGCAGGCGCGCCTTGCGGACACCCAATCGAGCCTCGTCGCGGTACGCGGCGACATCGCATCGCTTTCCGGTGAGATCGCATCTATCACCTCCGAGATCGGCCGCCTTTCGAGCCAGCGTGACGCTGCGCTCTCCGAGAGGCACGAGGTCGTGGAGAGGCGCTCCGAGGCACGCTCCCGCGCCGAGGAGGCGCGCGGCCTCATCGCCGACCATCGTGCCGCCGCATCGGAAGCGCGCAAGCAGGCACAGGAGCTCTCGCGCGACCTCGAGGAGGCCCAAGCACGCCGACGCAGCTGCGTCGAGGACGAGGAGAAGGCGAATGCCCAGCTCTCCGACGTGCGGCTCCAGCGCGCGATGGTATCCGAGCGCACCTCGCACCTCGCCGAGCGCATCCGCCTTATGGATGCCCAGCTCTCCGAGCTCGCGCGCCGCATCGATGCCACGCGCCTCTCGTCGAGGTCGCTCGAGGTCGTGCGGCTCCGCGTCGACCCGCTCTACGATCGCTACCATGCCATCCACGAGCGCGCCCTCTCCTGGGCGACCCGTCTCAAGGACCGCGCATCGCTCGCCGAGGCCGACTCCGATTCGCTCAAGAAGACGATCGGCGACGCCCGTGCGCAGGTCGATGCCGCGACATCCGACCTCGACGCCGCCCGCACGGCATCGAACGACGTGAAGATCGACCTCGGCAGGCTCGAGGTGCAGGTCGAGAACGCCGTGCGCCGCATCACCGAGACGGGCGCCATCCTCGACGAGGCGCTCATGCTTCCCGCACCCGAGGACCGCGCCGCATGCGAGTCCCGCGCCGCCTCGCTCGAGCGCCAGATCGCCGAGATCGGCCCTGTGAACGAGGTCGCGATGGACGAGTACACCAAGCTCAAGGAACGCGCAGACTACATCGTCGAGCAGGTCGACGACCTCGAGCGCGCCCGCACCGCCCTCAAGAAGATCACCTCCGCGATCGAGCGCAAGATGCGCACCCAGTTCCTCATCGTGTTCGACAAGGTCAACGAGAACTTCTCCGAGATCTTCTCGACGCTGTTCCCCGGCGGCGAGGCGCATCTCGAGATGACCGATCCGGACCGTCTCGACGAGACGGGCATCGAAGTCGTCGCGCAGCCCAAGGGCAAGCGCCTCGCGAAGATGACGCTGCTCTCGGGCGGTGAGAAATCGCTCACCGCGCTTGCGCTGCTCTTCGCCGTCTACAAGGCGCGCACGACGCCCTTCTACGTGTTCGACGAGGTGGAGGCCGCACTCGACGATTCCAACCTCTCGAAGCTCCTCGGGGCGATTGACACGCTCAAGGAGACGACGCAGCTCATCGTCATCTCGCACCAGAGGCGCACGATGGAGCAGGCCGACGTCCTCTACGGCGTGTCCATGCAGGCAGATGGCGTGAGCCATGTGGTCTCCCAGCGCCTCGACCGTACGACCGGAAAGGTGGTTGATGCATAAGATGGGCTTCTTCGACACCCTTCGGGCCGGTCTCGCCCGATCCCGCGAGGCCATCAACGAGATCTTCTACATGGGCGGCGAGGTCGACGAGGACTTCTGGGTCGACCTCGAGGACACCCTCGTCATGGGCGATATGGGCGCCGAGGTCGCAGCGTCCGTGACCGACGATCTGCGCGAGCAGGCCGCACGTGAGAACCTCACCCGCGCACCGCAGCTCAAGGAGGCGCTCGCCAAGCGCCTCGCAGCCGTCTTCACGCCCTGCGCGCGCGACCCGTTCGAGGACATGCCGTCCTGCGTGCTGTTCGTGGGCATCAACGGCGCCGGCAAGACGACGACGGTGGGCAAGCTCGCCGGACGCGCGCACAAGCAGGGCAAGAACGTCCTCATCGGCGGTGCGGACACGTTCCGTGCCGCAGCCATCGAGCAGCTCGATATCTGGGCCGAACGCGCCGGCATCGAGATGATCACGCGCGAGCGCGGCTCCGATCCCGCGAGCGTGTGCTACGAGGTCCTCGAGGAGGCAGAGAAGCGCGGCAGCGAGCTCGTGCTCATCGACACCGCGGGACGCCTCCACACGAGCCCCGAGCTCATGCGCGAGCTCGCCAAGGTCGTGGGCGTCGCCCGCAGGCGCGCCACCATGCCCGTCACGGTCGTGCTCGTCATCGATGCGACGACCGGGCAGAACGGCCTCAACCAGGCCCGCGAGTTCAACGATGCGCTCGACGTCGACGGCCTCATCATCACGAAGCTCGACGGTACCGCCAAGGGCGGTATCGCGCTCGCCATCTCCAACCAGCTGAAGCTCCCCATCTACCGCATCGGGGTGGGCGAGAGGATCGACGATCTGCAGACGTTCGATGCGCTCGAGTTCTGCCGCGCGCTTGTCGGCGAAGGGATGTAAGCCATGGCCGTGTTCCAGTCGCTCTCAGACCGTCTCCAGGACACCTTCGCCCAGCTCAAGGGCAAGGGCCGTCTCACCGAGGACGATATCAACGCTGCGATGCGCCAGATCCGCATGGCGCTGCTCGAGGCCGACGTCAACTATCGCGTCGTCAAGCGCTTCGTCGCCGACTGCAAGGAGAAGTGCCTGACCTCCGAGGTCATGGATTCCCTCACGCCTGCGCAGAACGTCGTCAAGATCGTCCTCGACGAGCTCACGGAGCTCCTCGGCTCGACCGAGAGCAAGATGACGCTCGCGCAGAACCGCACTCCCAACGTGATCATGCTCGTCGGCCTGCAGGGTTCGGGCAAGACCACGGCCGCCGCGAAGCTCGCGTACCTGCTCAAGGGACAGGGACGAAACCCGCTGCTCGCCGCCTGCGACGTCCACCGTCCTGCCGCAGCCGACCAGCTCGCCACCCTCGGCGATGAGATCGGCGTGCCCGTCTACCGCGGCGACGGCAGGGATGCCGTCAGGATCGCGCGCGAGTCCATCCAGAATGCCGTCGACCGCCTCTGCGACATCGTGATCGTCGATACAGCCGGCCGTCTCCAGATCGATGAGGAGATGATGGCCGAGGCTGTCGACATCAAGAACGCTGTCAAGCCCGACCAGATCCTCATGGTCGTCGACGCCATGGGCGGCCAGGACATCGTGAATGTGGTCACCACGTTCGCCGAGCGCGTTGATTTCGACGGCGTCATCATGTCCAAGCTCGACGGCGATGCCCGCGGTGGCGGCGCGCTGTCGGTCCGCGAGGTCACGGGCAAGCCCATCAAGTTCGTCTCGATGGGGGAGAAGCCCGATTCGCTCGAGGTCTTCCACCCCGACCGCATGGCCAAGCGCATCCTCGGCATGGGCGATGTCATCGGTATCATCGAGCAGGCGCAGAAGATCGCCGACCAGGAGAGCATCGAGGCTGCCGAGCGCATGCTGCGTTCCGGCTTCACGATGGACGACCTGCTCGCCCAGATGCAGCAGATCCGCAAGATGGGCGGCCTCGGCAAGCTCCTCGCCATGATCCCCGGTGCGGAGCGCGCCCTTGCCCAGCAGGGCGGCAACGTCGACGAGGAGCAGATGGTCCGCATCGAGGCCATGATCCGTTCCATGACCAAGGAGGAGCGCCTCAAGCCCAAGATCATCAACGGCCAGCGTCGCAAGCGCATCGCCGCGGGATCCGGCCATACCGTTCAGGAGGTCAACCAGCTCATCAAGCAGTGGAGCGACATGAACAAGATGATGGGCAAGATGCGCGGCATCGCAGATGGCGGTTCCAAGAAGGGCATGCGCCAGATGCAGTCGATGATGCGCAACATGGCCGGCAACCAGCGGGGCGGACGCCGCGGCTGGTAACAGTTCCTTTTCCATAGGCTTGATACGAAAACCCTCCGACCCGAACGGTCGGAGGGTTGATTCTTAGGATCTGACGCCCATCTTATTCGTGGATGACAACGGCGTCACCGAGTTCCGTAAGGTCGAAGAGCTGGCGTGCGGGCTCGTAGTCCATATTGATGCAGCCATGGCTGCCGTAATAGGTGTAGATGTAGGTGCCGTAGTCGTCCTTGCCGAACTGCCAGCGCCAATCGGCGTTGTGGAAACCTCGCTCGCCGCGGTCGTAGGCGATCCAGAAGTCGACGTGGGAGATCCAGCCGTCCTCGGGGTTGTACTCGTTCTCCTCGTAGGTCTCTCCCTCGGGAACGGTGCCCTGGTTGAAGAGCGTGACATCGGTCTCATGCTCGCTGACGAAGAAGACGCCCTGCGGGGTGTCGTGAACGCCGTCGGGCTCGCCGGTCACGATATCGGTCTCCCATACGAGCTCGCCGTCGATGTACATGCGCGCATGCTGCTCGGAGATATCGACATCGATGTACTTGTCGGGCCAGTCCTGCCCGCCCGGATTCACACGGTCGGCATTCTGATAGGTGGGAATCTCGACGGTCTGGGGCTTGCCGCTCTTGATGGCCGCGAGGATGAGCTTCGCGGACTCGGCGCCATTGATGATCCAGCCGTACGGGCCGCCTCCCACTACGGTGATCTTCTCACCATCGGGACGGGTGTAGGTGCGCGGCTTGCCCACGGTGTCGAGGATGTCGGAGAGGCCTCCGGGGCCCCAGTCGAGGATGGCCTGCTCATCGAGCGTGACGGTGCCGTCATCCGCGATCTTGATCCACTGGCTGATCTGCTTGCCGTCGACGTCGATCGCATCGACGCCGTTCATCGTGAGGTGTACCTTGGCATCGGCGAAGAAGTTCGCTGCGTCGACGATCGCCTGCGCCTCGGGGTCGACGCCGTAGCACTCGGGTCCGATCTCGATCGTCGCGTCGAAGCTCTGGATCGCCTCGTTGGTCGCATCGATGACCCGATCGCGGTCGAGCGCGACCTTGCGCGATTCATCGGAGACGACGTAGTGATCGCTTTCCTCGTCGAAATGCACGCCTCGATGGGGGAGCCCATCGAGGGTCTTCTTCGCGTCGGCGATGACCGGCTCGAAGAGGTCCCAGACCTTGTCGGCGTCGAACGAGGGGACAAGGGTCGCGGTGAGATGGTGCGTGCCTGCGTATTCGATGGGCCAGCTCAGGGTGTTCTGCTGGGACATCGCTTCGGCGGCGTAGGCATCGCCATCGTAGGAATAGCCGATAGCGTCTCCATCGAAGGGAATCTCGAAGCCGTCGCCGACGAAGGTGCCCTGGTAATCACCCGAGCGCGACTCGATGAGGGTGGCGAGCTCCTCGGTGGTCTGCAGCGATACGTCATCGCCCTCGACCGTCGTGTTGGGAAGGAAGTGCTCGCTGAAGTACCAGACGCCGCCGCCGTAGATCGCTCCTGCGAGAATGGCGAGCGTGAGGGGGATGATCCAGAGGAGGTGCTTGCGCTTGCGCGGAGGCGTCTCGGGCTCTGCTTCGATGAGTGCGTGTTTTGCCATGCCTGCCGAACCGTTTCGATCGCGATGTCGCGCCTGAGGCGCGTGTCTGCCAACTATACTATTCTATGGCTTCATCGTAGGGGGATTACGTGGAATCTAGACCAATCATAGAAGTTCATTCGCTTAATGACGAACGGCTTGCCGATTACCGAGACCTGACCGACCATCCGCTGCGTACACGCTTCGAGGACGAGCGCGCGCTCATGATCGTAGAGTCGAAGATGGCGCTCGAGGTCGCGCTCGACGAAGACCTGGAATGCGTCTCGCTGCTTATCGATGAGCGGCGCCTCGATACGTGCGCCTACCTGCTCGAACATGTTGATCCCGAGGTGCCCGTCTATGTGATGAACCATGCGGCGATGAGCGAGCTCGTTGGCTACAAGGTCACGCGCGGGGTGCTCGCGGCCTTCCGCCGCAAACCCCTGCTCTCTGTTGCGGAGGCGATCGAAGGCGCGCGCAACGTCTGCGTCGTCGAGGACATCGTCGATGTGAGCAACGTCGGCGCGCTCTTCCGTTCCGCAGCCGCGCTCGGCGTCGACGCCGTGATCCTGTCGCCATCCTGCACCAGCCCGCTCGCACGTCGCGCCATCCGCGTATCCATCGGCAATACGTTCAGGCTTCCCTGGGCGCAGGCCGAGCCCGATGCGTGGCCGCATGCTACGATCGACGCTCTCCATGGCGCGGGGTTCGCCTGCTATGCGCTTGCGCTCAAGGATGACGCGGTGAGCTTGGACGATCCATCGCTCAAGGTTCCCGAGAAGCGTGCGCTCTTCTTCGGAAACGAGGGTTCGGGTCTCTCCCGTGCCGTCCTCGATGCCTGCGACGCCCACGTGATCATCCCGATGGCTCGGGGTGTCGACTCGCTCAATGTCGCCGCATCCTCCGCTGTCGCGTTCTGGGAGCTGTTCGCTCGGGATAGGGCATTGAACGAACGAGGGCCCCTCGCATGAGGGACCCTCTTCATGAGCGGCTGTTCCGTTCGGGCTAATCGCGCTTCATCGCGGCCATCTTGGGGGCGAAGCCGTCATCGCGCGTGAGGATGTTCATGAACTCCTCGCCGGTGATGGTCTCCTTGCGCTGCAGGTAATGCGCGATCTCGTGCAGTTTGAAGCGATTCTCCTGCAGGGTCCTGAGGGCGGTCTGGTGGCCCTCCTCGACAAGGCGCTGCACCTCGGCGTCGATCTCCTGCGCGGTCCCCTCTGAGCAGGTGAGCTCAGCTCCGCCGCCGAGATAGCGGTTGCGCTGGTGGCCGAGGGCGACCATGCCGAACTTCTCGGACATGCCGTATTGGGTGACCATGGCGCGGGCGAGTGACGTTGCACGCTCGATGTCGTTGCTGGCGCCCGTGGTCATCTCGCCGAAGATCAGCTCCTCCGCAGCGCGCCCGCCGCAGAGCACGGCGATCTTGTCCTTGGCCTGCTGGCGCGTGGTGAGGAAGTGCTCGTCCTCATCGACCTGCATCGTGAAGCCCAGCGCTCCGGAGGTGCGCGGAACGATGGTGATCTTGGTGACCGGTGCGGAGCCCTTCTGCATGGCGGCGACGATGGCGTGGCCGGTCTCGTGGTAGGAGACGACCTCTTTCTCATGCTCGGAGAGCACCGTCGACTTCTTCTTCTCGCCGGCGATGACGACGTCGACCGATTCGAGCAGATCCTCCTGGCTCACGCGCGAACGGCCGTTGCGCACGGCGCGCAGGGCCGCCTCGTTGATGATGTTGGCGAGGTCGGCGCCAGATGCGCCGGGGGTGGACTTCGCGATGACGGAGAGGTCGATGCCCGGCTCCATCTTCACGTCGTCGGCATGGATCTTGAGGATCGCCTCGCGGCCGGCGAGGTCGGGGAGCTCGACGGGGATGCGGCGGTCGAAGCGGCCGGGGCGCAGGAGCGCCTGGTCGAGCGTCTCGGGACGGTTCGTGGCGGCGAGGACGACGATGCCCTTCTGGTTGTCGAAGCCGTCCATCTCGGAGAGGAGCTGGTTCAGCGTCTGCTCGCGCTCATCGTTGGAGTTGAGGCTCGAGTCGCGGCTCTTGCCCACGGCATCGATCTCGTCGATGAAGACGATGCAGGGCGCCTTCTCGCTTGCCTGTTTGAAGAGGTCGCGCACCTTGGCGGCACCGCGGCCGACGAACATCTCGACGAACTCGGAACCCGAGATCTGGAAGAACGGAACGCCCGCCTCGCCTGCGACGGCGCGGGCGAGCAGGGTCTTGCCGGTTCCCGGAGGTCCGACGAGCAGGGCGCCGCGCGGGCAGCGAGCGCCGATGGCGGTGTACTTATCGGGGTTCTTGAGGAACGAGACGATCTCGACGAGCGATTCCTTCGCCTCATCCTGGCCGGCTACGTCCTTGAACGTAACGCCGGTCTCCTCGCCCTTGACCATCTTGGCGTTGGACTTGCCGAGGCCTCCCATGCCGAAGCCGCCGAAGCCTCCGCCGAAGTTCATCGAGTTGTCGTCGCCCATCTGCTTGCGGAGCCTGCGGTTGATGAGCCAGCCGCCTCCGAGGAAGATGAGCAGCGGCAGGCCGTAGGAGAGCAGCATGTAGAGCCAGAGATCGTTGGACTGGTTGGGGATGCTTGCGGAGAACTCGACGTCATGCTCGCGGAGCACGGGGACGAGCTGCGTATCGTTGGGGAACAGGGTGGTCTCGTAGATGTGGCTCTCGGCATCGTCCTTCTGCGTGTAGCGGATGGTGTTGGTGCCGGTGTTGAGCTCCACCTCCTTGACCTTCCCATCTTCGACGTCCGAGAGGAAGGTGCTGTATTCCACGGTGGTGATCTGAGCGTTGCGGATCTGCGGGAACAGCAGGTTGCTCACGAGGACATAGGCGATGAGTGCCACGATGATGTAGATGAGCATCGTGCGGCGCTTCTTCTGGTCGTTCATGTCACATCCTTTTTCGCTGCGTATAGGTTGCCTCTTGCATTGTCATACCCCATCGGCGGCGATCATGCCACGCCATCACATAATAACCTCAGTGCCAGAGACTTAGATTATACACGGTGCCTTGCGCTGCACCCTTACCAGAGCACCTACCAGCTTCAGCGTTCCTTCAGCTCGCCCGAGCGGTACGCGTCGAGAAGCATCTGCAGGTCCTCGATCTGAGCTTTGATGCGCTTGCCATCATCGCATTCGGCTACGCGCCGCGGTTCGTAGTAGCGCTCGAAGCGGTCAGTATCGCTCATGATGTCTGCGTTGAGGTCGAGCGCATCGCTGATGGTGCCGAAGGGACGATGCGCCTTGAGGCGGAGGCCGTCGGCGTCAGAGATGAGCGTGTAGCCCGCGATGCCGGTGGTCTTATGGTAGGCATGGCAGAAACCACCGTCGATCACGATGACGCGGCCGCCTGCCTTGAGCGGGCTTTCGCCCATGGAGGCGCGTACGGGCTTATGCCCGTTGATGATGTGGCAGTTCGGGCCCTCGAGCCCGAACTCCGCAAGCACGCGGTCGCAGGCGTCGGGGTCCTCGTTGAAGGTGAAATACGGGTCCTGGGGCTCCGTCCATGCGGTCTTGTCGGGGATGAACGCACGCTCGAACGTCTTGACGACGCGGCCTGCGAACGGGCTGTTGTATCCGCACCAGAGATACCACATCCAGTCGAGCGACTCGTCGTCTCCCTTTCTCCACGCCCGGCGTGCGATGTGATTGCAGAAGTCGAGGTAGGGACGGCCCGAAAGCGGTCCCTTGGGCGTCTCTATGACGCGGAACCCGCCTTGCTCGTCCATGGGGACGCATCCATGGAAGAGGAGGTTGCCGTTGCACACGAGGTAGGTCGATCCGTGGGTGTAGAGGAATTCCACATGGCTGCGCAGGAGCGCCGAGTGGGAGAAGCCCCGCACGAGGGAGTCCATGACCTCCCGCTCGCCCTCGGAGAGCTCGTAGGGATTCGCAGGATCGACGGTGGGGAAGTTGACGGTCGAGAGCGGCCACACCGTGCCGTCGATGCAGATCGTGCCCGTCTTGCGGTCGATCTTGTCGAGGAGCAGGCGCCCATCGCAGCCGAACTCGGGGTGGCGCATGATGAGCTGTCCCTCGATCTTGAAGAGGATGATGTTGATGGCCATCTCGACCGGAGATGTCGTGTTGGAGCCCGAGCTTCCGAGCGAGCCGGGCTGCGCATAGCTGCTCTCCTGGGCGACCGGTTCGGACTCGCCGTAGGTCTCCTGCGCGAACAGGTAGAGCTTGCGGAGCGAGACGCCGTACGAGCTCTCGAGCATGTGGATGGTGCCGTAGCGGACGCAGGTGCGTACGACGTTCGCGATGCACACCTCGCTTCCGCATGCCGCACCCATCCAGGCGATGTCGTGGTTGCCCCACTGGATATCGAGCGAGTGGTAATCCATGAGGCAGTCCATGATGCGGTCGCCCTTGTGTCCGCGATCGTATACATCGCCCACCAGATGCAGATGGTCCACTGCAAGGCGCTTGATGAGCGCGGCGAGGGTCGTGATGAAGTCTTCGGCGGCCCCGACCTCTACGATGGACTCGATGATGCGCACATGGTACTCATGGCGGCTCGTCTCGCCTACGGAGGAGGCGCGGAGGAGCTCATCGATGATGTAGGAATACGATTCGGGCATGGCCTTGCGCACCTTGGAGCGCGTGTAGAAGCCCGAAAGATAGCGCGCGAGGCGGACGAGGCGCAGCAGCGTCTGGAAATACCATTCGCCGTTGACGACCCCCGCCTTCTTGAGGCGCGAGAGCTTCTCGCGCGGATAGTAGATGAGCGTGCAGAGATCGTCCTGCTCGACGGTGGTGAGCTCATGGCGGAAGGTGGCGCGGACGCGTTCGCGCACGACGCCCGAGCAGTTGTTGAGGATGTGCAGGAAGGCCTCGTACTCGCCGTGGACATCGCTCATGAAGTGCTCGGTGCCCTTCGGGAGGTTGAGGATTGCCTCGAGGTTGATGATCTCGGTGTACGCCGCTTGGACGGTGGGGAACTTCTCGGCGAGGAGCAGGAGATACTTGCGCTCTTCGGGGGTCATGTCAGCCTCTTCCGGTCGGTGCATCCATAACTGTTTGCATTATCTCATGCATGTTGCGCGCGCGACCTCCCATTGCGGCAGGCGATACCGAAAACGCATGGAAGGGGGTGCATTTCTAGCGCTTCACGGCGCGGACCGCGAGGTAGGTGGGGATACCCAGCTCGTGGAGACGTCCCTCTCCGTTCGTATCCTCGTAGAGGTCTTCGATCGAGAACCCGGCGCTCAGGAGCCCGCCGAGCATCTCGTCGAGGGTATGGCTGAACTGCATCCCCGCATCGTCCTCGGAGAGAAATGCGGCCTGCTCGGCATCGACGGTCGGATCGAAGGGGAGCGACCAGCGGATGCGCTCCTCGTCTCCGTCGACGATGTAGTTGATGACGGTGTCGAACCCCGTGAGCAGGGAACCTCCGGGCACGAGCACGCGGGCGGCCTCGCGCCAGATCGGCTCGACCTCGCGCACATAGCAGAGCGAGACCGGGTTGAAGACAAGGTCGAAGCTCTCATCGGGGAAGGGCAGCGGCCTGGTCATGTCCGCGCGGATGCAGGCGATGGGATATCCCTCGCGCTCTGCGACGAGGAGCTCGCTCTCGAGTTGGGCGGGTGTGTAGTCGAGCACTGTCACCTGTGCCCCGGCTGCGGCGAAGATGGGACATTGCTGTCCGCCGCCCGAGGCGAGCCCGAGCACGCGCGCCCCTTCCAGCTCTCCGAACCATGTGCGCGGCACGGGACGCGTCGGCGTGAGGAGCACCTGCCAATCCCCTGCGCTGGCCCGTCGGTATGTCTCATGATCGATGGGCGTGCCCCATTCCCAGCCCTCGTCGACCCAACGTCCGATCGTCTCGGCGTTGATGTCGGTGTAGCTGCCAGCGTCCATGGAACCCTCCGTTCGCACCGTTTCGCTCCAGTATCTCAGAATAATTGCGTCCTGTTCCGCTCGCGGCATCTTCGTGCTAATATACCGATTTGTGCGTTGACGGGGACACGTCGTATGGACCCGCGCGAGTCACAGAGAGCGGAGCAGCTGAGATCCCGCACTCGCGCCCATCCGGTATCACCCCTGAGCTGCGGCCCGAACGCGCGCGAGCGCAAGTAGACGTCGCCGGAATGACCGCCGACACAGGTCAGCCGAGTACTGCGGAATCCCGCACGCTGGGTGGAACGAGCGAGGCACTTTCAGGGCGCTTCATCCCAGCACGAGGGGACGGGCGCTTTTTTCGTGCCCGCGGACAAGGAGGAAGAGCGTGGCGAACGAGTACAAGGATACGACCAACCTGCCGACCACCGGGTTCCCCATGCGCGGCAATCTCGCGCAGAACGAGCCCAAGCGCCTTGCTGCCTGGGACAAGGCGGGCGTCTACGAGCAGCTTCTCAAGAAGAACCAGGGCCATGAGCGCTTCGTGCTCCACGACGGTCCCCCGTACGCCAACGGCCCCATCCACATCGGCCACGCGCAGAACAAGATCTCCAAAGACATCATCAACCGCTTCTGGGCCATGCAGGGCAAGGAGACGCCCTACGTCCCCGGTTGGGACTGCCATGGTCTGCCCATCGAGCACAAGGTCGAGGACATGGTCGGTGCCGAGAAGTTCCGCCAGCTTCCGACCGAGAAGATCCGCGAGCTCTGCCGCAAGATGGCGGTCGAGCAGGTCGATACCCAGCGCAAGGGCTTCAAGCGCCTGGGCGTCCTCGGCGAGTGGGACAACCCCTACCTCACCTACACCAACGATTACGACGCCACCGACATCGAGATCTTCAAAGCCATCTTCGACACCGGCGCCATCTATCGCGGCCGCAAGCCCGTGCACTGGTGCAGCCACTGCCACACCGCGCTCGCGGAGGCCGAGATCGAATACGCCGACGAGGCCTCGCCGGCCATCTTCGTTCGCTTCGAGATGACGACCGTCCCCGCCGGCCTCGAGGCCTGGGACGGCCGCCTCAACGTGGCCATCTGGACCACCACGCCTTGGACCCTTCCCGCCGACGACGCCGTGATCCTGCATCCCGAGGCCGCCTACGTTGCCGTCGAGCACGACGGCCTGGCCTACATCTTCGCCGAGGCCCTCTGGGAGAAGTGCGCTGCCAAGTTCGGCTGGGAAGACGCCATGCTCGTCAACGGCGAGGACGGCTCCGTCTGGCGTGCCACCGGCACCGAGCTTGCCGAGCAGCGCTACAAGCAGCCCATCTTCGGCGATCAGGGCGAGACCGGCAAGTTCATCTACGCCGACTACGTCACCCTCGAAGACGGCACCGGCATCGTGCACTCCGCACCCGGACATGGCGTCGACGACTACCTCGCCGGCATCCAGTTCGACGTGCCCGTGGTCATGCCCGTCGACGACGACGGCGTGTTCTACAAGGGCGAGGGCATGGGCTCCGGCGGTCCGTTCTCCGGCATGGAGGTCAACGAGGCCAACCCCGTCATCATCAAGTGGCTCGAGGAGCGCGGCACGCTCATCCTGCACGAGGACATGGTCCACAGCTACCCGCACTGCTGGCGCTGCAAGAACCCGGTCATCTTCCGCGCCACGAGCCAGTGGTTCGTCTCGATGGACGACACGGGCCTGCGCAAGCAGGCGCTGTCCGAGCTCGCGAAGGTGCGCTTCTATCCCGCGAACTCCATCAAGCGCATCACCTCCATGGTCGAGGGCCGTCCCGACTGGTGCATCTCCCGCCAGCGCAACTGGGGCGTCCCCATCCCCGCGTTCACCTGCGAGGAATGCGGCGAGACCGTCATGAACGACGACACGCTCGACGCCGTCATCAAGCTGTTCCGCAAGCAGGGCTCCGACCACTGGTTCACCGACGATCCCGCCAGCTACCTCGGCGATGCCTGCGTCTGCCCCAAGTGCGGCGGCCATCACCTCAAGGCCGACCGCGACATCCTCGACGTGTGGTGGGATTCCGGCGTCTCCCATACTGCCGTCTGCCGCCACCGCGACAACCTCGCTTTCCCGGCCGACATCTACCTCGAGGGCTCCGACCAGCACCGCGGTTGGTTCATGAGCTCGCTCATGACCAGCGTGGGTGCCTATGGCGTCGCCCCCTACAAGGCGGTCATCTCGCAAGGCTTCACGATGGACGGACAGGGCCGCAAGATGTCCAAGAGCCTCGGCAACGTGATCGACCCCAACGCCGAGTGCGACAAGCGCGGCGCCGACATCCTGCGCCTGTGGGTTACCTCGGTCGACACGAGCGTCGACGTCCCCGTGGACGGCACCATCCTCAACCACGTGGGCGAGGCCTACCGCAGCTTCCGCAACAACTTCAAGTTCCTGCTCGGCGAGCTCGAGGGCCAGTTCGACCCCGCGATCGACGCCGTGGCGTTCGACGAGCTCATGCCCTACGACAAGCTCATGCTCGCCCGTGCCTGCGAGGTGCACGACATCGTGACCGAGGCTTACAAGGGCTACCGCTTCAACGTGGTGTACCGCACGCTCTACGACTTCGTCGTGACCGAGCTCTCCCATGGCTATCTCAACGCCACCAAGGACCGCGTCTACTGCGGCGGCAGGGACTCCTACGAGCGCAGGAGCGCGCAGACCGTGTGGGCGGCGCTGCTCTCCATGCTCCTCTCCGACCTGCAGCCCATCCTCGTCTACACCACCGATGAGGTCATGGCCTACCTGCCCGAGTCGATGCGCCAGGGCCAGGAGTTCGCCGCCCTGCTCGACTGGTACGAGGCCCCGCTGAGCGCCGAGGAGTACAAGCCGTATCTGGGTGCCTACAACGCGCTCGCCGATGCCCGCGCCGCCTTCACGAAGGCCTACGAGCTTGCCGTCGATACGCTTCCCGAGAAGTCCGCACAGTCCGCACGCGCAGAGCTCACGCTCACATCCGATCTCTATGCCGAGCTCGCCGGCTCCTACGGCTGCGACCTTGCAGAGGTCTTCGTGTGCTCCGAGGTTTCCCTCGCCGAGGGCGAGGAGGTCTCCTGCACCGTGCTTCCCGCCCGCGGCGAGAAGTGCCCGCGTTGCTGGAACTGGCGCGAACTCGGTTCCGACGGCCTCTGCCCGCGCTGCGGCGATGCCGTGCGCGCATACCGTTCCGCGAAGATCGGATAGTCCCGTGACCGGACGTGAGACAATGGTGCGCGGCGGATCGCGCATCCTCGCATTTTGGGTTGCCGTATCGTTGGTGACGGTGTTCGATCAGGCAACCAAGGCGGCTGTAAAGGAACTCCTCGAGGTCGAGGGCGCCTCATGCCCGTTCATTCCCAACATCATGGAGCTGCGCCTCGTGTTCAACACGGGCGCAGCGTTCTCCATCGGGCAGGGCGCGGGAATCATCTTCATCATCCTCGCTATCGCGGTGCTCGCCATGATGACGGTGTTCATCTGGCGAAACCCCGAGATGCCGTTCTCTCTTGCCATCGCGATGGGCTGCGTGGCCGGTGGCGGCATGGGCAACATGATCGACCGCATCATCTTTGGCGCGGTGACGGATTTCCTCTGCACCACCTTCATCGACTTCGCCATCTTCAATGTGGCCGACATCTTCGTGACCTGCGGTCTCGTGGTGACGTTCCTCCTCTTCCTGTACTATGACAGGAAGCATCCCGAGGAGAAGGACGAGCGGTAGCCCGAATAACGCGCGCTTTCCCGCATGAGGCGGTTACCCGGTCATTTGTCTCGCTGTGAAAAGGCTGAGACAAACGGCCGGGTAACCGCCTCATGCGGGAAAGCGCGGCGAAATGGGTATGAATAGGGGAGTAACCCTTCTGAAGGGAAACCCGATGAAGAAGATCGTGCCCGCCGTGCTCCTCTCGCTCGCGCTGCTTCCGTTTGCCGCATGCGCTGCGCCTTCGCGCGCTGCGGGAACAACCGTGCAGGACATCATCGATTGACTCACCACCACCTGGGAGCAGGTCTCGCAGGAGGCGTCCGAGCAGCTCGAGCATCGCAGCACCGCCACACCCACCCATGCGCTTCTCGGCGATGAGGTCGCCGCAACCGAGAACCTCGCCGTATCGGTCGTTTCGGTTGAGGCGGGCCCCTACGATCACCTCGACGATACCCCTACCACGATGGTGACCGTTCGCATGCGTTACACCTCCGACCACACGGTGGTCGTCAAGGCTTCAAACTGGGATGCCGACGCGACGAACGGCCTGCGCGTCGATCACAAGCTCATCATCATGGTTGCGTATGGAATAATAGGACTAAATTCAAAAGGCTCGGCAAATAATGGATTTTTGAAGCTTAGTCCTATTTTGTTTAGCCCACAAATGAGACTAATGATCGATTTAAGGAGAAAACATGCGCAGAATGAAGATCTTTCTGCGAAGCGTAGTGCTGCCTGTAACTCTGGCAGTACTGTTAGCGATGTTGTTCCGTCCCGTCTATTACAAAGACAAAGACAATCCGCCGTTGTCTATTTCAATAATGACCATGTTGCTCTCCTTTTTATTTGAGATGCCAGATATCATTATTATAATCCCGGATCGATCTGTCGCTGGAGAAGAACCCGCTTCTTGCGATGTTCACAAGAGACTTTCCCTTCCACCATGCGCGGTTTTCATAGTCGAGCAGGGCAGTTTCCTTAACAGCACTGTAGCTTTCCAGATCGAGCAGCGTCATGAACCAGTCTTTGTGGATCAGGTTTTCCTTCAGCTCGCTCAGCATCTTCTCATCACCGATCGCCAGCATTTCCGGTCCGGTGATGAAGTCAACGCACTGATGAATGGAATTGGAGCGGACATAGAAGTCGCGGGCATGGTATGTGCCGTCAGCGTACATTCTGATGACTTCATCGCTCGTTCTTCCGAAGATGTAGATGTTGTCATTGCCGACCAGGTTGCGGATCTCAACGTTGGCACCGTCTGCTGTTCCCAGGGTGACCGCGCCGTTTAACATGAACTTCATGTTGCCGGTGCCGGAAGCTTCCTTGGAAGCCAGCGAGATCTGTTCGGAGATATCGCATGCCGGAATGACCATTTCCGCCTTGTCCACGTTGTAGTTTGTGATCATGACGACCTTCAGGTGCGGAGCGGCCTGGGGATCGTTATTGATCAGCTTCTGCAGACAGAGGATCAGGTGGATGATGTTCTTTGCCATCGTATAGGCAGGCGCTGCCTTGGCGCCGAAGATCACTGTGATCGGACGCGGCGGCAGGAGACCGTTCTTGATCTGCATGTACTTGTTGATGATCCACAGAGCGTTCATCTGCTGTCTCTTGTATTCATGAAGACGCTTGACCTGAACGTCGAAGATGGAATCCGGATCGATCTCAATGCCTTCTTTGGAACGGATGAATTCAGCCAGACGGACTTTGTTGTCACGCTTGATCTGCTCGAGTCTGTTCAGAACATTCTCGTCATTGTAATACCACATCAGTTCTTCCAGATGACCTGCGTCGGACTTCCATCCTTCGCCGATCAGCTGGTCGATCAGTTCTGCCAGTTCATGGTTGGAATGCATGAGCCATCTGCGGAACGTAATGCCGTTGGTCTTGTTGTTGAACTTATGCGGATAAACGTTATAGAACGGACGGAGTTCCTGATTCTTCAGGATCTCAGTATGCAGAGCTGCGACGCCGTTGATGGAATGGGAGAAATGCATATCCATTCTTGCCATGTGAACACGGTGTTCATCATCGATGATGCGCAGATCTTTGTTGTTTTTGAATGCTGCGGAGATCGCGAAGTCGAGACCTACGATGATCGGCATCAGCTGGGGAACGACCTGAATGAGATAGTCCAGAGGCCATTTTTCCAGCGCTTCCGCCAGGATCGTATGGTTTGTATAGCCGCATGTGTTTGCCATGATGTCAGCTGCTTCACGGAAGGTGATGCCTTCTTTCATCAGCAGACGGATCATTTCCGGAATGATCATGGACGGATGCGTGTCATTGATCTGGATCGCGACATGCTTCGAAAGATCTCTCAGTTCATGTCCTTTTTCTTTTTCTTCTTTCAGGATCAGCTGGGCAGCACTGGAGACCATGAAGTACTGCTGGTAGATCCGCAGCAGCTGGCCGTCCTTGTCGCTGTCATCAGGGTACAGGAACAGGGTCAGGTTTCTGTCGATGTCCTTTTTGTCAAAGCTGATGCCTTCCGTGATGATGCTGCTGTCGACAGAATCGAGATCGAACAGATGCAGGACGTTCTTGCCGCCTTTGTATCCGATCACGTCCATGTCGTACATATGCGACTGATACATCTTTCCGCCGAGCTCGACCGGGAAATAGACGCCGGTATCACGCATCATGCTCTTGCAGTCAAGCCATTCATCAGGGATCTCATACTGTTTGTTGTCTCTGAATACCTGTTTGAACAGGCCGTAGTGGTAATTCAGTCCGACACCGTCGCCCGGCAGGTTCAGGGTCGCAATGGAATCAAGGAAACATGCGGCCAGTCTGCCCAGTCCGCCGTTGCCCAGGGATGGTTCTTTTTCTTTGCGCTCAACGTCAACGATCGATTTGCCGGCAGCTTTGAGAATGCTGAGAACTTCGTCGTAAAGACCGAGGTTTATCAGATTTTTGCCGAGCTGTTTTCCGATCAGGAACTCAGCGCTGATATAATACACTTTCTTGTCGCCGGTGATAGCAGGGACTTTTTCCGCTTCTTCTTTCACCAGCTGAAGCAGGGCTTCGTAGATTTCTGTACTGCTGCTTTCGGAAACAGGCTTTCCCAGAAAGGAAACCAGTCTGTCTTCTGTAGTCATGTGTTTTACCTCCACAAATCATTGTCTGTCCGGTCAATGGCAGTGGAAAACTGGAAACGCTTACTTACTATTATAATGAAGAATCAGAAAAGGGAAATGAACATGAAAATAGCAGGAATACTGATGCCGATCGCATCGCTTCCGGGACGCCACGGATGCGGCTGTTTTGGAAAAGAAACATACAGCATTGTAGATTATGCCGCGCAGGCAGGCTTTACGATCTGGCAGATTCTGCCGCTGAATCCGCTCGGTTACGGAAACTCTCCGTATCAGCCGTATTCTTCCTACGCAATGGATGATCTGTACATCTCTCTGGATCTGCTCGCTGAAAAAGGGCTGATCCGGAAGCACCTTCCTTCCGCAGAAGAGCAAAGACAATTGCTTATGACACAGTCCGGACATTCCGTGAGCCGTATCTGCGTGAAGCTTATAAATACTTCACGCCGGACCTGAACTATACGACATTCGGTTACCAGGAGTGGGTCAGGAACTACTCGCTGTTTATGGCGCTGAAGAAAAGAAATCACAAACAGTGCTGGCTGGACTGGCCGGAAGCTGACAAGGATCTGATCCTGAAAGAGAATCCGGATCTGACAGATCTGAAAGATGATATTCTCTATGAAGTCTTCCTGCAGTATATTCTGTATCTGCAGTGGAAAGATCTGAAGCAGTACGCCAATGACAAAGGGATCGAGATCATGGGCGACTGTCCGTTCTATGTCGGCATTGACAGTGCTGACGTCTGGGCAAGCCGGAAGAACTTCCTGCTTGATGATGACGGCAGACCGATCTTTATCGCCGGTGTACCGCCGGATTATTTCTCCGCCCCAGGTCAGAGATGGGGCAACCCGATCTATGACTGGGATTATATGAAAAAGGATAAGTTCACGTTCTGGATCGAGCGTCTGTCTTATATCGGCAAGACGTTCGACGTTGTCCGCGTGGATCATTTCCGTGCGTTTGATACCTACTGGAAGATCAAGGCGACCTGTCCGACTGCCATTGACGGCGAATGAATCGAGGCACCTGGCTATGAACTGTTCGACGCGCTGAAAGAAGCGAATCCGGACCTCGAGATCGTAGCTGAAGACCTCGGTGATCTCAGACCGGAAGTGCTCGAGCTGCGCGACCATTACATTTTCCGCGGCATGCGCGTCATCCAGTTCTCCTTCGATCCGAACGGCATGGGGCCGGATAAAGATCACCTGCTGGTCTACACCGGAACCCATGACAATGCGCCGATCCTGTCATGGTACCGGGAAAAGCCGCTGGCAGAAAGAAGAGCGATGCTCAACTGCCTGAAACGGATGGGCTATCACAAGAACAGCTTCATGAGCGATGTCATCGATTATTCGCTCGATTCCAATGCCGACATGGTCATCATTCCGATGTTTGACTAGCACCATCTCGGCAAGGAGACGAGACTCAACAAGCCGGGCACTGTCGGTGCGCCGAACTGGATGTGGAGAATGACAGAACTGATGCCGTTTGCGGCGATCTGCGCAGACATCAGAAAACAGCTGGCAGTCTGCGGACGCATCAGTGAATAATACCGAAAGGGGTTTTGCATGACTGTACTGTTGAATCTGCTAAAATCTGTTGTCTTCGGAATCGTACAGGGTATTACCGAATGGCTTCCCATCAGCAGTACCGGACATCTGATCCTGATGGAGTCCTTCATGCCGCTGAATGTCTTTGCAGATCACGCGGCAAATGAAGCATTCTGGTCCATGTACAAAGTCGTGATCCAGTTCGGCAGTATCCTTGCCGTCATGATCATGTTCTAGAAAATACTCAATCCGTTCCAGCCCGGACTCAAGCCGCAGAAGAAGAGATCGATCCTGCGGCTGTGGCTGATGAAGGGCACCACGTTGTCGCCCAGTCGTTCACCATCGCGCGCATCAGCCCCGGGGCCACTTACGAGGCGGTCGTCTACTTCGACGGCGAGCTCGTCTCGGTGATCTACGAGCCCCACTGGCTGATCTCCGCTGAGAACGAGTACATCTACTTCGACCTGTAGCCTCAATGAGACGAATGACCGGGTAACTGTCTGGTCGGGTGGACTTTCGGACTGCTTGCGCGGTACGATGCTTCCAGTGCCAAAGCGCGAGGGGAGGTGCATATGGCTGATAGACGGCTGCTCGAGGCCCTGGTGGGCCCCGATTCCGATGGCATGCGGCTCGACGCGTACCTCGCAGCCCTCGACGGAGCGCCGTCGCGCTCCGCATGCGCCAAGCTCGTCGAGCAGGGCTCCGTCACCATTAACTCCACGCTCGCCACATCCAAGAGCGAGAAGGTCCTGCTTGGCGATCGCATCCAGGCTGTGCTGCCCGACGTCCCCGAGGCGGGAGGCCTGCTCGCGCCCAACCACAACATCCCGCTCGATATCCGCTTCGAGGACGACCACCTCATCGTGCTCTCCAAGCAGATCGGCCTCGTATGCCACCCGAGCCCCGGCCATATCGATGATACCCTCGCCAATGCGCTTGTCGCCCATTGCGGCTACGCCCATCTGGGCAAGCTGCAGGGCGAGGATCGCCCCGGCATCGTGCACCGCCTCGACATGGATACGACCGGCCTCATGCTGTGCGCCAAGAGCGATGAGGTGCAGGGTGCGCTGCAGGACCTCATACGGCTCCGCGTGCTCGATCGCCGCTACATCACGCTCGTGCACGGCTACGTCGCCCCCGACGAGGGCACTATCGAGACGGGCATCGCGCGCTCGCGCCGCGACCCGCTGCGCATGTGCGTCTCCAACGACCCGACGGCACGCGAGGCGATCACCACGTTCCGCACCCTCGAGCGCTTCGAGGCGGGACGCGCGGACGAGGGCTACAGCCTTCTCGAATGCCACCTCTACACGGGCCGCACGCATCAGATCCGCGTGCACATGCGTCATGCTGCGCATCCGCTCGTGGGAGATCCGCTTTACGGGAAGGGCGCCGAACGGCAGAACCTGGGGCTCACCCGCCAGTTCCTCCATTCGTGGAGCGTTGCCTTCGACCACCCCGTGACGGGGGAGCATATCGCCCTCACCGACCGGTTGCCCGAAGACCTTTCAGATGCGCTCGCCTCGCTCTCCGACCGCTCGATGGGACGCACCCCGGCGGGGGAGGAGGTCTGTCCGCGGATCGCGTAGGGGAGTCTCGTGTATTTCGGCGAGATGCTCCACCGTCCGTTGATAATCGGTAGAATGTTGTGAAACCGCCCGCGAGCGTAAGGAGCATCATGGCAACGTTCTTCACCGAGGAATCCCACACCTTTTCCGAGTACCTGCTCGTTCCCGGCTATTCATCTGCCGAGAACGTGCCTGCCAACGTCTCGTTGAAGACCCCTCTCGTGAAGTTCAAGCGCGGCGAGGAGCCTGCGCTCTCGCTCAACATCCCCATGACCTCCGCCATCATGCAGTCGGTCTCCGGTCCGCGCATGGCCGTGGCGCTTGCCCAGGAGGGCGGCGTCTCGTTCATCTACGGCTCCCAGTCCATCGAGGATGAGGCCGCCATGGTGCGCGAGGTCAAGCGTTCCAAAGCCGGTTTCGTGGTTTCCGAGGTCAACCTGACGCCCGACATGACGCTCGCTCAGGTTATGGAGCTCAAGGAGAAGAGCGGCTTCTCCACCATGCCCGTCACCGAGGACGGCACCCCCACGGGCAAGCTGCTCGGCATCGTCACCAGCCGCGACTACCGCCCCAGCCGCGATTCCAGGAGCAAGCTCGTCCGCGACTTCATGACGCCGCGCGAGAAGCTCATCGTGGGCTACGAGGACACCACCCTCAAGGTTGCCAACGACATCATCTGGGACCACAAGCTCAACACGCTCCCCATCGTCGACAAGGACGGGAACCTGATGAGCCTCGTGTTCCGCAAGGACTACGATTCCCACAAGTCCAACCCGCTCGAGCTGCTCGACCAGCACAAGCGCTACGTTGTGGGCGCGGGCATCAACACGCGTGACTTCGAGAAGCGCGTCCCCGCATTGGTTGAGGCCGGCGCCGACGTGCTGTGCATCGACTCCTCCGAGGGCTTCTCCGAGTGGCAGAAGATCACCCTCGCCTGGATCCGCGAGCAGTACGGCGACAAGGTCAAGGTGGGCGCCGGCAACGTGGTCGATGCCGAGGGCTTCCGCTTCCTCGCCGACTGCGGTGCGGACTTCGTGAAGGTCGGCATCGGCGGCGGCTCGATCTGCATCACCCGCGAGCAGAAGGGCATCGGCCGCGGCCAGGCCTCCGCGCTCATCGACGTCTGCCGCGCCCGCGACGAGCATTTCGAGGAGACGGGCGTCTACGTGCCCGTGTGCTCCGACGGCGGCATCGTCTATGACTACCACATGACGCTCGCGCTGGCCATGGGCGCCGACTTCCTCATGCTGGGCCGCTACTTCGCCCGCTTCGACGAGAGCCCCACGCGCCGCGTGAGCGTGAACGGCTCCTACATGAAGGAGTACTGGGGCGAGGGCTCCGCGCGCGCCCGCAACTGGCAGCGCTACGACCTGGGCGGCGAGAAGAAGGGCCTCTCCTTCGTGGAGGGCGTCGACTCCTACGTGCCCTACGCCGGCCCGCTCAAGGAGAACGTGCAGGGGTCGCTGCTCAAGGTGCGCTCCACGATGTGCAACTGCGGTGCGCTCACGCTGCCCGAGCTGCGCGACAAGGCCAAGCTCACGCTCGTCTCCGCCACGTCGCTCGTCGAGGGCGGTGCGCACGACGTCGTGCTCAAGGATGCCGACCAGAGCATCAACTTCCGCGCATAGCGTGTCCCAGCGCATCAGACTCAACGTTCTCTATGCCGCCATCCAGGCGTTTTACTGGATGGCGTGCTGCCCCATCTACGGCTTCGGTGCGGCGTTTCTCCTCGATCTGGGCTTCTCGAGCGTCGATATCGGCATGATGCTCGGCGTCTCCAACATCCTGGCGGTGCTGCTGCAGCCACCGCTCTCGGCGCTCTCCGATGCCGATAAGCGCTTCTCTCCCATCCGCATAGCCCTTCTGCTCAACGCAGCCGTGCTTGCGAGCGCGCTGCTCCAGATGGTGCTGCTGCCCAAAGGGCCGCTCATGGCGGTGCTCTGGACGTTCATGGCGACCTGCTCCTTCATGGCCGTCGTATTCATGACCGCCGTCAAATTCCAGATCGATGGGGAGGGCGTCGTCGACTTCGGCGTCTGCCGCGCTGCAGGGTCGCTTGCCTGGGGCGTGCTCGCCTCCGGCCTCGGTTTCGCGATGGAGCGTTTCGGCATCAGGCTCGTGCCCTTCTCGGCCGTTGCGGCCTCCGCAGGCGTCCTCGTGCTCCTCGCGGTGTGCGGCCGAAATGCCGGGAGGGTAGGCGCACAGGCGCACAGCCCGCGCGACACGGCAGGGCAGGCGAGCACGTGGCCGGAGTTCATCCGCGCCAACCCATGGCTCATGGTGCTGCTCGTGGGTACCGCCCTCGTGTACCTCCACCATTCGATGGCAAACAACTTCGGCGCGGTCCTGGTCAACAACGTTGGCGGAGACAACTCCGATCTCGGGCTCATCAGCGCGCTCTCCGCCGTTCTGGAGATTCCCGGGATGGTGCTCTACTCGCGTTTGGAGAAGCGCTTCGGCGCGCGCTCGATCCTCGCGTTCTCGCTCCTGACGTTCACCATGAAGTCGATCGCGCTCTGGCTTGCGGCGAGTGTCGGGCAGCTCACCTTGGCATTCTCCATCCAGGTGCTCTGCTACGGCCTCTTCATGACCTCCACCGTGTCATTCGCCGACCAGATCGTGCGGCCCTGCGACCTCGTGAAGGCCCAGTCGTGCTTCACCCTGGTCACGGTCGTCTCGTCGATCCTCTCGTCGTTCGTGGGCGGCGCGCTGTTCCAGGCGCTCGGCGCAACGCCTACGCTCGGCGTTGCCGCCGTCACGGCAGCGGTCGGCCTGGCGATCTCCCTCATCTCGATCGTTCGTATCAAGCTGGTTCGCGAAGAGGCGGCCCGCTAGCTCAGCCCAAACCCAGCGTGTCCACGGCCAGCTGGTAGTCGATGCGGTCTGTGTCGTAGCAGAAGTCGTCGCCGTCTGCGCTTGTGTAGCGGATGAGAGTGCCTGGATTCTCGGGGTTCCCATCGATATCTACCTGCCAGAGCTCCAGCGTGCTGCCGTCGCCGAACTCGCAGCGCGCCCCACCGGCTTCGGGTACCGTGCTCCGGGGCTTGCCCATGCCCGCGTCGACGATCAACGAAAAGAACCTGTCCGCAGCGCTGCGCGAGAAGATGCCCTGATGCTCCGCGAAGGACATGCTCTCGGCAAGGTCCTGCTTGAAAGCCTGGTAACGGTGCATCGTGCGGGCCATGTTGAACAGGGGGACGACCAGGATGGCCGAGAGCACGATGACGCCGACGATGTGGGGGAGAAGCGACCTGTCGCGCCTGCCGCCTGTGGAGGCGGCGCGCTGGATGCGATCGTACATTGCAACCTTCTTTCCAAGCTCTCTTCCGTATGATACCCCGAGGAATTTGACTACAATAGGAATGTTGCTGAACGAGCATTTGGAGGTTCGCATGGCTGACGAGAAGATTATCCCGGCATACGACGCCGAGGCAATCGAGACCAAGTGGCAGAAGATCTGGGAGGACGAGCACACGTTCAAGGCGCGTGACGATTCCAGCCGCCCCAAGAAGTACGTCCTCGAGATGTTCCCGTATCCCTCGGGCGACCTGCACATGGGCCACGCGCGCAACTACTCCATCGGCGACGCCATGGCTCGCCAAGCCCGTATGCGCGGTTTCGAGGTGCTGCACCCCATGGGCTACGACGCCTTCGGCCTCCCCGCCGAGAACGCCGCCATCAAGCACAACACCCAGGCGGGTGCCTGGACGCACCGCAACATGGCGCAGGCAACCGCGACCATGAAGCGCATGGGCTTCTCCTACGACTACGACCGCATGTTCGCCACCTGCGATTCCGAGTACTACAAGTGGGGCCAGTGGGCGTTCCTCAAGATGTGGGAGAAGGGCCTGGCCTACCGCGCCACCTCGCCGGTCAACTGGTGCCCGAGCTGCAATACGGTCCTCGCCAACGAGCAGGTCGTCGACGGAAAGTGCTGGCGCTGCCATTCCGTGCCCGAGAAGCGCGAGCTCTCCCAGTGGTACCTCAAGATCACCGACTACGCCCAGGAGCTGCTCGACGACCTCGATCAGCTCACCGGCTGGCCCGAGAACGTGAAGGCGCAGCAGCGCAACTGGATCGGTCGCTCCGAGGGCGCCGAGATCGACTTCGCGCTGGTTGCTGAGGACGGCGTCACGCCCACCGACCGCCTGATCACCGTCTTCACCACGCGTCCCGATACGCTCTACGGCACCTCGTTCTTCCTGCTGCCGCCCGAGAGCGCGCTCGCAGCCGAGCTCGTTGCCGGCACCGAGTACGAGCCCGCGTTCCTGGAGCTCAAGAAGAGCGTCGAGCACGTGTCGTCCGTCGACCGTCAGGGTTCCGAGCGCGAGAAGCACGGCGTGTTCTCCGGCCGCTACGTGGTGAACCCGCTCACCGGCAAACCCATGCCCATCTGGATCGCCGACTACATCCTGCTCGACTACGGCACGGGCGCCGTCATGGGCGTGCCCTGCGGCGACCAGCGCGACTTCGAGTTCGCCCGCAAGTACGGCCTGCCCATCCCGCCCATCATCGCCGAGAAGGACGATCCCCTCTACGAGCAGCTCAAGGATGAGACCGAGCTCAAGGTGACCGATGTGGACTGGGACCGCGCCATGGCTGCCGAGGGCTACCTCATCCAGTCCGGCCCGTTCACGGGCATGCTCGGCGGCAAGCACAGCCCCGCCGTCGATGCCATCATCGACTACCTGGGCGAGCGCGGCATCGGCCGCAAGACCGTGCAGTTCCGCCTGCGCGACTGGCTCATCAGCCGCCAGCGCTACTGGGGCAACCCCATCCCTATGATCCACTGCGACTGCTGCGGCGACGTGCCCGTGCCCTATGACCAGCTGCCCGTCCTGCTGCCCGAGAACCTCGACCTCGGCGCCGGCGAGACGCTCGCCGAGTATGCGCCGTTCTACGAGACCACGTGTCCCGTCTGCGGCAAGCCCGCCAAGCGCATCACCGATACCATGGATACCTTCACGTGCTCCAGCTGGTATTACCTTCGCTACTGCGACCCGCATAACGACCAGGAGCCCTTCTCCAAGGCGGCGGTCGACCACTGGATGGGTGTCGACAACTACATCGGCGGCATCGAGCACGCGATCCTGCACCTGCTCTACTCGCGCTTCTGGACCAAGGTCATGCGCGACCTGGGCATGATCGACCTCGACGAGCCGTTCATCAACCTGCTCTGCCAGGGCATGGTCAAGGATGCCAACGGCGATACCATGAGCAAGTCCAAGGGCAACGTCGTGCCGCCCTCGAGCGTCATCGAGCCCTACGGCGCCGACACCATGCGCCTCGCGATCCTGTTCATCGCCCCGTCCGAGAAGGACTTCAACTGGGACGAGGAGGTCGTGGCCGGCGCGAACCGCTTCATCAAGCGCGCATGGCGCACCGTGTGGGGTCTCGCCAACAGCGCTGACAGCTCAGCCGACCTCAATCCCGCCAAGCTCTCCGGGGCTTCCGCAGATCTTTGGCGCCGTCTCAACGAGATGGGCATCAAGTGCACGGCCGACTTCGACCGCTACCAGTTCAACACGTCCATCTCCGCCGTGATGGAGCTTGTCAACGACGCGAGCAAGTATCTGGTCGATACGCCCGAGGATCAGCGCGACGGCGCGCTCTGCGCCCGCGTCGCCCATGACATCGTGGCCATGCTCAGCCCCATCTGCCCGCACTGGGCGGAGGAGCTCTTCCACGAGGCGCTCGGCTTTACCGGCTCGATCTACGACGAGCCGTGGCCCGAGTTCGACCCCGAGCAGGCCAAGAGCTCCATGGTAGAGATCGTCGTCCAGATCAAGGGCAAGGTCCGCGGCCGTGCCATGGTTCCCGCCGACGCCACCAACGCCGAGCTCGAGGAGGCCGCGAAGGCCGCCGCCGCCAACCAGCTCGTCGGCAAGGACATCAAGAAGGTCATCGTTGTTCCCGGCCGTCTGGTGAACATCGTCGCGATCTAGGCTTTGGCCCCGTTCCAGGCGGATAACATACCCGCTTTCAGGCGAATGGCACCGTCCGTTTCGGGTGGTGCCATTAGTATCGTGACGGGGAGAGCTCTGGTTCCACACGGAGGAGCGGCTGCGGTTTCTGGACAGTTGGATCGGGGAGTGCGAGGCCGATCGCCTTGGAGATGCCATGATCGATACTGAGCGACTGAGGATATGCCCCGCATCGCGGGAGCAGATGGAAGCTGCGATTGCCTCCGAGCAGGATGCCGAGCTCAAGAAGGCATATGCGGAGATGCTGGATGAATGCATCCACAATCCCGATCAATGGGCATGGTACGCCATGTGGATGATCGAGCTGAAAGACGGAATGCATATCGGCGACCTCTGCTTCAAGGGGCTGCGGGATGACGGCGTCGCGGAGATCGGATACGGGATCCTGGAGGAATACCAAGGGCGGGGCTATGCAACCGAAGCTGTTCAGGCCGCATGTTGCTGGGCTTTTCAGCATGCAGAGGTAAAGGCGCTGGAAGCAGAGGCGGACGCTGGAAACGCCGCGTCGCTGAGAGTCCTCGAGAAATGCGGTTTCCGTGCCAACGGGGTCATCGGGGAGGAAGGGCCCCGCTTTTCCCTGTACCGATGAGAGGGCATAATGCAGCTGTCGTGAGCGCAGGAGTGGTGGTTTGCAATGGAGCGCATGCTTGCCGTCAACGGTACAACCTATCGGATCCTTCGCCTGCTGGGCAAAGGCAAGGGCGGGTATTCCTATCTTGCGGAAAGCGATGAACGGCAGGTAGTGATCAAGCAGATTCATCACGAGCCCTGCGACTATTACAGCTTCGGGAACAAGATCGAAGCGGAATTGCATGATTATGAGCGGCTGCAGCGAGCCGGGATACGCATTCCCCGCATGCATGCTTATGACACGAGCGCCGAGCAGATTGTCAAGGACTATATCGAGGGGCCGACGGTGATGGAGCTTCTGGAAGCGGGGGCGTCGGTCGAGCCATATCTGCCTCAAGTGCGGGACATGGCGGCAAAGGCCATGGCAGCCGGATTGAATATCGACTACTACCCGACCAATTTCGCCCTGCAGGACGGGCGGCTTTGGTACGTGGATTACGAGTGCAACGACTATATGGAGCAGTGGGATTTCGAGCACTGGGGCCGATTCCACTGGCTGCCCAAGGCGTGCTTCCGCAGCTACCGCGAAGAGGACTACGAGGCGGTTTGCGACTTTCTGATCGCATTGAATCAAAGGGACAGGACGCACATCAACTGGAACTGGGCGCGATTCGAATGGATGGCGGAGCACCCGGAGTTTGACAGAAGCGCCGTGTCCTCCATCGGTCTCTGGTGGTCTGAAGGAAGGGTCGTCGGCGCAGCGATCTATGACATGTACTTCGGAGAGGCGTTCTGTGCGACGCTGTCGGATCATGAAGCGCTGTACCCGGAGATTCTCGACTATGCCTACCGGGAGCTGAAGGATGATTCCGGACTTGGAATCGCTATCTGCGAAGGGAATGGAGCGGAGATCGAAGCGGCTGAGGCGGCAGGGTTCGTCTTGGCAGAGCAGCATGAAACGGTGATGCGCCTGGATTTGGACCGCGTGCATCCATCCGATCTTCCGGAAGGGTTCTCCATCTCGGAACTTGATCCTCTCCAGGAAGGCTATGACTTCCAATGGCTGTTGTGGCAGGGCTTCGACCACGGGGAGGATCGGGAAGAGTTCGAGCGGGAAGACCCGCTTACCGTGCAGCACCGCAGGCATCTGAACAAGCACCTCAGCCTGGCCGCTATCTCCCCAGACGGCGACAAGGCAGCCTATTGCTGCGTGTGGTTCCACAAGGACACCGATTACGCCTACGTCGAACCGCTTTGCACGGTCCCTTCCTTCCGCAGCAAGGGAATCGCCTCGGCGCTCCTCATGGAAGCTTTGAGCCGGGCAAGGGCGCTCGGCGCCAAGAGGGCATTCGTCATATCGGACCTGCCGTTTTACGAGAACATCGGCTTCGAAGCTGCGCAGCGCTACGATTTCTTCTGGAAGCCATAGGCTGCGCGCCAGGCTCGTTCACAGGATGCGAGCAGGTCAACGATCAGCTGTACGAAACGCGCAGCAGCCCTTAGCGGGCGAGATACGCCATGAGCAGGTCGTAGGTGTTGCGCAGGCCGTCAACGTGCGTGCGCTCGTATCCGTGGCTGTTCGCCGTGCCGGGTCCGATTGCCGCATGGCGGACGTCATGTCCGGCGTAGATGCTCGTATCGCCGTCTGAGCCGTAGTGCGGCGTGAAGACGTCCATCACGAAGTCAACGCCCGCATCGATGGCGGACGCGCGCAGCTCGTTCGCCATGCCCCAGTGGTAGGGGAACCGCGAATCCTTGGCGAAGATCGTGACCTTGCGCTCGTCGGAGTTCTGGTCGGGTCCGGTGGGGGCGATGTCGATCGAGAGGATGTCGCGCACGTCGGAGGGGAGCCATGAGGTGCCGTGTCCGATCTCCTCGAAGACCGCGAAGAAGGCGTAGACCTTGCGGTTGAGAGCGATGCCCTCCTCCTTGAGGGCCTTCAATGCGGTGAAGAGCACGGCGACGAGGGCCTTGTCGTCCACGAAGCGCGACTTGAGGTAGCCGTTGGCAAGCGTGAAGCGCGGCTCCAGGGCGATGACATCGCCCGTTTCGATGCCGAGCGAACGCACATCATCAGCGTTCGAGACGTCCTCGTCGAGCACAACGCACACGTTTGTCCGGAAGTCGGGGAGCACGTTTCGCAGCTCCTCTTCGGTCACATGGATGGAATTGGGCGTGCGGCAGACGGTTCCCGTGAAGGTGCGGTCATCGCGCGTGTGGATGCGCACGTTCTCGGTGACGCAGTAGAACGGGTAGAGTCCGCCCACCGGGCAAACATTGAGGGTGCCGTCTGCATTGATATGGCGGACCATGAGGCCGATATCATCAAGATGGGCGGTTATCACGAGGGGATCTCCAACGCCTCCGATGCTCGCGACGACGCCTCCTTTGTGAACCAGCTCGTAGCTGTAGCCCAGCTCATCGAGCATCGAGCACGTCAGGGCCTGTATATCCTCGTACCAGCCAGTGGTACTGTCTACGGAAAGAAGCTTCTCGAAGGTCTCGAGGCAGAAGGTTTGGTCGAAAGCGCGCATGCACATTCCTCTCCATCGGTGTTCCGTCCACAGTCCATTGTACGTTCAACCACTGCATACCGACGCGCCGTTCACACGACCATGCGTCATACTGGGTTCCAGCAACCGTGTGAGAAAGGATCGCCATGGCCCGCACCTACGATCGCTCCCTCGTCGATACCATAGCCTCGAAAGCCCACGTGATCAACGACAACGGTCTCGCCGTGGAGTTGAGGCCGCTTCCCGATGATGACCGGCCCCATGCGCTCGACCCGCGCGTCCTCGCTGCGACGCTTCCCAAGCTCGCGTCGCCCGGCGTCGATGTCGCCATGGACGATGTCATGGCCATGCGCAAGCGTCCCATCAAGCCCACCTACCCCATTCATACCGGGAAGGTCACGCGCGCGGCGCGCCTCATGTGGCTCGCGGGACGTGGAATCCCCGTTCATATCTGGACGCCCGAGAATGCGAGAGCGGATGCTCCGCTTTTCGTCTACCTGCATGGCGGCGGCTTCTGCTACGGGTGCGTTGAGGAGCGAGACCCCATGCTCAGCTATCTTGCCGAGCGCGCAGGCTGCATCGTCGCGTATCCCGAATACCGCCTTGCGCCCGAGAATCCCTTCCCGGCGGCAGTCGACGATTGCGCCGAGGGAATCCTCTGGCTTGCGGAGCATGCTGACGAGTTCGGATTCGACCCCGCCAAGCTCGCCGTCGCCGGGGATTCCGCGGGCGGCAGCCTTACCAACGCGATGGTCATGCGCCTGGTGGACCAGCTCCCAGTCAAACTCGCCGTGACGATGTATGCCATGATCGACGCGTGGCCCCCGACGCGCAACAGCGATTTCTCATACGATGCGTACGACCATCTGCCCGAGCAGGAGGCGGCATGCTTCAACCGCATCGACCGCATCAAGGACGCCGGCGTCGAGCCCTTCTACGTCGACAACGACCTCGATCTGCTCAAGCACCCCGAGATCAGCGCGTGGCACGCCGATGACGTCTCCATGTTCCCACGTACCGTCGTCGCGTATTCCGAGTTCGACTTCCTGCGCTGCCAGAACGAGCGCTGGGCTCGCAGGCTCCAGGACGAGGGCGTCGATGTCCGCTGCGTCCGCTATTGCGGTTGCGACCATGGTTTCCTCGAACGGTTCGCCACGATGCCGCAGGCGGAGGATTTCATCGACCTCGTCGCAGGGGAGATGGAGCGTGCGTTCGATGATTGCGGGGCGTAACTTGTGGTTATCCTGCGGGGACTTGACCTAGACAGGCAAACTGCCTATAGTTACTAACGTCATTTTGTTTCGTTTTCCGAGGGTTGTGGGGTGCACGTCTGGCCCCGCGCCCTTTTTGTATGGAAGGAGGGTAGGGGCATGGCCGACGAATCCCTGCGCGACCGCATCATCGCGGCGCTCGAAGCCGAGTGTTCCGACCACGGGATCGACATCGTCGATGTCCAGATCACGGGTGCGTCCAAGCTCCCCGTGCTCGATATCCGCATCGATCACGCAGATGAGGACCTGCCTGCGATCACGCTCGACGAAATCGCAGCCCAGAGCGACTGGATCGGTGCCTGCATCGAGGCGATCGATCCGTTCACCGGCTCGTATACCCTCGAGGTGTCCTCTCCCGGCATGGCGCGCCCGTTGCGCAAGGCCCATGATTTCGAGCGCTTCGCGGGAGAGACGGTCGTCCTCCAGACGACGGGCTACGAAGGACGTCGCAAGTTCACGGGCACGCTCGAGGGCATCGAGGGCACCGCGGTCACCGTCACCTGCGACGGCGAGGCCTTCTCCTTCGACCTTGCAGACATCAAGAGCTGCACCATCAAACCGGTATATGACTTCTCCGGCGCGTCCGGGAAGCAGGAATAGAAAGGAACCGAATTCCCATGGCATCTGAAATGATCGAGGCCCTGACGCAGCTTTGCCAGGAGAAGCACATCGATGAGCTCGTCCTGCTCGACCGTCTCGAGCAGTCGCTCGCCAAGAGCTACGAGGACGTGCTCCACATCAACACCAAGGCGGGCGAGAAGGCCCGCGTCACCATCTCGCGCGAGACCGGCAAGATCTACGTCTACAAGCTGGTCCCGCAGGAGGACTCCTACGACGAGGAGCTCGACGCCTACACCGCTTACGACGAATTCGACGTCACGCCCTCCGACACGAGCCGCATCGCAGCCCAGCACGCCAAGGCCGAGATCAACAACCTCGTCCGCAACGCTGCGCGCACCCAGATCTACAAGGAGTTCTCCGACCGTCTCGGCGACATGATCACCGGCACGGTGCTCCAGGTCACTAACGAGTTCACGATCCTCAAGATCCGCGAGGGCGTCGAGGCCGAGCTTCCGTACTTCGACCAGCGCCGCAACGAGAACGAGCGCAACGAGCGCCCTGCCGGCGAGCGCTACGCCCACAACCAGCGCATCAAGGCGATCATCATCGACGTCCGCGACCCCAATGGCAACTCCGCTCCCGTCCGCGGCGACCGTTCGCGCCCGTCGATCGTCGTGAGCCGCACGAGCCCCGAGCTCCTCGCGCGCCTCTTCGAGCAGGAGGTGCCCGAGATCTACGAGGGCAGCGTCGAGATCCACTCGATCGCCCGCGACCCCGGCGTCCGCTCCAAGGTCGCCGTCTCCTCGTTCGATGACCGCCTCGACCCCGTGGGCGCCTGCGTCGGCCCCAAGGGCAGCCGCGTGCGCGCCGTCGTGACCGAGCTGCGCGGCGAGCGCGTCGACGTCATCCTCTGGGATGAGGATCCGCGCAAGTTCGTCGCCAACGCCCTGTCGCCCGCCAAGGTCTCCCGCGTCGTCGTCGACCCCGAGACCGGCTACGCCACGGTCATCGTTCCCGACGACCAGCTCTCGCTCGCCATCGGCAAGGAGGGTCAGAACGCCCGCCTCGCCGCCCGCCTCACCGGCCTCCACATCGACATCAAGAACGAGACCCTCGCCGCAGACGTCCTACGCGAGCTTCCCGTCGTCGACGTTCCCGAGGAGGAAGAGGGCGGCCATCGTTGCGAGTACGTGGGCGAGAACGGCATGCAGTGCCGCAACATGGCACGCCCCGGATCCCGCTACTGCCGCATCCACGAGGCCATGGCCCGCTACGCCGACGTGTCCGTGTCCGACGACCCCGATTCCCTGATCTAGCCCTGCTAGGTCCCACGTTCACGGAGAGAAGGAGGACTGAGCATGGCAAAGACCCGAATCAGCGAGTTCGCCAAGGAATATGGCATGACTGCCAAGGAGATGTTCGAGCATCTCGTACAGATGAAGATCCCCGCGAAGTCCGCATCCTCGACGATCGAGGACGCGTACCTGCCCATCGTCCGTAAGAAGCTCGAGCCGATCCTCAAGGCCCGCGCCGCCGAGATCGAGGCCGCGCGCAAGGCCGAGGAGGAGGCTGCCGCCGAGGCCGCCCGTATCGCCGCCGAGGCCGCTGAGCGCGAGCGCCTCGCCGCCGAGGCACAGCGCGAGGCCGAGCGTGCCGCCGAGGAGGCGCGACGCAAGGCGGAGGAGGAGCGCCGCAAGGCCGAGGAGGAGGAGGCTCGTCGCAAGGCCGAGGAGGAGGCCAGGAAGGCCGCCGAGGAGGCCGAGAAGAACCGCGTGCGCGATACCGCGCCGCGCGCCAAGACGTCGTTCTCCAGCCTGCTCGACCAGATCGCCCAGCAGGAGGAGATGCTCAAGCGCCAGCAGGCTGAGGCCGCTGCCGCCAAGGAGGGCAAGAAGAAGGCCGACGCACCGCAGCAGCCTGCCCAGCGCCCGCGCAAGAAGGAGGACGAGAGCCCCTACCGCGACACCAAGCGCACCGCCCCCAAGGCCGAGACGCCCGCCCAGAACGCTCCTGCGCCCTCGACCGAGGACTCCCGCACGCGCGGCGGCAAGGGCCGCAAGAAGGATCGCCGCGGAGACGACAGCGAGGATAGGTACAGCCGCATGGCCCGCGAGGCCGAGGCGTACAACCGCAACCGCGTCCTCGATGAGGCCCGCGAGGCCATCGAGGAGGCAAACCGCGAGTCCGCCGGCCGCCGCAAGCGCCGCAAGGAGCGCCGCGTGCGCCAGGCTGCGGAGGCTGCCGAGGAGCGCCGTATCGAGGAGGCCCTCGCGAACGACCAGGACCTCTCGCAGCTCGACACCGTGCGCGTCCCGCAGGGCTCCACGGTAGGCGACCTCGCCGAGCTTCTCGGCGTTCCCGCCAACGACATCATCAAGCGCCTGTTCCTGCTCGGAACGCCGCTCACCCTCACCGAGTCGATGTCTGACGAGCTCATCGAGCTCGTGGCCGACGACCTCGGGCGCGACGTCAAGGTCATGACCAAGGAGGAGGAGAACTCCTTCACGTTCTACGACGATCCCGACGCGCTCAAGCCGCGCTCCCCGGTCGTCACGGTCATGGGCCACGTCGACCACGGCAAGACGTCGCTGCTCGACGCGATCCGCCACACCGGCGTCGCGGCAGGCGAGGCCGGTGGCATCACGCAGGCCATCGGCGCCTCCCAGGTCACCATCAATGGCCGCGCCATCACGTTCGTCGACACGCCCGGCCACGAGACCTTCACGGCCATGCGTGCCCGTGGCGCCAAGGTTACCGACATCGTCATCCTCGTCGTCGCCGCCGATGATGGCGTCATGCCGCAGACCGTTGAGTCGATCAACCACGCCAAGGCCGCCGGCGTTCCCATCGTCGTCGCCGTGAACAAGATCGACAAGGACGGCGCCAACCCCGACCGCGTCCGCCAGGAGCTTACCGAGTACGGCGTCATCCCGGAGGAGTGGGGCGGCAATAACATGTTCGTCAACATCTCCGCCAAGAAGGTCATCGGCATCGACGACCTCCTCGAGACCGTCCTGCTCCAGGCCGACGTCCTCGAGCTCAAGGCCAATCCCGACACGTTTGCCTCCGGCTACGTGCTCGAGGCCAAGCTCGACCGCGGCCGCGGATCGGTCGCAACGGTTCTCGTGAACCGCGGCACCCTGCATGTGGGCGACGCCCTCGTGGCAGGCATGTCGTTCGGCCGCGTCCGCGCCATGCTCGACTGGAAGGGCCGCACGGTCACCGAGGCCGGCCCGTCCGACGCCGTCGAGATCCTCGGCCTCCAGAGTGTGCCCATGGCCGGCGACGAGTTCCGCGTCTTCCAGGATGAGCGCGACGCCCGCAGCCTCGCCGACGAGCGCGCCCTCAAGGCCCGCATCGAGGAGCAGAACCGCGTCAAGCACGTCACCCTCGAGAACCTCTTCGCCACTATGGAGGATGCGGACGTCAAGGAGCTCAACCTCATCATCAAGGCCGACGTCCAGGGCTCGATCGAGGCGCTGTGCGACTCCCTCGGCAAGATGGACCAGTCCGAGGTCCGCATCAACGTCATCCACTCCGCGGTCGGCGCCATCTCCGAGACCGACGTCATCCTCGCCGACGCCTCCAACGCCATCATCATCGGCTTCGGCGTGCGTCCCGAGGCGAAGGCGAAGGCCGCTGCCGAGCGCGACGGCGTCGAGATCCGCACCTACAGCGTCATCTACAAGGCCATGGAGGATATCGAGGCGGCCCGCGTCGGCATGCTGAGCCCCACCGAGGTCGAGGTCTCCACGGGCGTCGCCGAGGTGCGCGACACCTTCAAGGTTCCCAAGGTCGGCATCGCCGCAGGCTGCATGGTCCAGGAGGGCGAGCTCTTCTCGTCCGACCGCGTGCGTCTCGTCCGCGACGGCATCGTGGTCTACGATGGCAGGATGGCCGCCCTCAGGCGCTACAAGGACGACGTCAAGAGCGTCCGCGCAGGCTTCGAGTGCGGTATCAGCCTTGAGAACTTCCAGGATATCCACCCTGGCGACACCATCGAGGGCTACCGCATCGACGAGGTCGCACGGACCGAATAGGAGGCCGCGAGGCCATGAAGCAGAACCAGAACTCGCGCCGCATCAACCAGATGGCGCGCGAGAAGCTCGGCCACATCCTGCTCTTCGAGGTGTCCGACCCCGACCTCGAGCTCATCACGCTCACGGGCGTCGAGGTCTCCATCGACAAGAGCGTGTGCCGCGCGTACATCAGCTGCGATCGCGACCGCTATGAAAGCGTCACCGCTGCCCTCGAGCGAGCCAAAGGGCGTATCCGCTCCCTTCTCGGCCGCGCCCTGGGCTGGCGCGTGACGCCCGAGCTGTCGTTCCACATCGACACCTCGACCGATGAGGCCGAGACTATCGCCCGCGCACTGCAGGATGTTCCGCCCACCTTGAGCATCCCCAAGGATGAGGACGGATATCCCATCGCTCCGGCGAACGAGGATGGTGAGTAGCGGCCATGTCGCTCGATTCCGTACAGCGCGTTGAGCAGGACCGTGGATTCGACCTGATCGCCGATGAGATCGGGCAGGCCGCTACGATCGCGCTCTGCGCCCACACCGATCCCGATGGCGATGCGCTCGGCAGCGTCCTTGCGCTTGCGCATGCCATCGAAGCGCGTTGGCCGGCCAAGGAAGTCGTCTGCCTGACTGCGGATGACGATGAGATCCCCGCGATCTACCGATTCCTGCCCGGCTCGGAGCGTTTCATCGCAGCTTCAGCCTATGAGGGAACACCCGACCTCTTCATCTGCGTCGACCTCTCTGCCCCTCATCGTCTCGAGAACGCCGAAGCGGTCTTCGGCAGGTCGGCGCGCAAGGCCGTCATCGACCATCATCCGGGCAGCACGCTCGATTCCGTGGTCGGCGTCATCCGACCGAGCGCAGCCGCTGCGGGCATCGTCGTCGCGGAGTTCATCGATTATCTCGGTATCGAGCTCGACGCCGAGATGGCGACGTGCCTCTTCTGCGCCATCGTCACCGATACGGGGCGCTTCCAGTACCAGAACGCCGATGGCGAGGCCTTCTCCGTTGCCTCGAAGCTCGTGGAAGCCGGTGCATCCCCATCCGACATCGCCCTGCACGTCTACCAGAGCGACCGCTTGGCATACCTCTACCTCGAGTCGAAGGTCATGGGACGCATCATCACCTTCTCCGACGGAAGGATCGCCTACAGCTATGCCACGCTTGCCGACATCAAGGCGTCAGGTGTTGCCGTAAGCGAATGCGACGGCCTTGTCGACGTGGTGCGTCGCGTGGCTGGAGCGGACGTGATCATGTTCCTCAAGCAGGTTTCCGAGAACCAGGTGCGCGGCAACCTTCGCTCGAAATCGAATCTCGATATCTCGATCGTCGCGCGCGCTTTGGGCGGCGGCGGACATCCCGCGGCCTCCGGCTTCCCCTTCGAGGGAACCATCGACGATGCCCTCGAAACCGCATTGCCCCTGCTGCGCGCGCTCGTGGAATCTGGAGAGACGGCGTAAACCTTCGTGAAGCGCTTCTCGTGCGGACATAGCTTCCTCCTGGGAGTCGTCAAGCCCGTCGGCTTGTCGAGCCACGATGTCGTGGCCCGCGTCCGCCGTGAGGTGGGGGAGAGCAAGGTCGGCCATGCCGGCACGCTCGACCCGCTCGCATCGGGCGTGCTCCTCATGGGTATCGGCCAAGCGACGCGCCTGCTCGGCCTGGTCACGCTCGATGACAAGCGCTACCGTGCGCGCATTTCGTTCGGATCTGAGACCTCGACGGATGATGCCGAGGGCGAGGCTGTGCGCACCGCGCCCGTCGACAGGCGCTTCCTGGAGGGGGACTTCGCACGTGACGCGCTCGCCACGCTTGTCGGCGACCACATGCAGGTCCCTCCCGCCTATTCTGCCATCTCGGTCGACGGCATGCGCGCCTATGCGCTTGCACGCAAAGGCGCGGAGGTCGAGCTCGCCGCGCGTCCCATCACGGTGATCTCGTCCGAGCTCGTTGCGATCTCCCAGGACGACGGTACCGTCAGCTGGACGTGCGATTTCCATGTCTCCAAGGGCACGTTTATCCGTGCGCTCGCGCGCGACCTTGGACGATCCCTCGGTACCGCAGCCCACCTGTCCGCTCTCGAGCGGACGGCGTCCGGAACCATCTCCCTCGATCGCTGCATGACCCTCGACGGGCTTGCCGAAGGCGGTCTCGACGCTGCGCTCGCTCACATGGTCGATCCGCTGTCGACGTTGCCGTACCGATCGCTTCCGATATCTGACGACGAGCTCGCAGACGTGCTCAACGGCAGGCAGCTCGATCTTCCGAAGGACGATGCGTTCGTCCTTCCCGAAGGGGAGTCCGTCTGCCTCGTCCACGATGCGAGGCTTATGGGAATCTGGGAGCGACGCAACGGCAGGCTTGCCGCGCGGAGCAACTTCCCCTCGGGCATCGAGGGGGTGGGACGATGACGGGAGATGTCCGCAGGATCGTTCGCCGCGCCCTTTTCCTCGGCGTCGATCCTTACGATACGGTCCATGTTCCCGGCGCGACGCTCTATCTGCGCCCTGGCGCCGTGTTCGGACGCCATGTACCCTCAGTCTGCGTCATTGGCGCCTTCGACGGCCTCCATATGGGCCACAGGGCCCTCATCGACGCGGCACGCATCGAGGCGAGCGAGCGTTCGCTGCCATTCGCACTCGTGACCTTCGTGCCCGATCCCTCCGAGGTGCTCTCGCGCCGCAATCCTGAGCATCTCTGCACCGATGACGACCGTATCCGCTCGCTTATGTCAGCGGAACCAGACCTCATCGTCGCCTTCGACTTCACCTGGGATTTCTCGCGTAATACCTACGAGACGTTCACGCTCGACGTGCTGGGATCGATCGTCAGGCCCGTCTCGATCCACGTGGGGGAGGACTTCACATTCGGGGCGGATGGCGCTGGCTCACCCGCAGACATCGCCCGCCTCGGACAGGTTCACGGGTTCGCCGCCCACGGGCATCGCCTCGTCGAATCCGACGGCGCGCCCGTGTCGTCGACCCGCATCCGCGGCCTGTTGAAGGACGGCAGGATCGCAGAGGCATCCGCGCTCCTCGAGCGCCAGCACATGATGCGTGCGACCGTCGTCGACGATCATGACGGACAGGTCATCCTCTCGTTCGACGACCGTCTCTGCATGCCCGCATCCGGATCCTATGCCTGCGCTGTCGTCTGCGGCAACGAGGCCCGTGCTGCGTCCATCTGCATCGACGCACCGTCCTACAGCGCGGTTGCGATTCCTTCGTGCTCCATCCCGACTGCCACTGCCAGCTGCTCTGTCGTTATTCTCGCGCCTCTCTCCGAATCGGATGAAATCTTCCAACGTATGTGGGTACATCAATCCAGAATCATGTTGGATAGCGGGGAGGTGGCGCGTGATCAGCGATGAGGACATCCAGCGCGTCCGACAGGCGACCAACATCGTTGACCTCGTGTCCGAGACCGTCATGCTCAAGCAGCGCGGTCAGGAGTATTGGGGCTGCTGCCCGTTCCACAACGAGAAGACCCCTTCGTTCAAGGTAAGCCCCGCCACAGGGCTCTGGCATTGCTTCGGTGCATGCCAGACCGGCGGAGATGCCATCTCGTACATCCGCAAGCGCGACAACCTCGAATTCGCCGATGCGGTGAGAGCCCTTGCCGAGAAGGCGGGCATCGAGATCTCCGAGGACGCGCGCGGGTCCCAGGGACCCAAGCGCAACCGCCTCATCGAGGCCCTCACCGAGGCCGAATCGTTCTACCACACGCAGCTCATGCGCGGTAAGAGCGAGGGTGCTGCCTCCGCGCGCTCATACCTCTCCGGACGCGGCTTCGGATCGGCGATCTGCAAGAAGTGGGGTCTCGGATATGCGCCGGGCCGCGGCGCCCTCGTAGCGCATCTGCGCTCGAAGGGCTTCACACCCGCCGAGATCAACGCGGCAAACCTCTCGGTCGAGCGTTCGCGCCGTCTTGCGGACCGCTTCTACGAGCGTGTGATGTTCCCCATCCACGACGACCAAGGGCGAACCATCGCCTTCGGAGGCCGTGTTTTGGGAAAGGGGGAGCCCAAGTACCTCAACTCGAGCGAGACGCCGGTCTTCCATAAGTCGAAGAACCTCTATGCGCTCGACCGAGCCAAGGAGCGGATCACGGCTACGGGGACGGCGATCATCTGCGAGGGATATACCGACGTCATCTCGCTCCATGAGGCCGGATTCCCGAATGCCGTCGCGGCGCTCGGAACCGCCCTCACCCTCGACCATATCCGCGTGCTCGCACGGTATCGCGTCGACAGGATCATCTGCCTCTTCGACGGCGACGCCGCGGGCCAGCATGCTGCCGAGCGCACGGTCCAGTTCATCGACAAGACCGAGGCGAACCTGCTCTGCGTCGTCCTGCCCAACGGTCAGGACCCTGCCGAGTTCCTCGCCGCCCACAGCGCCGAAGAGCTCCAGGCACAGCTCGATGCGGCGCGGCCGCTCATCGATTTCGTCATCGATGCGCGTCTCGACAAATTCGATCTATCCACGCCGGGTCGCCGTGTCAAAGCGCTCGAAAGCGTCGTCGAGGTGCTCGCACCGCTCAAGCGCTCGGTTCTCATCGACGAGCTCGCCACCAAGGTGGCCTATCGGCTTCCCGGCATCGAGGTCGCAACGGTCAAGGCCGCCATCCGCGAGAAGGCCGTTCCGAAAGGTGCCGACGAGACCTCGGCGCCGCAGCTTGAGCCGGTCCCTGCTGCAGAGCCCGAGCCTGCGTACGAGCCGCTCTCGGTTTCGGAGCGCAGGCAGCTCAGGCTCGAGCGCGAGCTCCTCTCGCTCGTCGCGCGCTATCCCGACGAGCTGCGCGGCATGGCCCAGCGCATGACGTCCGTGACCTGGGCCGATGCGCGTCATGAGACGATCCTGTGGGCCATGCTCTCGACTCCCGAGGGAACGGCCCCCAAGGATATGGTCTCCGCAGCGCTCTCGGTCGATCCGGACGCCGCCCAGATCCTCTCGGAAGGCGGAGGTTCATCGGCATCCGTCGACGCCATCCAACGTGCCGGATCGCTGCTCGACTCGCTCGAGCTCTCATCGGCAAAGAGGAGACTCATGGTCGTGCGCGGGCAGCTCCACGCGGTCTCATCGCTCGACGACGCCTCCCTCAAGGCGCTCTTCGAGGAGGCGACGAGCCTGCAGCGGCGCATCAACGAGCTCAACGAGCTCATTTCACGTGCATAATCCTACCGATTATCAGGTATAATAAAAAAGTTTCTGCGACTGAAAAGGAGATGCCCAGTGTCTGCTAAGAAGGCAAAGAGCGACGTCAAACTGTCATCCGAGCTGAGCGGCGTGGTCGACGGCCTCGTGTCGGCATCATCCAAGATGGGCTCGCTCACCGAGGACGATATCCAGATCGCCATCAAGGACATCGATGTCGACGGTGACGAGCTCTCCGACCTCTACGACTCCATCAGGGCCCACGGTATCGATATCACCACCTCCGGCGAGGCAAGCCTTCCCGTCTCCACCGCCGATGCGTTCATCGATGATGACGATTTCGGCGATGACCTCGACGATGATGGCGGCTTCTTGGGCGACGACGACGAGTACGGCGATGATGAGGACGACGAGGACTACGACGCGGTGAACGAGGCGAAGGCCGTCAAGGAGGCCCTGTGCTCCGTTCCCAAGGCGAAGACCTCAAAGCCCAAGCGCTCGAGCCGCGCCCGCGCGCGCCGCCAGGATACCTCGACCGTCATGCTCACGGGCGACCCCGTGCGCATGTACCTGAAGGAGATCGGCAAGGTCGACCTGCTGACCGCCCAGGAGGAGGTCCACCTCGCCATGAAGATCGAGGCGGGCACCGAGGCGGCCGAGAAGCTCGAGGCTGCCGAGATGGGCGAGATCGAGCTCACGCGCGCCGAGATGCGCCGCCTCATGCGCATCGAGCAGGTGGGTCTCGAGGCCAAGCAGGCACTCATCAGCGCCAACCTGCGCCTCGTCGTCTCCATCGCCAAGCGCTACGTTGGTCGCGGCATGCTCTTCCTCGACCTCATCCAGGAGGGCAACCTCGGACTCATCCGCGCCGTCGAGAAGTTCGACTACACCAAGGGCTTCAAGTTCTCCACGTACGCAACATGGTGGATCCGCCAGGCCATCACCCGCGCCATCGCCGACCAGGCTCGCACGATCCGTATCCCGGTCCACATGGTCGAGACGATCAACAAGCTCATCCGCATCCAGCGCCAGCTCCTGCAGGATCTCGGCCGCGACCCGACTCCCGAGGAGATCGGCGAGGAGATGGGCATGAGCCCCGACCGTGTGCGCGAGATCCAGAAGATCAGCCAGGAGCCCGTCTCGCTGGAGACCCCGATCGGCGAGGAGGAGGACTCCCAGCTGGGCGACTTCATCGAGGATTCCAGCGCCGTGGCGCCCCCCGACGCCGCGTCCGATTCCATGCTGCGCGAGCAGCTCGACCAGGTGCTCGACAGCTTGGCCGACCGCGAGCGCAAGGTCATCAAGTTCCGCTTCGGCCTCGAGGACGGCCATCCGCGCACGCTCGAGGAGGTCGGACGCGAGTTCGGCGTCACGCGCGAGCGCATCCGCCAGATCGAGAGCAAGACCCTTGCCAAGCTTCGTCACCCCAGCCGTTCGAGCAAGCTGAAGGACTATATCGAGGATTAGAAAAAGTATTTGCAACCGCTGCGGTTAACCTCTATACTCTTTAACCGCACCGCAGATTCCCCCGTGGCGCAGCGGTAGCGCGGCGGACTGTTAATCCGTGTGTCGCTGGTTCAAATCCAGCCGGGGGAGCCAGATTTTTCCGCAGGTCAGCCATTTACCGGCTGACCTGTTTTCGTTTCTCGACTAACGCATTCTGTCAGCCCTGTTAATCCGAGCTCCGATGATAGAATCGCGGAAGACTATCATTCCGCGTCACGTCAGGGGGAGACGATGGAGCGCGTCGGATGCATAGCGATCGGGTATCTGTTCGGCATGATCCTCACAGGCGACGTCGTCGCGCATGCGCTTGCACATGAGTCCGCCTTCGCCATCGGAGACGGCAATCCCGGCATGGCGAACGTGGGCCGTGCGCTCGGCAGGAAGGCAGCGCTTTTCACGCTGGTGGGAGATATCCTCAAGACCGTCTGCGCCGTCGTCCTCTCGCGCTTCATCTACCCGCAGCTTGAAGACCTTGCGACAGCATGGGCGGGGCTCGGTGCGACGCTCGGCCATGTCTTCCCGGCTTGGCATCGCTTCAAGGGCGGTAAAGGGGTCACGACCATCGCGTCGACCATCATCCTCGTGAACCCGTTGCTGGGATGGCTCGCCGGAGTCGTGGGCGTCACCGGCATCATCCTCTCAGGCTACTTGAGCGTCGCTGCGGTCATCGCGATGGCCTTCTATGCCGTCGCGATGCTCTTCCTCGGCCATCCCGAAGTTGCCTTCATCGCCGTTGTCTTCCAGGCGATCACCATCCGCTGCCATTGGTCGAAACTCGCGGGCATCAAAGATGGGACAACGCATCGCGCGGGGCTCTCCATCCGATTCTGGAATCTCGTACGTGGAAAGAGGGATTAGCTTCAGCGTCACCTTGGCATACAATTCTGTCAATGAGGTCGTCGGCTGGGGAGGCTCCGCATGAAGAAGCTCACACGCAGATCGTTCGCGGCGGCTGGAATCCTCGCTGCTCTCGGTATCGGGAGCGTGGGTCTCAAGGGGTGCGACCCCTTCAATCCCGGTGACAATGAGGTCGTTGACGTGTACGGCCCGCCGAGCGACTTCGATCCCGATGAAAACGAACCCGAAACCGTCTATGGGCCTCCCGAAGATCTCGGCTATGGAGAGCCCGCTGAATTCGATCCCGAGCAGAACGAGGTCGAAGACGTGTACGGTCCTCCTGATGACATCGAGCCCTCTGATAACGAACTCGTCGGCGTCTACGGGCCTCCCGCTGACTGACCATCCATGAATCTCAAACCTATCAAGACGGCCCATCTCGACAAGCTTGCCGACTACACCCGCAAGCTCTACTGCGAACCCGAGCTGCGAAAGCTTTTCTTCGAGCTCACGTTGCAGTGCAACGAGCGCTGCTTCCATTGCGGAAGCTCCTGCACGGCGCAACGAGGCGACGAGCTCGCACGCGAGGAATGGCTCCGCATCATCGACGAGGTGAAGGCCGATTTCGACATCACGCGCATGCAGCTCTGCGTCACGGGCGGTGAACCGCTCCTGAACCGGGACATCTTCGACATCATGGGATACGCGCATGAGCAGGGCTTCAAATGGGGTATGACGAGCAATGCCACGCTCATCACCCCGGCAGTCGCACGGCGGCTTGCCGACGCGGGCATGGGCACCATCTCGGTTTCGATCGACGGATTGCGCGAAACCCATGACGAGCTTCGTGGGCTTGCAGGCGGTTACGACCGCGCCATGGCCGGCATCCAAAACCTCATCGATGTCGGTGCGTTCCGCAATGTGCAGGTGACGACCGTGGTGAACCACGGCAACATAGCCCAGCTTGACGAGCTGTTCGAGATCATGGACGGCCTCGACATCGATTCATGGCGCGTCATCAACCTCGAACCCATCGGTCGGGCGCTGCTCAGACCCGACCTCATGCTCACGCGCGAGGATTACGTGCGCCTCTTCGATTTCATCCGCGAGAAGAGGCAGGACGGTTATCCCCTCGAGTACGGCTGCAGCCATTATCTGGGGCTCGAATATGAGGCTGGGGTGCGCGAATGGTACTGGCTCTGCAACGCGGGCGTCTATACGGCGAGCATCATGTCGAACGGCGATATCGCCGCGTGCCTCGACATCGAGCGGCGCCCTGAGACGATCCAGGGCAACATCCGTACTGACCGTCTGCGCGACGTGTGGGATAACCGATTCGAGCTCTTCAGACACGACCTCTCGGATCTCAATGATGAGTGCCGTTCGTGCGAGCATGCGCGTTTCTGCCGCGGCGATGCGCATCATAGCTGGGACTACGACGGCAACCGTCCGATGGTCTGTCTCAAGGGCACGCTCTTCTGATCGGGGCTGCGCCTCCGCATCGCGATCACGATAAAACGCTACACTCTGTGTGATGGCAGCGGGACACGCCCTGTCTCATTTGGTCTACCAGCTGTTTTGGTCGTTCCGTGTCCTTCCGTCTCGGTAGCCCGCGCCGTACGGTGAGACTCGAAAGGAGGCCGACATGATCAACCAGGCAAAGATCGGATCGCTTCTCAAGGAGCTCAGGAAAGAGCACGGGATGACCCAGGAGCAGCTCGCCGAGAAGATCGGCGTAGCTCGCCGGACGGTTTCTCGTTGGGAGACCGGAAGCAACCTGCCCGACCTCGATATCCTCATCGAGCTGTCCGATCTCTACGGTGTCGGTCTCCGCGAGATCCTCGACGGAGAAAGGCAGGAGGCCATGGACAGGGATATGGAAGAGACCGTCATCAAGGTTGCAGAGTACAGCAGCGCCCAGAGCCAGCGCGCGAAGAAGGTCGTGCTCGTGTACTTCGTGCTGGGCATCATCGCGATCATCGCGTGCCTCGTGATGGAAGAGATCGACTTAAGCGGCACGTTCGCGAGCGGGTTCGCGAAGGGCATCTCCTACGGCATCGCGGTCGGCGCGATGATCATGGGCATCCTCTATACGACGGGCGTGCTCACCAAGTTCCAGGCAGCCAAGATGCGCTTCCTCAACAGGTAGGTTGGCAAGATACCGGCAGGAGCTGAGAGGTGCTCATCTATTCGATCATCATGTTCGCGGTGGCGGTGCTGTTCTTCGGCCTCGCCACCGCCATTGCACGCGGGAACGTGCAGCTGATCGCCTCGCACCATCGGGAGCATATCGATCCAGAGAAGGCCGAGGAGTACGGGAAGGCGTTCTCGAATCCGCTGTACGGTATCTGCGCCTCGCTTGCTGCCAGCGGCGCCATCGATCTGCTTGGCGGTGCTGCTGCGGGCCGCGCTGCCGTTTGGGTGCTTGTCGCGGGTCTCGCCGCATCCATCATCGCCATCATCGTGGTGCAGCGGCGCTACAACGGCGGCCTCTTCTGACTGGCCGATGAACATGCTCGCGCTTCATAAACCAGCACGAGACGAGCTCTGGTTCAGGCAGGAGCTCTTGGCAGACCCCGCAACCATGTCGTACAACGACGCATGGGGCGGAGCCATCGCCTATCCAGAGGATGATTGGGACGACTGGTACGACCATTGGCTCGCCTGCGATGAGCGATTGAGGTTCTACCGCTATTTGTTCGATGCCGAGAACGCCGAGTTCGTCGGCGAGGTCGCCTACCGCTACAGCGAGGACGAGGACATCTATCTTGCGGACGTCATCGTGATCGCCGGCCGGCGCAGCAGGGGCATCGGCCGCATAGGCCTTCGGCTGCTGTGCAAGGCGGCAAGGGAGCGCGGCGTCAGGGTGCTGTACGATAACATCGCGTTGGGAAACCCCGCCATCGCCCTGTTCCTCTCGGAGGGCTTCTTCGAGGAATATCGCACGGATGATTGCATCTACCTGCGGAAGGATCTCTAGATGGATCGTTTGGACGCGTTCGAGCGCATGCGCGCGAAGTATCGCGGCTATGGGGTGCTTGACGATTAAGCGATTATCCGATTGGCGTCCGCCGGATTCGACCGTCAGTCCGAGGGGTACCATAGAGAAGCCGTACGTTCGCGATGACTCGGGAGGATACCCATGCCGCAGGTCGATCTGACGGGCAAACGCGTTCTTGTCACGCTTCCGCTCACCGACGAGCAAATTACCCGGATCCGCTCGCTCGTCGAGCGTGCCGGAGGAACCGCCACGTTCGTGCGCGAGCCCCTCGTCGTCGACGCCGACACCGAAGGTGCGTCCATCATCATCGGCAACGTTCCCGCACGGACGCTGCATGGCTCGCAGAAGCTCGAGTGGCTCCAGACGTCCTCCGCGGGATACGACCATTACCTCGTCGAAGGCCTTCTCGCCCCGATCACGATCCTCACGAATGCGACCGGAGCCTATGGGCAGGCCGTTTCCGAGCACATGCTCGCCTCGCTCATGTGCCTCATGAAGAAGCTCCATCTCTACCGTGATGGCCAGCGCGCCTCCAAATGGGAGGATAGGGGACCCGTCACCTCGCTCGTGGGCGCGACCGTCCTGATTCTGGGCGCAGGCGATATCGGCACCTCGTTCGCACGGCTCGTCACCGCGCTCGGAGCGCATGCTTGGGGCGTCCGCAGGCATGCGGGGGAGCGCTGTGATCCGTTCGAGCGCATGTTTACGCTCGACGATGTATCCGATGTTATCGGAGAGGCCGACGTCGTTGCCTGCGTGTTGCCCAGCACGCCCGAGACGCGCGGTTTCTGCAACGCCGCATTCTTCTCGGCGATGAAGATGGGGGCCTTCTTCGTGAACGCGGGAAGGGGCGACCTCGTCGACCAGGACGAATTGGCCGAGGTGCTCGCAAACGGGCGTCTTGCGGGCGCGGCGCTCGACGTCACGTCTCCCGAGCCGCTGCCTCCCGACCATCCGCTCTGGCTGCAGGAGAACGCCCTCATCACGCCGCACGTCGCAGGATTCTGGCATCTCCAAGCGACGGTCGACGCTGTAGTCGGCATCTGTGCCTCGAATCTGGAAGCGTATCTTGACGGCAAGCCCCTCGCGAACGTCGTTCGTGCGGGAAGCGGCATCAACCGAGCCCTTTAGGAGGACCCATGGCGTTGCGTGACGCGATCTACGGTTTGGCTGTGGGGGATGCGCTCGGCGTTCCCTACGAGTTCCTCACGCGGGGCAGCTTCCGCTGCGATGGGATGGCCGCGTACGGGAGCCATCACCAGCCGAAAGGCACATGGTCGGATGACACGTCGCTCACGCTCGCGACCTGCGCGAGCATCAAGGCGACGGGCCGTATCGATGCCGACGATATCCGCAGGCGGTTCGTCGCATGGTATGAGTCGGGCGAGTACGCCATCGGCCGCGACGTCTTCGACGTGGGCGGAACCACAGCCCGCGCCATCCTGAGCGGCGTCGGAGAGATGGGCGAGCATTCCAATGGCAACGGATCGCTCATGCGCATCGCACCGCTCGCCTATACCGACGCGGATGACGATGAGATCCGCGCCGTCTCCGCCATCACGCATGGCCACAAGATCTCGACCGAGACGTGCGTCTCCTACGTCCATCTGCTCAGGCTCGTGCGCAAAGATCCGCAGGCGGTGCTCTCGGAGCTGAGGGCGACCGAGACAGCTTCCTCGGATGGGATTCGCTCGGGAGGCTATGTCGTCGATACGTATCGCGCCGCGCTGCGGTGCCTCGCGACGACGGACTGCTACCGCGACTGCGTCCTGCTTGCGGTCAATCTCGGAGACGACACCGATACCACGGCTGCCGTCGCCGGGGCGCTCGCGGGAGAGCTCTACGGCTACGATGCCATCCCGGCTGAATGGATCGATGAGCTGCGCGGCATCGACATCATCGAGGATTGCCTCTTCTGACGGGGAGTGGATGACCGATCATGGTATCCTTCGATCTGGGAAGCATGTGGACGAACGTATTCATCACCGCGTGCGTGGTGCTGTTCGTCGTCCTCCTTCCCGCCATCGACCTGAAACTGTGCAAGCGCTTCCGCATCTCGCCCGATCGTGTGGCGGGCGTCACGGCGCGCCAGCGCAAGCGTCTCCGCTTCCGGCAGGTCCTGCTCTACGCCATGTTCGCCTCCTATAGCGCCATCTTCCTCTACCTCGTCTTCTTCTCGCGCAGCGCCATGGAGGACTACCGCGTCCACGTCGCTCCGCTCCAAGATCTCGCGAATGCCGTCTACATCGATTTCGGCATCCTCGGGTTTCTGGATTCGATCGCGCGGGAGGGCCTGTTCAAGGCACTCGAGCATGTCGAGATCGTCAACGCCTACGATATCGGGCAGGTCTATCTCAACGTGATGCTCTTCGTCCCGCTCGGATACCTGCTGCCCTATGTGTTCCGCTGGCCTCGCGTGAAGGTTCGCATCCGTCCCGCCCTGCTCTGCTTCCTCATCTCGCTGCTCGTCGAGAACATCCAGCTCATTACGAAGCTCGGCCTCTACGACATCGATGACATCATCACCAACACCGTTGGAGGCCTGCTCGGGCAATCGCTCTTCATCGTCTTCGCGTATATCGTCGCCAACCCCGATTGGCGCCAGGAGCTTGAATCGGCCGTGAGATGGAGGAGGTCGTCCCGCAAGCGCGCCCTCTATCCCTTCGCGCGCGGCATCGACCTCTCACGTACGACGATCCTCGGAAGCGACAAGGACGTCGTCTGGGAGTTCTACGGGGAGAAGCTCGGATTCCATCTCGTCGATCAGGTGGTCTCGACCGACCCCATCGGCATGTGCATGCTGTTCAAGATGGGGGAGATGCAGATGGAGGTCATCTGCTCGTCCCAGGTACGGATTCCCGCCGAGCAGCGTCTCACCATCACGGCGCACAATCTTCCCAAGATCAGGAAACAACTCGAGAAGGCCGGCATCGTCGCAGGGCCGATCGAGGACGACCTCTACAAGGGGATGCAGCGCTTCACGTTCAGCGCTCCCGACAACGTCGTCGTCACGATCATCGAGAGCTATGTCGATATAGATTGATGACGATGGGTCGCCGCCGTGCTTGCTGTAGCTTGTGTGCTCACGCACGTCGGTGTGCCCCGGCACCGCACGCTATGGTAGGATAACCAAGGAATCGAACGGACCCATGCGGTCTGCTTTGGAGGAATGTTGGAGCCTGAACGCACTGCAGACAAACCAGAGGCCATCGCGCGCGCCACGATCTCCGGCAAGGATGCCTGGTATCCCGAGAATCAACGGGACGGATTCATCCTCCGCCAGCTCGTCACGAAGGACTTCAAGCTCAAATACCGTCGGAGCGCCCTCGGCGTCGCGTGGAGCGTCCTGAACCCGCTGCTCATGATGATCATCATGGCCGCGGTCTTCTCGCGCCTCATGGGCCGCGCGGATGATTCGATCCCCAACTTCCCGCTCTACATCATCATCGGCAACACGGCGTTCAACCTCATGAGCGACTCCACCTCTCGGGGCCTCATGTCCATCATCGAGGCGTCGTCGCTGCTCAAGAAGGTCAAGATCAACCGTTGGGTCTTCCCGGTCCAGAAGGTGCTCTTCGCGGTCGTGAACTACGCATTCTCGCTCATCGCGGTCGTCCTGGTCATGATATTCGTCCAGTATGCCCCTTCGGTCTACGCGCTCTACGTGATCCCAGGGCTGTTCATGCTCTCAGTCTTCTGCATCGGGCTGTCGCTGTTCCTTTCGTGCGCCGCGGTTTTCTTCCGTGACGTCATCCATCTCTGGAGCGTCTTCTTGACGGCGTGGACCTACCTCACACCGATGTTCTACTCGATCAAAATCCTTCCCGAGTGGCTCCAGACGCTCGAGAGCTTCAATCCTATGTACCTCTATCTCACGTATCTGCGCGATGCGCTGCTGTTCCGGGTGAATCCTTCGCTCGAGCTCACGCTGGGTTGCGCGGGGTTCGCCGTCGCATCGCTTGTTATCGGGTATCTCGTGTTCCGCAGGCACGAGAGCAAGTTCATCCTCTACATCTAGGAGGGAGGTGTCCATGGGCGGCCAGGCTAAAGTTTTTTCGGAACGCGAGTCAGTCATCGTGGCAGACGATGTCACTATGATCTTCAACATCGCCTCCGAGCGCTTCAACTCGCTCAAGGAGTACTTCATCGCCTTCATGCGCCACGAGCTTCGCTTCAAGGAGTTCCGCGCCCTTAAGAACATCTCCTTCGAGGTCAAAAGGGGAGAGGCATTTGGCCTTGTCGGTACCAACGGCTCCGGCAAATCCACCATGCTCAAGATCATCGCGGGCGTACTCGATGCGAGCCTCGGCACATGTACCGTGAAGGGCACCATCGCGCCTCTGATCGAACTCGGTGCGGGATTCGACCCCGAGCTCACCGCGCGCGAGAACATCTACCTCAACGGTGCCCTGTTGGGTTACCGCAAAGAGTTTATTGACGAGCATTTCAACGATATCGTCGACTTTGCGGAACTCTGGGACTTCATGGACATGCCGCTCAAAAATTATTCGAGCGGTATGGTGGCGCGCATCGCCTTCGCCATCGCCACCATTACCGAACCCGACATACTCATCGTCGACGAGACCCTGTCTGTGGGTGACTTCCTCTTCCAGCAGAAATGCGAGCGCCGCATCAACGAGCTTATCGAGTCCGACAACGTCACGGTCTTGCTCGTGAGCCATTCGATCGACCTCGTGGAACGTATGTGCGATCGCGCAGCATGGATCGAGAAGGGCGACCTCAAGATGCTCGGTCCCTGCGCGGAGGTTTGCGAGGCGTACAAGCATTACCAGAAATAGCGGCGAGGGGGGCTGCAATGAGAGACTATACGCTGGCGCACCTGCTTCTGACGCCACCCGATTTTGCCGCCCAGTGCCCCGGGTTACTCTATCGCTGTTCGCAGGAGCCCCCTGTCTGGAGCGCCGAAACGGGCATGCTCGAGCTCCGTGGGCCCATCGACCTCGCCACCTATCTCAACGGCCTTTCGATTGCCAAATGGCGCCGCTACACGTGCGTGACGGCTGCCTACCTGCATATCGAGCTCGCCGGTGCTGCCGACATCTACCTTACCGTCATCTACGATGGCGACCGCATCGCGCGCCGCTCCGAGCGCCCAATTGCAACCGTCGATACCGGCGGGAAGGTCGAGGCGTTCGATATCCCGCTCGGGATCCCCAACGAGGTGCTCATCGCCGGCGTCGAGATCTTCCCCAAGGGGAGCTGCGCCATCGCGTCCGCCTCGTATTACTCGAAGGTCTACGATGATGAGGTGCGCAACGTCCACCTGCTCCTCTCGACCACGACCTTCAAGAAGGAGCACTACATCACCGCGAACATCGAGAACGTCCGCGCAGCCCGCGCGACGTGGCCTGCAGATGTCGCTGAACGCTTCCAGATGCTCGTCGTCGACAACGGCCGCACGCTCAATGCCGAGGCGCTCTCCGACGATGCCATCACCGTCATCGGCAACGATAACGTGGGCGGTGCCGGCGGCTTCTCGCGCGGCATGATGGAGGCCGTGGAGCGTGGTGCGACCCACGTCCTGCTCATGGATGACGACGTGCGCATCCTTCCCGAATCGATCTTCCGCACGCTGGTGGTGCTCACGCTGCGCAACGAGGAGTACCAGGGTGCCTTCCTCAACGGCGCCATGCTCAACATCGAGCGTCCCAACATCCAGTTCGAGGACGTCGCTTTTGTGAAGATGGACGGCACGTACGACCGTGTGAAGCCCAACCTCGTGCTCGACACCGTCGACGACCTTGCGCTCAACGAGTCGATCGACGTCGAGGTCGACCGTGCGTACGGCGCGTGGTGGTTCTCGTGCATCCCCACATCCGCAATCCGTGCGAACGGCCTGGCGCTGCCCATCTTCGTGCGCTGCGACGACGTCGAGTTCGGCATGCGCAACGAGCCCACGTACATGACGATGCAGGGCATCTGCGTCTGGCACGAGCAGTTCGCCGGGCGCGCTTCCGCATCCGTGGACGGCTACCAGTACATCCGCAACTTCCTCATCATGAACGCAGCCGACGACCTGCCCTTCGAGCGCCAGTTCGTCGCGCGCTTCTCGCGCACCTTCAACATCTACCTGCGCTCCATGAACTACTGGTTCTGCGACCTCATGCTGCAGGGCTTCGAAGACTACATGAAGGGCCCCGATTTCCTCGCGAATGCGAGCGGCGAGCAGATCTTCATGGAGAACCGCAAGCGCAACGAGCCGCTGGTACCCGTCGAGGAGCTCGACCAGGACATCATGGCCCAGATCTCTCCCGACATGCGTTACTTCGGCGAATTTCTCGAGCGCCCGTTGCTCGAGAAGGTGATCGAGCAGTTCCCGCACGACCGGCACATCCTGCCCGAGCGGATGCTCATCCACGAACCGGCCGCGATCTACTACTGCCGCGGTGCTTATCCGGGACGTGCGACCGCTGCCCGCGACACGCTCGTCGCGCTCAACATGGACGCCACCAAGGGAAACATCAGGCGCATCGACCGCGATCGCTGGCGGAGTCTCAAGAACCGTTACCGCGCTGTCATGGCCGATTGGCGCACGCGCGGCAAGGAGGTCCGCGCGTCTTGGAAGGCCGAGCGCCCGTATCTCACGAGCACGACCTTCTGGAAACGCTATCTGGGCATCTAGCGTGTCGCTTGAATCGTCTGCATATCTTGTGCGCAGTTCCGTGCCGACTGCATCGTATGCTATAGTTCAAATAGACCTTTAAGCGTGGTACCGCGATGCCCGCAAGGCGATACATAGCATCATCTGCACTCTTTAGCCGAGCGACGACACCGCATGCCATGCGCAGGCGGTGTTTTTTCGTGAGAAAGGAAGCAGATGGATAGCTACAAGCTCAAAGCGACCATCATGGACGAGGCCGCGATGAAGCGCGCAGTCACGCGCATCGCCCATGAGATCCTCGAGCGCAACGAGGGGTCGTCGAATATCGCCCTCGTGGGCATCGTGACGCGCGGCGTACATCTCGCCCGCATGATCGCCGACGAGATCGAGAAGATCGAGGGTTCGAAGCCTCCGATCGGAACGCTTGATATCAGCTTCTACCGCGATGACGTGATGCGCCACATCGCGCCGGTCATCCACGCCACCAACATCCCCTTCGACATCGACCGCATCGACATCGTCCTCGTCGACGACGTCCTCTACACGGGCCGCACCATCCGCGCCGCACTCGACGCGCTCATGGATTACGGCCGTCCCAAGACGGTCCAGCTCGCCGTCATGGTCGACCGCGGCCACCGCGAGCTCCCCATCCGCGCCGACTACGTCGGCAAGAACGTCCCGTCCTCCCGCGAGGAGGATGTCCGCGTCCGCATCGTTCCCATCGACGACTGCAACATCGTCGAGATCTGGGAGAAGACCACCACGGAAGGGAGTGAGGCATAGATGCTCTCGGTCAAGCACCTCATCGACACCTACAGCCTGACGGCGGACGACATCACGCAGATCCTCGATACCGCCAAATCGTTCGACCCCATCGTCAACGCGCGCACCATCAAGAAGGTCCCGGCGCTGCGCGGCCGCACCATCGTCAACCTCTTCCTCGAGCCTTCCACGCGCACGCTCAAGAGCTTCGAGCTCGCCGAGAAGCGCCTCTCCGCCGACTCCATCTCCATGGGCGGCTCGACCTCCTCGGTCGTTAAGGGAGAGAGCCTCGCCGATACGATCCAGACCATCGACGCCATGAACGTCGACATGTTCGTCGTGCGCGCACGCCTCGCGGGCACCCCGCAGGTCATCACGCAGAACACCGACGCGATCGTCATCAACGGCGGCGACGGCAAGCACCAGCATCCCACCCAGGCGATGCTCGACCTCTACACCATCCGCGAGCACTTCGGCCATCTCGACGGCCTGAAGGTCGCCATCGTGGGCGACCTCGCGCACTCACGCGTCTGCGGTTCGCTCGCCCCAGCGCTCAAGACCATGGGCGCCGACGTCACGCTGGTAGCCCCGCCCACGTTCCAGGTGGGCGACCCCACGTGGTTCGGCTGCAACCAGACCAACCATCTCGATGATGTCATCGAGGACATGGACGTCGTGTATATGCTTCGTGTCCAGCTCGAGCGCATGGAGGGCGCCGCCATCCCCAGCCGCCGCGAGTACAACAGGCTCTACGGCCTCTCGCTCGAGCGCGAGGCGCGCATGAAGCCCAACGCGATCATCTGCCACCCGGGTCCCATGAACCGCGGCATGGAGATCGACGCCGAGGTCGCCGACTGCGCACGTTCGAGGATCCTCGACCAGGTCAACGCGGGCGTCCTGACCCGCATGGCCGAGATGTACCTGCTGCTGGGAGGAGAAGAGTAATGGCATATCTGATCAAAGGCGCCCATGTGGTCGACCCCCAGGTGGGCCTGGATGATGTCCGCGACGTGCTCATCGAGGACAAGACGATCGTCTCCGTCGAGCCGAGCATCGAGGCCGCCGATGCGACCGTCGTCGACGGCACCGGCAAGTACCTCGTTCCCGGCCTCGTCGACATGCACGTCCATTTCCGCGATCCCGGCTTCGAGTACAAGGAGACCATCGCCTCCGGCTCGCGCGCTGCAGCGCATGGCGGCTTCACGGACGTCGCCACGATGCCCAATACCGAGCCTGTGACCGACACCGGCGCAGAGGTCCGCTACCAGATCGACACGGCCCGCAGGGCCGGCCTCGTGCACGTGCGCCCCATCGGCGCCCTCACGCGCGGTGAGAAGGGCGAGTCGCTCGCCGAGATCGGCGACATGGTCATGGAGGGTGCCTGCGCATTCTCCGACGACGGCCATGGCGTCCAGAGCGCCGGCATGATGAAGACCTGCATGGCCTACGTCAGCCAGTTCGACCGCGCCGTGCTCGCCCATTGCGAGGTCGAGAGCCTCTCCAAGAACGGCGTCATCAACTCCGGCCGTGCAGCTACGCGCCTCGGCATGTTCGGCTGGCCTCCGCTCGCCGAGGAGCTCGAGATCTACCGCGACATCGAGCTCTGCCGCGGCACCAAGTGCGCGCTGCATATCTGCCACATCTCCACGGCGAAGGGCCTCGAGATGGTCAAGGCCGCCAAGGCCGAGGGCCTGCCCGTCACCTGCGAGGTCACCCCGCACCACCTGTTCCTCTGCGATGACGATATCGATGAGACGTACAACACCAACCTCAAGATGAACCCGCCGCTGCGCAAGGCATCGGATGCCGAGGCGCTGCGCGCAGGCATCCTCGACGGCTCCATCGACTGCTTCGTGACCGACCACGCGCCCCACGCGAAGCATGAGAAGGATTGCGAGTGGGAGATCGCCTTCTTCGGCACCATCGGCCTCGAGACCTCTCTTCCCCTCATGCTCACCAACCTGGTGAACCCCGGTCTCATGAGCTGGACCCGTCTGGTCGAGGTCATGGCCGTCAACCCGCGCAAGGTCCTCCGCCTCGATCCGGTCACCATCGCCGCGGGCTCCGCTGCCAACCTCACGCTTATCGACCCGACCCGCACCGTCGAGGTCACCGAGAGCTTCTTCCAGGGCAAGTCGAAGAACTCCGCGTTCCTGGGCATGTCCCTCACCGGCTGTGCGACGGACGTCTTCGTGTCCGGCAAGCGCACCCTCATCGACGGTGTGGTTGCATGATCGCTGCGAACGCACAGGGGCTGCAGGGCACGGTAGGGCTTCACGAGTTCTGCGTGCTCGCCAACGAGCAGGTCGCTCGCGACACGTTCCGCCTCGAGATCTCGAGCCTTGTGGCGAAAAGGATCCAGCCGGGCCAGTTCATGAACTTCGCCGTGCCGGGAGACCCCACGCATATCCTGCGCATCCCGCTTTCCTTCTCGCATGCGGATGCTCCCGACTCGCACGTGACGATGTATTACGTGACGGTGGGGGAGGGAACGAAGCGCCTCTCCTCGATGCGCACGGGCGACATCTCCACGGTCGTGGGGCCGTGCGGCAAGGGCTGGCGGCTGCCCGAAGACCTGTCCGGGCGCTGCCTGCTCGTATCGGGCGGCATCGGCCTCGCTCCCATCGCTGCAGCTGCCGGTATGCTCAGCGATGCGGGAATCGCCTACGACGTGATCGCGGGCTTCCAAACCGCCGCGCGCATCCCCGAGCGCCTCATCTCCGAGATGGAGCCGCTCCTGGCAGATGATGCCAAGATCCACCTTGCAACCGATGACGGCTCGTACGGTTTCGCGGGCTTCACCACCCGTCTCATGGAGCAGCTCATCGCCGAGCATAGCTACGGCTGCGTCCTCACCTGCGGCCCCGAGGTCATGATGCACGGCATTGCCGCCATCTGCGCGCGCGAGGGCATCGCATGCCAGGCCTCCATGGAGCGCATGATGGGCTGCGGTTTCGGCGCCTGCGGCGCCTGCAACATCCCGCTCGTCGCAGGCGGCTATGCCTCCTGCTGCATGGATGGCCCCGTCTTCGACGCGAAGGAGGTGGCATGGTGAGCGGCGTGAACATGGCCGTCAACCTCGGCGGCATCAAGATGCGCAACCCCATCAACACCGCGTCGGGCACGTTCGGCTTCGGCTGGCAGCTCGAGGGCTTCTACGACGTCTCCATGCTCGGCGCCATCACCACCAAGGGAACCTCTGCGGTTCCCTGGGAGGGAAACCCCGCGCCGCGCCTCTGCGAGGTCACCTCGGGCATCATGAACACCATCGGCCTCGCCAACCCCGGTGTGGCCGGTATCGTCGAGAAGTTCGGTGCTTACCTCGCCGGCCTCGAGGATCGCGGCTGCCGCGTCATCATGCAGGCGGCCGGCCACTCCATCGAGGAGTACCGCGACGCCGTGCGCCTCATCGAGGAGCTGGCTCCGTTCGCCTCGGGCGTGGAGCTCAACATCAGCTGCCCCAACATCGCCCGTGGCGGCAGGCTCGTGGGCGGAACCCCGGAGGATGCTTCCGAGGTTGTCCGTGCGGTGCGTCCGCTCGTCTCGCGGCCGCTCCTCGTGAAGATGGCTCCCGTTCGCGTGCCCGAGATCGCCAAGGCCTGCGAGGATGCCGGTGCCGATGCGCTCTCGCTCATCAACACGATCAACGCCATGTCGATCGACATCCATACGCGCAGAAGCCGCCTCTCCAAGCCGACGGGCGGTCTCTCCGGTCCTGCGATCCATCCCATTGCCGTGCGCATGGTGTGGGAGGCCGCACGGGCCGTCTCGATCCCCATCAACGGCATCGGCGGCATCGCCACAGGCGCCGATGCTGCCGAGATGATCCTCGCGGGTGCCACCGCCGTCACCATCGGCACCCAGAACCTGCCCGATCCCACCGCAGGCCCGCGTATCCTCGCCGAGCTCGAACAATGGGCGGTCGAGCAGAACGTATCCGACATCAACGAGCTGGTAGGTGCTTTCGAATGCTGACAGAGAACCAAGCGCGCGATGCCGTCATCGTCGCGCTCGACTGCGACCGCGAGCGGGCGTTCGAGCTCGCGCGTCTCCTCGAGGGGAAGGCGAGCTGGGTGAAGGTGGGCATGACCCTCTTCTTCCGCTACGGACCCTCGATCGTGGACGAGATGCGCGACCATGGCCTCAAGGTCTTTCTCGACCTCAAGGTGCACGACATCCCCTTCCAGGTGAAGGGCGCCGTCCGCTCCGCAGCGCTCACCGGCGCCGACATCATCTCGATCCACGGTCTCGGTACCTCCGCCATGGTAGCCGCCGCACGCGAAGGCGCCGAGGAGGCTGCTCAGATCACCGGACGCGATCGTTGCCGCCTTGTCGCCATCTCCGTCCTTACCTCGATGAGCGCAGAGTCGCTCGTCGAGATCGGCGTTTCCGGAACGGTTGAGGAGGAGGTCGCCCGGCTCGCGACCCTCTCGTACGGCGCTGGTGCGGACGGCATCGTGTGCTCGCCCCGCGAGGCATCCTCCATGCGGGCGCTTCTGGGGCCCGATGCGCTCATCGTCACGCCGGGCATCCGTCCTGCAGGTTCCGAGGTCGGCGACCAGGTTCGCATCGCAACCCCTGCCGCCGCTCTAGCTGCAGGAGCGTCGAAACTGGTCATCGGAAGGCCCATCGCCCAGGCAGCCGACCCCGCCTTCGCCTTGGATTCCGTCGTTTCCGAGCTTCTGGGCGCGTAATATGTGGTAATGATGGCAAAATCGCAGCGCTTTCCCAGAAAGTTCTTGTAAATGCGCTGCTCAAATGGCAAACTACCATAGGTTGTGTTGCTTGTATGCATGAATCGAACGCATACCGAACCGCTTAACGTGAACGATGTTTGGAGGAACAATGGCTCTACCTATCCTTTCTGATGAGCAGCGCAAGGCCGCCCTCGAGAAGGCCGCTGTGGCCCGTCATGCCCGCGCCCAGCTTCGCGACGATATCAAGTCCGGCGCCAAGACCGTCGAGAGCGTTCTCACCTCTGACGATCCCATCGCCCAGCGCCTGAAGGTCTCCGCCCTCATCGAGTCCCTTCCCGGCTATGGCAAGGCCAAGGCCGCCAAGATCATGGGCGAGCTCGGCATCTCCGAGTCCCGTCGCGTCAAGGGCCTCGGTGCCCGCCAGCGCGAGCAGCTTCTCGCCGCCCTCACCAAGTAAGTGGCTCGTACTGCTCGTCTCTTCGTAGTCTCCGGACCGTCAGGCGTTGGAAAGGGAACGCTCGTCGCGCGTGTGCGCGCAAAGCGACCCGATTTGGGCCTGACGGTCTCCGCTACTACGCGCACGCCCCGCGCGGGTGAGGTCGATGGCACGTCCTATTACTACCTCACCGAAGACGAGTTCTCCGTACGCGTCGCTGCGGGAGAGTTCGTCGAGTGGGCAAACGTGCATGGGCACCGCTACGGCACCCTCAAGTCCGAGGTCGAGCGCAACCTCACGCAGGGCCGCTCGCTCATACTCGAGATCGACGTTCAAGGCGGTCTCAACGTGAGGAGCTCGTACGAGGATGTCGTGCTCGTCTTCATCGCCCCGCCATCCATGGAGGAGCTCGAGAAGCGCCTCAGGGGGAGGGGCACCGAGGACGAGGAGACCATCTCCATGCGTCTTGCCAACGCAGCGCACGAGATGGAGCTCATGGATGCCTACGATGCAACGATCGTGAACGACGATCTCGACCGCGCTGCCGCTGAGCTGTACGCGCTGATCGAGAGCTATGAGACAGATGGAGGTTCGACCTGCGATGTCTGTGACGAGACCTGAGATCGACTCCCTGCTCGACAAGACCGAGCAGAACCCCTTCCTGCTGTGCGCCATCGCGTCCAAGCGCGCCTGCGACATCAACAACATGATCCGCGGCCAGCACCATCGCGTGACCGCCATCCAGGACTTCGACGACATCACCACGATCATCTCCGGCAAGGACACCGTGTCCATCGCCATGGGCGAGATCGAGTCCGGTACCCTGAGCTTCGTGAAGGACGAGTTCGATACCGACCTCGAGGCCCAGAACATCGGCATCATCTAACCTGGACCATCCGCTGCCATGAGCGACCGCCTGTGCCTCGTGCACTATCACGAGATCGGTCTCAAGGGCAAGAACCGCTCGACATTCGAGAACCAGCTTGTCACCAACCTGAACCGCGCGCTGAGGGGGACCGGCGTCTCCCGCATCGCGCGGATTTCAGGCTATATCGTGGTCGAGACGGAAGACCGCAACGCCACGCCCGAGCTTGCCGCGCGTATCGCGCAGGTTCCCGGCGTTGCCCGCGTCTCCCTCGCATACCGCTGCAACCTCGACGAACGCGAATACTGCCGTGCCGCGGTCAACGTGATGCGCGAGGCGGGCGATTTCTGCTCGTTCAAGGTCCATGCGCGCCGCTCATCAACTGCCTATCCCATCCATACGCTCGAGATGAATCAGATCGTGGGCGAGGTGCTCTGCGAGGCCTTCCCCGAGAAGAAGGTCGATGTACATCATCCCGACCTTCAAGTCGTCGTCCATGCGGTGCAGGGGAGCTGCTATGTGTACGCAGCTTTCACGCGCGGCGTGGGCGGACTACCCGTCGGAACGGCCGGCAAGGTCGTGACGCTGCTCTCGAGCGGATTCGATTCACCCGTCGCGACCTGGATGGTCGGACGCCGCGGTGCCATCTGCGTGCCCATCCATTTCTCAGGCCGCCCCATGACGGCGGATGACAGCGAGTACCTCACGCAGGACATCTGCGAAGCGCTCGCACCTTCCGGCTGCATCGGCAGGCTCTACGTGGTCCCCTTCGGGGAGCACCAGCGCCAGATCGCCCTCACCGTCCCCCAGGACCTGCGTGTCATCATGTACCGCCGCATCATGGTCGCCGTCGCCGAGCGCCTTGCGGCCATCGAGGGAGCCAAGGCCCTGGTCACGGGCGAATCGCTCGGACAGGTCGCATCGCAGACGCTCGAGAACATCGCCGCCGTCGACCAGGCCGTGGGCATCCCCGTGCTCCGTCCGCTCATCGGCTCCGACAAGATGGAGATCATGGAACGAGCCGAGCAGATCGGCACCGCCGAGATTTCAACACAGACGGCGCCTGACTGCTGCACCCTCTTCATGCCCAAGCGCCCCGAGACCCACGCGCGCCTTTCTGCCGTCCTCGAGGCGGAAGCGCTCTTCGACAAGGAGTCCATGGTCGATGAGCTGCTCGAACTCATGGAATACCGTGATTTCGACTCGTGCCCGAGTTACCATCCTCCCAAATGCATCCGCGCGCGCCATACGGAACTTTTGCCGGCCGGTTACCGTACCGACCTCGATCAGCGTTCCTAAAACTCCAGCTCAATACTGTTTTTGAATTCTGTTTGCAAGGTTGCTGCAAGGTAGCCGACTGCTAGCCGCCTGCGCTTCCAAGATTGTCCACGGTTGTGAACACGGTCCTCCCCGATGATTGAAACAGCAGGAGGGAGGTTCCCCGTGGCCCAGATCAGACGGGAGCATGCACACGCACGCTTGGGTCTCCGCGCCCGGAAAGCGGTCGCCGCAGCAGGGGCCATCATGGTCGTCGTGCTCGGCTCTATCGGTGTGCTGGCCATGCGCTCGGATGGTCTTGTCATCACACGCGCGTCAGAGGAGCAGCTGCCCATGGCAGAAGACCAGCCTGATGACGTCGTGTCAGACGACGGGGAACCTCCTCTGTTGCCATCGATCGTCATCCATGTCGATGGGGCAGTAGCGCATCCTGGGGTGTATACGCTCATGGGAGACCCCGTTCGCATCTGCGATGCCGTCGATGCGGCTGGCGGTCTTACTGGGGAGGCGGATACATCGACGATCAACCTGGCGGCACCCATCGTCGATGGATCGAAGGTCCATATCCCCGCGGAAGGCGATGAGGCATCCCATTCCGAAGTGGGGGAGGCGCCTGGAGGACTTGTCAACATCAACGCTGCGGATGCAGACACGCTCATGGAGCTGCCCGGCGTAGGTGAGGCGACCGCTCGGGCCATCATCGAAAGCCGCGAGCAGCTCGGACCGTTCACAAGCGTCGACGATCTGCTGCGCGTGAACGGCATCGGCGAGAAGAAGCTCGAGAGGATACGTCCGCATGCCTGCGTATGATGGACCCCATCCTCCCGGTCGCCCCTCCGTTCCTCCTATCCTCTGGGCTCTCGTCTCGGCTCTCTTCGCTGCACAATCTGTGCTCAGGATGCAGCTTGGATCCAAGCGATGCATCGATGCGATCGTCATCCTGATGCTTTCTGCCTTCGCCCTCGCTTCAATCCTCGCGCTTTGGGGAAAGGGACCCCAAGCTCGATTCGTCCTCGTCATAGCGGCAACCGCCTCTGTGGTCGCCCTGTCTTCCTCGATGGTTGTCGACATCTCCCGTTCAGCGGTGTCCGATCTCGAATCGTCCGCCGTTTCGGAATGGTCGTTCCTCGTGACAGGTGACGCCCGGTTCTCCCGGGGGCGGTACCGTATGAGAGCGCGCGCTCGTAAAGCCGGCTCGGTATCCTCCGACGTATGGCTCTACAGTGATGAGCGGCTCTTTCCGGGGACGACGGTCGTAGGGGTCGGACGTACGAAGGCCCTCGATGAGGGGAGCTGGTCCGTTGCTTCCCATGCACAGGGGATCAATGCGCAGGTCAGCATCTTGAAGATCGAATCGCTCACGAAACGCGGTGGTCCGCTCGGCGTGCTCGATGCTTTGAGGGGTCGTGCCATCGTTTCAATCCGCCCCGCTTCGAACGTTGCACGCGCACTCCTGGCAGCATGCACCGTGGGCGACCGTACGGGCATCGATGAGCTGGGATTCGAGGATGTGCTCAGGCGCTGCGGCATCTCCCATCTTGTGGCGGTCTCCGGCACGCATCTCGCGCTGGTTGCATCCGCCTGCACGATGCTGCTCGACCGGCTATCTCTGCATCCACGCGCACGCGCGGCAGCTCTCGGGTGCGTAACGGGGGTATTCGTGCTGCTTTGCGGGGCACCGCCTTCCGCGGTGAGGGCGTGGCTGATGGTGCTCGCGTACATCGCAGGGCAGATGGTCGGAAGGCGCGGCCATGGAACATCTTCGTTATCCTGCGCCGCGATAGCCATGGCCCTGATGGACCCGCCGGTCACGGGCCAACTCGCCTACCAGCTCTCGGTCGCCGCCGTGCTGGGAATCCGCATCGTCTACCCGTATCTGCGCTATGCCATCGACGTCGTGTTTTCGATGCGACGACACGGGCGTAGATGGGCGGCATCTCTTGACGAACGGCTCAAGCCCCTCTTTTACAGCATGCGCGATCTGACTGCCATGACCCTCACCGCACAGCTCGTCACGCTTCCCATCACCGCGGAGGCGTTCGGCGAGCTATCGCTCATCGCTTCCCTTGCGAACCTCATCGCAACGCCGCCCATCTCGCTGCTGACGATCGCAGGCCTCGCGTCGATCGCCCTGCTTCCCGTTCCCCATGCATCGGAGATACTCATCGTCGCATGCACGCCCCTCGGAGAGGCGCTCATGAAGCTGCTCTCATTCATGTCAGGCTTCAGATGGGCTTCAGTTCCTGTTGGGAGCCATGTGTCGCTCATCGGGTCGTCAATCCTTGTCTTCGTGCTCATGCTCGCATGGTTTTCTCCGAGGATCACGAGGAGGGCGGTCCTGATTCCCGTGATCGCGACTATGAGCATCCTCGCCATCTGGTACGGGTCGAACCGTTTCCTCGCTCCCGCCCGCATATGCATGCTCGATGTGGGCCAAGGGGATGCGATCCTCATCCAGGAGGGTCCTCATGCCGTTCTCGTCGATGCGGGTCCTGCGGATGCGCTAGCTCCGGCGCTGTTCCGCATGCATGTGTTCCATCTCGATGCGATCATGCTCTCGCATCTCCATAACGACCATTACGGTGGAGTATCCGATCTTCCAGGGGCGGTCTCCTGCGGCGACATCGTCCTTCACGAGGGGTCTGCGCACCATGTGCCCTCTGATCTAGAGAACGCAGCTGATGAGCTCGGTCTTGATTCCTTCGAAGAAGTTCGCTGCGGAGACGTGGTCTCATTCGGTCACTTCACGATCTCGGTTCTCGCACCGTTCGAGGAGGTTGACGGTCTCGAGAACGAGGATTCCCAATTCCTGCTCGTCACCTACGACGATGGGAGGCGCACGATGAGCGCCATGCTCACGGGAGACGGCGAATCCGAGGAGCTCGAGAAGGTCTTGGCACGGTACGGCTTATCGGGTATAGATATCCTCAAAGTCGGCCACCACGGCTCGTCGGACAGCATAACGGCGGTGCAGGCGGAGCGCATCAGCCCCTCGTTCGCCCTCTGCAGCGCAGGATATGGCAACGAATTCGGGCATCCGCAGCACGATACCGTGCAAGCGCTCGAGGAATCGGGCGCCGAGTTCCTGTGCACCATCGATGAAGGGGACATCGTGATGGCGCCGTCTGCGGACGGTGCGTGCAGAAAAGGATGATTAAGCTGCACACGGGATTGGATGAGTGGTACACTGACTCCGTTGAAAGGTCCCTGCGTTTTCAAGGAGGTGCTTCATGGACGGTGGTGGCAGTACCGGCTCAGCGGCAGTCCGAATAACCTGCGTGTGCTTCACGTTCCATGGAGCACGAGCCGTGTAGACATCCGCAGGTCAGGCCTGCCCGCCAGCTTCCACTGTTGATGGATTCCAACGGAGGAGGGTCGTCATGGCGGCGCATAACGTGACGTTCGAGAAGACCATACGCGTCCTTCTCGACGAGAAGAAATACCAAACGCTCAAAGATGTGCTGGTCACCATCGAGCCAGCCGATATCGCATCCGTGTTCGAGGAGCTCGAAGAGGACCGCATGCCGCTCCTCTTCCGCCTGCTTCCCAAGGATACGGCGGCCGAGACGTTCGCAGAGCTCGATCCCGAGTGGCAGGAGCTCCTGATCCGCGGCTTCTCCGATACGGAGCTGCGCGAAGTCGTCAACGAGCTCTACGTCGACGACGCGGCGGACCTGGTCGAGGAGATGCCCGCCAACGTGGTGGAGCGCATCCTCGCACAGGCTGACCCCCAGATGCGCAGGGAGATCAACGAGATCCTGCAGTATCCGGAGAATTCCGCCGGCTCGGTCATGACCACGGAATACGTCTCCCTGAGGCCGACTATGACGGTCGGCGAGGCCATCAGGCGCATCAGGCGCACGGGCATCGACAAGGAGACCATCTACACCTGCTATGTGACCAAGGAGCAGCGCCTCATCGCCACGGTCTCCGTCAAGGACCTCCTGCTCGCGCGCGACGACGACACCAAGATCGCCGACATCATGGACGAGCACGTGATCTCCGTGAGCACGTTGGCCGACCGCGAGGAAGTCGCCCAGACGCTCGCGCGCTACGACTTCATGGCCGTTCCCGTCGTCGACACCGACGGCCGCCTCGTCGGTATCATCACCTTCGACGACGCTATGGACATCATGGTTGAGGAGACGACCGAGGACATCGAGAAGATGGCCGGCATGCTCCCGTCCGAGAAGACCTATCTGCGCTCATCGACCTTCGACCTCTTCCTCCACCGCATCCCCTGGCTCTCCCTCCTCATGATCTCCGCCACGTTCACGGGCATGATCATCAGCGGTTTCGAGAACGCGCTCGCCGCCCAAGTCGTCCTGACGTCGTTCATTCCCATGCTCATGGATACCGGCGGCAACTCCGGTTCCCAGGCTTCCGTCACGGTCATCCGCGCCCTCAGCCTCGGCGAGCTCGAGTTCTCCGATCTTCCCAAGGTCATCTGGAAGGAGATCAGGACAGCGGTCCTCTGCGGCGTCGCCCTCGCGTCCCTCTGCTTCCTGAAGATCATGCTCATAGACCGAATGCTGCTCGGCAACACCGAGATCACGATGTACACGGCGTTCGCGGTCTGCCTCACGATGGCCGTGACGGTGCTCATCTCCAAGCTCGTGGGATGCACGCTCCCCATGGTCGCGAAGAAGATCGGATTCGACCCCGCGGTCATGGCGGGCCCCATCATCACGACGATCGTCGACGCGCTCTCGCTGCTCATCTACTTCTGGATCGCGAGCGCGCTGCTATTCTGAGGCGCGTGCGCATTGGCGTACAATCGATAGCGTTCGCAGGACGAGAGGGGAGGGAGGCACATGTCCAAGCAGGAGCTGCTCAGGGGTTACCTTATCGTGGGAACCGACGAGCTCAAGCGCAAAGCCGCGCTCACGCGCCTCAAGGCCCGCCTCGATCCAGGACTCGAAGCGTTCAATCTCGACGAGCGAACCGCATCCGCGGAGCTTGAAGCGGGGGAGCTTCTCGCATCCCTCTATACGGCAGCCATCGGTCCCTTGCGACTGGTTATCGTGCATGCTGCTGACAAGCTCCCCAAAGAGGTCTCAGAGGCTCTCATAGGGTATCTGGACAAGCCAAACCCCTCCTGCACGCTCGTGCTCGTCGCCGACAAGCTCGCCAAGAACACGCGGCTCTACAAGGCCGTCGCTGCGCTCGGGAAGCAGACCATCGTCGAGTGCGCGCCCATCGAGGCGCGCGACCTTCCGACCCATGTTTCCAAGCTCGCGAAGGCCCACGGGATCGCCATCGATGCACAGGCATCGGCGGAGCTCATCGCGCGGGTGGGGGATACCACCACGATGCTCGACACGCAGATCGCCGTGCTCGCGCAGCTCTGCCGCGATGCGGGCGTGATCCGCAAATCCGATGTCGAACAGCACGTCGCACGTATCGCCGAGGTCAAGCCGTGGCCGTTCCTTGATGCGCTCTCATCGAGGAACGTCCGCGATGCCGTCGTCCAGTACCGTCTTCTCGGCGATGGCCAGGCGGTCCGCATCCTCGCGCTCGCCGTGGGCCGCATCCGCGAGCTCATCTGCGCGAGATCCCTCGACGGACGCGGCACGCCCGGTCTGCTCGCCTCCGAGCTCGGCAAGCAGGATTGGCAGGTCCGCAACCATATGCGTTGGTCCCGGGCATTCAAGGATGGCGAGCTTGAAGCCGCGCTGCACGCGTGCGCGGATGCCGACGCTGCGCTTAAGAGGGGCGAGAATCCCGACACCGTGATGCTCGGGCTCATCTTCTCGGTGTGCGGTGCTTCCTGACCAGCTCGCCCAATTCAGAAATTGAGTTGATCGTAAGCAAAAGAAAGGACCCGAGCAGCACCTCGGGTCCTTCAGCGCGCGGTATGTGCGTGAAGCTTAGAGCGTGTTCACGAGCTTGGCGACGCCGCTCTTGCGCTGCGCGGCCTGGTTCTTGTGGATGATGCCCTTGGTAGCGGCCTTGTCGAGCAGCTTGCCGGCCTTGTTGGCGGCGGCGGTAGCGGCTTCCTTGTCGCCAGCCTCGACAGCAGCGCGGACAGCCTTGACGGCGGTCTTGAGCTCGCTCTTGCAGGCCTTGTTGCGCATACGGGCCTTCTCGGCGATCAGGATGCGCTTCTTCTGAGACTTGATGTTTGCCACGTGCGTTCCTTTCGAATCCTTATATCCGAGGCCTCTAACGTTTGAGACACGGCGAGGTCAACTTGTTTAGTATAGCACGCACATTACGGGTAGAATATGCCAATTTTGGGGATTTGGAAGCGTTTGGGGAGGATACAGGCGGTATTTCCGCCCAACAGGCACCCATCGGCAGCCTTCGGGGTGCCAAACGACGCCTCGCTCATCCAACGCTTACGGTAGAATGATGCGCATGGACACGACAGCAACCTCCCATATCCGCAACTTCTCGATCGTCGCGCACATCGACCACGGCAAATCGACCATCTCGGACCGCGTGCTCGAGCTCACCCACACCGTGGAGGAGCGCGACCTCGATTCCCAGATGCTCGATACCATGGACATCGAGCGCGAGCGCGGCATCACCATCAAGAGCAACGCCGTCCGCGTCACCTACGACGCCGACGATGGGCAGACCTACCAGTTCAACCTCATCGACACCCCGGGCCACGTGGACTTCACGTACGAGGTGTCGCGCTCGCTCGCCGCCTGCGAGGGGGCGGTGCTCGTCGTCGATGCGACCCAGGGCGTCGAGGCTCAGACCGTCTCGAACGCCCTGCTCGCGATGAACGCCGATCTCGATATCGTTCCCGCGATCAACAAGATCGACCTGCCCTCGGCCGAGCCCGAGCGCGTCCGCGCGGAGATCGAGGAGGCGCTCGCGATTCCCGCAGAGGACGCCGTGTGCGTCTCGGGAAAGACCGGCGAGGGCATCCACGACCTGCTCGAGAGCATCGTCTTCCTCGTCTCTCCGCCCGAGGGCGATGCGCAGGCCCCTCTGAGGGCGCTGATCATCGACTCCTATTTCGACCAGTTCCGCGGCGTCGTCGCGACGGTGCGCGTGTTCGACGGCTCGATCGCCAAGGGCGATACGCTCCACATGATGGCAGCTGATTCCGATTTCCTCGTGGACGATGTGGGCGCCAAGCGCCCGGCGGAGCAATCGCTTCCCAAGCTCGGCGTCGGCGAGGTCGGTTACGTGGTCACGGGTCTCAAGGATCCCGCTGCGGTTCGTGTTGGCGATACCCTCACGGGCTCCACGCGCCGTTGCGCAGAGCCTCTCCCAGGATACCGCGAGGCCAAGCCCATGGTCTTCACGGGCCTCTTCCCGATCGATAACAAGGAGTACGAGAACCTGCGCGATGCCCTCGAGAAGCTCCGCGTGAACGATCCGTCGCTCACGTGGGAGCCCGAGACGTCCGTCGCGCTCGGCTTCGGATTCCGCGTGGGTTTCCTCGGGCTGCTCCATATGGAGGTCGTGAAGGAGCGCCTCGAGCGCGAGTTCGATCTCGACCTCATCGGTACGTCCCCCTCGGTGGACTACCACGTCTTCACCACCGCGGGCGAGATGCTCGACATCAAGAGCCCGCAGGACCTGCCCTCGCCCGAGAAGATCGCACGCATCGAGGAACCGTACCTCAAGGCACAGGTCATCGTTCCGCCCGAGTACATGGGCGCCGTCATCCAGCTCGTCATCGAGCACCGCGGCATCCAGGACAACATGGTCTACCTCTCCGAGAATTCGGTCGAGATCACGTTCCACATCCCGCTCGCCGAGCTCATCCTCGATTTCTTCGACCAGCTCAAGAGCCGCACGAAGGGCTACGCCTCGCTCGACTACGAGTTCGCAGACTACCGTGCGTCCGACCTCGTCAAGCTCGACGTCCTGCTCGCGGGCGAGATGGTTGACGCGCTCAGCTTCATCGTGCACAAGGACAAGGCGTACCCACTCGCGCGCGGCCTGTGCGACAAGCTCAAGGAGATCATCCCGCGCCAGCAGTTCGAGGTCCCCATCCAGGGCGCGATCGGAAACAAGATCATCAGCCGCTCGACCGTGAAGGCCGTGCGCAAGGACGTTCTCGCCAAGTGCTACGGCGGCGACATCACGCGCAAGCGCAAGCTCCTCGAGAAGCAGAAGGAGGGCAAGAAGCGCATGAAGCAGATCGGCACCGTCGATGTGCCGCAGGAGGCGTTCCTCGCCGTCCTCAAGGTCGACGACGCATGATGCGGCTCGACGAGCGCCTCTCCTCATCCAACGTCTTCCTCGCGCCCATGGCGGGCGTCACCGATGCCGCCTACCGTCTCATCTGCCGCGCGCATGGCGCCGATCTCGCCTATACCGAGATGGTGTCGGTTGCGGGGATCCATTTCCGGAGCGCGAAGACCTGGGAGCTCGTCATTCCCCATCCCGACGAGCCCGAGATCGCGGTGCAGCTGTTCGGTTCCATCCCTGCCCAGTTCGAGGAGGCTGCCGCCCAGATCGCCGAGCGGGTGGGGGAGAAGCTCGCCCTCATCGACATCAACATGGCCTGCCCCGTGCGCAAGGTCGTCAGCAAGGGCGAGGGCTCCGCACTCATGGACGATCCCGGCAAGGCTGCCGAGATCGTCGAAGCGACGCGCCGCGGCGCAGGCGATGCGGTCGACGTGACCGTCAAGATCCGCCGTGGCCGGACCACGGGAACCGAGCTGGCGCCTGAGTTCGCGAAGGCCATGGAGGCTGCGGGAGCCGCAGCGGTCGCCGTCCACGGCCGCTATGCGAGCGAGTTTTACCGCGGAACATCGGATTTCGGCTGCGTCGAGCGCGTCGCAGACGCCGTCTCGATACCGGTCATCGCCTCGGGCGACATGCTCAATGCCCACAGGATCGCCGAGGTGCTCGGAGACGGGCGCGTCGCCGCGGTGATGGTTGCTCGGGGAAGCTACGGAAACCCGTGGATCTTCGAGGATGCGAAGCGGATGATGTCCGGCGAGGACCTTCCCGTCCACGATGCGGCTGCCAAGCTCGATGCGCTCGAGGAGCATCTCCGCCTCCTCGTTGCCACTGAAGCGCACATCGCACGCGCGAGGAGCCTCGTGGGCTGGTATATGAGGGGGGTTCCAGGTGCTTCCGCGCTGCGGAACAGCGCCATGACGTGCACGTCCCTCGATGACTACCTCGACCTCATCGAGATTGCCAGGACCCGGCTCCCATGACGGCGCGTGCGCTCTACCTGCATGTTCCCTTCTGCGTGCGCAAGTGCGCCTATTGCGACTTCGCATCGTTCGAGACGCCCCGGGAAGACCCGCTCATGGATGCGTATGCCGCGGGCCTCGAGAGGCTCGTCGTGGAATCGCTCGATGCCGGAATCCTGATGGCGGGCGGTACGGCATACGTGGGAGGCGGAACGCCGACGCTCCTCGCCGATGCGCTTCCCGATCTCGTTGCCAGCGTGAGACGCCATTCAGCCCCATGTGAGCTTACGTGCGAGGCGAATCCCGACTCCCTCACCCTCGACATGAGCTTGAGGCTCCATGATGCCGCCGTCGGCGTCCAAAGCGTCCACGATGACGAGTTGTCCGTGCTGGGACGCATCCACGATGGCAGACGGGCGCTCGAGACACTCGGCCAAGCGGTTTCCGCAGGTCTCGACGTCTCCGCCGACCTCATGTGCGCCATTCCGCTCCAAACCTCCGAGAGCTGGGTCACGTCGCTTTGCAGTGTGGTAGATGCAGGAGTCTCGCACGTAAGCGTCTATCCGCTCATGATCGAGGAGGGGACTCCGTTTGCCCGAGCTGTCGACAAGGGGGAGTATTCCCTGCCTGATGACAATGACGAGGCTTTGTTCATGGAGCAAGCGTCTTCATTCCTCGCTTCGCGCGGTTTCACCCGCTACGAGGTGGCGAGCTACGCGCTTCCCGGCCATTCCTGCCGCCATAACCAGGCGTATTGGACGGGAGTCTCGTACCTCGGCATCGGCACCGCGGCGTCGAGCATGTTCGACCTCGATGAGTTCGAGGTGCTCTTCCATGCTTTCCCTCAGCTCGAACGCCCTTCTTCCGAGATCGCGCGCATCCGTATGACCTGCACGTCCGATCGGCGCTTCCTCGCGTCGCACCATCGCCTGGCCGACCAATCGTTCGATGTCGAGCTGCTCACCGAGCGCGAGGCGCTCGCCGAGGACCTCATGCTCGGCGCACGCATGAGCTGCGGTCCATCGAAGGAGCTCGTCTCCCGCGCCCGCGATGCGATGGGGTTCGTAGTCGATGACACCCTCGCGTCGCTTATCGACGATGGATATCTGACAACCGATCTGGCACCCACGGAGAAGGGCTGGTTGCTCGGAAACGAGCTCTACGGACGCCTTTGGGATCTCGCCTCCTGCTCCTAGGAGCTAGAGCAGCGTGATACCCGCCTCGGTGCAGCGCGCGAGCACGTCTGCCGGCCACAGCGAGCTCTGAACCTCGCCGATATGGGCCTTGCGCAGGAAGAGCATGCAGAGACGGGACTGGCCGATGCCGCCGCCGATGGTTTGGGGCAGCTTGCCGGCGAGCACGGCGCTCTGGAAGGGGAGCTCGGCCCGATCCTGGCAACCGGCTTTCGCGAGCTGCGACGCGAGCGCCTCGGCATCGACGCGGATGCCCATGGAGGAAAGCTCGAGCGCGCAGTCGAGCACGGGGTAGTAGACGATGATGTCGCAGTTGAGCGACCAGTCGTCGTAGTCCGGGGCGCGGCCGTCGTGGCGCTCGCCATCTGAGAGAACATCGCCGATCCTGGTCAGGATGACCGCGCCCTTCTCGCGGACGATCGAAAGCTCGCGCGCCTTGGGGTCGAGCGAGGGATAGCGGTCGAGCAGCTCCTGCGTGCTGATGACGTAGGGTTTGGGGGGGAGGATGGGCTTGATATAGGAGTAGCACTGCTCCATGAAGCCCTCGCAGGTGCGGATGACGTCGTAGATGCGGCTGGCATGCGCGACGAGCACGTCGAGCCTGCGGTCCTCGGGCGCGATGACCTTCTCCCAGTCCCACTGGTCAACGAAGATCGAATGGAGGTTGTCGGTCTCCTCGTCGCGGCGGATCGCGTTCATGTCGGTATAGAGGCCCTCGCCCACGGCGAACCCGTAACGGCCGAGCGCGTAGCGCTTCCATTTGGCGAGCGACTGGACGACCTCTCCCTCAGCTCCGCCGAGGGCGGGGATGTCGAACGAGACGGGGCGCTCGACGCCGTTGAGGTTGTCGTTCAGACCCGAGGCGGGATCCACGAACAGCGGCGCGGACACGCGCAGGAGGTTGAGTCGCTCTGCGAGGCGGCGCTGGAAGTAGTCCTTGATGCTCTTGATCGCGACCTGCGTCTCATGCAGTCCGAGCTCGGAGCGGTATGCTGCGGGGATGATGAGATGGTCCATGTGCCTTCCCTCCGATGGAAGCGGCTTGTCCCCCGTATCGTGGCCGCGCTTTGTTTCCCGTCCGTGACCGAACGCGACAATTAACATGCTCCTTACATGTGCTTTGAAACGACCTCGGTACTTGCGGATATAATCCAATACGTTGGAATTCGACTCTTCGCAGGAGCTGCCGCCATGGCTTCCATGAACGACAAGGACTATTACGCGATCCTCGGCGTGGCATCCGACGCCTCGACCGATGAGATCCGCAAGAGCTTCCAGAAGCTTGCGCGCACCTACCATCCCGACATCAACAAGGAGTCCGGCGCCGAGGAGAAGTTCAAGGAGATCTCCGAAGCATATGCCGTGCTCTCCGACCCCGAGAAGCGCAAGCGCTACGACGCCATGCGCGCAGGCGTCCCCTTCAGCGGCGGCACCTACCGCACTGGCGGGTACAGCAGCGGCAGGGGAGACCCGTTCACCGACATGGGCTTCGATATGTGGGGATTCCCGTTCGGAGGAACGTCCACCCGCACGGCCACCCGGTCACGCGCCTACAACCCGCGGCCCGGTGCAGACGTCGCGTTCGAGCTCGAGCTCGACGCGGAGAAGGCCCGTCAGGGCGTCAAGCGCGGCGTGACCTTCCAGCGCTACGTTCCGTGCGAGCACTGCCACGGCCAGGGCTCTGTCACCGCCGACCATGCCGAGACGTGCCCGACCTGCGGTGGACGTGGACGCATGTCCATCGACCTCTCCGATATCTTCGGCTTCGGCGTGTTCGAGGTGGAATGCCCCGAATGCGAGGGAACCGGCAAGGTCGTCGCCGACCCCTGCGAGTACTGCGGCGGGTCTGGGCGTATCCTCTCCGCCGACGAGGTCGTGGTCGATGTCCCTGCAAACAGCCACGACGGTGACGAGATCCGCGTGACGGGCAAGGGCAATGCCGGCACGAACGGCTCCGAATCCGGCGATTTCGTCTGCCGTGTGGGCGTGCGTTCCGAGCGGCTCGCGCCGGCCCAGTCGAGCGGGTTCCAGATGATCGGCTTCGTGACCCCCTTCATCATCACATCGATCATCACGGGATTCAGCGTCGGCATCTTCACGGTCATCTTCGGTGCCTATGGGCTCTACAATGCCTTGAGGGGCGGTCTGAAGCACGATGTCGGCTGGTGGCGCAATGCCGGCCGCGCATTCGCGCGCGGCGCGTCGAGCGGTCTCATGATCTCCCTGTTCATGTTCGCGATCTATTCCTGCAGCTTCGGTTTCGGGATGCGTTGATGCATTAGGCGGGTGTACGTACGTTGGATTCAAAGCGCGATTTCTACGAGGTCCTCGCCGTTGAGCGCGACGCCGACCAGAAGACGATCAAGCGGGCGTTCCTCAAGCTCGCACGAAAGCTCCATCCCGACGTCAACGACGCCCCCGATGCCGAGGAGAAGTTCAAGGAAGTCAACGAGGCCTATTCCGTCCTCTCCGACGAGCGCAAGCGCGCCAACTACGACCGCTACGGCGATCCCGATGGACCCGCTGGCTTCGGCGGGGGCAGCGTCGACATGTCCGATTTCTTCGGCGGCGGCTTCGGCATCAACGACATCTTCGACAGCTTCTTCGGCGGCATGGGCTCGCAGCGCGGAGGCGCGAGCGTCCGCACGCACGGCCGCGACATGGGCATCCGCCTCCAGATCACGCTCGAGGAAGCCGCTGCCGGTTGCACCAAGACCATCTCCTATACGCGCCTTGCCCCCTGCGATGATTGCGGCGGTACCGGCGTCGCCGAAGGCGGCTCGGTCCGCACCTGCGACCGCTGCCATGGCTCGGGCGTCGTCATCGAGATCCAGCGCACGATCTTCGGCCAGATGCAGAGCCAGACCACCTGTCCCGTCTGCCATGGCGACGGCCGCGTCGTCGACCATCCCTGCGAGACCTGCGGAGGTTCCGGGCGCACGCCCGAGAAGGAGACCGTCGAGCTCACCATCCCCGCCGGCGTCCGTATGGGCCAGACCATCTCCGTCCCCGGCAAGGGCGAGGCGGGCATCCGCGGCGATATGGCGGGAGATCTCGTCGCAAGCATCGAGATCCTGCCCCATGAGCGTTTCGATCGCCAGGGCGACGACCTCGTCTGCACTATCGCCATCGACGCGCTCGAGGCCATCGTCGGAACCGACGTAAACGTCCCGGGCATTTTGGAGGGCGAGAACGTCGTCGTAGAGATCGCCCCTGGGACGCAGTTCGGCGAGCACGTCGTCTGCCACGGCCACGGCATGCCCAACGTCTCCACGGGTCTGCGCGGAGATCTCGTCGCGCTCATCCAGATCGTGACCCCGACCGACATCGAGGGCGAGGACCTCGTGGACATCGAGCGCATCGTCGCCGCCCGCACCCTCTCCAGGATCCATGTCGAGGGCTCGGGCACCGATAAGAAGCAGCATCATCAGAGCAAGAAGGCCAGACCGAGGAATAAGCGCTCATGAGCTCGGCGACCTTCGCCTTGGTGAATCTGGGGTGCCGCGTCAACCGCGTCGAAAGCGACCTTATCGCCCGCTCGCTCGAGGATGCGGGGCTCGCCCTCGTCCCCCAGACACAGGCAGATGTCATCATCGTGAACACCTGCGCCGTGACGGGGGAGGCCGAGGCGAAGACGCGCAAGGCCCTCCGCCGCGCCGCACGCATGCCCCAAGCACCCCTCGTCATCGCAACCGGCTGCGTTGCGAACCTCTTTGCCGACGATCTCCGCGCGCTTGCACCGAACATCGTCGTGGTCGCCGACAAGTCCGCCGTCGCCTCATACGCGCTCGGCAGGCTTGGGGAGGCGTGCCCCGGAGCAACTCCGACCGCCCGAACGACCCCCACGCCCACGGGAAGGACAAGGCCCGGCATCAAGGTCCAGGACGGCTGCGACCTGCGTTGCAGCTACTGCATCGTCTGGAAGGCGCGGGGAGCGTCCCGATCGATGCCGATCGACCAGGTCGTGGAGGCGGTCCGCTCCGCCATCTCCGACAATGCTCGCGAGGTCGTCCTGACGGGCATCAACCTCGGACGCTACGACGATGGCGGCAGACGGTTGCCCGAGCTGCTCGAAACGCTCCTCGAGCGCACGGACGTCGGCCGCCTGCGCCTCTCGTCGATCGAGCCGCAGGATGTCGACGACCGCCTCATCGCGCTCATGGTCTCTTCCGAAGGCCGTATCGCGCCGTACCTGCACATGTGCCTGCAATCCGGCTCCGACACCGTCCTGCGCCGCATGGGCCGCATCTACACCGCTGCCGAATTCGCAGATCGCGTCGAGGCTGCTTACGCTTCGATCCCGCACCTTGCCATCGAGACCGACCTCATCGTCGGGTTCCCCGGCGAGACGGACGCGGAGTTCGAGGAATCCCGCTCGTTCTGCGAGCGCATGCGCTTCACCCATATCCACACGTTCCGCTACTCGAAGCGGCCCGGAACACGGGCGGCTGCGATGGACGGACAGGCGCCGCCTGCCGTGAGCGCCTCCCGCAGCGAATCCATCCGCATCCTGGGAGAGCGTCTGCGCCTCGCGCATGCGCGCTCCCTCATCGGTTCGGAGGACCTCGTGGTGACGCAGTCCGTGGGTAAAGGCATCAGCGGCGGCCTCTTCGACTGCGCGCTCGACCGCCTGCTTCCGCCCGATATGCTCGTGCGCGTACGCATCGCAGACACGGGAGAAGATGCGACGCTCAAGGCCGTTGTGCTCTGAGTTTCTCCCCGGGCGCGCTATCATGGAGTAGCCAGCTGGGCGCACCATGCGCCCGATCACCTTGTTTGGAGGAGCATGGAGCCGACTCAGATCCGTCTCACGATCCCCGATTCCGTGGATCCGACCCGCCTCATGGGTCCGGCGGATTCCCTGCTCCGCCGTATCGAGCAGGCCTTCGACGCCATGGTCGTCGTACGCGGCAACACCATCACCATCTCGGGGGCAATAGAGGTCGTCGAGCAGGCGAGCACGGTCTTCTCGCGCCTCATGCGCCAGGTCGAGATCGGCGAGGCGCCCACGGTCGACGACGTCGACGTGGTGATCGAGCACGCCAAGCACGGTGCCTCCGGCTACAGCATCCTCTCCGACGATGTGCTGCTCACCTATCGGGGACGCACGATCCGTCCCAAGACCGCAGGACAGAAGCGCTATATCGACTCGATCCGCTCCAACACCATCACCTTCGGCATCGGCCCCGCGGGTACGGGCAAGACCTATCTCGCCATGGCATGCGCCGTTGCGGCCCTCAAGCGCCGCGAGGTCGGGCGCATCGTGCTCTGCCGACCCGTCGTCGAGGCGGGCGAGTCGCTCGGTTTTTTGCCGGGCACCCTCGAGGAGAAGCTCGACCCCTACGTCAGGCCCCTCTACGACGCGCTCTTCGACATGACCGACATGGAGAAGGGCAACGCCCTCATCGAGCAGGGCGTCATCGAGATCGCTCCGCTCGCCTTCATGCGCGGCCGCACCCTGAACGACGCGTTCGTCATCCTCGACGAGGCCCAGAACACAACGCCCGAGCAGATGAAGATGTTCCTCACCCGCCTCGGCTTCTCGTCCAAGTTCGTCGTGACCGGCGATGCGACCCAGCGCGACCTGCTCGGCAAGAGCGGCCTCGACCAGGCACGCGAGGTGCTCGAGGGTATCGAGGGGATCAGCTTCATCGACCTCGACCGCAACGATATCGTGCGCCACTCCCTTGTGGCCCGCATCGTCGACGCCTTCGCACGCGGCGAGGGAGGTGGCGCCCATGGCTCTCGTGATCGATAGGGGAGAGGACGAGACCGCCGTCGCCCCCATCACCCAGGAGGAGATCCAATCCATTCTCGAGGCGGTCCTTGAAGACGAGGGCGTTGAGCGTACCTGCTACGTGTCGGTCACCATTGCGACCGACGAGGAGATCCGCGCCCAGAACCTGGAGTGGCGCGGCATCGATGCTCCGACCGACGTGATCTCGCTCGAATGCGAGTATCCCGACGACCCCGATTTGGGCGACGATGAGCCCTGCGAGCTCGGGGACATCATCCTCGCGCCGGCGTACATCGAGCGCCAGGCAGCCGAGTTCTCGACAACGCCCGCCGACGAGTTCCGCATCATGCTCGTCCATGGCATGCTCCATCTCCTCGGCTACGACCACCTCGACGACGAGAAGGCCCAGGTCATGGAGGAGGTCGAGAACGGCATCCTCGCGTCCATCGAGACCGACGCCCCCTCGCTCACCGTGGAGTTCACGCGCCATGATGAGGACGGCGATGCCCTATGATCCCCGGCAAGGGCCCGCGCCATCCGACGGTCAGGAAGTCGTTCCATTACGCCCGGCAGGGCCTGAGGAGCGCCTTCGCGAACGAGCGGAACATCAAGATCATCCTGTCCATCGGTGTCCTCGCCGTCCTCGCAGGCTTCATCATCGGGCTCGACCTGATCGAATGGGCGATCGTGCTGCTCTGCTGCGGAGCCGTTGTGACCGCAGAGCTCCTCAACACCGCCATCGAGTCGGTCGTCGACCTCGTATCCCCCGAATTCCATCCGCTCGCCGGCAGGGCGAAGGACATCTCCGCCTCCGCGGTCTGGATCATCTCGATCACCTCTGCGATCGTCGGCCTGTGCGTCTACATCCACGCCCTTCTCGGCTAGGACAGGAAAGGCTCGCGAACCATGGATATGAACGAAGCACCCTTCAAGAGCGGGTTCTGTGCGCTTGTCGGAAGGCCCAACGTGGGGAAATCCACGCTGGTCAACGCCTGCATGGGCGAGAAGATCGCCATCACGAGCCCCGTTGCGCAGACCACGCGCAGGAGGCTCCGCGCCGTCGTGAACACCGACGAGGGACAGATCATCATCGTCGATACGCCCGGCCTGCATAAGCCCAAGGACGCGCTCGGCAAGGAGCTCAACCAGACTGCGCTCGGAGAACTCGCGGATGCCGATGTCGTCGCCTATCTGCTCGATGCGACCGCGCCGGTCGGCACGGGAGATGCATGGGTCGCCCGCCATGTCGAGAGCTCCGAGGCGCCCTTCAAGCTCCTCGTGATCACCAAGGCCGACCTCGTGACGCAGGAGCAGGCGCTCTCCCAGCTCGAGAAGGCGCGGGAACTCGCCCATTTCGACGATGAGCTCATCATCTCTGCCTCCGAGGACTTCAACGTCGACACCTTCCTGCGCATCGTCCTCGACCATCTTCCCGAGGGTCCGCAGTGGTTCCCCGACGACATGGACAGCGATGCGACCGACGAGGACGTCGTCGCCGAGTTCGTGCGCGAGAAGCTGCTGCTCAACCTTCGCCAGGAAGTCCCGCATTCCGTGGCTGTGACCTGCAACGACATCGATTATTCGGGCGATCATGCAACCGTCACGGCGACGATCATCGTCGAGCGCGAGGGCCAGAAGGGCATCGTGGTCGGCGCTGGCGGTTCGATGATCAAGCGTGTGGGCATTGAGGCTCGCAAGGACATTGAACGCTGGCTCGGCTGCAGGGTGTACCTCGACCTCAACGTGAGGGTTGCCCCGCTATGGCGCCGCGACGCGAACGAGATCAGACGTCTCGGCTACAGCTCCGAGGATTGATATGGGCTCCCGGAGGAGCTTCAGAAGCCGCGCTATCGTCCTCGACCGGACGGTGCTGGGGGAGCACGACCTCATCCTCACGCTCCTCGACGAGTCGGGGGAGCAGCGTCGTGCCGTTGCCAAAGGCGTCCGCAAGGGCAAGAGCCGCATCGCTGCCCGCTGCGATTACTTCTGCGAATCAGATTTCCTCATCTACCAGGGGAAGAACCTCGACGTCATCTCCGATGCGGCGTCGATAGACGCCCATCATGGCATCTCCGTCTCTCCCGAGAAGATCGCGGCAGCCGCGGCTCTGTGCGAAATCGCCCTGCTGACCTCCTTCGAGGAGAGCTCCGATACCTTCCTCCATCCGATCCTGTCCCGCGCCCTCACGGCAGTCGAGCAGGCATCCGACCAGGCGCATCTCGACCTTGCGGTTGCCGCCTATGCATTCAAGGTGCTCGCCCACAGCGGGTGGCGCCCCGAGCTCGGGGGATGCGCATCCTGCGGTGACGGCAATGTGCTCTTTTTCTCGGTTGCAGCCGGCGGGCTCGTCTGTGCGAGCTGCGCCCAGACCACGCCCGATTCCGAACCGTTGGCACCCTCACAGGTTGCATGGTTGAGGTCCTGCCTCCGACTCACGTTCGACGAGCTCCTCGCAGCCCCCATCGATCCCGATACGGCGCTCTTCCTGCTCGGGGCAGCCCACGCCTGGGCCGCAACGCAGCTTTCAGCTCGGTTAAAGGCATTCGAATTCGCCCTGAGCCTCTAACAATTGATGTAACATATCTTGACCCAAACTATCGATATTCCTACGTTAGGAAGTCTTAATGAAGCGCCTCATAATCGTCTTTTTTGCTGCTTTCCTGTTTGCCATGCCGAAACCCGCTTACGCAGATGTCGAGAATGGAATGCTCTCGGACGAAACAGAGGTTATCGTCGACACTGATGCATCCGAGGATAATTCATCAGACAATGATTCCTCTGATGCATCCAATGACACTGCATCAGATCACGATTCCTCCGATGCATCCGAAGGTGATGTCACACATGTCTCCCAATCTCTTGTAGACAATACTGATCAGAATCAATCCGCGGTCGTAGTGCCGGACGATGCTGTGGATGCGCTGGATGGTGGCGACCTTATCGATTCCGGAGATCCCGCTGACCCGACCGATCCATCGGTTGGAACAACCACCGAAGATGAAGGCCCCGATGATTCATCCGGCTGGCTGACAATCGACGGCTACACGTATTACGTCGACCCAGATACAGGCAAGCCTCTTTCCGGTGGTATTTTCGAAATCGATGGTGAGAGTTACTACCTCCGTCCAGCAGGAAGCCCTTATGGACCAGAAGGTTCGCTCGGCTCGGGATGGGTTACAAATTATGGAGGAAACACCTATTTTTTCGACCGTGAATCTGGTCAGATGTATTCAGACGGCATCTTTGATATTGACGGTGCGCGGTATTATTTCCGACCCGAAGAGAGCCCATATGGCCCCGCAGGATCAATGGGCCGTGGATGGGTTATCGGCTACGGCGATGAGGGGTTAGACTACTTCTTCGATCGTGTGTCTGCCACCATGGTCATTGGTCGGAACGATGTTGATGGTTCGTCATATTTCTTCGATCCCGTTACCGGGGCGAAGCAAACTGGATGGTTCGAATTCGACGGTTATCGATACCGTTATGACGAAGACGGAAAGATGCTCTACGACGGAATCTACGAGGTTGAAGACGAAAGCTACTATTTCAGGCCTTCTGGAAGCAGCTACGGCCCCAAGGGTTCAGTTGGTTATGGCTGGGTGTGGAACTACGGCGGTGATACCTTCTTCTTCGATCGCGATGACGGCCACATGCTCTCAGGAGGAATTTTCGAGGTCGATGGCTCGAGCTAAGACAGGTTCTTCGACCGCTCGACCGGCCGCATGTATGCTGACTGCGTCCGCTCAATCTCCGGCTACGGTGCTGGCGTCTACGGATTCGACAATGAAGGCTCTCTTATTTCAGGCTGGTTTGATTTCGACGGATTCACGTACTATTTCGATTCAACGAAAGGCAACGCTGCCTCGATCGGAATCGTTGAAATTGATGAAGTTTCTTATTTTTTCCGTTTCGCAGGCAGCTCCTACGGTCCCGAAGGTTCACGTGGATCTGGCTGGGTGTGGAACTACGGCGGTGATACCTTCTTCTTCGATCGCGATGACGGCCACATGCTCTCAGGAGGAATTTTCGAGGTCGATGGCTCGAGCTAGCTCCATGGGCAGGGGATGGGTCCACGGTTATGGCGAGGACGGGGTAGACAGGTTCTTCGACCGCTCGACCGGCCGAATGCTCATTTCAGGAACATACATAATTGATAGGGCTGTTTATCGCGCAGATATAGAAGGCAACCTTACGCTGAGTCCATTCGGCCAGCATCTTGATGCGGCTTCCGCAAAACAGCTCAAGGTCGTTTCAGCTGCTTGGAATGAACCCACCACGCCGCTGGGCTGGTGCGCTCTATGGGTTCACAATGTTTTTGAATCCTACGGAATCGTGGACGTTTATGGCAACGCAAACGATCTTTATAACGAGTATTGCACTAGCTCGAATCCCGCAGACCTCCAGGTGGGTATGATCGTGGCCGTTTCCCGCCATCCTGGCAACTCAGGAGGTCGCGTCTACGGTCACATCGGCATCTACGTCGGAGATGGCATCGTGCTTGATTCGAGCGGCTCTGTCCGCGTGTGGAACGTCGAAGATTGGATTAACAGTTATAACGGATGGGTCACGCCCAAATGGGGCTGGTATGGAGGCAGGAGCCTTAGGTAGCAGCAGCCAGCGCGAAACGTGTTCAAAGCATGTAAACGCGCTGTTTCCTGCAGATACTTGCATCCGAAGGGAGCGTTCTGCTATAGTAGCCGAGCTGTTACCCCGTACCTGGAGGCTCGCTTACACCTGACGGCCATCTCGGTTCGGGGCGAATCTATGAAGAAAGGTGGTATGTCATGATCACGAAGGAACGCAAGGCCGAGCTCATCGCGCAGTACGGCAAGGACGAGAAGGACTCCGGCTCCGCCGCCGTCCAGATCGCCATCCTCACCGAGCGCATCCGCGAGCTCACCGAGCACATGAAGTCCCACAAGAAGGACTTCCACACCCGTCGCGGCCTGCTCATGCTGGTCGGCAAGCGCCGCCGTCTGCTCTCCTACATCAAGAAGGGCGACGTCGAGGCCTACCGTGCCCTTATCAAGAGCCTCGGCATCCGCGACAACATCCAGTAAGCAAGGCAATCACGAGGGCGCCTGCGGGCGCCCTCATCATGTAGCGGCCCGCCTGCAAAGGGGCAGGCGGAGATGAAGGGAAATGTAGAAATGACCAAGGTTACCCATGAGTTCGACCTCTACGGCAAGCACTATGCGCTCACCGCGGGCGAGCTCGCCAAGCAGGCCACCGGCGCCTGCGTCGTGTCCTGCGGCCAGTCGCAGGTGCTCCTGACCGTCGTCGTGTCCAAGGAGCGGAAGGACTACGACTTCTTCCCCCTGACCGTCGACTTCGTCGAGAAGATGTACGCCGTGGGCCGCATCCCCGGCGGCTATCTCAAGCGCGAGTCCCGCCCGTCCGAGAAGGCCACGCTCACGGCCCGTATGATCGACCGTCCCCTGCGTCCGTCGTTCCCCGACGGCTTCCGCAACGAGGTCCAGGTCGTCGCCATGCCGCTTGTCGCCGATCAGGTCAACTCCGTCGACACCATCTGCATCATGGGCGCCTCCGCGGCCCTCATGGTGGGCGGCGTGCCCTTCGAGGGCCCGCTCGCCTGCGTGCGCATCGGCCGCGACCGCGACACCCATGAGTTCATCGTCAACCCGACCTACGAGGAGCGCGAGAACTCCGACCTCGACCTCGAGCTCGGCGGTTCCTCGACGTTCATCTCGATGCTCGAGGCAGGCGCGGAGGAGATCTCCGAGGAGGACATGCTCGCCGCCATGGAGTTCGGCCAGGAGGCCATCGCCGCCTTCTGCGAGCAGCAGCGCGTCTTCATGAACAAGTTCGAGGCCGCCAACGGCACCGTCGAGCCCCGCTCCTACATCCTCGACGAGCCCATCGCCGAGGTCCATGACCGCGTCTTCGCCCATTACGACGAGATGAGCGCCGCCCTCAAGGACGCCGACAAGCAGAGCCGCATCGGCAAGGTCGAGGCCCTCTTCGAGAAGATCCGCGCCGAGTTCACCGACGAGGAGACCGCTGAGTGGAGCCGTGCCATCGCCGTCGAGCTCAAGGCCCTCGAGAAGCACGCCATGCGCATGATGGTCGTCGAGACCGGCGAGCGCGTCGACGGCCGCACGCCCACCGAGATCCGCCCGCTCATGGTCAAGCCCGACTACCTGCCCCTCGTGCACGGCTCCGGCCTCTTCCAGCGCGGCCAGACCCAGGTCCTCTCGGTCTGCACGCTCGGCATGCTCAACGAGTGGCAGCGCCTCGACACCATCGAGCCCTCCGATGGCAAGCGCTACATCCACCACTACAACTTCCCGCCGTACTGCACCGGCGAGACCGGCCGCATGGGCAGCCCCAAGCGCCGCGAGATCGGCCATGGCGCCCTCGCCGAGCGCGCCCTGCTCCCCGTCATCCCCTCCGAGGACGACTTCCCCTACACGATCCGCGTCGTCTCCGAGGTCATGGAGTCCAACGGCTCCTCCTCAATGGCGTCCACCTGCGGCTCCACGCTCGCCCTCATGGACGCCGGCGTGCCCCTGAAGCGTCCGGTCTCGGGCGTCGCGATGGGTCTCATCCAGGAGGCCGGCAAGACCGTCGTCCTGACCGACATCCAGGGCCTCGAGGACTTCCTCGGCGACATGGACTTCAAGGTCTGCGGCACCACCAAGGGCATCACCGCCATGCAGATGGACAACAAGGCCACCGGCCTCACGACCGAGATCTTCCGCCGGGCGTTCGCGCAGTCCCACGAGGGCCGCATGACGATCCTCGACGCGATGCTCTCCGAGATCCCGAACCCGCGCGAGTCCACCAAGGAGACCGCGCCCCAGATCATCAGCCTGCAGATCCCCGTCGACAAGATCCGCGACGTCATCGGCAGCGGCGGCAAGGTCATCCGCTCCATCCAGGAGGAGACCGGCGCCACCATCGATGTACAGGAGGACGGCACCATCTTCATCGCGGGCGTCAACGGCGCCGGCGAGGATGCCGCCGAGCGCATCAGCCTCATCGTCAAGGTTCCCGAGGCGGGGGAGGAGTACGTCGGCCGCGTCGTCTCCATCCAGCCGTTCGGCGCCTTCGTCGAGCTGCTCCCGGGCAAGGACGGCCTGCTGCACATCTCGCGCGTCGCGCAGGGCCGCGTCGACAAGGTCGAGGATGTCCTGAACATCGGCGACGAGGTCAAGGTCGTCGTCCTCGAGGTCGATGAGAAGGGCAAGATCTCGCTCGACCGCCTCGACAAGCCCGAGGCACCCGCTTCCTCTGCACGCCCCGGCCGCAACGAGAAACAGCGCGGTAACGACAAGAGCGACGGTCCCCGTCCGCGCCGCCGCCATAACGCGTAGCGCAGACTCCATATGAACGCATGCGGCCGGCTCCTGATTTGAGCCGGCCGTTTCTTTCTTCGGTTTCTCGCTTCTAGTTCGATGCGGGTGATACGAAACCCATACAACAAGGATCGGCCCCATCTCTGGGGCCGATCCTCGGTTCCAAGCATTTCTGTAAACGGCTGTGCGGACCGTTGTCGATACTAATATTGCCTGATTCACCCTCCTTTAATGTCATCGCATCAAGAATCGAACCAAAGCACACAGTCCCTGCGCGACGTGCACACGGCTCGAACACATCTGTGTTCGAAATGTGACGGGGCACCGCTCACGGCACCATCCCGCACATCGCGTATACGTCCATGGATTTGGCGTTCTATCTGCCGTTCGTGTATAATTTCTAGAGTTGTGACGAAACATTACGCGCTTGAAACGCTGCACTGGAAGGATCCACCCAACGTATGGCTAAGAAGCAGCCCCCTCTGAAGATCATCCCGCTTGGCGGTCTCGACGGCATCGGCAAGAACATGACCGTGTTCGAGTATGGCAACGACATGGTCCTGCTCGATGCGGGCCTCATGTTCCCTGACGATGAGCAGCCCGGCATCGACCTCGTCCTTCCCGACTACACATATGTCCTCGAGAACGAGCATAAGCTGCGCGGCATCGTCATCACCCACGGTCACGAAGACCACACCGGTGCGCTTCCGTACCTGCTCATGGACCTCAACGTCTCGGTTCCCATCTACTCGTCGAAGCTCACCATCGGCTTCATCGAGGGCAAGCTCTCCGAGCACAACATCAAGAACGTCCCGTTCATCGAGGTCAACGACGGTGAGAACGTGAAGCTCGGCGCATTCGACATCACGTTCTTCTCGATGACCCATTCGATTCCCGCAGCGTTCGGCGTCTTCTTCAAGACCCCTGCGGGCACCGTGCTCCATACGGGTGACTTCAAGCTCGACCAGACGCCGATCGACGGTGTCACGCCGAACTACAACGCCATCAACAGCTTCGGCGCCAAGGGCGTCGACCTGCTGCTCTCTGATTCCACCAATGCCACGGTCCCCGGGTTCACGGGATCCGAGGCGTCGGTCGGACCGACCCTGCGCCACATCATCAAGAACGCGCCCGGCCGCGTCTTCGTCGCGTGCTTCTCGAGCCATATCCACCGCCTGCAGCAGATCTGCGATGCAAGTGCCGCGGTGGGCCGCAAGGTCGTCGTGACGGGCCGCTCCATGGTCACCAACACCAAGGTCGCGCGCCAGCTCGGGTACCTCAACATCTCGAGCGACAACATCATCGACGCCTACGACGTCGACCGCATCCCCGACGACCGCATCGTCGTCATGTGCACGGGCAGCCAGGGCGAGCCGCTCTCGGCCCTCTCGCGCATGGCCAACGGCGAGCACAAATCGCTCTCGATCCGCTCGTCCGACACGGTGATCATCTCCGCAACCCCCGTTCCCGGCAACGAGAAGAGCGTGACCTCCATCATCAACGCGCTCTCCAAGGTGGGCTGCGACATCCACGACAAGTCCAACGCGCTCGTGCACGTTTCGGGTCACGGCAGCCAGGAGGAGCTCAAGCTCGTCATGGCCATGACGAAGCCCACCTACTTCATGCCGGTCCACGGCGAGGCGATGCATCTGCGTGCCCACGCCAAGCTCGCCGAGCAGATGGGCATTCCCGCTAAGAACGTCTTCATCCTCGAGAACGGCGACACGCTCGAGATGCGCGGTCACAAGGTGAGCCGCGGTGCGAGCATCGAATCCGGCGTCGTCTATGTCGACGGCCTCTCGGTCACCGACGCCAACCCCGTCGTCCTGCGCGACCGCCAGAAGCTCGCCCAGGATGGCATCATCACCTGCGTCGTCGCCCTCACGGGGAAGAAGCGCCGCGTCGATGTCATCGAGCTGGGTGGACGCGGCATCTCCTACGCCTCGGATGACGAGCTCATGGCGGATGCGCGCACGCTCGTGCGCGAGACCGTCGAGCGCCTCGTCTCGCAGGACAGCCCCTCGGTCGAGTCGCTGCGCAAGGACCTGCGCAGCTCACTCTCCGGCTTCCTCTGGTCCCGCACCCACACAAGACCCATGGTCATCCCGGTCATTATGGAGGTCTAAGGATCCATGGCCCAGAAACGCAGATCAAACACGGCATCGAAGGCACAGAGGTCCAAGAAGGTGCCTGCCCGCCGCGCGAGCCATGCGGCGGCGGTCGAATCCAGCTGGGACTCTACCAAGAACGACATCGTCGGCGTCATCATCGCGGTGCTCGCCGTCGCGCTCTTCATCGCGCTCGTGAGCCCCTCGACTGCGATCGTCACACGCACCATGTCCGGCGCGCTCGTCAGCAGCTTCGGCACAGGAGCCATCCTCTTCCCGATCGCGCTGTTCGTCTTCGCCATCACGTTCTTCATCGACGAGGAGGGACCCATCTCGGGCCGCGTCGCCCTCGGGCTGCTCCTCATCGTCCTCGCGGTCCTCGCGATGCTCTCGATCAACCTCCCCGAAGCGGAGCTCGCCCCCGAGGCCGTCATCACCCCCGGCGTCCTCGAGGGTGCCGGCGGCTACGTGGGCGGCGGTCTCGCCTGGGTCCTGCTCAAGCTCGTCGGACGCTCCATCGGCAACGTCCTCCTCGCAGGCATGGTCATCGCGGGCGTCGTGGTCTGCGGGTTCTCCATCTCCGGCGCCGTCTCGAAGCTGCGCGAGCGTGCATCCGAGGCGGGGGAGGCGGCTCGTGAACGTATCGAGCTGGCGCGCGAGGAGCGTGCGGCGCATGCTGCGGAGCAGCGTGCACGCGTCCAGGCGCAGCAGGCGGCGATCCTCTCGGATTCCGAGGGCGCCAAGACATCGTTTATCGGCGAGCGCAAGACCACCGTGCTCAAGCGCCGCCAGGCACGCCTGCTCGACGACACCCCCGTCATCGGCGAGCTCCCCTTCGACGATGACATCATCGAATACGGAGACATCACGGCCCCCGTCGAGGCCGATTCCGAGGCCGTGACGGTCAAGGTCGACCGCAAGAAGAAGCCTGCGAAGAAGACCTCCTCGAAGAAGGACGCCGTCCCGGGCTTCCTCGCGGGGAATCCCGCAGCCATCTCGCGCCCGGGCGATGGCGATGATTCCTACCAGCTTCCGCCGCTCTCGATCCTCGCCTCAAACCCCACCTCGGCGCTCTCGGCCAGCTCGGACGACGAGCTCGCCGCCGTCGCGCGCAAGCTCCAGGCGACACTCGAGGAGTTCGGCCTCACCTCGCGTGTGACGGGATGGACGGCAGGCCCCTCGGTCACCACGTTCAAGATCTCGCCGGGCGAGGGCGAGCGCGTGAGCAAGATCACCAACCTCGAGGACGACATCGCCCTCTCGCTCGCCGCCAAATCAGTCCGCATCTTCGCGCCCATCCCCGGCACCTCGCAGGTGGGCATCGAGATCCCCAACGACGCGCGCAACTCCGTCTACCTTGCAGACGTCCTGCCCTATGCGCAGGACGGCCCGCTCGAGGCTGCGTTCGGCCGCGACTCCGAGGGCAAGCCCATCGTGGTCGACTTGGCCACACTGCCGCACCTGCTCGTCGCAGGCACCACGGGCTCCGGCAAGTCCGTCATGCTCAACTCGATCGTCATGTCGATCCTCATGCGCGCCACGCCCGAGCAGGTGCGCCTCATCATGGTCGACCCCAAGCGCGTCGAGTTCACGGGCTACGCCGGCCTGCCGCATCTCTACGTGCCGGTCGTAACCGAGCCGCGCCAGGCTGCGAGCGCGCTCCAGTGGGGCGTCTCCGAGATGGAGCGGCGCCTCAAGGTCTTCGAGCATTACAAGGTGCGCGATATCAAGAGCTACAACAAGGTCATCACAGGCGAGAAGTTCGAGGATGCCGAGAACAAGCCCGTGCACATGCCCTACTTCGTCATCGTCATCGACGAGCTCGCCGACCTCATGATGGTCGCGGGCAAGGACGTCGAGAGCTCCATCGTGCGTATCGCCCAGCTCGGCCGCGCCGCCGGCATCCACCTGATCGTCGCGACGCAGCGCCCGTCCGCCGACGTCGTGACCGGCCTCATCAAGGCCAATATCGACAACCGCGTGGCGCTCTCGGTCGACAACGGCATGAACTCCCGCATCATCCTCGACCAGACCGGCGCCGAGCGCCTGCTCGGCAACGGCGATATGCTCATCAAGCTGCGCGGACGCCGCCCCAAGCGCGCGCAGGGCTGCTTCGTCTCCGACGAGGAGATCGATAAGACGGTCGAGTTCATCCGCACCCAGGCCGCGGCCGACTACCACGAGGACATCCTGTCGCTCGTCGCTCCGGGCCAGCCCGGCGCCGCGGGCGATCCCGCCGACCGCGATGAGGACCCCCTCATCTGGGAGGCTGCCAAGATCGTCGTGGAATCCCAGTTGGGTTCCACGTCCGGGCTGCAACGCCAGCTCGCTGTTGGGTATGCTAGAGCTGGACGCATCATGGACATGCTCGAGGCGAAGGGCGTCGTCGGACCGCCCAACGGCTCGAAGCCCCGTGATGTCCTGCTCGATGCCGACGGCTTGGAGGAGCTCCGCCAGGCCGAGGCGCAATTCCGGGAGGTAGAGTAACGTGGCTCTCCTGAAATTCTCCGAGACGCTCAAGAACAAGCGCCATGAGCTCGGTCTGACGATCTCGCAGGCATCTTCGGTTTTGAAGCTCAAGGAGCAGGTCCTCATCGCCTTTGAGGAGGGCGACTTCGAGAACATGCCCAAGAGCGGCTATGCGCAGGGAATGCTCGCGTCCTACGCGCGCTACCTGGGACTCTCGCCGCGCGAGCTCGTCGATATGTACTCCGAGGAGTACTACGAGTACGTGCACGGGCAGTCCTCCCACGACCTGCGCCGCCGCACGCGCGACACGCGCTCGGGGCGCATCATCGATGGGTACGACGTGCCCAACGAGAGCGAATCCCGCCCCAAGGCGTATGTCGAGCTCAGGCCGTACCTTCCGACCGCCGGCGGCCCCATGGGCGACTACGGCGCCTTCGCGACCACATCGGGCGTCCATTCGCGCTCTACGGGAGCGGTCGTTCCCACCAACACGGGCGCTCCGGTCGGAGCCTACTCCCATGCCGCGTATTCGACCGGCCACTCCTACAACACCCAACTCGATTCGACACGTCCGTCGCGTTCCTCGGGCGCGGCTCGCCGCCGTTCGGGCGAGAGCGGCCGCGGTGGCCGTTCGAACCGCAGCCGATCCCTCTACCGTGACGACATCCGCACGCGCGGCGTCTCGAGCAGCCAGTACCAGGACGACCGCTCCTTCGACGACGAGGTCGAGCCTTTCGAGGCGGCATCGTCCGAACGGGGGAGGAGGTCTTCCCACAACATCGCCAACATCGAGCGTCCCAACATCGACCGCCGCAGCCTGCGCAGCCGTTCGAGCGCCGAGCGCGATCGCCGCGGATCCGACGGCGGCCTGATCGGCGGCATCGTGGATTGGCTGAGCGATTCCCGCCACGCGCTCGCGCTGGTCGTCATCGCCCTCGGCATCGCCCTCACGCTGATCGCGATCTTCTCGATCAAGAGCTGCGTCTCCAACACCGGCACCGAGGCCCCGTCGACCCGCACCGTCGGCGTGACGCCCGCCGAGACCACAACTGACCAGAGCACCGAGAATGCCGCCAATCCCGCAGGTGCGAGTGAACAGGTTCCCATCGAGATCCCCAAGCCCCCCGAGCCGACGGTCGTCATGGTCAAGGTGTCGGTTGCAGAAGGCCAGGTCTCCTGGCTCGAAGTCCAGTGCGACGGCGAGAGCTCGATCGCAGACACCGTCACCGGTCCTTGGGAGCAGACCTACGACGTCAAGACCCAGCTCATCGTGCGCGCCGGCGACATCTCCGCCGTGAGCGTCTTCGTGAACGGCCAGCAGCAGCAGTTCGAGATGAAGTCCTCCGGCGTCGGCACGATCACGGTCGACGGTCCTCCTTCCAGCGCCAAGGAAGAGGTGAAGGACACGGAAGCCGACGAGGAGAAGGAAGACGAGGATTCCTCCGACACCGAGGAGCATCCCGCCAAGAACGAGGACGGCGACGAGTACCAGTACACCTACGACGGTTACGACATCTACATCGACCATCGCAACGGCAACCTGTACTGCATCGACCCCAACACGGGCGCGAAGCTCAACCCCGCGGACGGCACGCCTTACAACGGATAGCATCGAGGAGCATCGCAACATGGCCAAGGATTCAAGCTTCGACGTCGTCTCCGATGTCGACATGCAGGAGGTTGACAACGCCTATCAGCAGGCGGTTCGGGAGCTCTCGCAGCGCTACGACCTCAAGGGATCGGGCGCGAAGCTCGAGTTCTCGCGCAAAGATGGCTCCTTCCTGATCACCGCTCCGTCAGAGTTCGTCGCGGGGCAGGTCGTCGACGTCCTCGGATCCAAGCTCGTCAAGCGCGGCATCGACCTCAAGGCGCTCAAGATGGACAAGGCCCAACCCGCCGCTGGCATGTCCGTCCGCCAGACCGGCCGCATGATACAGGGTATCGATGCCGAGCTCTCCAAGAGGATATCGAAGGATATCCGCGACATGAAGATCAAGGTCAAGCCTACGATCGAGGGCGATAAGCTCCGCGTCAGCTCGGCTTCGAAGGATGCCCTCCAGTCCGTCATCGCGATGCTCCGCGAGAAGGATTACGGCCAGCCGCTCCAGTTCACCAACTACCGCTAGGATCCCCATGCACGCCCTCTTCATCACTTTGGGCTGCGCGAAGAACGAGGTCGACACCGACCGCATGCGCGCCCTGCTCGCCGCCGACGGATTCGAAGAGGCCCTCGCCGTCTCCGATGCCGACGTCGCCATCGTCAACACATGCTCGTTCCTCGAAACCGCCACGTCGGAATCCATCGAATGCACGCTCGAACTCGCCGACGAGATCGCACGGGGAGTGCGCGGCGTTCCAATCATCATGTGCGGCTGCGTTCCCTCGCGCTATGGCGGCGAGCTTGCCGACGAGCTTCCCGAGGTCGCCGCATTCGTCCGCCACGATGAGGAGGACGGCATCGTCCAGGTCGTGAGGCACGTGCTCGGCATCGACAGGACTCCGTGCCTTCCCCCGCACGTCCTGCGCACCGTCGAGGGTGCGAGCGCCTTCCTCAAGATCTCGGAGGGCTGCAACCGCTTCTGCTCCTTCTGCGCGATCCCCTACATCAGGGGACGCTATTGCTCGCGCCCGCTTGACGAGCTGCTCGACGAGGCGCGGGCGCTGCTCGAGGGGGGCGTGCGCGAGCTCGTGCTCATCGGCCAGGACACCGGCATCTGGGGGAGCGATTTCGCCCCCAAGCGCACGCTCGCCGATCTTCTGCGCGCCCTCGACGAGGTCGCGCGTCCCTTCGGCGCGTGGATCCGCGTGCTCTACCTGCAGCCGGAGGGCATGACTGACGAGCTCATCGCCGCGATCCGCGACCTTCCCAGCGTGCTGCCCTATATCGACATCCCCATCCAGCATTGCTCGAAGCGCCTGCTCAAGGCCATGAACCGATCCGGTTCCCCCGAAGAGCTCCACACGCTGTTCGATCGCCTCCGCTCCGAGATTCCCGGCATGGTGCTGCGCAGCACCGCCATGGCGGGCTTTCCGGGCGAGACCGACGCGGAGGCCGACGAGCTCGCCTCCTTCCTCCAGAAGGAGGGCTTCGATTACTGCTCGGTCTTCGCATTCTCTCCCGAAGACGGTACCCGCGCCGCAAAGCTACCCGACCAGGTTCCCGACGATGTGAAGCTCGAGCGCACGCAGCGTCTCATCGACATCGCCGAGCAGGAGGGTTTTTCGTCGACGGCGTCGCATATCGGAGAGGTCGTTGACGTTATCATTGACGGTGTAGACGATACCGACGACGGCGCCGAGCTCATCGGCCACTGCTGGTTCCAGGCGCCCGATTCGGACGGCGTGGTCCATATCGAGCAGGGCGAGGCGACCGTCGGCGATATCGTCCGGGTCGAGCTCGTCGATTCGTTCTGCTACGAGCTCGTCGGCCGCATCGTCGATGCCTAGGAGCTGGGAGGATCCATGTCACCTTCAAAGCCTTCGGTCAGGCCTTCCATCATGACGCCCGCCAACATCGTGACGATCGCGCGCGTCGTGTGCGTGCCCATCTGGCTTGCCATCGCAGAGGCGTTCCCCGCCTCCGACGGGACCAAGTTCTCCTGGGGTGCCCTCCTCACGTTTTTGCTCTACGTCGCCCTGTCCTTCACCGACAAGCTCGACGGCTACCTCGCGCGGAGCCGCAACGAGGTGACGACGTTCGGCAAGTTCCTCGATCCCATCGCCGATAAGCTCGAGGTCGTCGTCGCGCTGGCGTTCCTCCTCGAGCGCGGGCTCTGCTCGTCGTGGGTGCTGCTCGTCGTCGTCGCGCGCGAGTTCCTCGTCTCCGGCCTGCGCATGGTCGTCGCAGCGCAGGGAACGGTCATCGCGGCTTCGAACCTCGGTAAGGCCAAGACCGCGACGACCATGGTCGCCATCGGCGGCTACCTCTTCCTCGCTGCGCTTCCCGCGGGCGGGTTCACCAACGCCCTCCACACGATCGTCTTCATCATCATGATCGCGGCCGTCGTCCTCACCGCCTGGTCGGGCATCGACTACTTCGTCAAGGCCTGGCCCGCCGTCTCGCGCATGGACTGACGGATGGCCTTCTCGGCTGACATCGCCTCCCGTGCCGAGGAGGTGCTCGCCGCCGCCCGTGGCCGCGGCATGCGCCTTGCCTGCGCCGAATCATGCACGGGAGGGCTCGTCGCCGCGGCGCTCACCGAGATCCCCGGCTCGTCCGATACCTTCGCTGGTGGCGTCGTGAGCTACATGCTCGATGTCAAGGAGCACGTCCTCGGCGTTCCCGGCACAATTCTCTACAATCCTTCCATCGGGGCGGTCTCACCCGAATGCGCCCGCGCCATGGCTGATGGCGTGGCCGAGCTCCTCTCGGCCGATGTGGCGGTCTCCGTGACCGGTATCGCGGGTCCGGGAGGGGAGGAGCCCGGAAAACCCGTAGGGACCGTCTGGTTCGGTCTCAGGACCCCTGGGGGAACGACGGCGCACGTGCAATGCTTTCCCGGCACGAGGAGCGATGTCCGCGAGCAGGCGCTCGTGCATGCGCTCGACCTCCTCTATGGAGTTTGCGCGTAGGACGAGGATCCATCGGAATCGCCCGTCCGCGCGTCGATCCCGTTATCAACAGACGGCTTCCGCAGGTGGCGGACGCGTGCGATTCTGGGCTGAAAGCCGCCTGCAAGACACCTGATAGGCACGGGTAAACCTGCTGCAAGCTCCCTCGGCTATGCTTCTCGAACATCCCTTGACTACGAACGGTTGTTCGTATATCATCGAGTCTGTCGAAAGGTAGGAGCAATCATGGCAAAAGCAGCAAAGACGCAGATGCAGGGAATCAAGCCCGTCACCGATGAGGACGAGCGCTCGGCGGCCATCGCCAAAGCGCGCAAGGAGATCGAGGGCAAGTACGGCGCAGGCGCCATCATGCGCTTCGGCGACAACGACTCCGCGCTCGAGATCGAGGCGATTCCCACCGGATCGCTCGCGCTCGATGTTGCGCTCGGCATCGGCGGCGTCCCCCGCGGCCGCATCGTCGAGATCTACGGACCCGAGTCCTCGGGCAAGACCACGCTGTCGCTCGAGATCCTCGCCGAGGCTCAGGCCCTCGGCGGCGTCGTCGCCTTCATCGACGCGGAGCACGCCCTCGATCCCGGCTACGCCGCTCGCGTGGGCGTCGATATCGACGAAGTGCTCATCTCCCAGCCAGACTCCGGCGAGCAGGCGCTCGAGATCTGCGACATGCTCGTCAAATCCGGCGCCATCGACGTCGTCGTCATCGATTCGGTCGCAGCCCTCGTCCCCAGGGCGGAGATCGAGGGGGAGATCGGCGAGGCAACGGTGGGCGCTCAGGCACGCCTGATGAGCCAGGCCCTCCGCAAGCTCGCGGGTTCGCTCTCCAAGTCGAACACCACATGCATCTTCATCAACCAGATCCGTGAGAAGATCGGCGTCTTCTACGGCAATCCCGAGACCACGCCCGGCGGCCGTGCCCTGCGCTTCTTCGCTTCCGTCCGCCTCGAGATCAGGCGCGTCGACAGCATCAAGCGCGATGGCGAGGTCATCGGCAACCGCGTCCGCGTCAAGGTCGTCAAGAACAAGGTCGCCCCTCCGTTCAAGCAGGCGGAGTTCGACATCATGTACGGCACGGGCATCTCCAAGGAGGGAAGCGTGCTCGACATGGCTGTCGATTGCGACATCGTCAGCAAGATGGGTCCCTGGTATTCCTATGGCACCGAACGCCTTGGACAGGGCCGCGAAGCCGCAAAGGAGTACCTGCGCACCAATCCGGAGCTCCTCGACGAGATCGATACCAAGGTCCGCCAGAAGACTGGTCTCGAGTTCGACGATGACGAGGTCGGCGCCCCGATCGACCTTGACGCCACCACAACCGATTAAACCATGGGCGGCACTCCGACCATCACGATCGAGCTGCCCGAGAAATCGCACCAGGCCTTTGGGAGAACGAAGCCCAAGGGCCTGGTCGTTCTCGATTCAGGAGGACATGAAAGCAGGTTCTATGTCCCCGTTGCGGTAGCCCGAGTCCTCAAGTCTCGATACGATAAGGGTGAACTTGAGGTTGAAGGATATTGCAATCTCAAGGAGACGATCGAGTCGCTCTCGCTCGAGTGCGCCTGGAAACGTCTTCTCAACCTCATCGACCTGCGCGACTACTCCTCAAAGGAAGCCGATGAGAAGCTCCTGATGGATGGATACTCCGAGCAGGTCCGCATTACAACCGTCGAACGAGGGCGCTCCTGCCATCTCATCGACGATTCGCGCTTCGGCGAGTTCTTCGTACGCGGCAAGATATCTGCCGGATGGGGAAGGGATCGTATCGCCCGCGAACTCGAACGTCGCGGCATCGATCCATCGTCGGTACCAGGATGGCCAGATGAATACTTCTCCGATGAGGATGAATACGAGCGGGCCCGCTCCATTGCTCTCCGCAAACATCTTTCGGGAAAGGATGACTTCTCGAGAATCATGCGCGCGCTTGCATCAAAAGGATTTCCGTCTTCGATTGCGTACCGGGTTGCCCGTGATCTTACCGATGAGGATTGAGCTGCCCTTTCTGAATCTCATTGGCTCTGCGATGTTTGTGTTGGCTAATTGACTTTGACTCAAGCGCATTCTACGATAGATATGCCCTAAGGCGTATTCCGTCTTCTGCTTCCACGCAAGACGTTTCTTTCATATGATGTGCGGGCTTTTTCCCGTAGATTGAGCATGCAAGATGCGCATACCCCTTATGGCGGGTTCCCATGCCGCGCATGGGTCTCCTGAACACACTTGCATAAACGCACGTTATCTGAGGAGCCAAACATGGATTGGAAATTCATCATCCTAGCTGCGGTATGCGCTGCCGTCGCGGCAGTCATCGCATACCGTTTCGCACAGAGCAAGACGAACGCAGCCGTCGTAGCCGCCGAGGCGAAGATCGACGAGGCGAACCGCTCCGCCGAGCGCATCGTCTCCGAGGCGAGCCGCAACGCCGAGAACGCCAAGAAGGAGGCCGTCCTCTCCGCCAAGGAGGAGATCCTCCAGCTCAAAGCCAACTCCGAGGCAGAGGAGAAGAAGCGCAAGCAGGAGCTCCAGGGTATCGAGAACCGCATCATGCAGCGCGAGGAGACGCTCGACAAGCGCAGCGACTCGCTCGATAAGCGCGAGCATCAGCTCTCCAGCCTCGCCGGCCAGCTCGACAAGCGCGAGCGCGACCTCGACGCCCTCGCGGCAAGCCACGCCGCAGAGCTCGAGCGCATCGCCGGCCTCACCAAGGACGAGGCGCATGACGAGCTTCTCGCCCGCGTCCGCGCCGAGTCCGTGCGCGAGGAGGCGCAGATCCTGCGCGAATCCGAGATGCGCGTCCGCGACCAGGCCGACAAGACGGCCCGCGAGATCATCTCCACGGCGATCCAGCGTTGCGCCGCCGATCAGGCGGGCGAGATCACGGTCACGTCGGTCCACATTCCCTCGGATGACCTCAAGGGCCGTATCATCGGCCGCGAGGGCCGCAATATCCGCACCTTCGAGCAGGTCTCCGGTGTGAACCTCGTCATCGACGATACGCCCGAGACCGTCGTGCTCTCGAGCTTCGACCCGGTGCGCCGCGAGACTGCGCGCGTGGCGCTCGAGAACCTCATCGCAGACGGCCGCATCCATCCCGCCCGCATCGAGGAGCTCTACAAGAAGGCGGAGGAGCTCGTGAACGAGCGAGTCCGCGAGTCCGGCGAGCAGGCGGCCTTCGATGCCGGCATCCACGACCTGCATCCCGAGCTCATCCGTACCCTCGGCGCACTCCGCTACCGCACCTCATTCGGCCAGAACGTGCTCCAGCACTCGATCCAAGTCTCCATGCTCTGCGGCATCATGGCGTCCGAGCTCGGACTCGATGAGACGCCCGCCAAGCGCGCCGGCCTGCTCCACGACCTCGGCAAGGCCATCGACCACGAGGTCGAGGGTCCTCACGCCATCATCGGCGCCGACCTCGCCCGCCGCTATGGCGAGAAGCCCAACATCGTGCACGCCATCGAAGCGCACCACGCCGACGTCGAGCCCGACACCGTCCTCGACGTGCTCGTGATGGCCGCAGACGCCATCTCCGCCGCCCGTCCCGGCGCCCGCCGCGAGTCTGCCGAGACCTACATCAAGCGTCTCGAGAAGCTCGAGGAGATCTCGAACTCCCATGACGGCGTCGAGCGCACCTATGCCATGCAGGCCGGCCGCGAGCTCCATGTCATGGTCGAGCCCGAGAAGATCTCCGATGCCCAGGCAACGGTCCTCGCGCACGATATCGCGAAGCAGATCGAGGACGAGATGGAGTATCCCGGCCAGGTCCGCGTCGTCGTCATCCGCGAGTCCCGCGCTGTCGACGTGGCGAAGTAGGCCATGGCAGGCACGCCCTCAGACCTTGCGAGCTTCGTCGAAGCCACGTGCGGGAACGGAGCGCTCCGCGTCGAGGAGAACCTCGGCGCGGGGTACGTGAGGCTGCGCGTTGCCGAAGCAGAGCGCCGCCAGGCGAAACACGACATCCGCTGCATCGAGGACGTCGTCATAGAGATGCTGAGGAACGCCCGCGATGCGGGCGCTTGTCATATCTACGTGGCCAGCTCGCGCGAGGGCGATATCCGCACCATCGTCATGCTCGACGACGGATCGGGCATCCCCTCCACAATGCACGATAGGATCTTCGAAGCGCGCGTCACCTCGAAGCTCGAAAGCGTCCATGTCGACCGCTGGGGTGTCCACGGCCGCGGTATGGCGCTCTTCTCGGTACGGGAGAACGTCGAATCGGCTCGCGTCGTATCGTCCGCACCGGGAAAGGGCGCTGCCATCAAGGTCGTCTCGAACGCGACGGCCCTGCCCGAGCGTGCAGACCAATCCACCTGGCCGCTCGTCTCCCAGGATGAGGACGGACGCGATGCCTGCGTCCGCGGTCCCCACAACATCATCCGCACATGCGCCGAGTTCGCGCTCGAGGAGCGCGGGTCATGCGAGGTCTATCTCGGCTCCGCGGCCGAGATCGCCGCGACGGCGCATGCACGCGCGCCCCGGGCCCATTCCGATACCGACCTGCTCTTCATCGACGACCTCTCCGAGCTTCCCGTGCTCACGCGCCTGCGCGAGGCCGCTGATGCCTCCGAGCTTCTCGAGCAGGCCCGCTCGCTCGGGCTCGAGATGAGCGAGCGCACCGCCCATCGCATCATCTCCGGACAGGTCAAGCCGCTCCGCAGCGTCGCTGCCCAGCTCCTCTCCTCGGCGCCTAAGAATCAGCACGAGGTCGACCTCATGAGCACCAACAGGGGCCTCAAGATGAGCAAAGCCGACAAGGATTCCTTCGCGCTCGAGATGGAGCGGGCGTTCTCGTTCGTAACATCGCGCTACTACGTCCGCCTCACGGACGATCCCAAGGTTCGCGTCTCCTCGAACAAGATCACGGTCACCTTTGAGGTCGAGGACACGGACTAGCCCCACCACCTGCCTTTTTATGTCTTTTCAAACGTCGACGATACGTCTACTATTGGATGATGTAGCACCAACGGTCTCAAACACAGAAGCACGGCAACAGCAACACGCAGGAGTCACAGCATGGATTATCTGAAGGTTTCATCCAAATCCTCACCGGCATCCGTCGCCGGCGCCATCGCCGGTCTCGTCAAAGATGGCGTTCCGGTCAATATCCAGTGCGTCGGTGCCGGTGCCGTCAACCAGGCTGTCAAGGCGATGACTATCGCCCGTGGCTTCCTGATCCCCACAGGCGTCGACATCTCCTGCGCCTCCGCCTTCGCCGATATCGAGATCGGCGGGGAGAAGCGCACCGCCATCCGTTTCGCACTCTACGTCCATCGCCTCGGACCCCAGTCGCACGCCAGCGATCCCTCCGAGGACGACTACGAGGTGTATGCCTAAATGACGAGCGCGTCGCTTGTCGGTAAGACCTACCTCATCCGAACCTTCGGCTGCCAGATGAACCTGCACGACTCCGAGCGCGTCTCGGGTCTGCTCGATGCGTGCGGGTGCAACGAGGTCGAGTCGTTCGAGGAAGCCGACATCGTGGTTTTCATGACGTGCTGCGTACGCGAGAACGCCGACCAGCGCCTCTATGGCCAGGCGTCCGCGCTCGTGAGCACGCCTGCGCCGCCGTCGGGCAAGCGCGTCGTCGCCATCGGCGGGTGCATCGCCCAGCGCGATGGAGAGCGCCTCAAGGCGAACGTCCCCGCCTGCGACATCGTCTTCGGCACGAGCGCGCTCGGGAAGCTCCCCGAGCTCCTCGCTGAGGCGTTCTCGTCTGACAAGCGCCGCATCCTCGTCGACACTGCTGAGGACGGATCGTTCTCCACCGACCTTCCGAGCCATCCCGCGCAACCGTTCCACGCTTGGGTCCCCATCATGTACGGGTGCAACAATTTCTGCACCTACTGCATCGTTCCCTACGTGCGCGGCCGCGAGCGGAGCCGAACCTTCGAGACGGTCGTCGGCGAGTGCGCCCGCCTCACTGCGAACGGTGTGCGCGAGATCTGCCTGCTCGGCCAGAACGTCAACTCCTACGGACGCGACCTCTACGGCTCGCCCCGTTTCGCCGACCTCATCCGCGCGGTGGGGGAGACCGGCATCGATCGCCTCCGCTTCACCTCGTCGAATCCCAAGGATCTCAACGACGACGTCATCGCCGCCATGGCCGAGACGCCCTGCGTCATGCCCCACCTCCATCTAGCCGTCCAGAGCGGCTCCACACGCATCCTCAAGGCGATGAACCGCTCCTATACGCGCGAGCAGTACATCGACCTCGTGGGACGTCTCAGGTCCGCGATGCCCGACATCGCCCTCACGACCGACGTCATCGTCGGCTTCCCCGGCGAGACCGAGGAGGATTTCCTCGAGACGATGTCGCTCTTCGAGGAGGTGCGCTTCGCCGGCGCGTTCACGTTCATCTATTCGAAGCGACCCGGCACCCCGGCAGCCAAGATCGTCGACCCGACACCTCCCGAGGTCATCCAGGAGCGCTTCGAGCGCCTCACCCATCTCGTCGAGGATCTGAGCTGGACCGCGAACCAAGCCGACCTCGGCAGACGCGTCGAGGTGCTCGTCGAATCCACCTCGAAGCGCGCCGATGACATCATGGTCGGCCACAGCGAGAAGAACCAGACGGTCCATTTCCCGCTTCCGTCCGACAAGTCCGCCGAGGGGCTCGTTGGCAGGATCGCGACCGTCGAGGTCGATCGTGCACGCACCTGGTACCTCTCGGGTACCATGGTCGGGGACGCCCGATGACGGCTTGTCCGCCGCTCATCTGCATCGTCGGCCCTACCGCATCCGGCAAGAGCGCCGTTGCAGAGGAGATCTCCCTGCGTATAGGGGGCGCTGTCGTATCCGTCGACGCGATGCAGGTCTACACGGGCATGGACATCGGCACGGCGAAGACCCCGCTCGTGGAGCGCCGTTGCGCGCTCCACATGATCGACGTGTGCCCCATCACTGAGAACTACTCCGTCGAACGCTTCCAATCCGACGCGCGCGCCTGCATCGACCGGCTGCGCCCCGAGGGAACGGAGCCGGTGCTCTGCGGGGGCACGGGACTCTACCTGAACGCCGTCATCGACGAGATGGACTTCGCTTCCGGATACCGCGGAGACGATCGGCGCGAAGCCTACGAGGGGCTTGCCCGCTCTGAAGGACCGCAAGCCGTCTACGACCTTCTTATGACCCGTGATCCCAAGAGCGCCGCAGCGATCCATCCCAACAACGTCCGTCGTGTCATCCGAGCCCTCGAGCTCGCTGACGAGGGGAAGAGCTACGCCGCATCGCTCACGACGCTCCACGATCGTGCCACGCACTACGATGCCCGCATCTTCGGCCTCATGCTTCCACGCGAACAGCTCTACCGACGCATCGACGCGCGCGTCGACGAGATGTTCAACCACGGCCTCGTTGCCGAGGTGGAGCGCCTTCGCGCACAGGGACTGTCGACAGCGACCACGGCCGGCCAGGCCATCGGCTACAAGGAGATCCTCCAGATGCTCGAGGGGACGATCACGTGCGAGGAGGCCCGCGAGGCCATCAAGGTCGGCACGCGCCGTTATGCGAAGCGCCAGATCTCCTGGTTCAAGCACGACGGACGCGTCCGGTGGATCGATATGGAGGGGTCGGACCCTTCGGAAGCTGCTTCGCTCATCATATCGGAGGCACACGATGACGCGCTTTGAGCATCACTCCACCGCGTTCGTCCCCGAACGCGCCATCCTCGTCGGCGTCGACCTCGGCAGGTCCGAATGGCTTCTCGAGGACTCGCTCGCAGAGTTGGGCAGGCTGGCGCAGACCGACGGCGCCGAAGTCGTCGGCACCCTCACCCAGCGTCTCGATGCGCCCGTTCCCAAGACCTTCATCGGCAAGGGCAAGGTCGACGAGGTTGTCTCCGCTGTCCGGGCGCTCGATGCCGACGTTGTCATCTTCGATGACGAGCTTACCCCGTCCCAGCAGGTCAATCTCGAGAAGATCGTCGGGGAGCCGACCAAGATTATCGACCGTACAGCGCTCATCCTCGATATCTTCGGCCAGCATGCCACGACGCGAGAAGGCCGTCTCCAGGTCCAGCTTGCGCAGCTCTCATACGTTCTCCCGCGCCTGCGCGGAATGTGGAGCCACCTGGTGGGCGAGCAGACCCGCGGCGGCATCGGCAGCCGTTTCGGCCAAGGCGAGAGCCAGCTCGAGGTCGACCGCCGCCTCATCCGCAAGCGCATCTCGACGCTCAAGAACGAGCTGAAGGCCCTCGAGACGCGCAGGGGAGTCCAAAGCAAGGCACGCTGGGAATCGGGTGTCTACCGCGTCTCGCTCGTGGGATACACCAATGCGGGCAAGTCGACGCTTCTGAATGCCCTCACGGGCGCGGGTGTCTATGTGCAGGACGAGCTCTTCGCCACGCTCGACCCCACCACACGTGCGCTCGACCTCGAGGAGGGACGAAAGATCACCCTCACCGACACGGTCGGCTTCATCCAGAAACTCCCCACGATGCTCGTCGAAGCTTTCAAGTCGACGCTTGCCGAGGCGCGCGCTGCCGATCTCATCCTGCTCGTCTGCGATGCATCCGACCCGAACTACCGGCTCCAGATCTCCGCTGTCTGCAACGTCCTCTCCGATATCGGAGCCTCCGAGATACCGCGCGTCATCGTATTCAACAAATGCGATTGCATCGATGACGAGGCGCGAAGGGCGCTTGAACGGGATTATCCATCCGCGCAGTTCATCTCCGCGATCGATGGCCACGGTCTGCGCGGGTTGCTCCACCGCATCGCGCGCGAGGCATCCGAGGGCGACTCGACGATGACGGTCTGCATTCCCTACGGGAAGGGCCTGCTCATCAAGATGCTCCACGAGCGCTGCCAGATCGTGCGTGAGTCGTACGAGGAGGTAGGGCTTGTCGGAACCGTACGCGCGTCGGAGCGCATGGCTAAGACGCTAGCGCCCTACCGCTACGGAGATGAGCTGGGAGATACCGAGCAAAACAGGCTGGTGGAGGACGTAGATGGGCAGGGCATGCCTGCCGATGAACTCCAAAGGACGGATCGAGAAACCCCAGACGCGATGTGAGAATCCCATCTTCTGCCACCTGAGCGCACAGGACCATCCGGTGAGATAGAGGAACAGGTAGGGGAGTAGGGGATAGTAGTCGGCAGATATGAAGTCGACGCCGGGAAGCCCGAGCCAGGAAAGCATGCCGCCTTCGTAGACGGCTCGCGGGATGCGCACGATCTCCCATCCGAACAGTCCGATGGAGCCGCGTGACAGCCCGAGCAGAAGCAGGAACACGACGATGAACGCTGCGATCCAACCCCAACCCTCGGGCCTGAAGCCGGCCATCTCGAGAAGGGCCGCGATCAACGTGCAGGCACCCATGCAGTAGATGATCCCGAAGGAGATCTCGACATCCTTGCCGATGAACGACGTGACGATGTAGATAGCGGCCGCAACGGCAAGATAGAGGCAGGCACGTTTGATGTTGTTCTTCGAGAAGGTGACCATGGCTCCTGCTATGAACAGGAAGGTCCAGGAGATCGAAGCGCGCCAGATATCGACGGCAAGCGTGAAGAACGCCGACGTTGGCACGATACCGATGAAGAAGACCAGGTCGTAGTAGAAATGGAAGAGCACCATCGAAACAACCGAGAAACCCCTCAGGGTATCGAAAAGACGAACGCGCTGACGAGGCGCGTTCGCAGAGTCGATGTGCGATTCAGGGCGGTCCATAGGAGATTACATGGAGCGGATGAGGGCAGTGACCTTTCCGAGGATGACGGGATCGGTCACGTAGATGGGCTGCATGGCATCGTTCTCGGGCTGCAGGCGCACGCGGTCCTTCTCGCGGTAGAATGTCTTGACCGTGGCGGAATCACCGACGAGCGCAACGACGATCTCGCCGTTATGGGCATCCTGCTGCTCCTTGACGATGATGTAGTCGCCGTTGAAGATTCCGGCGTTGATCATCGAATCGCCATGGACACGAAGGACGAAGGAGCTCGCATCGCCCACGATGGAGGTGGGGAGCACGAGGTTCTCCTCGATGTTCTGCTCGGCGAGGATGGGCATACCCGCCGCAACGCGGCCCACAAGGGGAAGCGAGATGGTGTTGGCGCCGAGATCCTCGACGACCGTGCCGAGCTTGGGGGAATCGTCCTGTGACTTGGTGACATCGATCGTACGCGGCTTCTTGGGGTCGCGCCTGATGAGCGAGAGCTCCTCGAGCGCCTTCAGGTGCATGTGGACGGTGGAGGGGGACTTGAGGCCGACGGCGGAGCCGATCTCGCGGACCGAGGGGGGATAGCCATGATCCTCGGTATAGGTGCGTATGTAGTCGTAGATCGCAGCCTGACGCTTGCTGAGCTTGCCATGTGCCATGGTTGACCTCCTTGATCGCCAGTCAGATTGTATATCAATCGAACAGACCACGCAAACAAATGTTCTAAATTCATGTTGACACGAACAACTGTTTCCATAATACTATAAAACACACGTTCGTCAAACACGTGTTCTCAATCGGTTTCTGTCCAGCAGGCATCGTATAACTGGAAGCGAAGAGAACACGACGGATGGGAGCCATGAAGATGAACCGCAGCAGCAACTCCATGATGTACCGCACCAACGGCACCGCAGCCCTCAAGCCCCAGGCATACTCGTTCACGGTCCACGACGGCATGCGCCGCGAATGCTCCAAGGCACCCGAGCGCGAGACGCTCACCTTCCTCCAGAAGCTCGAGTGCGCCCTCATCATCGCTCTCGTCGTCGCAGCGCTCGGCTTCGTGCTCCATTTCGTCGACGCGCGCGCCGCATCCCGGTTCGAGGAGTCGCTCTCCGCATACCCGACCACCACGATCACGGTCCACACGGGTGATTCCCTCTGGGAGATCGCAGAGGACCATGCCCCGGCGGGGATGGACACCGCAACAGCCATCCGCTGGATCGAGCAGACCAACGGCCTCGATTCCGCCCTCATCATGGCTGGGCAGCTCCTCATCGTCCCTGCCTGCTGATTCACGGCTGCACATACCACCCCTTGTGTGCTATCGTGCAAATGCATGCAGAATAAGGGGGTACTATGCGCTGTCCTAAATGCGGGTGCGAGAATCTCAAAGTGGTTGATTCCAGGCCTTCCGAGAGCATCGACGCCATCCGCCGCCGTCGTGAATGCGAGAACTGCGGTTTCAGGTTCACCACCTACGAGCGCCGTGAGGAGATGCCGCTCGTCGTTGTCAAAAAGGATGGGCATAAGGAGCCGTTCGACCGCCAGAAACTCATGCGCGGCCTGCTCACGGCTACCGTGAAGCGCAACATACCCATCATGGAGCTCGACAATCTCATCTCCTCGATCGAGGATGAGTTCCGCGACCATGGAACAACAGAGGTGACCTCCGAGGAGCTCGGCAACAACGTGCTCATGAAGCTCAAGGACCTCGATCTGGTAGCCTACGTCCGATTCGCTTCGGTCTATCGCGACTTCAAGGATCTCGACGAGTTCAGCGAGGCGCTGAGGAGCCTTTCATGAGTGCAGAGACCATCCGCCTTGCCATCAAACGGCTCGACCCGACGGTCGAGCTTCCCTCCTACGCCTATCTCGGTGATGCGGGGCTCGACCTTCGCGCCAACGAGGATGTCACGCTCGCCCCGCACGAGCGCCGTCTCATCTCGACCGGTCTTGCCATCGCAATCCCCGAGGGATATGCGGGTTTCGTGCAACCGCGCAGCGGCATGGCGCTCAAACGCGGTCTTTCCATGGCCAATACACCCGGTCTCATCGACGCGCATTACCGCGGGGAGCTCAAGGTCGTCGCCGTCAACCTCGATGATGCAGAACCCATCCACATCGAGAGGGGAGAGCGCATCGCCCAGCTCGTGATACAGAAGGTTCCCATTGTGGAGCTGGTAGAGGTCGACGAGCTCGATGAGACTGACCGTGGCTCCGGAGGCTTCGGCTCGAGCGGTGCACGCTAGGGGAGCGCGCACTCCCCCAAATTTATATTGCGTAAGACTATATCGCGCACGATATATATGCTATGATGGGGAAAACCGCAAACTCGGGAGGGGAGCCTGTCATGGAGAATCACGAGATCATCGACCTTGCCATCATCGGAGGAGGCCCCGCCGGTCTCTCTGCAGCCCTTTACGCTCAGCGTGCGCTGCTTGATTCCGTCCTTATCGAGAAGGAGGCTATCGGCGGGCAGACCATCCTGACGTCCGAGATCGATAACTATCCCGGCGTTCCCCATATCGACGGCTTCACGCTGAGCGATCTCATGCGCACCCAAGCCGAGGAACTCGGCGCGAAGATCGTTGCCGACCGCGTTATCGGTCTCGAGCATGATAGCGGCTCAGGCATCTTCACCATCACGGCAGATGCCGCAACATATCACGCAAGGACCGTCATCGTCGCCGGTGGAGCAACGCCACGACATGCCGGTTTCAACAACGAGGACACATACTCCGGCCATGGCGTTTCCTACTGCGCCACGTGCGATGGAATGTTCTATCGCGGAAAGCGCGTCTTCGTGATCGGCGGCGGCAACTCCGCGTGCGAGGAGGCTCTGTTCCTCACGCGCTTCGCGTCCCAGGTGACCGTAATCGTCCGCAAGGACCACCTGCGCGCCCAGGCGGTCGTGGCTAAGGAGCTCGAAGAGAACAGCAAGGTCGAGGTCCGCTATCTCACGAGCGTCGTCGGCGTCGAGGGCAACACGCTCCTCACGGGCATCACGTTCAGGAACAACGAGACCGGGGAGTCTTGGACCGAGCACTATGACGAGGGCTCGTTCGGCGTCTTCGTGTTCGTCGGTCGAGATCCCGAGACGTCGCTCGTCTCTGAGCTCGCGGAGCTTGACGCGCAGGGATACGCAATCACAGACGACCGCATGGCAACGAGGACTCCAGGGCTCTTCTGCGCGGGGGACATGCGCGTCAAACCGCTCCGCCAGATCATCACGGCTGCAGCAGACGGGGCAATCGCAGCCACGAGCGCCGCATCGTTCCTCGGACAGCCCATCGAGGGCTAACTGTCTCTACAAGCATTTTTGAATATTGCTTAATTATCCATCTGCAGAACTGCAGGTAAACGACGCGTTCTAAGGCGATATAAGACCCTATGTGATTATCGATGGGTAAGGAGTCATCTGTTTGCCGAAATCTGGCGAGATTCGCGCAAGGATAATCATGGAATGATGAGATCGTGCCTGCGGCAGCCGATGGAGAATCGGATAGAGGGTTAGGCCGGATACCGCATAGATATCTATACTCAAATTCTACGATAGATATGGTGGCGGGATGCAGAGGCGAACAACGGCACGGAGCATGATCGCAGCGCATTGCATGTACGATCAACACCATGCAACGAACGTCTCGATCGGGGCATCTCAAATCTTTTGCACTGGTACCCGCATCTGTATAAACCCGTGATAATATATCTTATGTAAACTAGAAGAAACTGCAGGAAAAAGGGGCTTTCCAGCCCCTCTCCCCTCGTGAATTGCCATCTTTGAGCATCAGCGCAGCCGTCAGCCTCCGAAGCCGCCACCGATGCAGTCGTACACCCACGCGACGCACACGTACTGTCCAGGGTACGGAGCGTGGATCATGTACTCTCCCCCGATGTAGATGGCGACGTGCCCGTAGGAGCAGAAGATGATGTCGCCGGGGTTGAGCACCTGCTGGTAGTTGGAGAGGTCGCAGTCCTTCCAGTTGCCCCTGCCCTGAACCCAGCTCATGAGACCGGAAACGGAGGTCGCGTACGGCGTGCTGTAGCCTGCCATCTGGTACGAGGTCGCCACGAGACCGCAGCAATCGTATCCGTCGGCATCGGGGCCGTAGTTGCGGCCGCTGTACCACGTCTTGTACGGCATACCGCACAGCTGGTAGGCGTTCGCGATGACGTCAGAGGAAGCGACGATGGAGGGACGAGGCGTCGAGGGCTCTTCGGATGAGCTCGGTCCAGCAGGAGTGTCCCCGTCGTCCTGTGTTCCGCTCTCGCCGGTATCGATGGCGCCGATGACGTTCGTCAGACCGCCTGCCTGCTCCGCCTGCTGGGCTTCGAGCTCTGCCTGTCGGCGAGCCTCCTCCTCAGCTTGGCGGGCAAGTTCTGCCTGGATCTCGGCGTCGAGCTGGTCGTAGTATGCCTGAGCCTCGGCGATCTTCTCATCGTACTCGGCGAGCTGGCGCTCGGTCTCCGCGATCTGGGCTTCCTGCTGCTGCTGCGCGATCTCGAGGGCAGACTTCTGCTCCTCGAGCTGCTTCTCAAGCGCGACGATGTCGTCGATGGCGTTTGCGTCGGACTCGGAGACCTTGTCGATGTAGTAGATGATGTTGACGAGATCCTCGAAATCACGCGCACCGAAGAGCAGGTCGAAGATCGTGCCGCGGCCGCTCTTATAGGAGCTGCGCATACGGTTCCCGAGCATGATACGGCGGGCGGAGAGCTCCGCTTCGGTATCCGCGATGGCCGCGTTGGTCTCGTCGATCCTGTTGCGTGTCTCCTCGAGGTCGCATTCCGCCTTCTGGAGGCTCTCCTGGATGGAAGCCATCTCGGCGCCGAGCTGCTCGAGCTGAGCGCGGGCTGCATCGAGGTCATCCTGCGTCGGTACGGCGTACGCTGGACGCACGGAAGCGGCAAACGATGTGAGAGCAAGAAGGAATGCGCAGGTCAGAGCACATATTTTGTTCTTTAGACGCACGATTCGAGCGCTCCTTGGGACTCTTAGTAGGGATATACGAACGGTCCGCCGCCATAGAAGGCGTAGACCTCGGCAACGCAGACGACGGCACCGGGATGCGGGGCGTGAATCATCATGCCGCCGCCGATATAGATGCCGACATGGTTGAACTCGGAACGGGTGAACACGAGGTCGCCCGGGACAAGCTGGTCGAGACTGTCCTTCCAGAGGCCGGCGCGGATGATGGCGAGGCCGAGCGGCTCGGCGCCTGCACGCCAAGTGCCCGTGCCATAGCAGTAGCTCACGAGACCCGAGCAGTCGAAGCCGCCAGTGGACAGGTTGTATCCGCCCCACACATAGGGCCAGCCGAGGCAGGAGTAGGCAGACGCAACGCCGCCGCCCGGGAACGGCGAATCACCGTCATTGCCGGGATTGTCGACGGTCGTCGAATCACCGTAGTCGGTCGAGCCCTCGGTGTTGCCCGCACCGGTTCCCGCTCCGCCGCCCGCGACGTCGATGACGGCGGCAGCGGCGCTCTGCTGGGCCGCCTCGGCCTCGGCAGCGCGGCGTGCCTCCTCCTCGGCCTGGCGGGCGAGCTCAGCCTGGATCTCGGCGTCGAGCTGGTTGTAGTACTCCTGCGCCTCGCCGACGAGGGCCTCGTACTCCCCTACTTTCGCCTCGACCTCGGCAAGGCGCTGCTCCTGCGTGACCTTCTGGGCCTCGAGCGTCGCCATCTCGTCCTCGAGCTGCTGCTCGAGTTCGTTGATGCGCCCGATAGTCTCGGCATCCTGCTCGTTGACCTTGTCCATGTAGTAGATGCGGTTGGCGAAGTCCTCGAGGCTCGTGCTGCTGAAGAGCACATCGAGGAACGAGACGGCGCCCGTCTTGTAACCGCTGCGCATGCGACGTGCGAGCGTGATGCGCGCAGCTGCGAGCTCCTCACGGGTCTGCTCGATCTGCAGCTGGGTGGCAGCGATATCGTTATCGGTCTGGACGAGCGCTGCTTCGGCCTCGTCGAGCTCACCCTGGTACGTGATGAGCTGGTTGCCGAGCTCGTCGATGCGCGCCTGCGCGGCAGCAAGGTCGTCCTGCGTGGGGACGGCCTGCGCCTTATACGGTACGGCAAGCATACATGTGGTCGCGACGACGGTCGCGACCACGATCATGGCTATGTTCTTCCTCAGACCCATGCCGTAAAATCCTTTCGACGTCCGAATTACCATTTTAGCCGCGTTTCGAAGTGACGTCCGAACGTCCACACGATGGTCACGTGTGTGGTCATCGTGTGTAATAGTACACCTGCTATTTGACCTTTACGAGCGTGTAGATCTCGCGATCGCCGAAATCGCGCGCCATGATGCCGCGCGGATCCAGGAACTCCAGCTCGAGAATGAACGCGAAGGCTACGACCTCGGCGCCCGTCTTCTCGACAAGGCGGCCGAGCGCCACCGACGTGCCGCCCGTGGCGATGAGGTCGTCGACGACGAGGACCTTGTCGCCGGGCTCGAGGGCGTCCTTGTGGATCTGCAGCTCATCGGAGCCGTACTCGAGCGAGTAGGACTCGGAGTAGACCTCGCGCGGAAGCTTGCCCGGCTTGCGTGCGGGAATGAATCCGACGCCCATCTTGTAGGCGACGGGCGGGCCGATGAAGAAGCCGCGGGCCTCGGCGCCGACGACCTTGGTGATGCCCTTGCCGGCGAAATGCGCGGCGATATCGTCGACGAGCGCCGTGAACGCCTCGGGATCCTGGAACAGCGGCGTGATGTCCTTGAAGATGACGCCCGGCTCGGGATAATCGGGGATGTCGATGACCTTGCTCTCGAAATCGTAATCGGACACAGGACTTCCTTTCATCGGAGCTTGCAGGTACTTACTCGTTCGATGGCGTGTTGCGCACGAGCCGCTTGATGAGGATCGTGCGCAGGGTGTTCGTAAGGGCGAGCATGCGGTTGAACGCCTCGTCGGCGCGGGCGAGCATCTCCTCGGAGCGGTCGGCCTCCACGCCGCCCGCCTTGGCCGTATAGACGACGAGGGCCTGCTCGAACATGGCGGATTCGCGGTTGGCGGCCATGACGTACTGGCGGAGATTCTTGGGTCCGATGCCGAACGTGCGCAGCTCATCGCATGCGCGGATCAGCGCGAGGTCGCGTCCCTCGACCAGATCCCTGCCCTGCGGGGACTTCTTGAACTGGATGAGGCCGGCATCCGCAAGGGAGCGCACGAAGCTCACGGGCGTACCGCAGATCTCGGGCATGCGGTCGATGGGATGGAGCTTTCCGACCATCTCCGGCGAATCGACGAAGGGAACCTCCTCCACCGACTCGGTGACGGCGTCGACGGCCTTCTTGCTCCCCTCCCGCTCCTGGCGCTCGAGCTGCTCCTTGATCACGGCGAGCGGATAGAAGCGATGCTTCTGCATGTAGAGGATCGACTCGAGGCGCGCGACGTCCTTGGGCGAGTACTTGCGGTAGCCGCCGGTCGAGCGAAGCGGATGCAGGAGTCCCTCGTCCTCGAGATAGCGCACCTTTGAGACCGTGAGGTCGGGATAGGTGGGCTGGAGCTTCTGGACGAGCCTGCCTATGGTGAGGTACTCGAATTCGGACATGGCCCTAGTCCTCTGCACGCGTGGCGCGCTGGCGCCTCGTGGTATGGAAGACCATGCGGAACGTGCCGATCTGGATGGTCGACCCGTCCTTGAGCTCGGCCTCGGAGACGATGGCGCCGTCGACCCAGGTGCCGTTGAGCGACGAGAGGTCCTCGATCGTGGCCCTCCCCTGCGCGATGTCGGCGAGGTTCATACGCGCGTGATGGCGCGACACGGTCATATCGTTGAGGAACACGCTGTTCGAGGGATCGCGTCCGAGCGTGATGAAATCGGAGTCGAGGTCGAACGTATCGCCGAGATGCGGTCCCTTCACGATCGTGAGCGTGGGATAGACGGGCTTTGCCGCATTCATGAGATCGGGGACGGTGGCGTCCGCCGACGGCATGCGAAAGATCTCGGTCTTGCCGCTAGAGGTGGTGTTACGCGAAGGCTGCATGGCTGTCTCCTTGAAAAACGCCGACACTCCTAATAATAGCGCTAACGGCAGGCTATGCAGTCCATCTCGATGAGCGCACCGAGCGGAAGGGCCGAAACGCCGACGACGCTGCGCGAGGGGGCGGGCATGGGGAACCGGTCGGCGTAGACCTCGTTGACAGCGGCGAGATCGGAGAGGTCGGTGAGGTAGAGCGTGGTCTGGGCAACGTCATCAAGCGTGCAGTCGACCTCGGAGAGGACCGCCTCGACGATGTCGATGACACGCTCGGTCTGCTCGACGATGCCGCCCTCGATGAGGACCTCGCAATCGTCCGTGACCGGGATCACGCCGGACGTGAACACGAGCCTGCCCGCCGTGGTGCCCTGCGAATAGGGACCGAAGGCCTCCGGAGCCTTACGTGCGTTGATCGCGTACTTCATGAAGCATCACTCCCCTGCCGTGCCAGTTCGAAAGCTTCCGATCCATATGCCGCCTCGAGGCGGTCGAGCGCAGCGTCGAGTACCCATGCGGGACACGCGATGTTGAATCGCTCGAACGCCTCTCCCCCTTCGCCGAAGACGGCGCCGCTGTCGAGGTAGAGCTGTGCGTGCTCGTGGAGGAACGCCTCGCGGACATCGGCGGGCATCCCCCAGGCGGAGAAGTCGGCCCAGGGCAGATAGGTGCCCTCAAGCGGATGGACGCGCAGTCCGCCGAGCCTGCCGTCGAGCCGTTCCCTGAGGCGCAGGTAGTTGCCCCAGATGACGTCGATCAGCTCGTCGAGCCAGTCCTCGCACTCGTTGTACGCCGCGATGAGAGCGGGGTAGGCGAACGCGTTGAGCTGGAAGTGCCCCTGGGCGCTGTAGGCGCCGAGGAAGCGTTTGCGCAGGTCATCGCTCGGAATGAAGATGGCCGAGCACTGGACGCCCGCGAGGCTGAAAGTCTTGGAGCACGCCGTGCAGACGACGATACGGCTGGCCTGCTCGGGTGTCGCGAGCTTCAGCAGCGTGGTATGCGTGTGCCCTGGCATGATGAGGTCGTCATGGATCTCGTCGCAGAGGATCGTGAGTCCGCCCTCGTCGCACACGGCGAGCAGGCCGCGGAGCTCCTCCTCGCTCCACACGCGGCCGACGGGATTGTGGGGGCTGCTGATGATGATGGCTTTGGGATGCTCGGTGCGGATGATCTCGGAGAGTCCCTCGAGGTCGAAGGTCCAGGTCGTACCGTCGCGTAGCAGCGGGTTTTCGACCAAGGTGCGTCCGGTTTGCTCGACCGCCCGGAAGAACGGATAGTACACGGGCGGTTGGACGATGACGCCGTCGCCCGGCTTCGTGAACGCGGTGACTGCCGTGTAGAGCGCGGGAACGACGCCGGGAGAAGTGACAATCCACGACCGCTCGGGCGTCCATCCGTGGCGGCGCTCCTGCCATGCGATGCAGGCGTCGAAGAAATCCTCCGTCGGGTCGGTGTAGCCGAGCGACGTCGAGTCGATGAGCCGATGCAGGGCGGCCTTGATGGGCTCGGGGGTGAGGAACTCCATGTCGGCAACGCTCAGCGGGACGACGTCGGACGCAACGCAGGGGTTGTCCTCGAGCATGGACTCCCACTTGGACGATCCGGTGCCGCGGCGCGCGGGAAGTGTCGTGAAATCGTGCTCCATGTGGCTCCTCACTGATCGTCGGGCGGAAAGAAAACGGGTCGTCAACCTCTCATCACGGATGGCCGAGGCCGCGCTCGCCGATGAAGCCACCGTCTCCGCGAACCAACCCCCATGCCGAGAGCTCCTCGGGACCGGCTTCGATACGGTCATCCGTCGCGAGCGATCTTCCCCAGGGCAGGAGCTCGAGAAGCGCGGCGAGCGTGGCATGTCCCTCAGGGTTGACGTAGGTGAACGAGAGGAAGCTCCTGAAGAGGCTCACCGCGAACGATGTCGGGCAGAAGACGATCCATGCATCGGTGAAGGGCACAGGCAGATGAGCGAGAACGCAGGGCACGCCATCGAAGGGAACGGTCGCGACGGAGCCCGCATCGGGAAGCGCAACCTCGCCCGTGTAGTCTAAGATAAGCGCACGGCAGCGCGACCCGGCGATCATGAGGGGCACAAGAAGGTCGGCAGCATCCTCGATGGACACGTCGCCGAAAGCGGGAGCACCTTCGCGCTCGATCGCCGAGACGAACGAAAGCCATCCGTCAAGCACCTCGTGGCGCGGGGTGGCATCGACGAGCACGTACTCGTGCTCCCCTCCCCTGACGAGGATGGGAACCGAGATGAGCGAGCCATCGCCGGAGAGGACCGCGGAGAACGAGCAGGAGCCCGGGGCAAGGCGCCGCGAAGCCGAGAGCGCTTCGATAAGGCTCTGGGCACCTGCGCCGGAGATGAAGCGGTAGCAGGCACCCGTGAGGTCGAAGAGCGCCACGCCCTCGAGCGCTTCCGCGAGGGGCGCCTCGTTGAGATAGGAGACGACGCGGCCGTCATCGATCGACGCACCGAGATATCCATGCTCAAGCAGCAGCGGCCACGCCATGCTATCCCTCCTCCGAGAAGAGCGGCAGCGCGAACACGTTGCCTATCGAGGGCATGTGCGAGAGCTCGGGGGATGCGACGATGAGCACGGTCCCCACGGAATTGCTCCCCTGCGCCCAGCTCACCGCGCCGACCATCTGGCCCGGCACGGCGAGCACCGAATCACGCACCATGACGCCCTCGTAGGAGAGCCCCTCCCCCGTGTTGTAGTACCCGATGTCGGTCGTCTCGGAGGGACGGACGGGGCAGGAGTACCTGAAATCGTAGGCGAAGGGCTGGATGTCGATGATCCAGCTCGAGGCGGCGACGCGCCTCGTCGTCCTGACCGAATAGCCCCAATCGAGGAGCGCCATCGTATCGGACCAGCGGCCCCAGTCGCTGTCGCAGCCGAGGACGCAGGTGTAGAGCGTGGCGCCATCGCGCCGCGCTGCGCCGAGGAAGCAGTAACCCGACTTCTCGGAGCCCGTCTTGATGCCGAGGGCGCCCTGGTAGACGTCGAGCAGATAGTCGGTGGAGCTGAACGTCTGGTACCAGCCGTCGCAGTATGCCTCGGTATACGGCAGCCTCACAGTGCTCGCGATGAAGGGATAGTGCTCGAGGGCGTAGCGCCCGAGGATCACGAGGTCCTCGACCGTCGAGTAATGACCATCCTCCTCGAGCCCGTGGGGATTGGCGAAATGGGTGTGGTTCATGCCGAGCTCGCGCGCCTTGGCGTTCATGAGCACAACGAACTCATCCACGGAACCCGCGACGTTCTGGGCAACGTAGCACGCGGCATCGTTGCCCGAGTAGACGAGCATGACGCGCAGAAGATCGCGGAGCGTCGGAGCGTCATCCGAGGTGAATCCCGCCGTCTGCGAGTAGGGCCCGAGATCGACGTAGTCGATCGAGCAGACGGTGTCGAGATCCATCCCGCTGTCGAGAGCGACGACCGCCGTCATGACCTTGGTGACCGATGCCATGCCCATCTCACGCTCTACGTTCTTGCTCCACAGGATGCTTCCCGAGGAGTCGACGACGATGGCCGCCTGCGCCTCCTCGACCTCGGGAGCCGTCTCGAACGCGTACGCGGGCGTGCAGACGAGCGCAATGCTCGCAAGCAGGGATAGCAGGACCGGCCTAATCCTCATTGCCGCTCTTCTCGCGGATGATTCGGAGGCCCTTGATGTAGTAGATGACCGCCGTGATGATCGAGAAGACCATGCCGATGTAGATGAAGAAGATGCCGATGGCGACCGGATCGGAGTTGAAGCCGGGCAGCCACCATTTCGAGACGAGGCCGAGGCCCTGGACCTGGGGATGGCCGAGCAGCATGTCGCAGAACCCGAACATGAGGCAGGCGGTGGCGAGCTTGCCGATGAAGATGACATCGACCGGGCGGCGCTCGTATTGCTGCAGGTAGACCGCACCGCCGGCGAGCACGACGTCACGGGTTATGACGACGAGGGCGATCCAGAACGGGAGCTCGTCGGCGGCGACGAGGCCGATGACGCCCGTGAAGAGCAGGAAGCGGTCCATGACGGGATCCATGATCTTGCCCACCCAGGATACCGTCTGCGTGCGGCGGGCGACCTGGCCGTCGAGGAAGTCGGTGATGGCGGCGATGATGTAGCACGTGAGCGCCACGCCGCGCGCATGTGGCCTCGGGAACAGGAGAAGGAAGAAGAACGTGAGCACGAAGCGGCAGAGCGTGATGAAGTTCGCGACCGTGAAGATGGCGTCGGACGGGTTGTCCGCAGAACCGACGGGCGCCTCGATGCCGCCCGCCTGCTGACGCTGGGCCGTCTCGGAATCGACGGCGTGCTTGATCTGCTCGGTTATCGTCTTCTGGTCGCCCACGCTACCCATAGCTCCTCTGTTGCTGCATACCACAATGGATTGTACCCCAACGGGAGCTTGGGACACGTATCCCTCGCGTCTTCACGTCACATGCGCAGAACGGTCGCTGGACGGCGAGCGTCTTCGCTGCAACGCGATGCCTAGACGGTCATGCTGATCTCGGAGGCAGCCTTCCGCGTGTAGTGCATCCTCGAGGGAACCGCGTCCTCCGCCGCATAGCCGATCGGGAAGATGCCGATGAGACGGTAATCATCGGTCTCGGTGAAGGCCTCCTGGATGGCGGCGGCATTGAAATCGCCCACCCACAGCGCTCCGAGTCCGAGGTCGTGCGCCGCGAGCAGCATATGCGCGCCCACGATGCCGCCGTCGATCTCTGCGAAGTTGAGGCCGCTCGACCTGCATGCACCGGCCTCGTCGGACTTGACGCCGAGGATGAGCATCACGGGGGCGTTGAAATGGTACGGCGTCGAGGCGCGGACGACCTTCTGGGAGATGGGGTCGTCGACGACCCAGACGTACCACGCCTGCGCGTTGCACGCTGTCGGTGCGGCGATTCCCGCATCGATGATACGGTCGATCATCCAGCGCTCGACGGGCCTGTCGGAGTACGTGCGGCAGGAGTAGCGCTCGTGAGCGAGTACGAGGAAATCGTTCATGATGCCCCTTCCCAACGGTTACAGAAGCTTCTCCATCCAAACCATGTCGTATGTGCGCCCGAACTTGCGACCGCAAGCATAGAAACGGCCGATGATCTCGAACCCGAGCCGCTCGTGGAACGCCACGCTCCCCTCGTCGAGATACTCATCGGCGATGAGGGGGTACGCGATGCAGGCGTAGAGGTTCGTGACACCGGCTGCGCGCAGGCGGCGTTCGAGCTCCCCGTAGAGCGCCGTGCCGATCCCTGCGCGCGTGAGCCGCGGGTCGAGGTAGATGGAGAGCTCGACGCAGGCGTCGTAGGCATCCTGCGGACGGAAGCGCGCGGCATACGCGTAGCCCGCGAACCGCCCGTCCTGCTCGGCGACGAGGAACGGATGGCGCGGATCGAGGTCGGAGATGAGCTCGGCGAAGTGCTCCGGCGGACGTGCATGGCAGTCGAAGGTGATCGCAGTCGCCTCGACGTAGTGGGCGAAGAGGGCTGCGATCGCCTCGGCATCGGCGGGAGCAGCGTCGCGTATGGTCAGGTCCGCCATCATGCTCCGTGGCGCTCGTCGTGGACGATGGAGCCCGAGAGCAGCGAATCGAGGCCCATGTAGACGAGGCGGACCGCCATCTTGCCATCATGGCCGGTCACACGTACGGGAGCATCATCGACGATGGCGTCGACGAAGTCCTGCGCCTCGCGGATGTAGGCCTCGCGGAAGAGATACGTCCAGGAGTTGTTCATGGGACGCCTGATGGTGCCGTCGGCGGTCGCGACGGTGTAGGTCTCGCGCGGCTGCTGCCCCACGAGGATCGAGCCCTTGGTGCCGAGGATCTCGAGGCGGTGGTCGTAGCCGTACTGCACGTACTGCGCGCCCTCGACCATGCCGAGCTTGCCATCGGCGAACGAGAGCGTCATGGCAAAGCTGTCATACCACTCGGGCCACTCATCGGCGACCTCGGGAGAGCGGAAGTTGCCGCCGATGGCGTAGACGCTCTCGACCTCGGAGCCCGCGAACCAGCGCAGCAGGTCGAAGTCGTGCGAGCTGACCTCGCCGATCGGACCGAAGCTCTTGCGCACGTCGTACATCCACTCCTTGGGGCGGCTCGGTCCGTGCGTGAGCGACTTGACGAGCACCACGTCGCCGATCTCGCCTGCGTCGATGGCCTCCTTAGCATGCTGAGCGCTCTCCTCGAAGCGGCGCATGAAGCCGATCTGCAGCTTCACGCCCGCCGCGTCGCAGGCGGCGATCATCTCGTCGCACTCGGACTCGGAAGACGCCATGGGCTTCTCGCAGAAGACGTGCTTGCCCGCAGCTGCAGCTGCGACCACGATGTCGCGGTGCATGCCGGTCGGGGTCACGACGACGATCGCATCGATGTCGGGATCGGCCATGACGTCATGCCAGTCAGCGTAGGCGCGATCGGCGCCGAAGTCGGCGACGGCGCTCGCACGTGCCTCCTCCATCGGATCGCATACGGCGAGCAGGTTCGCCCCGCGAACCCCTCCCGCATAGCTCTTCATATGGATCCTGCCGGCACGTCCGCAGCCGATGACGCACACGTTCAGCATAGTCGCTCTCCCCTTCCCGCAGCTTCCACCATCGTTCAGCTATCGTCTATTATGTGCAGCTCGTACCCGTTCATGCAATCAGGAGGGATGCAGCCGTGGCAACGTGGACGCTCGACGGCCTTGCCCGTCTCATCGACCATACCAACCTCAAGCCGTTCGCCAGCGCGTCGGACATGGAGAAGCTCTGTGCGGAGGCGCGCGGCAACCACTTCGCCATGGTTGCGATCAACCAGGTGCAGACCGCGCTCTGCAAGCGCCTGCTCGACGGTACCGACATCCATGTGGGCGCTGCCATCAGCTTCCCGTTCGGACAGACGACCATCGCCTCGAAGGTCTTCGATTCGAAGGACGCCATCGCCAACGGTGCTGACGAGATCGACTATGTGGTGAACCTCACCGAGCTCAAGAATGGCAACTGGGGCCACGTCGAGGAGGAGATGGCGGCAGTCGTCGCGGTGTGCCGCGCTGCCGGTGCCGTCGCGAAGGTCATCTTCGAGAATTGCTACCTCGTCGACGAGGAGAAGATCCATCTCTGCGACATCGCGAGCAGGGTAAAGCCCGACTTCATCAAGACGTCGACTGGGTTCGGCACGGGCGGAGCGACCTACGAAGACATCAAGCTCATGATCACCCATGTCGATCCTGCGGTGAACGTGAAGGCGGCAGGAGGCGTCCGCACGGCAGAGCAGTTCCTCGAGTTCGTGCGACTTGGCTGCAGGCGCATCGGCACGAGCGCCGGCGTCAAGATCATCGACGAGATCGGCGCCATGATGGCGGAACGGGGCGTGGAGACGATCGAGCTTTAGGCAGTCGAGCCCTCCCCCGTCTCGCAAAGTATCCAGATAACGAAAAAGGCCAGGGCATATGCCCTGACCTCGAAGTTTCTGGTCGGGTGGACTGGATTCGAACCAGCGACCCCTTGACCCCCAGCGGGACACGCTGGGCAAACTTCTTCGACAGGCGTGAACACGCTCGCAGATATCGCCACGTAAACGGCGCAATGCCGTGTAACCTTCGCCATGACAGGAAGGGCTCGACGCCCGAGTTTGGTGCACGTGCACCAAGCGATTTGGTGCACGTTTGGTGCAAGGCGAGGGGACGGATTCTATGCACTTCACCAACGCGTTTATACGCGGCAAGAAGCCGCCGTTCCGCGGCGTCTTCAAGTACAAGGACAAGGACGGCGAGTGGCGCCAGACGGTGCGCACGCTCAAGGCCCAGGGCATCTCCGAGGCAAAGCGTGAGCTTGCCGAGATGAGGGTCGCGCTCGAGGAGGAGCACGAGCGAAAGATCGAGGTGGCCAGGGCCACGATGACGGTGGACGAGTACCTCGAGAGATACATCTCCGACCTCGACAGGTCCCGCTCGCTCGAGCGCTCCACCATCAACGGCTACCGCTGCTATGCCAAGAACGTCTCCAACGGCCTCGGCAGGGTGCGCCTCTCAGAGCTCAACGCCGCCCAGGTGAGGGCGTGGGAGGCCAAGCTCCTCAAGGACGGCCTCTCGGGCACCACAGTGCGCAAGGCCCACGTCCTGCTCAAGAGCGCCTGCGAGCAGGCCGTCCAGGCGGGGATCATCCCCAGGAACCCGCTCGCCGCCGTGAGGCCCCCAAAGGCCGAGGACCCCATGCCCAACGCACTCAGCGACCGCACGAGGCGCACCCTCCTCACGTATCTCGACGCGGCGGCTGACACGCCCTTCAACCTCGCCGTCCTCATGGCGCTCTCCACGGGCATGCGGGAGGGCGAGCTCTGCGGCCTCAGATGGGCCGACGTCGACCTCAAGAACCGCACCCTCTGGGTGAGAAGGTCCGTGGCGAGGGACAACGGCAAGTACTACGTCAAGCCTCCCAAGACGCGCACGAGCGTGCGAGACATCCCCCTCACGGCAGCCATCGTCGAGAGGCTCAAAGCCAGGAAGGACGCGCAGGAGACCGAGCTCATCGTAGCGGGCCTCGAGCCCTCCGAGGAGCGCATGTCCCAGATCTACGTCCTCGGGGAGGTCGACGGCTCATTCATGAAGCCGCACGGCCTCTGGAGGCCCTGGAAGGCGCTGGCCGACTCCATGGGGCTCGTTGGCACGCAGGGCAGGAGGCCGACCTTCCACGACCTGCGCCACACCTTCGCGACCTATGCGATCGCCGAGGGCATCGACGTCAAGACCGTGAGCTCGATCATGGGCCACGCCAACGCCGCCATGACGCTCAACATCTACGCGAGCGCCGACGCGGACGCCAAGCGGGCGGCCGCCATGACGATCGACGAGGTCATGGGCAGGAGGCTCGCCCCGCAGGAGATCAGGAGCTTCGCATGACCGTACAACCATGCTACGAAATCACGAAACGATAGCATGAGCGTTCGCCAAGTGATGGGGTGGCAAGGGGTAGCTTCTGGTGACCATGCAGGTCTTTTGAGCAGAGCATCTGTATAACTACTCTCCGGTGTGGTATAAAGGTTGTGGTGGTGCCACCAAGGCGCTACCTCCAAGCGCCGGGGGCTTATCCCCCGGCATCTTGTTTTCTTGGGAGGCATATCCGTGCGTGAATTGTCCATCTTTGCAGATGAGAGCGGCGATAAGACCAATCACGATCGCTATTTCCTGCTCACGCTCGTCATGCACGACCAGTCCGAACCTATCACCCGAGCTATTGGAAACTATGAGTCCCACCTCGCCCTCTCGGATCTTCCTAACATCCCGTTTCATTCAGAACCCTTGCTAAACGGCCACGGCGACTACGAGTATCTCGACATCGCCCAGCGCAAGAACCTTCTGGTCGCGTTCAACGTCCTCGCGCAGAGGCTCCCCATACGCTATAAGACCTTCGTCTACAGGCGCAGCGAATTCGAGGACGCCTCCAAGCTCGCGGCGCGCATGAAGCGCGACATATCTGGGATGCTGTTCGACCACCTCGAGTTCTTCCAGGCCTTCGACCACGTGAAGGTCTACTACGACAACGGCCAGGCCATCGTGAAAAAAGCCCTCGACGAGTCGGTGGCCTTCGCCCTCTCAAAGCAGGCCGTCGAGAAGAGGCGAACCACCATGACCGAGTACCGCCTCGCACAGGTGGCTGACTACCTCTGCACCATCGAACTCGCAGCGGTCAAGTATGCCGCCAAGGAGGCGGGCGGCACGTACGACAAGTTCTTTGGCGGCATCGGCTCCTTCAAGAGGAACTGGCTCAAGCAGGCGAGGCGGAAGCGTCTTGACTAGTTGTTCACGATGACACGCGCAGGACCTTCTGCATGGGGAACGTGCTGGTGGTATGGTGTGCCACACCTGATGGGCCGATAAACGGGACAGTACCTTATATCAGCCCATTTGAGATTACAAGTCCTTTTTTTGCTCCTGCCTTTTTGATGCTGCCAATCCAAGACTCATAGTCAGAGATGGACAATGGGAAGTCACTGTTCTGCGGCATGATTCCCTTCCCTCTGAGGAACGACCTCAGATTCTTGAGCTTTATGGGCCCGAGGCCGCGCATACGAGCCAGGTCTTCTCTAGTAAGACCAACGAGCTCCTCCACCCGAGTAAGACCTTGCCTCTCGAACACTCCGCGCCCGCAAATGACAGGCATCTGCAGGCTCTTGAAGCTGTCAGACCACACACTAGCACTTCCCGACGCATCAGCATGCTCATTCTCTGATGGGGTCACCATTGTGGGAGCTGGCTCGATGACGGATGCCCTGAGCTTTTCCGCGGCCGCCTTCGGGAAATCTCTCTTGGGAAGCTCCCTTGCTCTGTGAGGGCAGTAGTTGTCTTCTAAGAAGTCGATAACGTCTGGCGAAGCCAGCAAGAATGCATCGCTGCACGGATGGGCGAGACAAAGCCCCTCGATACTAGTCAGGCGGGATAGAGCTGTATAGAGCTGCCCCTCCTCCCAACAACGCGGGTAGACCAGCGCCGAGTCGAAGGTCTGCCCTTGTGCTTTGTGAATCGTTATAGCCCATGCGAGCTTGAGTGGAATCTGCTCGAACGTTCCTATTACCTCATGCTTGGTCTTGCCATCGACAAGCTTGGGCACGGTAATCTCCCATTTATGCCGCGGCACCTCAGAGGCCCCTATGTCGTCGAAGTCAACCGTCACCATGTCACTATCGCAGGAGACGACCGTGCCGAGTGACCCATTCATGTATGAGGTCTTCGACACATTCACTAGGGCCATGACTCGTGCGCCGGGCTTAAGGATGAGCCGCTGGGCCGTGGGCATGTCCCTCTTCGTCACCTCGCCCGTTATGGCGCATGCGTATACGCGGGCCTCGCCCTGCAGCTCTTCAAGACGTTTCCGGTTCTCGCCGTCCGCCTGCTCATTTGTTCCGCAAAGGATGATGGCATTCTTCATCGGCGTCTTCGCGGCATGCTCCTCAATCCATCTTACGCCTTTCGTGTCACCCACCCTGCATGCATTGAGTGCCGCGACGAAGCTCGAGTCTCGTTGTCGTATGGCCTCTGTGAGCTCGACCTTCTCGAACTCCCAACTCCTCCACTCTCTGCCCATGAAGGGGTAGCCCTTGCGGATGTCGAAGCCGTACTTCTCCTTGAGGATGGGCTTCTCCGCATCCGTAGTGACCGGCGGCAGCTGACAGAAGTCGCCGACCACAACGAGCTGACAGCAAGCCTTGCCCTCGGCGGCGCGTATTCCCGCCGCCTTGCGAAGCACCGATGACAGGTAGTCGAACAAGTCCAGTCGACACATCGAGATTTCGTCTACGATCATGAGGTCGCATTTGAGCAGTGGTGAGTCCTCGGGTATGTACGGGTATGGATCAATCTCTAAGGTGCGCTCTGGCCTGATACCTAGAGTCCTGTGGATGGTGGAGCCTCCCACATTCAGTGCGGCGATGCCCGTCGGTGCACAGACCAGGACTTCGAGACCGGTGGCCTTCGCCCAATTGATCACGCGCTCCAGTACGTATGACTTTCCCGTGCCCCAAGGCCAGTGAGATAGACATTTCGACCGGCCTTCACCAGGTCGAGCACTTTTTGCTGTCCGGCCGTTAGCCCTTCGAAGTCGGCCCTGACGACCTGTGCCGAGCTCCACTGCTCATGGAACCGCTCCCGCTGTCTCTCGAGCACTCCCATCGCTTTGTCGTCGTTCTCCTCGAAGAACGACATGAGCGCTCCCTCGGTTACCACTTTGACCTTACCCCTACCCGTGAGCTGAAGGTTGAGGGCGTCCTTGACCTTCCTACCGTAGTTTCCGAATGCCCATGCAGAACTGCCTTCCGAGCCAACCACGACGTAGTCGGTCTTGCCGGACACGCTTCCCGTGACCGTGCCTCCCGCAGACTGAATCATCTTCTTGACGGTTGCTTTGCCTCCGTCAGTCGAGAAGTCGCCCGTGAGCACAACCCTCTTGCCCTCCACTTGCACGACGGGTTCGTCTGATATCGGGTTGGTCATGGCTCTTGCAAGGTCGGCAATCAGTCCGCGCTCCCGATCGTCAATGCTCCCGTCCTTGACGGCCTGCTCAAGCAGTGTGCGTAATGCGGAGACGAAGACCTCTTCGCCGTCAGGGAAGTCCCTTGCAATAACATCGAGCAGGACGTTTGCCTCTTCGATGTCGAATCCCTGGGCAAACGCTAGCTCCGACACATCCCCAATCAGCGACTTTACCCGCTGAGTGCGCTCGCTCGTCTGCCCGTACCCGTATTGCATGTTACCCCTCGATACTCGCAGATGATGTCAGCTCCATCGATTGCCGTATTATCCCGTCAGACCCTGCGGAGCCAGCGGCCCTGTTTGGGCGCAGTGTCGAACATGCGCGAGGTGTCGATTCGCTCGGGAATGGGCACATTGTTCTCGTCGAAAAGCACCGCCGCTGGCGAGTTCTCGAACATGGACTCCATGGTTTCGACTTTGGAGATGTCCCAACCAATGCAGTTAATGACACGTGCGCCAATACATCCGAAGAACATCGAGCTCATGTCGGTAACGGTTGATGTCCGGAACCGATCAGTGGTCATGAAGTAGTCAACTGATGCACTTCCTCGGAACATGGCCCGCATAGTAGTTGCATTTGATGTGTCAAGTCCCAGAAGGTCGTACTCGGCACATCTCGGAAGACCGTCGAAGAGGTATGCACATGAACTGGGAGCGTAGCGGTCAGTCACAATGACCTTGCCAATGTCATTACGCCACTCAGCCCAAGGCACGGCATTCCTGTTCAGGGTGTCCATGACTATAGTGCCGTCTGGAAGACGCGTAATCGACCCAACATTGTCAGCAAACTGCTCATCACCAGACAGGAACCCACAAGCGATAATGTTCCAGCCACCGAGGCTTGTGCTCTTTGCCGAGCTGTGCTGGATGAAGAGCGTGTACGGGGCCACAGAGCCGTCCCAAGAGGGTTTGTTCTCGGTCATCGCGTTAGAACGTGCCCACGTTGCAACTTCGCTCAGGACGCCTCTGGCCTTCTTGTCAAGGTCGCCGTCCTCTGACGCCTTTCTCAGTCGACTCTCCCAAGTACGCTGCATCGACTCCATGTTAGTGTCGACAACAACCCAGTGATCGGCAACATCTTCAGGGCCAAGCTCGATGCCGACCATCTTCCAGAACACCGTCTCACCGATTATGCCGACACCTGCCTCCCTGGCTTTGTCGACATATTTTGCCTGTCTCGTCCCATCGGCTAGCGCGTCCGTGACGACGAAATAGTCCGTACCAGATTTGACCGCATTGCTCCTGACCTCAGCGGCGGTGCCCCCGCGTTCTCGTACGAGCTCGTATCCCTCGAAGGGGTCGAGTGTCAAAAGACCGCTTGCGAACGAGAACGACCTACCCTCGATGTCTTTCCACGACATGGCTATTCCTCACTCTCAGAGCCGTTCATAGTCGCCAGATAGTGCTCCTTGCCCTTCTGCATGTCTGCGAGATATGGCGCAAGCACGCGGAATGGCACGCCCTCACCGTCAAGGACAGCCTCAAGCGTCACCATGCCACAGTCATCACAGGTGTCGACCACGCGCACGTCAAGTACAGGTATGGTGTCGATGATGTCCTCGTTGATTGGAACGGTTACACCAAACCTGTTCTCGTGCATGACGGTCTTTGAGCCGCTACGACGATAGTAGACAAGTGGCTTGGAGATGGGCAACCCCAGCTCCCGCTTGACCATCAACATGGTCTCCTCGCCAAGGCTAGAGAACCATGTCCCCGTCTGGAGAACGTCATAGCGCACTGGCTTATCGGTTGGATATCCAATCATCTCAAGGAACTCACGGCCCTCGATGACGCGGATGCCGTACTGATTTGCCTTGGTGACCTTGCCGCTCACGCGTCCCTCAAGGTTGACGAGCAGGGTCACCTTCTTGGTCACGCCGTTGGAGAGCGTCGCACCATGCGCCAGACCGAGCGTTTGGCATGCACGCTTCGGGTAGAAGTCGGTCGAGCCTGTGAAGCACACGAGCTCTCCCGCCAACTCGTCGCCCATGACCTCGGCGGTTATGTCTCTGACGTCAGTTGACTCCATCGACCACTGGAGATGAATCGCATCATAAAGCAGTCGTGTGGCACGTGCGTCTGATAGCGCCCTATGGGCCTCGTCGTTTACGATGCCATACTCATCGCAACAGCTTGCCAACGTGGCGCGCCCATGCATGAGCATCGCATCATGGGAGCCGTTGTCCACGGGGTTCCTAGTGCCAGCCCTCTCGGCCTCCCGAGCGATGAACAGGTCATCGAACCGCTGGTTATTGAACCCGACAAGAGGAAGCTGGCCAATAAACTCGCAGAAGTCGATAAACACCTCTGACAGGGATCGCTTTTCAGCCAGCATGTCATCCGTGATGTGATTTGTCTCGCTTGCCTTCGGGTTTATTCTGCCGTTTAGAGCGCATAACTCTGAGAACTCACCCGTAACATGCCCGTCCTCGACTTTGACAGCCCCGAACTCGATAATCTCACCCTTAGGAAAGTAATCACTGGTTTCAAGGTCGTAAGCTACGTATGACGTCGGCAAAAGAAATGCCTTCATGGTCTTCTGATACATAGGTGTCCTTACTCTAGGTGACGTTTTGTATTCTACGCCTCCTCTAAGACAACAATTTTGATTTGCAGTCCTGCATTTACAGACGCAGTTGGACTCACCCTGTACGGCTACTTGGTCATCACGGAAGTGTTGAGCAAGCTGCCTATTCCGTACGGCTTTGACGCCGCAATAGCAAACGTCCGCCATCCCCGCCAATGCCGACCACGGCTCGCACGAGACTGCCCAGACTGTCGTCTGTACTGCTCGGTGCTCGTCGCGTCGCGCTGCGGGCGGACGTTTGCGGGGGATCCCCCGCGCCCCTGGGAGGTCAGGACATGGCGGAACTCAAGCGGCTCGAGGCGAGGCTCACCGAGGGCCAGATGGCAAAGCTCAACAACATCTCGAGGAGCACGGGGCTCAACCGTACTGACGTCCTCAGGCTCCTCATCGCCAATGCCTTCGTCGATGCGGAGGGTATGCGTGAGGGAACGACCGTCGTGCTCGACCTCGTGACCATGGCTGGGCTCCTGCGGCAGACGAGGGCCATCGGTAACAACCTAAACCAGGCCACCCATGCCCTCAACAGGATCGCGAAGGCCACAGAGGGGCTCACAGCGGACCGTACGGCGGTCCTGGACGTCATGGAGGCGCTCGCAGGCGTCAAGTACCTGCTTCAGGGATTCGAAGGCGCAAACGAGGCGGTTAGGGAGGCTGCGGAGGCAGCGTCGGGACGCCCAGGCATCTTCCTCGGGAGGCACGATGCGGAGGCCACGAACAGGTTAGAGAATGTGCCCCTCTAGCCCCCATTTGTGGAGTTCCCATGACTCAGCTCCTTAGGGACGCTTAGGGACACTTATCGTTCTGCGCCGGGCACCTGAAATGCCGTCACCTGCGACCATCTTTGCCACCCAGACGAGCCCACACCCAAGGAGGCAAGATGACGCAACAGACGACAACGAGGAACGCGCGAGAGCCCGAGCTCATATCGATAAGGGAGGCCGCGAGGATGCTCAACGTGTCCACGCGGACGGTGAACAGGCTCTGCCTCGATGGCAAGGTCAAGGCGGTTCGAATCGGCTGCCAGTGGCGCATCAACCGCCGCGCCCTTCGCAAGTACGCGGGGCTCGAATAGCATGTCGGAGGAATCGCCCTCTTACTCGCGCGTCTGGGGCCCGATCGTCCACGCAATGGTGCAGTCGGGGGCCTCGGGGCAGGAGTGGGCGGTGCTCGTCGCCCTCCTGCGCTGGCAGCGGGACGGCAGCAACGTCCTCTCCATGAGCGTACCGACGATCTGCAAGTACACCGGGCTCGATGAGGACACCGTGCGCCACAGGCTATCAAGCCTCACGAAGCGCTTCTTCGTGAGCGCGGGAGGCAATGAGTTCCCCATCCTCGAGGTCATAAAGCCCGCGGGGAAGCGCCACACGGCCTCATACGCCCTCTGCGTACCTCGTCTTGGACCCGAGGACGGCTCGAACATGCTCAGCCGCAAGGAGCGCGTCGAGTGGGAGAAGAGGTGCCAGGACAACGCCAGCGCATGACGTATTTGTCATACGGAGCTTTTCGCGGTCCCATCCAACCCATCGAATGACAGGATAGTCATGCGTTAGACGGCTTCCATGTCCATCTGTACAGACCGGGAAGTCCTTATCGTGTGACAACCCTGTCATACGTTAGCCTGTCGTGACGACGTTCATATGACAGCGTGTCAGTGGAGCGGCAATGCCAGGACAGGTACGTCATCAAGGATCGATGGCCGCAAGGACAATGCTGTCAGTCAAACGGACAGGTTTGTCATGCACCCATGACAGGGATGTCATCCTTAGAAGAACTGTAACAAGAACCTTTTATAAGAATGCTTGCCCCGCCGAGGTCAAGAAGCGCGCGGCATGCCTCGCGATGGGGACACGGCCGCCATCGGATGCCAGATTATGCATGGCCACCAAGCAAGCTACCGCTTGCCGATTCGCGTTTTGGTGCAAGAGAGGACCCAAATTTGGTGCACGCTTGGTGCAAAAATGGGATTCCTTGGTGCAAGCTTGGTGCAAAAAGGTCAGGGCACATGCCCTGACCTCGAAGTTTCTGGTCGGGTGGACTGGATTCGAACCAGCGACCCCTTGACCCCCAGTCAAGTGCGCTACCAAACTGCGCCACCACCCGAAAGCACAGAACAGTATACCCGAACGCGGCAACTATGCAAGGGCAGACTTCAACTCTTCAACAGAAAGAATCTCGGAACCGTAGCACTTGCCGAACATGTCGATCGCGCCCTCCTGCGTTCCGACACCGAGGAAGGTGATCGTCGCGTCCTCGATGACGACCGTCTTGAAGTTGCGGTAGAACGCGTCGGCAAGGGTGTGCAGCACGCAGACATTGGTGTCGCAGCCCACGACGAAGAGCGTGTCGGCGCCGATCTCGCTGAGCGTCAGCTCGAGGTCGGTCTGGAAGAAGGCGCTGTACCTGCGCTTGGGGATCACGAGATCGTAGTCCTCGACGTCGATCTCGGGGAAGATGCGGGTCTTGCCCTTGATGCCGTGGGGTCCCCAGAGCTCGAGCTCCTGGTCGAGCCCTTCGATATGCCCGTCGTTGCAGAACAGCACGGGGATGCCGTTCTCATGCGCGAGCTCGACGACCTCGGCGACGTTGGCGCGGAATGCCGCCATCTCGGGGCTCAGCTCGTTCGCATAGACGGTATCCTCCCCTTCCGGAACAGCATCGATGGCGTCGATGACGAGAAGCGCGGTGTAGTCGAGGTCAATGTCCATGGAAGCTCCTAACGCTCGGACGTGATACTGTCGTATCACTATCGTAGCGCGGGAGGCCAACGCATGGATTCGTTTTTCGAGCAGGTCTATGAAGTCGTCCGTCAGATTCCCGAGGGGCGCGTCGCCTCATACGGCCAGATCGCACGCCTCGTGGGCGCCCCGCGGAAGGCACGCTTCGTGGGGTTCGCCATGCACGCGAGCCCGGGCATGGCCGGAGGGGTTCCCTGCCATCGTGTGGTGTTCAAGGACGGATCACTCGCCCCCGGCTTCGCCTTCGGAGGACCCGACATCCAAAAGGAGATGCTCCGCGAAGAGGGTGTCCTCTTCGCGGATGAGCATCACGTGGATATGGAGGCCTGCGCCTGGGAGGTCTAGACGTTGCGGGTCGCGATGATGTCGACGCCGGTGCCCGCGGCATCTGCGAGCACGACATCGCCGATCGCGACGGGCGACTCCACCGTAAGCCCCTTCAGGGCATCGACGACGGCGCGCACTTTGGCCTTGGGCACATCGCCCTTCGTCTTGACCGACACCATATGATGTGCGGGATTGCCCGTGACGGGAACGGAGCTCGTGACCACGCGCACGGGGTTCACGGCCTCGGTCTTGGCGTAGGTCTCGCCGCGCTTGCAGGCGTTGCCGGCGACCGAGACGACCGCGCCGTCCTCGACCGCGACCTCGAGCTGGCAGCCACGCGGGCACCTGATGCAGGTGAGATGGATCTGCTCCATTGCGTTATGCCTCCTCGAGCTTGAAGGTGATCGTCTTGAGTCCGGGCTTGGCGGCGAGCTCAGCCTTCTTGAGCTTGACCTGCTCCATCTCGCCGGGTGCGAGGATCGAGCGTTTGAGGTGCTTCACGCGCTCGTCGTCGAAGTACACGGATATGTAGCGGTTCTCGTAGACGTTGCCCACGCGGAAGCGCACGACGAGCTCGTCTGCCATGCGTGACGGATCGATCGACTGCGGGACCGTGTAGCGGATGCCGTCGGTCGCGACGAGGGGGATCTCGCCGACCTCATCGTCGAGGTTGCCCGCCACGAACGCCGCGGCGTTGCGGCCCGCCACGGCCGCCTCCTGCGAGACGTAGTCCACGAGGTCGTGGACATGCAGGACGTTGCCCGCGGCGAAGATGCCGGGGATGTTGGTCTCGAGGATCTCGTTCACCACAGGGCCGCGGGTCACGGGCGAAAGCTCGACGCCCGCGGAAAGCGACAGCTCGTTCTCGGGGATGAGGCCGACGGAAAGCAGCAGCGTGTCGCAGGGATAGGTGACCTCGGTGCCGGGGATCGGCTTGCCGCGGCCATCGACCTCGGCGATCACGACGGCCTCGACGCGCTTCTGGCCCTCGATGCGCACGACGGTGTGCGAGAGGAGCAGCGGGATGCCGAAATCGTCGAGGCACTGGACGATATTGCGCTTGAGGCCGCCGGAATACGGCATGAGCTCGGCGACGCAGGCCACATGCGCGCCCTCGAGGGTCATGCGGCGCGCCATGATGAGTCCGATATCGCCGGAACCCAGGATGACGACCTCGCGGCCGGGCATGAAGCCCTCGATGTTGACGAGGCGCTGGGCGGTTCCGGCGCTGTAGATGCCGGCGGGACGGAAGCCGGGGATGTTGAGGGCACCGCGGGGACGCTCGCGGCAGCCCATGGCGAGCACGACGGCCTTGGCCTGGATCTGCACGAGGCCCTCCGCACGGCTGACGACCGTGACGAGCTTGTCGGCCGAGACGTCGATCACCATCGTGTCGAGCATGAAGTCGATACCGCCGGAGAGCGCCTGCTCCTCGAAGCGGGCGGCGTATTCGGGGCCGGTGAGCTCCTCGTCGAAGGTGATGAGGCCGAAGCCGTTGTGGATGCACTGGTTGAGGATGCCGCCGAGCTCGCGGTCGCGCTCGATGACGAGGATCGAGCCGCAGCCCGCATCACGGGCGGAGATAGCGGCGGCAAGACCGGCGGGGCCGCCGCCCACGGCGACGATATCGTAGGCTGCCTTCATCGGGCATCGCCCCCTTCAAGCTCCTTGTCTTTGCCGACGATGAGCTCCGAGCCCGGACCCGCCTTTGTGACCTGGTCGTACCCGAGGTCGGCGAGCTCGCGGTCGAGGATCTCCATGATCTTGGGCGTGCAGAAACCCGCCTGGCAGCGGCCCATGCAGGCCTCGGTGCGGCGCTTGATGCCGTCGAGCGAACGGGCGCCGAGCGGATGATGGATGGCGGCGACGATCTGGGCCTCCGTGACCTTCCTGCAACGGCAGATGACGCGCCCGTAGGAGGGATCCTGCTCGATCAGGGCGGCCCATTCCTCCTGCGTCGCCCACTCGACGTTGGGGATGCCCTCGCGCTTGGCGATGAAGTCGTCGCGCATCTCGGCTCCGAGGATGCCGTCGACGATGCCGGCGACCATCTCGCCGATAGCAGGCGAGGCGGAAAGGCCGGGCGATTCGATAGCGGCGCAGTCGACGAATCCCGGGGCATCGGGAGCCTCTGCGATGAGGAAGTCGTGCTCGGCGCGATGGGCGCGCAGGCCGGAGAACGAGGTGATCGTCTCGCGGAACGGGATGTTCTTGACCGAGAGCGGCGACTTGGCGAGGAGCTCTGCGAGGCCCTCAGCTGTGGTGTCGGTACCCTCCTTGTCGCCGATATCCTCAGCGGTCGGGCCGACGAGGAGGTTGCCTGCGGTCGTGGGCGAGACGAGCACGCCCTTGCCGAGCTTGGTGGGCTGCTGGAAGACGGTATGGCGCACGTGGCGGCCCGCCGTCGTGTCGAGCACGAAGTACTGGCCTCGGCGCGGGACGATTTCGAACTTGTCCTCGCACGCCATGTTGTGGAAGACGTCGGCGTAGACGCCGGCGGCGTTCACGACGCAGCGGGCGGAGAGGTCGCCTGCCGTCGTGGAGACCTTCCAGGAGCCGTCGACGCGCTCGAGGCCCGTGACCTCGGTGTTGAAGCGGAACTCGACGCCGTTCTGATAGGCGTTCTCGGCAAGCGCCCAGTTGAGCTGGAACGGGTTCACGATGGATGCCGTGGGAGCCCAGAGCGCGGCGATCACATCATCGGACAGATTGGGCTCGAGCTCGCGCAAGCGGTCGCCCGTGACGATCTCGAGGCGCTCGACGCCATTCGCGATACCGCGGTCGAGCAGCGCCTGAAGTGCGGGGATGCCCTCCTCGTCCGTGCAGACGACGAGCGAGCCGATGTTCTTGAGGTCGACGCCCAGATCCTCGCAGAGCGGCCCCATGAGCGCAGCGCCGCGCACGTTGAGCTTCGCCATGAGCGTGCCCGTCTGCGCGTCGAATCCTGCATGGACGATGGCCGAGTTGGCCTTCGTCGTGCCGCAGCAGACATCCTCCTCACGCTCGACGACGCAGATCGAGAGCCTCCTCTTGGAGAGCTCCCGTGCGGCGGCGGCACCGGAGACACCAGCGCCGATGATCACTACGTCATACATATCGAACCCCCTCCGACGACCTGCCTCAATGGTAGCGTATCGGCGCTTCCTTGATAAAGGCTGATTGCACCCTCTCCTATACCAAATCGATGAGGACGAGCCATTCGCTCTCGAGCTCGTCGACGAGTTTCCGTGCATCTGCGATCTCCGCCTGCTTGGCGAGGAGCGCCTCAAAGTCCGTGGGATCGAGTGTATGGAGCTCGGCCTCGAGCCTGACAGGCTCATCGCGGACCTTCTCAAGCTTCCGCTCGATCGCATCGAGACGCCGCTTGTTGTCGCGTCGCTCGGCGTTCGAGCTCTTGGGCTTCGAAGCAGGCTTCTCCTGGACCGTCGGAGCGGCGGGAGCCTGGGCACGCTCATCGAGGACGCGCAGGTACTCATCCACACCGCCCGGCATATGCCGAAGGCGACCGTCGATGATCGCATACTGGTTGTCAGCCACGCGCTCGGCGAGGTAGCGGTCGTGCGTCACGAGCAGAAGGGTGCCCGGCCAGGTGTCGAGCAGAGATTCGAGCTCGGCGAGCATGTCGGTATCGAGGTCGTTGCCCGGCTCGTCGAGGACGAGGACGTTGGGCTCGTCGATAAGCACGCACAGGAGCGCGAGGCGACGGCGTTGGCCTCCCGAAAGGTCGGAGATGCGCGTGGTCATGTCGCCCGCGTCGAAACCGAGACGTTCGAGGAGCTTTGAGGGAGATGTGGGCTTTCCCTCGACGACGAGGTACTGCTTGTAGCGTGCCAGCAGGTCGAGCACGCGCCAATCGCCCTTCTCGGCAAGGTTGTCGAGCTGCTGCGAGAGCCACCCGAACCTGACCGATTTCCCGATCTTGACCGTACCCGTGCTCGGCTCGAGCAGCCCCGTCATGATGCGCAGCAGGCTCGTCTTGCCTGCGCCGTTCGTACCGAGGATCGACACGCGGTCGCCCGGCCCGACGATCCAGTCGATGCCCTCGAGCACCTTCGAATCGCCGAACGAGAGGCCGACTCCCTCGAGCTCGATGACCTGCTTGCCGAGGCGCGAGACTGCGAGGCGCTTGAGCTCCACGCTGTTGCGCACGGGCGGGTCGGCTGCGAGCAGCGCACGGGCGGCATCGATCCTGAACTTGGGCTTCGAGGTGCGCGCTTGGGCACCGTGGGCGAGCCAGTTGAGCTCCTTGCGCAGCGTGTTCTGCCGACGCTCCTCCATGACCGCCGCGATGCGGTCGCGCTCGACGCGTTGCTGGATGTAGGCGGAGTACCCTCCCTCGAAGGGTTCGACCATGCGGTTGTGGACCTCCCACATGCTCTGGCAGACCTCGTCGAGGAACCAGCGGTCGTGGGTGACCACGAGCAGCGCACCCTCCCCCTCCGTCCAGCGGCGCTTGAGATGGGCGGCGAGCCAGGAGATGGCATGCATGTCGAGGTGATTGGTGGGCTCGTCGAGCAAAAGCACGTCCCAGGTGTCGATGAGGACACGTGCGAGGTCGCAGCGGCGGCGCTCGCCGCCCGAGAGCGTGCCCACGGGCGCATCGAGCGGGATATCGACGAGCAGCTCGGAGAGGATGGAGCGGATCCGCGCATCGGACGCCCATTCGAATTCGGGGCGGTCGCCGAGCACGGCACGTTTGACGGTCGAGGCGTCATCGAGCGAATCGGACTGCCCAATGAAACCCACGGAGACGCCGTTGCGCCAGGTGACCGTTCCCGCATCAGGCTCGACGGTCTTCGAGATGATGGAGAGCAGCGTGGATTTGCCATCGCCGTTCGTACCCACGATGCCGATGCGGTCGCCCTCGTAGATGCCGAGCGAGACATCGCCGAGAACCTTCTTCCCCGGCCACTCGTGAGAGACCTTCTCGAGACCGATCAGGATGCCCATGGCCTACGCCTCCCCCGCAAGACCCCGGAGCAGCGCGATCTCGGCGGCATAGCCTTCGATGCCGCCGGGCGTCTCGAGAATCATGGGCAGGTCTCGCAGGGCGGGATGGGTGACGACGCGCTGGAACGCGTCGAGGCCGATGCAGCCGTCGCCTATCCGCTCGTGGCGATCCTTATGCGCGCCGCGCGGATTCTTGGAATCGTTGAGATGGAGCGCCTTGAGGCGCTCGAGGCCGACCGTGCGGTCGAACTCGTCGAGGACGCCGTCGAGGTCGCCGGCTATGTCATAGCCGCCATCCCACACATGGCAGGTATCGAGGCAGACGCCGAGCGCATCGGAGCGGCAGGTCCCCTCTATGATGCGGGCGAGCTCCTCGAAGGTACGCCCGACCTCGGTTCCCTTGCCCGCCATGGTCTCGAGCAGGACGGTCGTCGAGCAGCCGTCGAACAGGGCGTCGTCAAGCGCCTCAACGATGAGGCGGATGCCCTCGTCGGTTCCCTGCCCCACGTGGGATCCAGGATGGAAGTTGTAGTAGTTGCCGGGAAGGAGCTCCATGCGCTGCAGGTCCTCGGAGAGGACGCGGCGGGCGAACTCCCTGGTCTCGGGCTTGTCGGAGCACAGGTTCATCGTATAGGGAGCGTGGGCGACGAGGCGGGAGAAGCCGTGCTCCGCCATGAACGCCTGCAAAGCACGCGCATCATCGGGATCGATGGCCTTCGCGGTTCCACCGCGCGGGTTGCGCGTGAAGAACGCGAATGTCGTCGCATCCATCGCATGGGCGACCTCGCCCATGGCGCGGAAACCGTCGGAGGTCGAGAGGTGCCCGCCTATCGCGATCCTATGGTCCGTCATCATCCCCGTCCTGCGACGAGCGAGGACACGCGGTCGAGCAGGGCGTCCGCCACCTCTGCCTTGGACATGAGGGGCAGCTCCTCGACACCGTCCGCCGTGACGAGGCTCACGAGGTTGGTGTCGGATCCGAAGGTCGATGCGGGGTTGGAGACGTCGTTCGCAACGATCATATCGGCGCCCTTGCGGGAGAGCTTGGCCTGCGCGTAGGCGATGAGGTCGTTCGTCTCGGCGGCGAATCCCACGACCACGCGGTCGCCCTTGGTACGGCAGAGCTCTGCGAGGATGTCCTTGGTCTCGATGAGCTCGATGGCCTCGATGTGCTCGACGGACTTCTTGAGCTTGTGGTCAGCGACCGCCTTGGGCGTGTAGTCGGCCACGGCTGCGGAGCAGATCGCGGCGTCGACGTCGCCGAAGGCTGCCGTGCACGCTTCGAACATGTCCTGCGCGCTCACGACGTCGATACGGTGGACGCCCTCGGGCGTGGGAAGCGCACAGGGGCCTGCGACGAGCACGACCTGCGCACCGCGATCGGCTGCCGCCTCCGCGATGGCGAATCCCATCTTGCCCGATGAGGCGTTGGCAATGTAGCGCACGGAGTCGATTGCCTCGTGCGTGGAGCCTGCGTTGACGAGGAGCTTGAACCCCGCGAGGTCGCGGCGGAGCTCGAGGCGGGCAACGACATCGTCGACGATCTGCTCGACCGACGCAAGCTTGCCCTCGCCCACATCACCGCAGGCGAGAAGGCCGCTCGTGGGCATGATGAAGCCATAGCCGCGCTCCCGCAGGTGCGCGACGTTATCCTGCGTCGCCTCGTCCTGCCACATATGCACGTTCATCGCGGGCGCGATGACGCAGGGGCACTGGAGCGCGAGGACCGTGGTCGACACGCAGTCATCCGCGATCCCCGCGGAGACCTTCGCCATGATGTCGGCGGTCGCGGGGACGATGATGCAGATGTCCGCCCATCCCGCGAGCATGATGTGCGGATTGGGCGACTCGGGATAATCGAAGAGGTCGGTGAGGACCGGATGGTGCGAGAGCGCCTCGAACGTGATGGGGCCCACGAATCTGCAGGCATCCTCGGTCATGGCGACGCGAACGTCGCATCCCGCATCCTGCAGCCTGCGCACGACGTCGCAGGCCTTGTACGCCGCTATTCCCCCGGACACGGCGACGAGCACACGTTTCTTCATCTAGAGCTCCTCTACGACGAGAATCCGGTGGCAGTACGGGCACTCGCTGATCACGGGACCGCGGCTGAGCTTGCGGTACGCCTCCTCCTGGAGCTTGACGCGGCAGGTCGAGGGGACGTTTCCATGCAGGCGCTCCACCGCGAGGCCGCCGAAGCGCTTCGCTGCGGCATCGTAGCGTGCGATGATGTCCTCGGTGATCTCGGAAACGACGGTTACGCGCTCGGCATTGAGGTCGGCGATACGCGCCTGGATATCGGCGCTATCCTCGGAAAACGACTTCTTGAGCGACTCCTCCTCCGCAAGGAGGCGGGCTGCGATCGCCCTGAGCTTGTCCTCCGATGCCTTCGCCGCCTCGAGCTTGTCGAGCAGCGGCCCCAGGTTGAACTCGATCTTCTCGAGCTTCTTGGCGAGCGAGGAGAGCTTGGCGTCGAGGGCCTGCACCTCCTTGTAGGTGCGGCTCGACTCGTCGATCGACGCCTTCACCTCGAGGCGCTCCCGCTCGTAGGCGGCATGCTGGTCCTGAAGGTCGGCGATGTCGATCTCGATGTCCTTGCGGGCCCCGATGGCGCGTTTGAGCTCGGAGGCGAGCTTCTTCTTGGCCTGCGAGGCGGAGATGAGCTTCGCCGCCTGCGGCATGGCCTCGAGTTGCGCCTTCGCGCGCATGAGGTCGAGATCGATCTCCTGGAGCCTCAGCAGTGCGCTTGCAACTTCTTCCATCTCTCCCACCTTACCTGCGGAGCTTGCCGATACATGCGATGAGGGCATCCGCGCATGCATCGAGGTCGGATGCCGCGACGCGCTCGTCGAACGAGATGCGCAGCGCGCCGAGCGACTCCTCGCGCGGAAGGCCCATGGCGGATAGGACGTGGCTGGGATCGAGCGATGCGGCGGAACATGCGGACCCCGATGAGATCGCGAATCCCGCCGCGTCGAGCGCGAGCAGGACCGAGCCCGCCTCGATGCCGCGCACGAACACGCTGACCGTTCCGGGAAGGCGCCGTCCATCGAAGGGGACGTCTGCCGTCGGGAAGATGCCGCGGTCGGCGGCAACGAGCTTGTCTACGACGGTCTGAGACAGGATGCGGAGCTCTCCGGCGTGCCCGGCATGGGCCGAGGCGGATGCCTTGGCAGCTGCCGCGAAGGCGAGGGCGCCGGAAACGTTCTGGGTGCCGGGACGGAGTCCGCGCTCCTGCCCGCCCCCGTGGAGGCGTGGCTTCAGGCGGACGCCTGATTTAAGGAACAGGGCGCCGACGCCCACGGGGCCGCCGACCTTATGGGCGGTGACGGAGAGCGCGTCGACCGCATCGGCATCGAGCGGGACGCGCGTGAATGCCTGGACGGCATCGGTGTGGAAGAGCGCGCCGACGGCATGCGCGCAGGCGGCGAGCTCCCGGACAGGCTGGACGATGCCGGTCTCGTTGTTCGCGGTCATGATGGAGACGAGCGCGACGCGACGGTCGAGAAGCGGCTCGAGCGCAGCGGGTTCGATGAAGCCGTCTCGCGTGGGCATCACGGTGCGTACCTCGAAGCCGCGGTTCCTGAGCTCGGGAGCGCAGGTGAGCACCGCCTCGTGCTCGATCGCGGAGATGACCACGACGTCGCGTGCGCTGTCCTTCATACGCGCAGCTTCAGCGAGGCCGAAGACCGCGAGGTTGTCGCTTTCGGTTCCACCCGAGGTGAAGAGCACCTCCGCAGGACGAACGGAACGTCCTATGGTTCGCGCGAGGTTCTTGCGCGCGCCCTCGAGCGCGCGAGCCGCCTCGCGCCCGGGCGTGTGGAGCGAGTTGGGGTTCGCCCCCGCATAATCGGACGACGCATAGGCGGCGAGGGCTGCGAGCGCCTCGGGGCGAAGCGGCGAGGAAGCGGCATGGTCGAGGTAGACGGTCAAAGCCTACGCCCCCTCTGCGATGCGTTTGAGCTCCGCGATGCGCGCCGCGCGGTCCCGGGCTCCGTAGACACCGCTGCCCGCGACGAGCAGGTTCGCTCCGGCATCGGCGGCGCGCCTGACGGTGTCGGGACCGATGCCGCCGTCGACCTGGATCCATGGGTCGGCGCCGATGCGGTCGCACGCGGCCCTGACCTGTGCGATCTTGGGAAGCATGGCGTCGATGAAGGATTGGCCGCCGAACCCCGGGTAGACCGTCATGACGAGGATGAGCTCGATGTCGGCGAGGTACGGGAAGACTGCCTCGGCAGGCGTGTCGGGGCTGATGGCGATGCCGGCTCCACGCCCTGACGCATGGATGCGCCCGATCATCTCGGCAGCGTCGCGCGCAGCTTCGAGATGGAAGGTGACGAGGTCGGCCCTCGCCTTGATGTAGTCATCGATGACATCGTCGGGATTCGACACCATGAGGTGCGCGTCGACGGGAAGCGCGGTGCGGGCTTTGACCTGCTTCAGGATGCCCGGACCGAACGAGAGGTTGGGAACGAAATGGCCGTCCATGACATCGTAGTGCACCCAATCCGCGGTCGCGACGGCGTCGAGATCGGCGCCGAGCCCCATGAAGTCGGCGGACAGGATGGACGGTGCGATGGAGATCGGCTTGGTCATGATACGGCTCCGTTCCTCGAATAACCGTAGAATTCCTCGTTGGGAACACGTCCGAGCAGGCACTCGACTGCACCGTCGATGGAGAGCCCGTGGTAGAGCACATCGTTCACGACGTGCGAGATGGGAGCCTCGATCCCGCGTTCATCGGCGAGCTCGCAGACGCTCACGCAGGCGCGGGCGCCCTCGACGACCATGTGGGTGCGCGCCTGGTACTGCTCGAGCGTCTCGCCGGCCACGAGCGCCTCGCCGAAGGTGCGGTTGCGCGAATGCTGTGAGGTGCAGGTCACGACGAGGTCGCCCATGCCCGCGAGCCCCATGGCCGTAAGCGGATTGCCGCCAAGGACCGAGACCATGCGACCGATCTCCGCGATGCCGCGCGTCATGAGCGCCGCGAGCGTGTTGTCGCCCGCTCCCCTGCCGGCGGCGATACCGCAGGCGATGGCGATGACGTTCTTGACGGCGCTGCACACCTCGACGCCGACGATATCGTCGGACGTGTAGGCGCGGAAGACGCTCGAGGCGAGGAGGTTTTGGAAGACGAGGGCGATGTCCGGATCCTCGGAGGCGATGACGGCCGCGGACACGGCACCGTGCACGATCTCCTCCGCGTGGTTGGGGCCGGCGAGCACAGCGATGCGGCGCGGGTTTCCGATCTCATCGGCGACGACCTCGTGCATGAGCTTGTGCGATGGCGTCTCGATGCCCTTCGTGAGAACGAGGACGGGAACGTCGCCCGAGATGTGCGGGGCGAGGTCGCGGACCGTCGCCCGAAGGTATGCGGACGGAGATGCGAGGATGATGGCGCCGGCGCCATCGACGGCGGCGGCCATCGATGTTGAGGCGACGACGTTGGATGCGAGCAGCGCATCCGTGAGATAGACGGGATTGCGGTGCTCCTCGGTGATCGATCGTGCGATGCGCTCCTCCCGAGCCCAGAGGCAGACCTCATCGGCATGCGGGGCCACGAGGGCCGTGATGCCTGTTCCCCAGGAGCCCGCGCCTATGATGGCCACGCGACGCAAACCCTACGCCTTCCTCTCGGAATTGAACGAGAACCGCTTCTCCTCCCCCTTGAGGAGCTTGCGGATGTTGGAGCGATGCGCCCAGATCACGAGCGCCGCGACTGCGGCGAGCGGGATGAGCGAGACGGGCGCGACGCCGAAGATGAGCCCAAGGATGGGCAGCGACGCCGCCGCAGAGCATGAGGCGAGCGAGACGAAACGCGTGGGCAGCACCACCACGAGGAACACGACGAGCAGGCAGAGCGCGATCTGCCACTTGAAGGCGAGAGCCGCCCCGAAGCCCGTGGCGATTCCCTTGCCGCCGTGGAACTTGAGGTAGCACGAGAAGACGTGGCCGCAGATGCATGCGACGTAGACGATGGCGATGACGATGCCTGAGGGCTGATCCGGAGCGATGGCCTTGACCTCGACCTGCCCCATCGCGGGGATGATGAGGCGTGCGATCATCATGGAGACGAAGCCCTTGCCCGCGTCGAGCAGCAGCGTGAGTCCTGATGCGCCCACGCCCGCAGCTCGCGCGACGTTGGTGGTTCCGATGTTCCCGGAACCCACCTTGCGGACATCGACGCCGTGCGCCCTGGCGACGAGCAGGCCGAAGGGAATGCCGCAGAGCAGGTAGGCGATGATGCAGGACAGGATGGTCGGGAAGATGAGTCGTGCCATGGTCATCACTCGCTCTTCTTGCGGAACCGCAGACGGATGGGGGTACCCGTGAGGTCGAAGCGCTCGCGGATACGGTTCTCGAGATAGCGCTCGAAGTTGTCGTCGACGAGATCGGGGAAATTGCAGAAGAACGTGAAGACGGGCGGTTCCGTTCCCGTCTGGGTTGCGTACATGAGCTTGAGGCGGCGGCCCTTCTCGCTGACCGTATGCCCGCCCTCGCGGAGCGCGGCGAGGAAGTCGTTGAGCTCGGAGGTCCTGATCTGGGCACGATGCGCCTGCGCCGCAGCGAGGGCGGCATCGAAGACCTTTCCCACGGCACGGCCCGTGAGCGCGGAGATGTTGAGCGTGGGCGCCCAGGGGGCGAATGCCATGCGCTGCGCGAGCGACTGCATGAGGTCGGTCTGCTTCTGGGGCTCGTCGATGAGGTCCCATTTGTTGAGCAGGATGACGATGGCGCAGCCGCGGTCGACCGCCATGTTGGCGAGCTTCTGGTCCTGCTCGGTGACGCCGATCGAGGAGTCGACCACGAGCAGGCAGACATCGGCCTTGTCCATAGCCATGAGGCCGCGCACGTAGCTGTAGTACTCGACGTCCTCATGCACCTGGTTCTGCTTGCGGATGCCCGCGGTGTCGACAATCTTGATGATCGTGCCGTTGTGGTCGACGAAGGAGTCGATGGCATCGCGCGTGGTCCCCGCGACATCGGAGACGATCGAGCGGTTGGCTCCGAGCAGGCGGTTGGTGAGCGACGACTTGCCCACGTTGGGGCGTCCGATGATGGCGATCGAGAGGTCCTCGACCACATCGTCCTCGTCATCGGTCTCCTCGGGGAGCGCCGCGACGATCTCATCGAGCAGATCTCCCGTCCCGTGTCCGTGGAGCGCGGAGAGCGGCATCGGCTCGCCGATGCCGAGCGACCAGAACTCCCAGAGCTTCTCATCCTCGTGGTCGGGGTCATCGCACTTGTTGACCATGAGGAAGACGGGCTTGTCGCCCTTGCGCAGGATGCGCGCGACCTCCTCGTCCTCGTCGGTCACGCCGACCGAGCCATCCACGACGAAGATGATGACATCGGCCTCGTCGCATGCGGCGAGCGCCTGCTCGCGGATGCGCGGGGCGAAGCTGTCGGTGGATTTGATCGATTCGATGCCGCCGGTGTCGACGAGCACGAAGGAGCGCCCGTTCCAGTCGGTGGTGTGGTACGAACGGTCGCGGGTGACGCCGCGCGACTCGTGGACGATGGCATCCCGTGCCTCGGCTAAACGATTGACCAGCGTGGACTTTCCCACGTTAGGACGCCCGACGATAGCTACGATAGGTTTGGGCATGGCACTCCTCAGACTATGCGGTTAACTTCTCAATGATAGCAGAAGCGGGAATAGATGGCGCATTCCAGCCGTTTGGAACGCGTTCCTGCAGCTTTGACGAATGATGCGTTACATACTTCATCACTTGGAAACTAATCTTCTCGATTCTGAGACGGAATCGTCTGCGCTTACGTATAGGGGTAGAAAGACCGAATAGGAACCCGGCGCAACGAGAGATAGGAACTGCAATGGCAGATAACAAGGTTTTCGATGGCATCGAGATTCCCGACGATCTTCTCGACAGCATCGCGGGCGGAGTGCTCACCGACACGCACAAGGAATTCCTTTGCGCGCTCATCTCCTCCGCCAAGAAGGGCGGCTACACGATGGATGACTTCGTCCAGGACCTTGTCAGCTTCGCCCCAATTAGCGATTCTGATGCGCAGGAGGTCTGGGACTATATCTATCCCATCTGGGATCAGCTGTAAGCCTGCATCACGACAGAGCACCGCAAAGCCGCCGGTATTCCGGCGGCATTTCGTTACGTAACAAAGCTGCATCAAGATAGGTGATTCCAAACACAGGGGCGCGTTGCAGGCGTACCGTCTGTATAGGAAGGCCCTTAGGTTAGGAGACCGAGATGATGCACTTCTTCCCCGATGGGGACGGCGGCTTTTTCGGATACGATGATCCCGTTCTCGATTTCGAGGGCGGTGCCATCCTCACCATCATCGCCGCGGTTTCCATCACGGCCATCGTGGTTCCGTTTGGAACGAACCCCGAGCTGTTCGCCGACGGCATAGCGTGCGCGCTTCTCGGCTTCATCCTCATCGGATTATCGGCCGGCGAAGGCGGGCTGCCCTTCCTGCGTCCGCTTGCCCTTCCGCTGTTCGTCTATTTCCTCGCATCGAGCTCCTTTGCGCTTGAGGCTATCTCGGGCGAGTTCGGGCTGCTCATGTGGCCTATCCTCGGGTTCTACCTCATCTTCGCCGGGCTCGGTTTGTACGGTGTGCTTCTGGGAGGAGAAGAGGTGGAGGGCGCGATCGTCCTCTTCACGCTGGGGTTCGGCGCTCCCATCTGGTTTACCTGCATAACCGCGGGAATGGACGATTACCAGAACTGGCTCTATGGAACCTTCTCGTTCTATCTCCTGCGCGTGGCGACGATCATAGGCCTGGTTTGGGCTGCCATCGTGCTCGTCATGTGGTTCATCGCCATCGTCAAAGGCCAGATCAGCTTCAATGCTATTGTCATCAGGCTGGCGCAGATCGCCCTCGGGGTTGTTCCCGTGTTCTTGGGCGGCATCCTGGGTGGGTTCTTTCCCAACGGCCCCTTGTCGCTTGCGGGTTTGGCGGCGATCCTCGCCGTGTTCGCCCTTGCCGGCTGGGCATCTGAGCTCATAGCATCCGATAAGGACGCTGATGCGGACATCTTCCCAGTTGTCACGTTCCTCGCTTTTGTCGGTGCGATAGGGTTTCTGACCTACGCCAATTTCAGGGCCAACGCGGAATTCCTCGTTTTCCTGCGTCCCTTTGCCAATTGGTCGTTCCTTGTGAACGAGATGTTCGCGGCCAGCCAGGTTGCCGCGAATGCCGTCGGCGCGGTCTGCTCCGGCATCGTGTGGGTCTTCACCAGGATCTTCGATTTGTCGTCGGTAACCATCGAAGCGCCCACCCACATCGGTTTCTTCGTGCTCCTGATCCTATCCGCCGTTGCGGTTGGCGTCGGCCAATCGTTTGCGAGAAAACAGGCGTCGAGCACCAAGTAATCCCGCCCAGCTCACCTGAATACCACGGTTAGGCGCCCAAAGCGGCAAGCAGCGTGTCGAGCAGGCAGTGCGGCGTGGTGACTGCGAGAAGCGCCTCTCCCCCGCGTTTGGAGATTGCCTGGTCGATGCTGTCGAATGATCCGCCGTCGAGCGTGAGCATGTCGCTGTTGAACATGACTTCGGGCAGGATGACAAGGGTGCCGTCGAGGCTGCTCGGGAGCTGGTCGAGCAGGTCGCATTCGACGATAAGACCCGTCACGTTGACATCTCCACCGAAGTAATCGTTGCGTATGGCTTGGGCTGCCATGCGGCCGCCGAACACAGCGGCGAGCGATGACATGACCCCATAGGCAGCTTCTCCGCACACGAGGACCGCGGTGCGACCGCTCTTATCGAGGCCGGCCGTGATGCGCGCGATGTCATCGGTGCGCTCGGAGCAGCATTCCGCCAGCTCGTCGAGGAAGCTCCGCAGCATGCCGATCCCGTCGTAGAACTGCGGGTAGCCGTCGTACTCCTCGGCAGGCGGCACCTCGACCCCCGCTGCAAGGTAGAACTCGTCGGACAGCTGGAAACGCGTCTGTCCATACTTCTGGCGTGCGCGCTCCTGGTAGGGCCTCACCTGTTCGACAACCCTGAGGGAAGCCTCCCGATCCGAGACGTACGAACGCTCGAACCGCTTCTGGTGCTTTGTGTAACCCACGGGAACAAGAGCCGTCGAGGTGATCTGGGGATGCGCCTCGATGTAATCGAGCGTCTTCGCAAGCTCGTCGCCGTCATTGAGATCGGGGCAGAGCACGATCTGCGCATGGATCTCGATACCCGCTTCCATGAGCTGCTCGAGCACGTCGATGCCGCGCTGCGCGTGCTTCCCGATGAGGCGTTTGCGGATATCGGGAGAGATAGCGTGGAGCGAGACGTTCATGGGCTCGAGACGGCACTCGATGATCCGCTGGACATCCTCGTCCGAGACGTTCGTGAGCGTCACGAAGTTTCCCTGAAGGAACGAGAGCCTGAAGTCGTCGTCGCGCAGGCTGAGCGAGGCGCGCGCATCGGGCGGCAGCATGCTCATGAAGCAGAAGATGCAGCCGTTCACGCAGGTGCGGACGCCGTCGAACAGGACATCGGTGAATTCGATGCCCCAGTCCTCCCCCGCCTCGCGGTAGAGCTCCGCGCCGTATACGAGGCCGTCATGCGGGTCGAGGACTTCGAGCTCGCAATAAGCACCGTCGGTCTCCCAGCGCCATGCGATGATGTCGGGCAGCTCGGCGCCGTTCACGGAAAGGATGCGCATGCCCGGCTCGATGCCCGCGCAATCGGCGGGACTCCCCTCCTCGACGGAAGCGACCCACGCCCCGATGCCGGGGGTCTCGGTCGGTGCATAGTCGGCACGTTCGGCCATGGAACCCCCTTACGGAAGCTGCTCGAGCGCCTTGACGACCGAGTCGATCTGGGACGAGGGCGTCGATGCGCCGGCGGTGACTCCAATCGCAGATGCCCCTGAGAACCAATCGGGATCGAGCTCCTCGGCGTTCTCGATATGGAAGGTGCGCGGGCAGATGGCCGCGCAGATCTCCGCGAGATGCGTGGTGTTGGCGGAGTTCCTGCCGCCGATCACGACCATCGCGTCGGACGTGCGGGCGAGATCCGAAGCGGCGGCCTGGCGGAGCGCCGTGGCCTCGCAGATGGTATTCACGAGCTTGACCTCGCGCGTCCCGTCGTCGATGGCATCGACGACAGCGTTCAAGGTCGATTCCGTGAGGGTCGTCTGGACGACGATGCCCACGCGGTCGCCGAGAGATGCGTACGCCACGTCCTCGGGAGCGGAGATGATGTGCGCGCCCGGGGCGTGGCCCAGGGTGGCGACAACCTCGGGATGACCGGGCTCGCCCACGATGACGACCTCGTACCCATCGCGCCTCAGCCGCTCCACCTCGATGTGGACGCGCTTGACGAACGGACAGGTCGCATCGATCACCTTCGTGCAGACCTCCCGTGCGCGCTGCTCCTCATGCGGGGAGACCCCATGCGTCCGCAGGATCAGGGTTCCTCCCGCCGCATCATCGACGCGCGAGACGACATGAGCGCCCATGGCTTCGAGGCCGGCGACCACGCGGGGATTGTGGATGAGGGGGCCGAGGGTGAAGATTTCCCCTTCGAAGGAATCGACGGCGTCCCACGCGAGCTGGAGTGCGCGCTCGACGCCATAGCATGCACCCGCATGCTCCGCGACCCTGACCTCGGCCATGGCTACATCTTCCCCGGATGCTCCGCGCGCAGAAGGTCGCGCAGCTCGTAGACCTTCTCCATGGCGAGCTTCTCCATAGCCTCGACCTGCTGCTTCTTGCCCTTCACGCCGAGAGACTCGAACGTGATCTCCTCACCGACCTTCGCATAGACGCGCTTGAAGAACTTGGGGATCTTGGCACCCCGGGGACGCAGGTCCCGCACACCGACGATAGCGGTGGGAAGCACCGGTGCCTTGGCGAGCTGCGCCATGAGCGCGAAACCGCCGTGGATCGTAATCTCCTCGTCATCGGACTTGATGCGCGTGCCCTCAGGGAACACGAGGACGTTCTCGCCGCGCTCGAGGGCGGCGCGGGCGCGTCGGAGGGCCTTCATATCTGCGGTTCCGCGGTTCACGGGGATGCCGCCAACACGCGAGAAGAACCAGGTGGTGAGCTTGTTCACGTTGAACTCGCTCTTGAAGATCGGACGCACGGCGATGCCGCGCACGCCGCAGGAGACGATGACGAGCAACGGATCGAGCAAGCCGGCGTGGTTCATGATGATCATGCGGCCGTGGCTCCTATCGAGGAGCTTGTCGATGCCCTCGATATTCCAAGGCCACAGAAGCTTGGTGACGCCGCCGACGACGCCGATCACGACACCGTAGAATGCACGCGTGAGCAGCGGATACTCGGACATCGCGTGGTCATAGTAATCCTCGAACGAGTTGCCTGCGAACGCGCGCATCGGACCGTCGGAGGACTTGGCGTTCCTCGAAGCCTTGGCGGAGGGTTTCCTCTCCCCCTTCGGCGCGGGTGCGGGCTCGGGTTCGGGCGCGGCAGAAGCCTCGACCTCAGGTTCAGGTGCAGGCTCTGCGGGAACGGATGTGGAATCCATCGCCTTGAGCCCCTCGTTCAGCGAGAGGATGCTTGCGACGACCTCGTCGACCGAGAGGAGCGACGAATCGATATGCACCGCATCCTCGGCGGGCTTGAGCGGCGCAACCTCGCGGCCGGAATCGTAGGCGTCGCGGCGCTTCAGGTCTGCGAGGATCTCCTCGACAGCGGCCTGGTCGGCGGTCGCATCCTTGTCCTTGGCAGCGTCTCCACCGGCACGCTGGACGGCACGGCGCAGGGCCCGCGCCTCGGGATCTGCCGTGAGGAAGACCTTCACGTCGGCATTCGGGAAGACCACCGTGCCGATATCGCGGCCCTCGGCGACGACGTTCGCGTCCTCGGCGATAGCGCGCTGCTGGGCGACCATGGCCTCACGAACGCCGGGAATGGCGGAGACGGGAGAGACGGCGACGTCGATCTCGTGCGTCCTGATCTCGGCCGTGACATCCTGGCCGTTCGCGAAGACGCCCTGGCGCTCCTCGCGCTGCTCGAAGCGGATATCTGCGGCACGTGCGATATCCACGATGGCGTCGACGTTGGCGGGATCGTACACGTCGAGGCCCGCCTGGACGGCGAGCAATGCGCAGGAACGGTACATGGCGCCCGTGTCGAGCAGGGTGAGCCCGCACCTCTTCGCGATTGCCTTGGCGACGGTCGACTTTCCCGAGCCCGCAGGCCCGTCGATGGCGACGATCATCTAGCGATCACTCCCTCCGGTTGTAGATCCGGTTCCATTTTCGATATCACCTGCGAGACCGGCGGCCGCCAACAGGGCCTCGACCTCATCGGATGCGCAGAGACGCCAGGAGCCCTCGGGCAGGTCCTCGACGGACAGCGGTCCGAAGCTCTGGCGGTAGAGCGCGTGCACAAGATGGCCGACTGCGAGGAACATGCGCTTGACCTGGTGCTTCCGCCCCTCGTGGATGGTGAGCGCGACCGCATGCTCGCGCTCCTGGAGGCCGGCAGGCCGCACGAGCGCGACGCGCGGGTCGTCGTCGGCGAGGGGTTCCACCTCGGCGGGCGAGGCCGTGCAATCGTCCATGTCGACGCCCCGCTCGAGCGCGGCGATCTCGCCGGGCGAGAGGACACCCGCGATGCAGGCGATGTAGACCTTGTCCACATGATGCGAGGGATGCAGGAGGTTCTGGCCCACCTTCCCGTCGGTCGTGAAGAGCAGGCAGCCCGTGGTGTCGGCATCGAGGCGGCCGACCGGATAGAGCCCGGGATACTCGTCGACGGGGACGAGGTCGGCGACGGTCGGCCTGCCATACGGGTCGCTCATCGTGGTGAGGTAGCCCGCGGGCTTGTTGAGCAGCAGGTAGCAGTGGCTGTTCGCGAGCGTGTAGGCGCGACCGTCGACGGTCACCACATCGCGCACGGGGTCGACCTTGCTGCCGAGCTCGGTCACGACGCGCCCGTTCACGCGGACACGGCCCTCGGTCATGAGGCGCTCCGATCCGCGTCGGCTCGAGACGCCGGCGCGCGCGAGGAAGCGCTGGAGCCGCATCGTATAGCCGTCGGGCAGATCAGTCATCGAAGGGCACCTCGTCATCGTCGAGGATATCCTCGAGCTCGTCGTAGACGTCATCCTCGTCGTAGGAGTCCTCGCCGAGCAAGCGCTCGTCATCGAGGTCGTCGGCAGCCTCCTCGAGCGTCGAAGCGAACGACGAGCCCGAGAGGCGCTCGCGGATGAAGCGCTTGGACTCCTCGTCGGGGGCGAAGTCCTCGAGCGGGGGAAGGTCGCGCAGCGAGCGCAGGCCGAAATGCTCGAGGAAGAGCTGGGTCGTACCGTAGAGGATCGCCTGGCCGCGGTCTGATTCGCGGCCGACCTCGCGGACGAGGCCCTTCTCGCGCAGCGAGTTGATGACGCCGTCGGAGTTGACGCCGCGGACGGCGCGGATGCCCTCGCGGGTGACCGGCTGGTGGTACGCGATCACCGAGAGGGTCTCGAGGGCCGCCTGGGAGAGCTTGCGCGTATCCCAGGAGAGCACGAAACGCTCGACCTGCTCGTGGAAGGCGGGATGGGTGAAGAGGCGCCAGCCGCCTGCGACCTCGCGCAGCTGGAAGCCGCGGTTGCAGTCGAGGTACTCTGCGGCGAGCTCGGCAAGCGCCGATGCGGCGTCCCCGGGATCGACATCGAGCACCGCGGCGAGGTCGGTCGCCGAGACGGACTCGTTCGAGACGAGCAGCAGGGCCTCGAGCGCCCCCTTGAGCGTATCCCCCGACAGGCCGTTCAGACGCAGCATGGTCACTCCCCGTTCGTCTCGTAGTCGAAATCGCTGTCCTCGATGCGGAACTCCCCGGCGCCCTCGACGTGCTCGATGTCGATTTCGCCGAAGATCTCCGATTGATGCACCTCCACCATCCCGCGCTTGAAGAGCTCGAGCACCGCGAGGAAGGTGGCGACGATGGCCTCGGGGCTGTCCTGGCCATCGAGGAGCTCGGTGAAGCTCATGCGCCCGCGCGCCCTCATCTGGCGGTCCACCGATGCGACGGTGAGGCCGATGGGGAGACGATGCGGCGCGATGTGCTCGGCCTCCAGCAGCAGGCTCTCGCGGCTGCTGTCGAGATCGGCGCAGATGACCGCGAGGCTCCGCAGGGAGATGCCGTCGAGGTAGTCGGGCATGAGGTTCAGGAACTCGGGGTCGGGACCCGCCGAGCGCGGGACCATGCGGCTCTCGGCTTCCATGCGCGCCGCAAGAGAGGCGCCCACGTTCCTGAACTGCTTGTAGGCGATGAGGCGGGCGATGAGGACCTCGCGCGCCTCCTCGGGAGAGAGCGCCGCGAGGTCGTCCTCGTCGTCGAACTCGTCGCGCGAGGGACGTACCGAACGGTCGGGCACGAGCGAGGCGGCTTTGATGTCGAGCAGCGTCGACGCGACGAGCACGAAGTCGCTCGCGACATCGAGGTCGAGGTCGCTCATGCGCTCGACCTCCGCGAGGTACTGGTCGGCGACCTCCGCGATCGAGATCGATCCTATGGCGACCTTCTGCCTGCCGACAAGGTGCAGCAGCAGGTCGAAGGGTCCGGAGAACGCCGATGTTGTCACACGGTACGACATGGCTACCACCAGAAGGTCAGCAGGTCGTAGACGTTGTCGACGGTCAGGTCGAAGTACCAGCCCAGCGGATCGACCCTGAAGACCGTGGGCACGACGTAGAGCACGATCATGAGGATGGGCAGGGAATACGCCTGAAGCGTGTTGTAGATACGGCGGCTCTCGCCCTTGAGGAACGGCGAGATGAGCTTGGACCCATCGAGCGGCGGGATGGGGATGAGGTTGAAGAAGGCAAGGCTCAGGTTAACGTAGAGGTACGAGTTCGTGATGAGGACGAGCAGGTAGAAGATGTCGTAGCCGAAACCCCCGTTGAAGCGGTCGCGCAGGGCGAGCGGTTCGAGGAACGTGATCTCGAGGTAGAGCAGCGCGGCGGCGACGAGAGCCTGGATGATGTTGCTGACCGGTCCCGCGAGGGCGACGAGCGCCTCATCGCGGGCGGGATTGTTGAGCCTGCGCGGGTTGAAGGGCACGGGCTTCGCAGCGGCGAAGACCGGCATGCCCGCAAGAGCCATCATGAGCGGGAGCATGAACGACCCGAAGGGGTCGAGATGCGCGAGGGGGTTCAGGGTGAGGCGGCCCGCCTCCTTGGCCGTGGGATCGCCGCAGCGCAGGGCCATCCAGCCATGGGCGAATTCGTGGATGGATGCGGAGACCGCGACGAGCGCGACGCTGATGGCCATCATGATGTAGCGGCCGTACGGGCCTGCCAGAAAGCCTGACAACTCCACTCCCCTCTCGCGGCGCTCAACGGCGGCGAGGTCGGAATCCACAACTATTCAATGATACCGTCATTCGCAGCGCGCGTGATCCGTCGTGGGGAATTCCCCATTATCTGCAGGATGTCCCGCTACTGGGCGTTCTCGAGTTGTTCGGAGAGCTCGAGCCATTCCGCCTCGAGGAGCGGAATCTTCTTCGAGAGCGCCGTGTACTCGGTCATGCACTCGTCGAACCGCTTGGCATCGTTGTAGAGCTCCTCCGACGCCATGAGCGCCATGAGCTCCTCGTAGCGCTTCTGCGCAGGTTCGAGCGCCGCCTCGACCGCTTTGAGACGGTCCTTCGTGCCCTTCAGCGCGCGGGAGCGGGCCTGCCGCTCCTCGGCCTCCTGCCGCCTCTGCTCCTTGGTCTTCACGTTCCTGCCCGCCGCAGGAGCACCAATGCTCGAGCTTGCCTCCTTGGTCTCTCCCTGAAGGGCTTTGCTCGATTCTCCTCGGGGAGGAACCGGGGATGGATTCTTTGCCTCGAGCTCGGCGCGCTTGAAGCGGTAGTAGTCGTAGTCGCCGTCGTAGAGCGTCACCTTGTGGTCGCGCACGTCGACGATCTTGGTCGCGATGGCGCGGATCAGGTGCTCGTCGTGGGAGATGAGGACGATGGTGCCGTCGAACTCCTTGAGGGCGCGCTCGAGGATGTCGACCGAGTCGATATCGAGATGGTTGGTCGGCTCGTCGAGCAAGAGCAGCGGGTCGGGCGAGACGAGCATCTTCGCCAGCGCGAGGCGGGCGCGCTCGCCGCCGGAGAGCACCGAGACGCGCTTGTCGACATCGTCGCCGTGGAAGAGGAACGCGCCGAGCAGGCGGCGCTCCTCGGATGATGTCCAGCTGGGCGCCACCGTGTCGATCTCGCCGAGCACGGTGTTCGCCTCATCGAGCGACTCGAGCTGATGCTGGGCATAGTAGGCGCAGGTCACGTTCTGCCCATAGCCGACGGTGCCGCGCGTAGGCTCGAGGCGCTTCCCGATCAGCTTCATGAGCGTGGTCTTGCCGGCACCGTTGGGGCCGATCAGGGCGACGTGGTCCCCGCGGTAGAACGTGAGGTCGACGTCCTCGTAGACGAGGTTGTCGCCGTAGCTCTTCGCGATGCCCTCGAGGCTCACGACGGTATCTCCCGTGCGAGGCGGCGACGGGAACGAGAAGCGCACGCGCTTGTTCTGCTCGGGCAGGACGACGAGCTCCTCGCGAATCTTCTCGACGCGCTTGACGCGCTCCTGGACCTGCTTCGCCTTGGTGGGCTTGTAGCGGAAGCGGTCGATGAAGACCTCCATGTGCGCAATATCGCGCTCCTGCGCGGCACGCTTGGCCTTGAGCTGCTCGAGGTTGTCCTCGCGCTGCTTGAGGTAGGAGGAGTAGTTGCCGGCGTAGGTCACGAGCATGCGGTTCTCGAGCGACGCCACGTGGGTGACGCAGGCGTCCATGAACGAGCGGTCGTGAGAGACGATGAGGACGGCGCCGTCGTAGGTCGAGAGGAACTGCTCGAACCACAGCACGCTCTCGAAATCGAGGTGGTTGGTGGGCTCGTCGAGCAGCAGCAGGTCGGGATGGCGCAGGAGGAGCTTGGCGAGGGCGATGCGCATCTGCCATCCGCCCGAGAACTCCGAGGCGGGCTTGTCGAACTCGGACACGGGGAATCCGATGCCGCCCAGGATGGCGCGGGCGCGCGATTCCAGCTCGTAGCCGCCGAGGCGCTCGAAGCGCTCGCGGGTGTGGCCGTAGCGGTCGAGCAGCGCGTTACGCGCCGCCTCGTCCTGCTCGACGGAGATGGCGTGCTCGAGCTCGCCGAGCATGTGTCCCGCCTCCCTGACCTCGTGCGCGGAGTCGATGACCTCCTTGAGGGCGCTCTTGTCCTCGGAGATGCGGGTTTCCTGCTCGAGATAGCCGATGGTCGTGTCGCGCGCGAAGCTCACCGTGCCCTCGTCGGCGGACTCCTCGCCCATGAGGATCTTCAGCAGCGTGGTCTTCCCCGCGCCGTTGGGACCGACGAGCGCCCAGCGTTCACCCGCGTTGAGCTGCAGGGTGGCGCCGGTGTAGAGGACCTGGGCTCCGAACGATTTCGATATCTTGTCGGCAAGGGCGATCAAGGTGCGGCTCCTCGGGACGTGTCGTAGGCAACGCATCTATTGTAGGGGCGACCGCTCGCGATGTGTTTGACAAAAATCACGAGGTGGCGGCAGCGCGGATGTATTCCGATGCGGTATCGTATATATGTTTATGGACGTTCGTCGTAGAGGACAGCTGGGTGGCATCCAAGAAGCGCTACATCGCGGGAATCGACGGGCTGAGGCTCTTCGCCATCATCGCCATCATCATCTTCCACGCCAAGCCCGCATGGCTCCCCGGCGGATACTCGGGCGTCACCGTCTTCTTCGTCATCGCAGGCTATCTGCTCACCGTGAGCGTCGACCGCGCTCTTTCGGAGAAGGGCTCGTTCTCCTACCTCGACCATCTCAAACGACGCTTCATGCGCCTGCTGCCCGTCATGCTCGCCGTCGTCGCGGTCGTCGCCGTGGTCGCGCTCATCATAGCGCGCCCGCTCCTCCCCAAGATGAAGGACGACGTCATCCCCGCGCTGCTGTTCTTCGAGAACTGGTACTACATCGTCCGCAACGTCTCCTACTTCGCCGCCGCCGGACTGCCCTCGCCGCTCACCCACTTCTGGTACCTCGCGGTCATGATGCAGTTCTCCATCCTGTGGCCGCTCGTCCTGATCGTCCTCGACAAGCTCCGTGTGCGCCGCAGGGCACGCGTGATCATCTGCCTGGTTCTCGCGATCGCCTCGCAGGTGGTCATGGCGGTCCTCTACGACCCGCAGGCGGACACCAACCGCGTCTACTACGGCCTCGACACGCGAGCCGGAGAGATGCTCATGGGTGCGTTCGCCGCGGAGATCGCCCCGATCCTCGCCTACCGGAAGCGCTCCGGCGAGCGCCCGGGCAGGCAGGACCGCATGGTCAAGCCGCTCGTCTCCGACGCGGTGCTCACGATCGCCGCGACGGTCTCGCTCGCGGTCATCGTCGTGTTCTCGCTCAGGGTCAACGGTTACAGCTCGTTCCCCTACTACGGCGGATTCCTCCTGCTCGCTGCCTGCTCCGCCGTGATGGTCCTCGCGATCGTCCGCGAGACATCGATCTTCTCCCGCGTGTTCTCGTTCGCCCCGTTCGCGGTGCTCGGGAAGCGCTCGTTCTCGCTCTACCTCTGGCATTACCCGCTGCTGCTCATCATGAATCCCGCCACACGCACCCGCGTGCTCGAGGTCTGGGAGAACCTCCTGCAGTTCGCCATCATCGCCGCGGTCGCCGAGGTCTCCTACCGCATCTTCGAGGCCAAGCGCACGGTGAGCGTGAGCGGGGGCCGCAGGCGCGAGGCGACCGAGACGATCATCACGGGATTCCCGCCCGTCGCACGCGTCCTGAGCGCTCTGGGCGTGGTGTGCGCGCTGCTCCTCTCCGTCATCCCCGCCACCACGCAGCAGGTCGCCGAGCCCACGCCTCCTGCCGAGGCCGAGCAGGAGGCCCAGCCCGAGGAAGAGCCCGAGGGCGAGAAGAAGCCCCTCTCCCCCGCTCGTGAGCGCACCTACTACCCCATCGACGGCACCATGTTCGACAACACGGGGTTCGAGCCCGCCATCAAGGCCATCAACCGCTTCACCAACTACGAGATCGACGAGGAGACGGGTGCCACGAACGCACCGGTCATCCTTATCGGCGACTCGGTGCCGCTGGGCGCCGAGATCCAGTTCAACGCGATGTTCCCTTACGGCCACATGGACGCCCAAGTGAGCCGCCAGCTCTACACCGGGCCCGAGATCCTGCAGAGCGTCTGGGACCAGGGTATCGACGGCGATGTGATCGTCTGGTCGCTCGGCGATAATGGCGTAGCGGACGAGGAGGACGTACGCACGCTCATCGAGATGTGCGGTGAGCGCCGTGTCTATCTCGTGACGTGCCGCGTGCCGCTCGCCCTTCAGGATATGAACAACGAGCTCTTCTACAAGGTAGCCGCAGATTACGACAACTGCGCGGTCATCGACTGGTACGGGACGAGCGCGGGCCATGACGAGTACTTCTGGGACGACGGCACCCACCTGCGTCCCGAGGGCGCCGACGCCTACGTGCTCATGCTCAGGGAGGCTATTGTAGGAAGATAGTTTTCTCGTACCACGGTAAGCCATCTTCTGTTAGAATGGCTTTCGCTAAGGGCGATTGGCTCAGGGGTAGAGCACATCCTTCACACGGATGGGGTCGCTGGTTCGAATCCAGCATCGCCCACCAACATTTCCGCAGGTCACGGCATGAATCGCCGTGACCTGTTTTCGTTATGTCGGCATCGTATCGTCGTTCTTGTCGGCCGAAGTCGGCAAAAAGAGACAGAATCAGCGCAAAACTGTCCGTTTTTGCCGACCTCGGCAGGCATGGGGATAGCTGATAGGAAATGGGATGGTGGGCCCAGTAGGATTCGAACCTACGACCAAAGGATTATGAGTCCTCTGCGCTAACCGCTGCGCCATGGGCCCGGAGTAACAAAAAGGCGGCGGAACCTGTCCGCCGCCCCGAGTTTCTGGTGGAGATAAGGGGGATCGAACCCCTGACCTCATGACTGCCAGTCATGCGCTCTCCCAGCTGAGCTATATCCCCAAACGAACGCGCTTGTTTATAATACCAAAGTCGGCGAGAAGGTCAAGCGAGATTTTCAGCTTCTTGGCGTTATGATGGAAAGCGATGAGAAAGGCCTGCTCGAAGGAAGGGATGGAAGCCATGACCCCCGAAGCCAAGGGACTCAAGCTCACCGGAATCGCAACCCTCTTCGTCGGATTGGCGATCGCGGTTATCGGCATCATCCTCTGCGTGATGGACTTCGACCCCACGGACCTGATGCCGCTCGGCGCCGGCATCCTCGACACCCTCATCGGCGCGGACTCGGCACGCAAGGCAAACGTCCCCTCCACGGCGAAGGCGGTCGTGATCCCCTCTATCATCGTCGGCCTCATCTGCGTCATCGGCGCCTTCGTAGCGCGCTTCATCGGCGCGCCGCTCGCAACGATCCTCGCCTGCGTCTCCGCCGGCATCTTCGCGGCGTGCGTCTCCCTGAACGCGCAGCGCATCGTGAAGGCGCTCGAGAAGATCTGACGGTAGAAGTCGGCTCTCGCAGCCTAGCCGTGCACGTAGCTCGTTGCCGCTGCATGCATGTTGACCTCGGAGAGCTCCATCTCGCCCTCGATGTAGGGCGCATACATCGCATCGATGGATCCGACGCCCATGCTGCAGCCGCTGCATGACTCGCAGCTCGAATCACCGCACCAGGAAAGCCCTTCGGCGACGATGCGGATGCGCTCTTCGCGCGTGGTATCGGCGATGAGCACGCTACCTCCCATGGAAGATGACCTCCCTCGCGGCGGAGACGAGCTCCTCCTCGGTCGTGACCTCGATGTCTGGGGCGGGATCTCCTGCTTCCAGGACCCTGCCGCGCCTGTTGAACCAGATGCAATGCCAGCCGGCACGAAGAGATCCCAGAACATCGCAATCGTATGTATCGCCCACGAACCAGCAATCCGACGGAGCAGCCCCGAGGCGCTCCTCCGCATGGCGGAAGATCTCGAGATCCGGCTTGCAGTGCCCCACATCCCCCGAGATGACGATGCGGTCCCTCGGCACCAGATCGGGAATCCCGAGCGCGGAGACCTTCGCCCACTGATGCGCCGAGTCGCCGTTCGAGATGATGCCGACGGAGATGCCCCTGCCGGTGCAGGTGCGGATCAAGCCGGCCATGGCGGGCGAGAGCGCGATGCTCGCCTGGCACTTCTCGTAGACGCGCTGGAATGCGATGGCGCCCTCGGCAGATACCTCCATGCCGAAATCGCCGAACGCCTTCTGGACGCGGTAGACATGCATGTACTCCACCGGCTTCTCGCCTAAGATCACACGATCGTAGGCCTCGTCGCTGCGGATGCGGCTCCTGACGAACAGCTCGTCGAGCGGTAGCTCGAAGCCGGGTCCGAAGAACTCCCCCACCGCACGCCTATACGGATCAGCGAGGTCGTAGAGGGTGTCGTCGACGTCGAACGCTATCGCGGGCATGGGAACGCCGGGGTATTACGCCCGCTTCGGGGCGATGCGCTCGAGCAGGTAGGCAGCCAGACCGTCGAAGGGGACGTCGGTGCGCTCGCCGGTGGCGCGGTCCTTGACCTCCGCCATGCCGTTCGCAACGCCGCGCTTGCCGAGGATGACCTGGTAGGGCATGCCGTAGAGGTCGGCATCGGCGAACTTGACGCCGGCTCGCTCGGAGCGGTCGTCCACGATGACCTCGAGGCCGTGCGCGACAAGCTCGCCGGCGAGGCGCTCCACAGCGGGCCACACGAGGTCGTCGCCCACGTTGAGGGGCACGATCTCGACCTCGTAGGGCGCGACGGAGACTGGGAAGATGATACCGTGCTCGTCGTTGTACTGCTCCACGACGGCCGCGAGGGTGCGCGATACGCCGATGCCGTAGCAGCCCATCTGGAAGGGCTTCTCGACGCCGTCCTCGTCCATGAACGTGGCGCCCATGGCCTCGGAGTACTTGGTGCCGAGCTGGAAGACCTGGCTGACCTCGATGCCGCGCGCGGTGTGCAGCGGCGCGCCGCAATGCGGGCAGCCGTCGCCCTCCTGGGCGGTTGCGAGATCGAGCCACTCGGCGACCTCGAAGTCGCGTCCGGGCAGGGCGCCCTTGATGTGGTATCCCACCTTGTTGGCGCCGATGAGCCAGCTCTGGGCGTCCTTGAGGGAGGCGTCGGCCACGATACGCACGCGTGGGTCTGCGCCGATGGGGCCCATGTAGCCCTTCACGAGGCCGTAGGCCGCCATCTTCTCCTCGTCCATGACGTCGTAGTGCCCGAAGGCGTGCTCCGCCTTGACATCGTTGAGCTCGTGGTCACCCGGAAGGAGGCAGAGCACCGGGGAGCCGTCCTCGGCGATGAGGGCGAAGCTCTTGCGGCAGGCCTGCTCGGTGATGCCGAGGAACGCGGCGAGCGAGGCGATGGAGCCCTCGCAGGGCGTCTCGATCTCGACGGCGTCGCCGACGGCATACTCGTCGAACGAGATCTTGGCGCATGCAGCCTCGGTGTCGGCGGCGAAGCCGCAGTCGCACCAGACGAGCGACGCCTCGCCCGACTCGGCGAGCGCCATGAACTCCACGGAGGTGTCGCCGCCGATCTGGCCGGAGTCGGCGACCACGGGCAGCGCCTTCAGGCCGCAGCGCTCGCAGATGCGCGCATAGGCGGCCTTCTCGTCCTCGTAGCTCTTCTGCATGCCCTCGACGGTCGCATCGAAGGAGTAGCCGTCCTTCATGATGAACTCGCGGCCGCGCATGAGTCCGAAGCGCGGGCGGATCTCGTCGCGGAACTTGTCCTGGATCTGGTAGAGCGTCACGGGGAGCTGCTTGTAGCTCCTGAGCTCGTTCATCACGAGGTCGACGAAGGTCTCCTCGTGCGTGGGGCCGACGACGAAGTCGCGGCCATGGCGGTCCTTGAGGCGGAGGAGCTCGGGGCCGTAGACGTCCCAGCGGCCGGACTGCTGCCAGATCTCGCCCGGGACGATCATCGGGACGAGGATCTCCTGGGCGCCGATGGCGTCCATCTCCTCGCGGATGATGGCCTCGATCTTCATGAGCGAGCGCCAGGCGAACGGCAGGTAGCTGTAGAGGCCGGCGGCGGTCTTGCGGATCATGCCGGCGCGCAGCAGCAGGCGATGGCTAGCGAGCTCGGCCTCGGCGGGATCCTCCTTGAGGGTGGGTGCGTAGGTCCTGCTCATCAGTTCGTAACGTGCCACGATGGTTCCTCTCGACGGTATGCGGTGCACGGTTAAGCCTAGCAGAAGCGCGCCTCGATCTCGGCCATGAGTTCGTCGACCATGGCCTGCTCGGGCACGGTGCGGATCGTCTCGCCATGGGCGAACAGCGCCGCGCGGCCCTTGCCCGATGCAAGGCCGATATCGGCTGTACGGGCCTCTCCCGGCCCGTTCACTATGCAACCCATGACAGCGACGGATATGGGCGCAGAGACGCTCTCAAGGCGTCTGGCGACCTCTTCGGCGATGGGGATCATGTCGACCTGGCAGCGGCCGCACGTGGGGCAGCTCACGAGCTCGGGGCTGCGGCGCCTCATGCCGAGCGCGCCGAGCAGATCCCACGCCACCTTGACCTCCTCGACGGGGTCGGCGGTGAGCGAGAGACGCATCGTGTTGCCGATGCCCTCCTCGAGCAGGATGCCCACGGCGCAGGAGTTCTTGACCGTCCCCTGCCTGAGCGTCCCCGCCTCGGTGACGCCCACGTGCAGCGGGATATCGGGCAGGCGGTCGGAGAGCGCGCGGCAGGTCTCGAGCGTGGTGACGACGTCGTGCGCCTTTGCGGACAGCACGATGTCGTCGAACCCGCGCGATTCGAAATGCTCGACGAACGACGCGCACGAGAGCACGAGCTTCTCGGAGAGCGTGAGACCCTCCATGCGGTCGACCTCGGGATCGAGCGAACCGGCGTTCACGCCGATGCGGATGGCGGCTCCGGAGACCTTCGCGGCGTCGATGACGGCATCGACGCGGTCCCATGAGCCGATGTTGCCCGGGTTGATGCGCAGCGCCGCGGCACCGCGTTCCGCGGCAGCGATCGCGAGCCTGTGGTCGAAGTGGATGTCGGCGACGACCGGAAGCGGGGATGCCGCGCAGATCTTCCCGAAGCCTTCGAGGGCGCTTGCCGTGGGGATGGCGCAGCGGACGATCTCGCAGCCCGCCTCGGCGAGGCGGGCTATCTGGGCGAGGGTCGCAGGCGCATCCTCGGTCTTCGTGGTGGTCATCGACTGCACGGTCACGGGCGCTCCCCCGCCGATGGCGACGCTGCCGCACATGACCTGCCTGGTGAGATCTCGTCTGGGCACGCTCATGGGAACCTCACATGAAATAGCGGACGATATCGTTCTTGAGAACGAAGAGGAACAGGGCGAGCAGAAGCGCAAGCCCCACGTAGGAGACGATGTTCTGGACCTTGACCGAGACGGGCTTGCCGGTGACGAGCTGGATCAGCTCGAAGAGGATCTTGCCGCCGTCGAGCGGAGGGAGCGGCAGCAGGTTCATGAAGCCGAGCGACATCGAGATCGCTGCGACGACGAGCAGCAGGTCGAAGACACCGGCGGACGCTGCCTCCGAGGCCATGACCGACATGCCCACGATGGACGAGGACTGTCCGACGACCTCCATGGTGTGCGCGGGGTTGATGAGGCGCAGGGCGAAATCCGCGACCTGACCTGCGTACTCGAACGCGGCGGCGACGGCATCGCCCAGGGGAAGCCGCACCGTGACGAGGGTGTTCGTGATGCCGAGCATCTCCGCGGATCCATCCTCGGGGTTGTCGACGGAAAGGACGACCCTCTCCCCCGCGCGCTCGACGACGATGTCGAAATCCTCGCCCGTCGGCAGCAGCTCGTCGAGGGCATCGGAGATGCCGTACCAGTCGGAGATCTCATGTCCGCCCATCGACAGGACGGTATCGCCGGGCTCGATGCCTGCCGCCTCTGCGAGCGAGCCCTCGTAGACCGACCCGATGGTCGGCTCGAGCGAGCCGCCCTTCATGCCGACGACCGAGAGCGCGAAGACCACGGTGATGAAGGCGAACAGTATGTTGACGAGAGGGCCCATGACGAGCATCGCAAGGCGCTTGCCGAATCCGATGCCCTGGTAGACGCGGCTCTTCTCGGAGGCGAGGAACGCCGCATTGTCGAAGGGGATCTCGTAGACGTCGCCGTCGGCATGCGCGGCGATGGCACGCGCATCGCGGCCCGTGTCGTACTCGGTGAGGAATCCCGCATCGCGCGGGATGGTCCTGAAGACGGGATCGTCGTGGTCGACGGTGTCGTCCATGCGGACGGATGCCCAGTCGACGAGCGTCGAAAGGATCGCGACGGCACGGTCGGAATCGATCGAGAACGCCTGCGCGACATCGTCGATCCTCACGCTGCCGGTGCGGTAGATATAGGCGAGCACGTCGGCGAGCAGATCGTCGTCGACCGGCTCCATGCCGCAGATGCGGTTGTAGCCGCCGAGCAGGATCGGCGTGATGCCGAACTCGGTGCCGTGGCGCTTGCTCTTGAACGAGATGCGGGCACGCGAGGGCATGCCGAGGAAGAACTCGGTCACGCGGACATCGCAGAGGCGCGCCACGATGAAGTGGCCGAACTCGTGGATGCCCACGAGCAGCGACAGGACGATGACGCCCCAGAAGATGGTGGACAGGGCTCCGAGCATGGCTAGGCCCCCAGAAGCGCCGCAGCTGCCGCACGGGCGGAGGCGTCGACCTCGGCGAGCTGCTCGAGGCTCTCGACGGGGGCGGTGTCGACCGAGCCCATGACGGAGGAGACGATAGCCTCGATGTCGAGGAACGTGCAGCGCCCGTCGCGGAATGCCTGGTTGGCGACCTCGTTCGCGGCGTTCATGACGCAGGGGGCGGTGCCGCCGGTGCGTCCTGCGGCACGTGCGAGCGCGAGGCAGCCGAACGCCTCCTCGTCGACGCGCGCGAACGCAAGCGGCGCCTCGTCATGCCAGTCGAGATGCTCGCAGCTCGCTTCCCAGCGGTCGGGATAGCTGAGCGCATACTGGATGGGCATGCGCATGTCGGCGGCGCAGAGGTTTGCCTTCACGGATCCGTCGGAAAACTCGACCATCGAGTGGATCTTGCTCTGGCGGTGGATGATGACATCGATGGTGTCGATGGGAACGGCGAAGAGATGATGTGCCTCGATGACCTCGAGGCCCTTGTTCATGAGGGTCGCGGAATCGATCGTGATCTTGTCGCCCATAAGCCAGGTGGGATGCGCGAGCGCATCGGCCGCCGTAACCTGGGCGAGCTCGGCACGCGAGCGTCCGAAGAACGGGCCTCCCGAGCAGGTGAGCCAGATCTTGTAGATGGAATCGGCGGGCTCGCCCGCGAGGCACTGGAAGATGGCGCTGTGCTCGGAGTCGACGGGGATGAGCTGGCCGGGGGCGGCGAGCGGCATGAGCAGGTCGCCGCCGATGACGATCGACTCCTTGTTGGCATAGGCCAGGCGCTTCCCGCATCTGAGGGCGGCATAGCCCGCGGAGATGCCCACGGCACCGACGAGCGCGTTGACCACGCAGTCGACCTCGGGGAGCTCGCAGAGCTCGGCGAGATGCTCGGAACCGAAGATGACCTCGGTTTCCGCTGGGAATGCGTCGAGGGGGACGCTGGATGCGAGGGAGGCATCGGAGATGACCACGTAGGAGAGGTCGAACTCGCGGGCGCAGGAGATGGCGAATTCGAGCGAGGAGTTCACGGCGATGGCGACAAGCTTGACCTTGTCGGCATGGCGACGGCACACGTCGAGCGTCTGGCGGCCGATCGAGCCAGACGCGCCGAGAAGGGCGATATGCTGCATCAGAAGATGACACCTCCCATGACGAGGAGGATATAGGCGGCCATGCTGCCGAAGATCATCGAGTCGGACCGGTCGAGCATGCCGCCGTGCCCGGGCATGATGGTGCCCGAATCCTTGACGCCCACGCCGCGCTTGATGCGCGATTCGAACAGGTCGCCCACGACGGAGAGGAAGCCCTCGACGAGGCCGATCGCGATGGCGAGCGGCAGCGAGATGCTCTTGAGGTGGAAGACGCCGAGGACGACCCAGACGGCCACCGAGCCGACCATGCCGGCCCAGAAACCCTCCCAGCTCTTCTTCGGGGAGATGCGCGGCGCCATCTTGTGGATGCCGAAGCGAGAGCCCACGAGATAGGCCAAGGAATCGTTCGCCCAGATCGAGAGCATGACGCCGAGCGCGAGCATCGCCCCCTCGATGCCGGGGTCGCTGCAGCGGATGAGCACGACGCATGAGAACGACAGCGACGTGTAGATGGGGCCGAACGCGGTCACGGCGACGTCGGCAAGGTTGGCGCGGGGCGTGAGCACGTACCAGACGCCCACGCAGACGAGCAGGAAGAACGCGACGAAGACCATCGCGCGCACGCCGAAGATGCGGGCGATCACCGGGAAGAGCAGGGCTGCGGTCAGGCCGAGCACCTCGTTGGGCATCCTGCCGCCCATGCGGCACATCCTGAAGAACTCGGAGCAGCAGAGCCAGGCGTAGAGCGCGATGAGGATGGCGGTTGCGGTCCTTCCGAGGAACAGGCACCCCACCGTGAGCACGGCGTAGATGACGCCGTAGGCAGCGCGCGTGAGCAGCTTCTCGGTGAAGTCGCGGGCACGCTGGCCGCGGAGCTGCTTCGCCTCGTATTCGTCGGCGATGCGCTCGCGCCTCGCCTCCATGCGGTCGACGAGCTTGTCGATGCCGGCGCTCGTGGACGAAGGCTTGCCCTGCTCGGTCTTCTGCTCGTCGGTCATGGCGATCACACCCCACCGTACCGGCGCGAACGGCCCTGGAAATCCCGGATGGCGCGGAGCATATCCCAACGCGAGAAATCGGGCCAGAGCGTGTCGGTCGCGTAGAATTCGGTATACGCAAGCTGGTAGAGGAAGTAGTTCGAGAGCCTGAGCTCGCCCGAGGTGCGGATGAGCAGGTCGGGATCGGGCAGGCCCGCGGTATAGAGCTTGGATGCGAAGAGGTCCTGGTCGATAGCATCAGGATCGATTTCGCCTGCAGCGGCAAGGCGGGCGATCTCGCGCACGGCGCGCACGATCTCGGCGCGGGACCCGTAGTTCACGGCGAGCGCGAAGGTCATCCCGTCGTGGTCCGCGGTCTCGTCGAGACCGCGCTGGAAGACGCGGAAGGTCTCCTCGGGCAGCGCCTCGAGGTCGCCGAAGAGGCGCAGGCGGACGTTCTCCTGATGGAAGAGCGGGAGCTCTGCGACGAGCGTCTTGGCGAACAGCTTCATGAGCAGGTCGACCTCGAGCTTCGGCCGCCTCCAGTTCTCGGTCGAGAACGCATAGACCGAGAGGACATCGAAGCCCAGACGCACGCTCGTGGTGACGGCCTCGCGCAGCGAATCGACACCGGCGACATGGCCCTGGGCACGGTCGAGGCCGCGCTTGGTCGCCCAGCGGCCGTTGCCGTCCATGATGATCGAGACATGCGACGGGATGCGTGCGAGGTCGATGTCGCCCAGCGAGATGTCGCCGGGCTCGTCGGCATAGTACGCGAGCAGCTTTTCGCGGTCGAAGCGCACCTAGATCTCCATGACCTCGACGGTCTTGGCCTTGAGCAGGGAGTCGATCTGCTCGGTGAACGAGTCGGTTACCTTCTGGATGGCCTTCTTCTCACGCGAGAGGTCGTCCTCGGTGATCTCGCCCTCCTCCTCGAGCAGCTCCACCTCGTCGTTGATATCGCGGCGGACGTTGCGGATTGAGACCTTGGCCTGCTCGGCAAGCTTGTTGCAGTCCTTGACGAGCTCGCGGCGGCGCTCCTCGGTGGGCTTGGGGAACGGAAGGCGGATGCAGATGCCGTCGTTGGAGGGCATGATGCCCAGATCGGAGTCCATGATGGCGCGCTCGATGGAGCGAAGGGCGGTCTTATCCCACGGCTCGATGACGAGCAGGGAGGCTTCGGGGACCTTGATGCCCGCGAGCTGGACGATCGGGGTCTGGACGCCGTAGTACTCGACGCGGATGTCGTCGAGCACGTGCGCGTTGGCGCGGCCCGTGCGGATCTTCGCGAAGTTGTGCTTCAGCGAATCGATGGTCTTGCCCATCCGCTGCTTGGCCTCATCGGTGAATTCGCTCATCTCTACATCTCCTCGTCGACGACGGTGGTTCCGACGTTCTCGCCCTGGAGCGCGCGCCTGAAGGCGTCCTTCTCCCCCAGGTTGAACACGATCATGGGCATGTGGTTGTCGTGGCAGAGCGCGGTCGCGGTGGCGTCCATCACCTTGAGCTCGCGCGTGAGCACGTCCATGTAGGTGATGGTGTCGAACTTGACGGCATCGGGGTTCTTGACGGGATCGGAATCGTAGATGCCGTCGACCTTGGTGGCCTTGAGCAGGACATCGGCGCCGATCTCGCAGGCGCGCAGCGCAGCGGCGGTGTCGGTGGTGAAGTAGGGGTTGCCGGTGCCGGCGGCGAAGATCGTGATGCGTCCCTTCTCGAGGTGGCGGATCGCACGGCGCCTGATGTAGGTCTCGGCAATCTGGCGCATCTCGATGGCGGTCATGACGCGGCTGTCCATGCCCACGCGCTCGAAGTAGTCCTGGAGAGACAGGCAGTTGATGACCGTTGCGAGCATGCCCATGTTATCGCCCTGGGCGCGGTCCATGCCGGCAGCAGCACCCTGGACACCGCGGAAGATGTTGCCGCCGCCCACGACGACGCCCACTTCGATGCCGTCATCGTAGACGGGCTTGATCTCCTCGGCGATGTACTGGACGACATCGGGGTCGATGCCGTAGGCGCGCTCGCCCATGAGCGCCTCGCCGGAGAGCTTCAGAAGAACGCGCTTGTACTTGTAATCGGGCACGATGCCCCCTTCGGTTTCGGTGTCGGACTATCCCTTAAATAGTACACCAGCACGCTCCGCAACGGCCCAACGTCGGGTGTTCACCGATAAAACAAGCGCCCCGCACGTGAACTGCCTCCCACTTCTTGTTGTCCAAGAAGTGGGAGGCAGTTCAGGGGCGGGGCGCTCTGGTTGCGGAATATGCGCGAAGCCTACTCGCCGAAGTTGAAGCGGACGAAGGAGACGAGCTTCACGGTGTCGCCGATCTCCTTGGAGACCTTGGCGGCGAGCTGGGAGACGGTGAGGGAGCTGTCCTTGACGAAGACCTGCTCGTCGAGCACGTACTCCTTGTAGTACTTCTCGAGCTTGCCCTGTGCCATGCGCTCCTGGATCGCCTCGGGCTTGCCGGAAGCGGCAGCCTGGGCCTTGGCGATCTCGAACTCGTGGGCGACGACGTCGGCGGGGACGTCCTCGCGCTTGGCGGCGACGGGGTTCATGGCGATGCACTGCATCGCGACGTCCTTGCCGAACGCCTTGAACGCGTCGTTGGCGGCGGTATCGGCGTTGCCGATGGAGAACTCGACGATGTCGGCATGCTTGCCGTCGTGGTGGATGTAGCTCACGAGGGCGCCGTCGGTGGCGATGCGGGCGAAACGGTTGATCTTCTGGTTCTCGCCGAAGACGTGGATGTTCTCCTTGAGCTCGGCGTCGACGGTGTTGCCGTTCATCGGGCAGGCGAGGAAGGCGTCGAGGTCGGCGGGATCGCAGGCGGCGACGACCTTGGCCAGCTCGTTGGCGAAGGCGCGGAACTTGGCGTTGGTGCCGACGAAGTCGGTCTCGCAGGTGAGCTCGACGAGGGCGCCGACCTTGCCGTCATCGGTCACGTACGCGGCGATGGTGCCCTCGTTGGTGTCGCGGCCGGCGCGCTTGATGGCCTTGGCGAGGCCCATGGTGCGCAGGACGTCGACGGCCTTCTCGATGTCGCCGTCAGCCTCGACGAGGGCCTTCTTGCACTCCATCATGGGGGAGTCGGTCATCTCGCGGAGCTGCTTGACAAGTGCGGCGGTAATCTGAGCCATTGCTCATCACTCCTTAGCGTGGATACGCGGTCTACTCGGAAACGGTGGTCTCGGCGGGCGCCTCGGCAGGAGCCTCTGCCGGAGCCTCGGTCATCTCCTCGGCGGAGATCTGCGCCTGGCCGCTGCCGGAAAGGATGGCGTCGGCGGCGAGCTCGCACATGAGCGCGACCGAGCGGATGGCATCGTCGTTGGCGGGGATGCCGAAGTCGACGACGTCGGGATCGGAGTTGGTGTCGAGCAGGCCGATCACGGGGATGTGAAGGCGGTTGGCCTCCTTGATGGCGATCTCCTCGCGCTTGGTGTCGACGACGAAGAGGGCCTGTGGAAGGGCGGTCATCGTGCGGACGCCGCCGAGGTTGCGCTGAAGCTTCTCGAGCTCCTTGGACAGCACGGCCTGCTCCTTCTTGGGCAGCGTGGCCATGGTGCCGTTCTCGACCCAGCCCTCGAGCTCCTCCATACGCTCGATGCGGGAGCGCATCGTGACGAAGTTGGTGAGCATGCCGCCGAGCCAGCGCTGGTTGATGTAGGGCTGACCGGAGCGGTCGGCCTGGGCAGCGATGGGCTCCTGGGCCTGCTTCTTGGTGCCGACGAACAGCACCTTGCCGCCGCGGGAGGCGACGTCCTTCAGGAAGGTGTAGGCGGCATCCGCGCCGTACATGGTCTTCTTGAGGTCGAGGATGTAGATGCCGTTGCGCTCACCGAAGATGTAGGGCTTCATCTTCGGGTTCCAGCGACGGGTCTGGTGGCCGTAGTGGCAACCGGCGTCGAGCAGCGTCTGGATAGTGATCTTAGCAGCCATGGAAACCTCCTCAGGTTGTTCCTCCGTGCGATGTCATCCCCGTCCACCACCCACACGCTGGCTTACGTGATGGGCACCCCGGTGCGCGAGTAGTCGCACGTGCGAAGTCTGCGCTGCATCATGCAGCGTGCCGCGCCCTATGCGCAGCAATTAGTTATGTTACCACGCCATTCCGCGTGAATGTGCAGGATTTTGGAGAAACACGGCGGTTTCAGGAACCCTCCGAACGGGGATGCGCCTGCCTCGTCGCATCTTTGAGGCGGTCGATCGAGACGTGCGTGTAGATCTGCGTCGTCGAGAGCGATTCATGGCCGAGAAGCTCCTGGACGGTTCTGAGGTCCGCTCCCCCGCCGAGGAGCTCCGTCGCGAAGGTATGGCGCATGGCGTGGGGCGTGAGCTGCGCATCCTTGCCGGCGGCACGCACGCGCTTCTCGAATACGGTACGCAGGGCATCGGTGGACATGGGGTTGCCGCGCGTCGAGAGGAAGAGCGCCCGCGTGGGCTTGGAGGGCTTCGCGAGGCGGGGACGCGAACGCTGGAGGTAGGCGCGCAGACGGTCGAGGACCTGCGGGTAGAGCGGCACGATCCGCTCCTTGCTCCCCTTTCCGAAGAGCCTGACCTGCGCCTCGGCGAAATCGATGTCCTCGATGGAGAGGCCCGCGATCTCCGCTATGCGGGCGCCCGAGGCGTAGAGGAGCTCGAGGATCGCAGCATCGCGCAGACCGACCTCGTCGGTATCGTCGATAGCGGAGAGGATATCGGCGACATCGCCGTCCGCCATCGTCTTGGGAAGCGTGCGTGCGATCTTGGGGCTCGCGATGGCGGCTGCGGAATCCTGCGTCACAAGGCTCTCATGAACGAGCCAGCGGTAGAGCGCGCGGATGGCGGAGAGGTGGCGGTTCACGGTCTTCTCGGAGTAGCGCGCACGGTTGAGGTCGGCGAGGTAGGAGCGCAGCTCGCGGTGGCTGATGGTCGCGGGGAGCACGCCCTCGCGCTCGGTCCAGGAGGCGAAGGATGCGAGGTCGGCGCGGTAGGCGCGGACCGTCTGCGGCGAGAGCCCGCGGACATCCTGCAGATATGAGATGAAGCGATCGCACCAGCCGCGGAATCCCGCAGCCTGCCCGACGCGCTCCCCTGCCTCCCCCGAACCGCTCATGAAAGCGCCTCGGCGAAGAGGTCGGTACGCTCGGAGACGAAGCAGGCGGCAGCATCGCGTCCGCGGGAGGCATACGCCCGCTTGCGGTCCGCCTTCGAGCGGATATGCACGTCGAGCGGCGGGATGATGCCGTAGTTCACATGCATGGGCTGGTAGTCCTCGGTCGCCAGATCGGTCGCGTAGGCCGCAAGCGCTCCGAAGGCCGTCGTGGGTGGGAGCACGGCGGCAGGGAGATCCCGGATGCGCGCATAGGTGTTGAGCGCGGCGAGCAATCCCGAGGCGATGGCCTCGACGTAGCCCTCGGTACCCGTGATCTGGCCCGCAAGGGTGATATCGGACCCCGGTATGGCGAAGGTGCGGTCGAGCACGCGCGGCGCATCGACGAAGGAGTTGCGGTGCATGACGCCGTATCGGAAGAACTCCGCATGGGCGAGCGCGGGGATCATGCGGAAGACGCGCGCCTGCTCCCCGAAGGTGAGGTTCGTCTGGAATCCCACGAGGTTGTAGGCCGTGCACGAGCTGTTCTCGGCACGGAGCTGCACGACAGCGAAGGGCCTCCTGCCCGTACGCGGGTCGATGAGCCCGACGGGCTTGAGGGCACCGAACGCGAGCGACATGAAGCCGGTGCGCGCGACCTCCTCGACCGGTTGGCAGGCCTGGAAGAGGTCCTTCGATTCGAAGTCGCGCGAGAGCACGCGCTCCGCACCCACGAGCTCGGTGACGAACGCCTCGTACTCGTCGCGCTCGAGGGGGCAGTTGAGGTAGTCTCCCCCGCTCGCGGCGGCATCGTCGTAGCGCGACTGGCGGAACGCACGGCTCATGTCGATCGTCGAGGCGTCGACGATCGGAGCCGCCGCGTCGAAGAACGCCAGGTGGTCGTCACCGAGACGCGCGCAGAGCGCCGAGAAGAGCGCGTCGGAGCAGAGCGGGCCCGCGGCGATGACGGCGGGACCCTCGGGCAGCTCGGTGACCTCGCCGCGATGCACCTCGATGAGGGGCTCCCCCTCGATCGCACGCGTGACCGCCTGCGAGAAGAGCGTGCGGTCGACGGCGAGCGCACCGCCTGCCGCGACGCGCGTGGCATAGGCGATCTCGAGGAGCTTCGAGCCGTAGAGCGAGAGCTCCGACTTGAGCAGGCCTGCGGCCGAGTCCTCGTTGGTGGACTTGAGCGAGTTCGAGCAGACGAGCTCTGCGAAACCATCGGTCTTGTGCGCAGGGGATCGGTGGACGGGACGCTGCTCCCAGAGGTCGACGCCGATGCCGCGCGCCGCCAACTGGAGCGCGCACTCCGAACCGGCGAGGCCGCCGCCCACAACCGTCACACGCATCAGATTCCTCCTCGTCCGATCCTCAAGCTCCGCCTCTATTGTGCGCCAAGAACGCCTCCTTCGTGGGCGTGTATCTTCCATCGGGCAGCTTCTCCACCATCCCGAGCACCTCGAACTCGGAGAGCGCGCGCAGGATCTGCAGCACATCCTCGTTCATGCGCTCGGCAAGCTCCTGCGGTCGCAGGGGCGAAGCGAGCAGCGCCGAGACGAGCGCGCCTTCGGGACCACGCACCTCTTCAGGGATGAAGCGGAGGACCCCGTAGTCGGACGAGATGGCCTGCTCGAGGTCGCGTTCGTCGCTGACGATGCGCGCGCCTTCCGAGATGAGGCGGTTCGTGCCGCTCGACGTGGGCGAGAAGATCGATCCGGGAACCGCATAGAGGGTGCGGCCGAGCTCCATGGCCGTCTCCGCGGTGCTCATGGTTCCCGACCGCAGGCTCGCCTCCGCGACGAACGTGCAACGGGAAAGCGCGGCGATGATGCGGTTCCGCCTGGGGAACTGGTAGCGTCGCACTTCGACACCCCAATCCTCAAGCGACACGATGGCGCCTCCGCGCAACGGCGCCTCGTGGAAGACGTCCGTCGATTCCGCGGGATAGATGCGGTCGGCACCTGGACCCGATACGATGACAGTCCTGCCTCCCGCATCGAGCGCTGCCCGCGAGGCCGCGCGGTCGCAGCCCCGAGCACCTCCCGAGACGACCGTGAGCCCGCATTCTGCGCTGATGCGCGCCGCCATCTCGGCCACGGCGAGACCGTAGGGCGTCGCACGGCGCGCTCCCACGATCGAGATCATCGGCGTGAGGAGCACCTCGGGGTCACCGAGGAGGAAGATGCGGGGCTCCTCCTCGAGGTCGAGGAGCTGGGCGGGATAGCAGCGATCCCCCGGCTTCACGAGATGGCGTTCGGGCTGCATGCGTTCCTCCTATCCGTTGGCGCGCGAGCGGTACGCGCAGGCTTCCATGACGTTGTCGGGTGATACCGCCTCGTTCTTCTCGAGGTCGGCAATCGAACGGGCAACCCGCGAGACCCGATCGATCGCGCGGCCCCCGAGGGCGAGGCGTGCGGAAATGCGTTCGAACAGCGCCTGCGCCTCGCTCGAGAACCCATAGTTCCCCACCCCGCGTCCCCGCTTGCACGCCGCTCCCCGCTCCCGCCAGCTGCGGAACTCGAGCGCGTCGGCGAGCAGCTCGCGCATATCGTTCGATGAGAGGCCCGTGTCGCCCGCGATGACCTTCTGCGCATCAGGCCGTGCGACATCGACGACGACGTCGATCCTGTCCATGAGGGGGCCGCCGATGCGCGCCTGGTAGGACGCGACACGAGCGGGCGGGCAGGTGCACTCGTGACCCGGATCGCCAAGATGACCGCATGGGCAGGGATTCGCCGCCGCGATGAGCTGGAACGAGCAGGGGAAGGTGTAGACGCCGTCGACGCGCACGAGCCTGACCTCGCGTTCCTCGAGCGGCTGCCTGAGCGCCTGCAGGACGTTCGTGGCGAACTCGGGCATCTCATCGAGGAAGAGGATGCCCTGATGCGCGAGGGAAACCTCGCCGGGGAGGACGGGCCGTCCTCCCCCGATGAGGCCGCCCAACGATATCGAATGATGGGGAGCGCGGAAGGGTCTGACGCCGTGCGCGAGATCGGAGGTGTCCTCGCCCGCCACGGAATGGATGAGGAGCGCCTCGTTGAGCTCCGAACCTCCGAGTCGCGGAAGGATCAAGGGCATGCGTTTCGCAAGCATGGTCTTCCCCGCACCGGGCGGCCCCATCATGAGCAGGCCGTGACGGCCGACCGCTGCGACGAGGAACGCGCGCTTCGCCACATCCTGATCGATGACGTCCGCGAAATCGGGGCCTCTGTCCCAGGAGCCTCCGCCATCTCCATCCCACAGCGGCGCGTACGGACGGCACGCGCCCACCCCTTCCCTCATGGTGGATATCGACGGGCAGACGAGGCAATCCTCGAGCGGGAGCGCCCCGCGCTCTCCCCCGAAGACGAGGGAGAGGCCGAGGCTGTTGGCAAGGCGGGCATATGCGACGGTGCCGCGCGTCGCGGCGATGTCGCCGTTCAGCGCGAGCTCCCCCACGAAGAGGCATCTGTCGAGCCCCTCCGTGGGAATCTGCCCGGTGCTCGCGAGGATTGCGAGCGCGATCGGAAAGTCGTACGCGGTGCCCGTCTTGCGGATCTCGGCAGGCGAGAGGTTGATCGTTATATGCGCACGAGGGACCGAGTATCCGCAGCTCTTGAGGGCGTTGCGCACGCGCAGGGGCGACTCATGGACTGCCGAGTCGGGACTGCCCACGATTGTGATCCCCGGAATGCCCGCGGAGATGCCCACCTCGACGGTAACCGGCAGCGCCATCACGCCGCGCAGCTGTGCCGTTTGGATGGAGAAGGTCCCGTCAGACATCACGCATCCCACCAATATCCGCCCTCGAGGTGCGAGATGTGGGCGACGCGCTCGCTCAGGAAAGTCACCGCCACGACATCAAGCCGCACGAGCTCCGCCTCCTCGTGGACCATCTTGTAGAAGTCGATCATCTTGCCGTAGCGTTCGAACTTGTCGGCATCGACGGCCTCCTCGGGGGCGATATCATCGGGACGGCCGAGCACCCTCCTGCTCTTGACCTCGACGAACACGACGATGTCGTCGCATTCCGCGATGATGTCCACCTCGCCGAACGGCGTCTTCCAGTTGCGCTCGACGATCTCGTATCCGCTGTCGGAGAGGAAGTTCTCGGCGACCGCCTCGCCGACGCGCCCCACCTCCTTCGGCGTGAACTCCTCGATGCCCTCGAATGCCGGCCTCGTGATGTCGACGACGGCCTCAATCTTGCGGTCGAACTCTGCCATAGGTCCTCCTTCGTCTGGATGGCGTTCGGAGGCCCCAGTGTGGCAGGTCGTCCTGACGGGACATTTACCCGTGCCTATCGGCGGGCTTGCTGCAATCTGACAGGTACGGCCCGTCCGCTGCGAACGTGCAGGAAGGCGGGCCGTCATCGATGTCGAATACCGGAAGGACGCCTGGACGGCGAATTAGAAGAGGCGGGGCGCCTCCACGAAGTTTCCGCAGAACGTTGCCCGATGGACGGGCGTGAGGCCGTGGCTCCTGATGGCATCGATGTGCTCCTGCGAGGCGTACCCCTTGGATTTGGCGAACCCGTAGCCGGGGTAGGCGCGTTCGAGATCGTCCATGAGGGCGTCGCGCGTGACCTTGGCCACGATCGACGCCGCGGAGATGGCGGCGATGCGCGCATCCCCCTTGACAACGCAGCGCTCGCGCGGATGCACGTGGACGGGGTTCCCGTCGATGAGGACGCAGTCGGGGTCGACGCCCGTCGCCTCGATAGCCCCTGCCATGGCAAGCCTCAGGGCGACCGCCATGCCCCTGCGGTCAATCTCCTCGGGAGGGATGTGGCAGATGCCGAGCGCGATGGCGTGCTCGCGGATGCGCACGGCGAGCTCTTCGCGCCGTTTGGGCGTGAGCTGCTTGGAATCGTTCAATCCGAGGATGATCGGCTCGTCGGGAAGGGCGACGGCGCATACGGTGAGCGGCCCCGCGACGGCACCGCGTCCCACCTCGTCCACTCCGAGGACGATACCGTCCCCGCCCAGCTCGCGCTGGAGGTCGTAGAGCGCACGCACACGCTCCTCCTCGGCGGCAAGCGCATCCCGGGCCTTGAGGGCACGCTCGAGCGCGCGGGCAACCTGCTTGCGCGGGTCGTCGGCATAGCGCTGCGCGAGCGCGTCGAGCTCGTCGGGGGATGCCGCCGCGATGAGGGCGGCTATGTCGTGCGCTGAGGTCGCCATAGGCCCATCCTAGCAAAAGACCGCCCCGAAGGGCGGTCTCGAAGATCTTCTGGAGCCTGCTGCTAGTTGCGCTTCTCGCGGATGCGGGCGGCCTTGCCGATGCGGTCGCGCAGGTAGTAGAGCTTGGCGCGATGGACGTCGCCGTGGCGGACGACCTCGAGCTTCGCGATCTTGGGGCTGTGCAGGGGGAAGGTGCGCTCGACGCCCACGCCGAAGCTGATCTTGCGGACGGTGAAGGTCTCGCGGGAGCTGCCGCCGCTCATGCGGATGACATCGCCCTGGAAGACCTGCTCGCGCTGGCGGTCGCCTTCCTTGATCTTGTAGTGAACCTTGACGTTGTCGCCGACCTTGACCTCGGGGATGTCATCCCTGATGTCCTGGCGCTCGATGGCACGAATGTAGTCCATATTCCATTTCCTTATCTCTAGAGGTGCCGCCGCATGCGTGCAGGATCGGCACATAGCTTCACACACGGGCAATGATTATAGGTGTTCGGCTGGATTCGGGCAAGGGTGACTTTCCATCCATCACGCAGCGCCCATACGCCCTCCCTACAGGCAGAAACCGAACGAGACGCCTGCCTCGGAATCGGCGAGGTTGGTGGCGGACGCATAGCCCGTCGCGGTGACCTGGTAGAAGGTGTCGTCAGTCACGGCGAGGAACTCGAATGCGTAGGGGGTGCGGTACCACCAGGGCACATCCTCCCCACGGAACGGGAGGATGAGGTAGGGATCGGAGTCGCTGTACTGGTCGACGCCCGCCTGCCTAAACCCCTCGTACTGCGTCCCCTCCGCATTGAGCATCGCATCGGCTCCGTCCGAGAGGTAGCCGAACTCCTCCTCAAGCCAGTTGATCTCGCCGCAGACCTCGCGGCACGAGAACAGCCAGAGCGCGTCGTCGGTGGTGGTGACCGCGGAGGTGGTGTCGGTCTTGCCCGTGTTGTCGGTGGACTTGCGCACGGGCAGGATCCGCCCGGACAGCTCGGGCGGGAGAAGCGCCATGCCGTCTTGCGCGAGCCATGCCCTGAGCTCGGAGCCCTGCCAGCCTCCCGTGCTGCTCGCCGTGGGGTTGAAGCGCCTCACGGCGATCGGGAAGACCTGGAAGGTGAGCGCAGCCCTCCCCTGCCCGTCGGCGCGCGTGTCGTGCAGGATGCCCACGAGACGCGCCTCGACGGTCATGCCGCCCTCGATCACGATAAGATGCGTGGAGGTCGCAAGGCGTCCGTCTGCGTCGACGAGGCCGTACTCCTGCGCGATCGCGCGCCCCGACGCCTCGTCGGGAGCGGCTTCGATGAGGTCGGCGATCAAGCCGAGCTCGGTCCACGTGTACTCGGGGAAGCTCTTCGGCTCGAGCACGTCGACCTCGGGCTCGGGCTCCACCTGACCGGACGGCTTGGAGGGCGCGGCAGGTTCCTCGTTGAGGACGTAGAGCAGGGCGAAGACGCCCGCCCCGACGAAGGCCAGGCCGATGATGAGGCCGAGCACGGTCTTCACGATGCTTGATGCCTTGGACATTCCTACCTCTTCCATGAACGCGGGATGCGCAGCTCCTCGAAGCGCCGCACCGCGTAGCGGTCCGTCATACCTGATACGAAATCGGCGACCTGGATGTCGGGATGATCGGCATCGTTTGCGGTGTATTCGGCGGGAACCTCGTCCATATGCGCGATGAAATGGTCGAAGAGCTCGGAGATCATGACCGCCGCCTTCGGCTCCTCGTACTTTGCGTCGCCATGGGTGTAGAGGTTGTCGAAGAGGAAGGCCCTCATGCCGAGCATCGCCTCGAGCACGTCGGGGCTCATGGAGATGTCGCCCGTCTGGGCGCTGTGCGCGATGACGTCGTTGACCATGGTGCCGATGCGCTGCGACGACGAGGTGCCGAGGACCTCTGTGAAGGCCGCGGGAAGCGACGACTCGCTCAGGATGCCCGCGCGTTCGGCATCGTCGATGTCGTGCACGACGTAGGCGATGCGGTCGGAAAGCGCGACGACGCGGCCCTCGAGCGTGACCGCGGGCGTTATGCCCGTGTGGCAGCGGATGCCGTCGACGGTCTCGAACGTGAGGTTGAGGCCCTTGCCGTTGCGCTCGAGCAGCTCGACGATGCGGACGCTCTGCAGGTTGTGCCTGAAGAGGTCGTCGGGAGCCTCCTCCCCCAGCTCGCGCCGCCGCCACGCCGCCATCGCACGCGAGAGGGCCTTCTCGCCGCAGTGGCCGAACGGCGTATGGCCGAGGTCGTGCCCGAGCGCGATCGCCTCGGTAAGGTCCTCGTTCAGGGCGAGCGCGCGGGCGATGGAGCGGGAGATCTGGGATACCTCGAGGGTGTGCGCGAGGCGCGTGCGGTAGTGGTCGCCCTCGGGTGCGAGGAAGACCTGCGTCTTATGCGCGAGCCGCCGGAAGCTCTTGCAGTGAAGGATGCGGTCGCGGTCGCGCTGGAAGGCGGTGCGGTACGGATCGGGTTCCTCGTAGCTGAGCCTGCCCAACGTCGTCGCGGAGCATGCCGCATCAGGCGAGAGCAGCTCCCGCTCGCGGCGCTCGAGTTCCTGGCTTGTCACCTCATGCATCGGATGCTCCCTGTCAAAAGAAGGAGGAGGGGCGCATGGCCCCTCCTCCTATGGTAGTGCAAAACAGCCGGACGCGATTAGATCTTGGCGGGGCCGCCGTTGGCAGCGATCTTCGCCTGAGCAGCCGCGAGGCGGGCGATGGGCACGCGGAACGGCGAGCAGGAGACGTAGGTCAGGCCGAAGTTGTAGTACACGTCGATGGACTCGGGGTCGCCGCCGGTCTCGCCGCAGACGCCGATGGTGAGCTCGGGCTTGGTGGCACGGCCGAGGTCGACGCCCATCTTGACGAACTTGGCAACGCCCGGGTCGACCGTGGCGAACGGGTTCGTCTTGACGATCTTCTTGTCGAGGTAGAGCGGCATGAAGGAGGACTCGACGTCGTCGCGCGAGAAGCCGAGGACCGTCTGGGTGAGGTCGTTGGTGCCGAAGGAGTAGAAGTCGGCGTACTTGGCGATCTCATCGGACACGGCGCAGGCGCGCGGGAGCTCGATCATGGTGCCGATCTCGATGTCGAGCTTGACGCCGTACTCGGCCTCGACCTCGGCGATGTCGGCCTCGCAGAGCTCGCGGAGATGGCTGAGCTCCTCGACGAAGGCCACGAGCGGGATCATGATCTCGGGCTTGGCGTCGACGCCCTGGAGCTTGAGCTCGGCGGCAGCGGACGCGATGGCCTTGAACTGCATGTGGTTGAGCTCGGGATAGAGCATGCCGAGGCGGCAGCCACGGGTGCCGAGCATGGGGTTGGCCTCCTGGAAGGAGTCGAGGCGCTTGAGGAAGGCGCGCTTGGCGGAGCAGTCCTCGCCGGCGGCCTCGGCCTTGGCGATCTCGACCTCGAGCTCGCGCGGGGAGTCGAGGAACTCATGCAGCGGCGGGTCGAGCAGGCGGACGATGACGGGCAGGCCGGCCATGACCTTGAACATCTGCAGGAAGTCGCCCTTCTGGGCAGCGCCCAGCTTGGCAAGAGCCTCGGCCTTGGTGGCCTCGTCGTCGGCAAGGATGAAGGACTGGATGAGGTCCTTGCGCTCGCCGAGGAACATGTGCTCGGTGCGGCAGAGGCCGATGCCCTCGGCACCGTTGTCGAGCGAGAGCTGGGCGTCCTCGGGGTTGTCGGCGTTGGCGCGAACACCCATGATGCGGCCGCGCTCGGGGTTGAGGCGGATCTCGTCGGCCCAGTCGAGGATGGTCTGGAGGTCGCCGCCGAGCTCGGGACGGACGAGCTTGGCCTCGCCGAGGTACACGTTGCCCGTGGTGCCGTCGATGGAGATGATGTCGCCCTCATGCAGGACGATGTCGGTGCCGGCGACGGAGCACTCCTTGTTGGGGGCGTCGATCTGGAGAGCCTCGACGCCGCAGACGCACGGGGCGCCCATGCCGCGGGCGATGACGGCGGCGTGGGAGGTCTTGCCACCGTGGGAGGTCAGGATGCCCTCAGCGGCAACCATGCCGTGGAGGTCGTCCGGGGTGGTCTCCCAGCGCACGAGGATGCAGGGCTTGCCGGCCTCGGCGTAGGCCTCGGCGTCGGCGGAGGAGAAGACGACAGCGCCCACGGCTGCGCCGGGGGAAGCGTTGAGGCCCTTGGCGAGGGTCTCGCGGCCCTTGATGTCCTTGGCGTCGAACTGCGGGTGGAGGAGCTGGTCGAGCTGCTCGGGGGCCACGCGCATGACGGCCTCCTCCTTGGTGATGCGACCCTCCTCGTACATCTGGATGGCGACCTTGAGGGCGGACAGCGCGGTGCGCTTGCCGACGCGGGTCTGCAGCATGTAGAGCTTGCCCTGCTCGATGGTGAACTCGAGGTCCATCATGTCCGCATAGTGGTCCTCGAGGATCTCGAAGACGCGGAAGAGCTGGTTGCCAGCCTCCTCCAGACCGGGCTCGGTCGGGAGCTTGGCGATGGGCTCGGTGTTGCGGATGCCGGCGACGACGTCCTCGCCCTGGGCGTTGACCAGGTAGTCGCCGTAGCGCTCGTTGGTGCCGTCGGCGGGGTTGCGGGTGAAGGCAACGCCGGTGGCAGAGGTCTCGCCCTTGTTGCCGAACGCCATGACCTGGACGTTGACGGCGGTGCCGAGGGAGTCGTCGATCTTGTTCTGCTTGCGGTAGAGGATGGCGCGCGGGGTGTTCCAGGAGCCGAAGACCGCCTGCTCCGCAAGACGGAGCTGCAGGATCGGGTCGTGCGGGAAGACGGGCTTGCCGTCGACGACCTCGACCTCGGGGTACTTCTCGGCGTCGACGTTGTCGGCGAAGATCTGCTTGAAGGTGGCGACGAGGTCCTTGAGGTCGTCAGCATCGAGCTCGGTGTCGAGCTTGACGCCCTTCTCGGCCTTCTTGGCGGAGATGGCATCCTCGAAGAGCTGGCCGGAAACGCCCATGACGACGTCGGAGAACATCTGGACGAAGCGGCGGTAGGAGTCGTACGCGAAGCGGGGGTTGCCCGTCTGCTTGATGAGGCCCTGGACGGAGTCGTCGTTGAGGCCGAGGTTGAGGACGGTGTCCATCATGCCGGGCATGGAGAACGGAGCGCCGGAGCGGACGGAGACGAGCAGCGGGTCGTCGGCGTCGCCGAGCTTCTTGCCCATGCGCTTCTCGAGGTCCTTGCGGTACTCGTCGATCTCGTCGAGGACGCCCTCGGGCCAGACGTTGCCCGCGCTGGAGTAGGCGACGCAGGTCTGGCAGGTGATGGTGAAGCCGGAGGGAACGGGAAGGCCGATGTTGGCCATCTCGGCAAGGTTGGCACCCTTGCCGCCCGTGATCCACTTGGCCTCATTGACGCTGGCACCCGCGACCTCGGTCACGTTGTTGCCGTTCTCGTCGAAACCGAAGCGATAGACGTGTTTTTCTGCCATAGTTTCTCCCTTTTCTAACACCAAACACGGTCGGACTGGCGAATTGCTGGCGGGAAACTGCCGTTTCCCTCCAATTTGGATATTCTAAAGCATGAGGACCCTCTTGGGGTCCTCAATCGTGCTTGATGTGTCGGTATTCGGAAGGAATACGTAAAGATTCCTACCTCTTACGGTAGACCGCGCCGACCTCATGCGACGGAGCGATGCCCGTGAGCGTGGAGATGACCGTGACGGCGGGGCCGAGCAGGTCGATCGAGGGGATGCCCCTGCGGTCGAGCTCGCGGCGGATCTCGCGGCGCAGCGTGCCATCGGCGAAGGTGTGGAAGACGGCGCACTGGCGACCGGAGTTGTAGTGCTCGTCGAAGTACTCGCACACCGTCTCGACATCGGCGATGTTCGAGAGGCGCTCGATCTCGACGGAGCCGTCGGGGAACTGCGCCGCAGCGGCGTACACGACGGCAAGGGCCGTCTCGCCGCGCGAGTCGGACAGGATGTAGAGGATTGGGTTGTCCACGGCGAAGATGTCGTCGATGCTGCTGGCCATGTCGCGCTCTTTTCTGGTCGTCGGGTCCTTCAACCATCCTACTTCTTGGACAGGCACCCGATATCTGCCACATCGGCGAAGATACCGGAAAACCTGTTGAGGAGCCTCAGGCGGTTCTCCTTTACCCTAGTGTCCTCATCCATGACAAGAACTTCAACGAAGAAGCGGTCAATGGGCTCCCTGAGTTCGGCAAGTGCGGTGAACGCGCCGGCGAAGTCCTTCGCCTCGAGGCGGTCGGCAACCGCACCGCGGCCATGCTCGATCGCGGCGAGCAGGGCGGTCTCGGGCTCGGTCATGAGCGATGCGTCGCAGTCGGTGCCGAGGGAGGCGTCGCCGAGGTGCGCGGCGCGGGTATAGGCGGTCGAGAGGTCCTCGAAGAGCTCGGGGCTGTTGGCGCGGGCGTCGGCGAGCGCACGGGCGCGGGCGAGGAACTCTGCCGGATCGATGATGCCGATGGCGGAGATCGCGTCGATGATGTCCGCGGCAATGCCCTCGTCCTTGGCGATGGCGGCGAGGCGGCCGGCGAAGAACGCGCGCACCTTGCCCGCGACGTCGGCGGAATCGAAGGCGAGGCCCTGGTCGGCGTAGGAGGCGAGCGCCGTGTCGATGAGCGCTGCCAACGAGACGGAAGGAAGCTCCTTGAGCATGGAGATCACGCCGATGGTCGCGCGGCGGACGGCGTAGGGATCGGAGGAGCCCGTGGGAGCCTCGTCGATCGCGAAGATGCCGCAGATCGTGTCGAGCTTGTCGGCGATGGCGACGGCCTTGCCGACGATGCCCTCGGGCAGCTCGTCGCCGGCGAAGCGCGGGCGGTAGTGCTCCCGGATGGCCTGGCACACGGCGGCGGGCTCGCCCGCTGCCGCGGCGTAGTAGCCGCCCATCACGCCCTGCTGGTTGGTGAACTCGACGACCGCCTGGCTCACAAGGTCCCCCTTGGCGAGATGCGCGGCGCGCACCGCCTCGCGGTGCGTCTCGGCATCGGTGCCGGCGAGCTCCGCCACGGCTCCCGCGAGCGTCTCCATGCGCGAGACCTTGGCGCGCATGGTGCCGAGCTTCTCCTGGAACGTGACGACCGAGAGGCGCTCGACATACTCGTCCAGCGGGACCCTGAGGTCCTCGTCGTAGAAGAACTTGGCATCGTAGAGGCGTGCGCGGACGACGCGCTCGTTGCCGTCGACCACGGTGGCCTCCGTGCCCGGGGCAGCGTTCGAGACGACCACGAACTCGCGGGTGAGACTGCCGTCGGCCGCATAGACCGGGAAGTAGCGCTGGTTGGAGAGCATGGACTCGCAGATGATCTCGTGCGGGACCGCGAGGAACTGCTCGTCGAAGGTGCCCACGAGCACGCTCGGCCACTCGCAGAGGTTCACGACCTCGTCGAAGATGCGCTTGGGCGTGTCGACATGGGCGCCGCCGCGTTCCTGCTCGATTGCGGCGATGCCGGCGCGGATGACCTCGGCGCGGCGCTTCTCGCCGAGCACGAAGGCATCCTCGAGCACGCGCTCGTAGCAGGACGCCTCGGGGACGGCGTGGTCGCCGGGGGCGAGGACGCGGTGCCCGCGCGTGGTGGAGCCGCTCGTGACGTCGGCATAGGAGACGGGCACGACCTCGCTGCCGAGCAGGGCGCAGATCCAGCGGATCGGACGCACGAAGCCCGCATGCTCGCTCCCCCACCGCTGGCTGCGGTAGTTGGGCCACTCGAGCGATGCGATGGTGCGCTCGGAGAGCGCGGAGAGCAGCGGGAGCGCGGGCGCGGACGGGATGGTCTTCTCGGCGAAGACGTACTCGCGGCCGTCGGTATCGACGCGGCGGACGAGCGCTGCGGCGTCGACGCCGCACTTGCGAGCGAAGCCGAGCGCTGCCTTAGTGGGCGCGCCGTCGGCGTCGAAGGCGATCTGGGCTGCGGGACCGCGCTTCACGTCGTGGACCTCGTCGGTCGCGGTCGCGCAGGCCTCGACGATCACGGCGAGACGGCGGGGCGTCGAGAGCGTGCGGATGGCGCCGTGGGCGAGGCCGGTCTCGGCCATGCCGCGCTCGATGATGGTCCCGAGCTGCTTCTGGGCGTTCATGAGCGGTGCGGAGGGCATCTCCTCGGTGCCGATCTCGAGGAGGAAGTCGCGGGTCTCGGCCATCTATGCCACCTCCCCTTCCTTGGATTCGGAGCGTGCGGCGACCAGCTCCAGGTATGCCTCGCAGCAGGCCTTGGCGACGGTGCGCACGCGCAGGATGTAGTTGGCGCGCTCGGTCGCCGAGATGGCGCCGCGCGAATCGAGCAGGTTGAAGGCGTGGCTGCACTTCATGACGCAGTCGTATGCGGGAAGCGGGAGCTTCGCATCGAGGCAGCGATGGCACTCGGCCTCGTAGTCGTCGAACTTAGCGCGCATCATCTCGACGTCGGCGACCTCGAAGTTGTAGGCGCTGAACTCGCGCTCGTTCTCGAGGAAGACGTCGCCGTAGGTCATGGGCGTGCCGTCGGGCAGGTACGACCAGATGAGGTCGTAGACCGAGTCGACGCCCTGGATGTACATCGCGATGCGCTCGAGGCCGTAGGTGATCTCGACGGGAACCGGATCGACCTCGATGCCGCCGACCTGCTGGAAGTACGTGTACTGCGTGACCTCCATGCCGTCGAGCCAGACCTCCCAGCCGAGGCCCCAGGCGCCGAGCGTGGGGCTCTCCCAGTCGTCCTCGACGAAGCGTACATCGTGCTTGGCGGGATCGAGGCCGATGGCGGCGAGCGAGCCGAGATAGAGGTCCTGCGAGTCGGGCGGGCAGGGCTTCAGGATGACCTGGAACTGGTAGTAGTGCTGCATGCGGTTGGGGTTCTCGCCATAGCGTCCGTCGGCGGGGCGGCGGCACGGCTGCGGGTAGCAGGTGCGCCAAGCCGCGGGACCGAGGCTGCGCAGGGTCGTCGCCGTATGGAACGTGCCGGCACCGACCTCTGAGTCGTAGGGCTGCATCACGGTGCAGCCTTGGGCGGCCCAGTACCGCTCCAGAGCCAGGATCATGTCTTGGAATGTAAGGACGTCTGCGTTCATGGATTCCCTTTCAACGGACGCGGTTCACGTCTATATGGTAGCAACATCCTCGGGCGGCCAGAAAATGAGGACCGCGCGGGAATTGACATCTTCGATGGGTATGGGGCCGATGGCACGGGAGTCGCGCGAGTTCACGCGGTTGTCGCCCATCACCCAGATATAGCCCTCGGGCACCGTGTAGGGATAGGTGATGACGATCGAGGGGTTGTCGGGTTTGAGCGGATAGGTCGGCAGATTGCCCACATAGGGCTCGTCGAGCTTGACGCCGTCCACGTAGACCGCGCCGTCGACGAGGTCGATGGTCTGGCCGCCGACCGCGATGACGCGCTTGATGAGGATGACCTTCTCCCCGTCCTGCTCGCGGACGAAGGTCACGATCTCGCCGGGAACGGGATCGCGGAAGCGATACGAGATCTTCTCGCCGATGACGCGGTTGCCGATCTGGATGGTCTGCTCCATGGACCCCGAGGGGATTTCGTACGAATCGATCGCGAAGTTGCGAAGGAAAAAGGTCAGCGCTATGGCGAGGATGACCGTGAAGAGGATGCCGGGGAGCACGCCCCCCTCGGAGCCGTGCTCGAGGTCGTCATCGACGATGTTCACCTTAAAGTGCGCTCCGCGCGCCATGGCCCCCTCCGTTCAGATAGGCTTCGTACAGGTCGGGGCGGAAGCGCCGTGTGCGCTCGAGGGCCGAGGCGAGGCGCCATTCATCGACCGCCTTGTGGTCGCCGGAGAGGAGCACCTCGGGCACCTTCATGCCGCGGTACTCCGCAGGGCGGGTGTACTGCTCGTATTCGAGGAGCCCGTCGGAGAAGGACTCGTCGCGCGCGCTCATCTCGTCGCCGAGCGCGCCGGGGATGAGGCGGACGAGGGCGTCGATGACGCAGAGCGCGGGCAGCTCCCCGCCCGTGAGGACGAAGTCGCCGAGCGAGATGACCTCGTCAGCCAAGGTGTAGACGCGCTCGTCCATGCCCTCGTAGCGGCCGCAGACGAACAGGATGCGCTCCTCCCCTGCAAGACGCTCGGCGCAGCGCTGCGTGAACGGCTCCCCCACCGGGGAGAAGAACACGACATGGGCGGGAGCCTCGGCGCGGGTCTGGATATCGTCGACCGCCTCGAAGATGGGCTCCGGCTTCATGAGCATGCCCTGCCCCCCGCCGAAGGGCGCATCGTCCACGGTGTTGTGGCGGTCATGCGTCCAATCGCGCAGATTGTAGGCGGCAAACTCGAACAGCCCCTTCGACCGGGCACGGCCCATGATCGACGATGACAGATACGGTTCGAAGAACTCGGGGAACACCGAGAGGGTCTCGTAGCGCCTCATGATGTCACTCCCCCTCCAGCGCGACGGCGCCTTCGGGAAGGTCGAGCAGCACGCTGCCGTCGTCGTCGCGGCCGACGATGAACTCGGGGAGCACGGGGGCGAGCACCTCCGCACCGTTGCGATCGAGCACGTAGACATCCTGCGCGGGGCCGGCCATGACTTCCGAGATGGTGCCGAGCAGGCCCAGCGTGCGGTCGCGCACGCAGGCCCCGACGAGCGCGTCACGGTCCATGAGCGCGACCGTTGCGGGAAGGTCGTCGAGGCGCGCGAGCACGGTTTTGCCGACGAGCTCGGAAGCCTCGGAGAGCGACGTGACGTTCTCGAAGGCGACGAGCTGCGCGGGACCGCCCTGCGCATCGGCTTGGGCGACGGTATGGTAGCGGGATGTCTTGAGCGCCGGCGGCACGAGGGCGACCTCCATACCGCCAGCCAATAGCGGAGGAAGGCCGTGGACGGATTCGACCACGACCTCCCCTGATTTCGCATGCGTCTTGACGACGCGGGCTATCGTCTTCCAGCGGGTCCGCACGGCTGCCCTAGCCCAGGACCTCTACTTCGACGGCAGTGCCGACACGCTGCCCGAGGGCGCGGGCCAAGGTGCGGATGGCCTTGATGGTGCGGCCGCGGCGGCCGATAATCCTGCCGGCATCCTGCTCGGCGCAGCTCACCTCGATGAGCGCACCCGAAGCGCTGTCGGTGACGTCGAGCGTGACCGCATCCTCGTCATCGACGAGTCCGCAGACGATGAACTCGACCAGATCGGCAACCTTATCCGAAGGCATCGCGGAAGCAGCCTGATCGACCGCGAGGGTCTCAGCTGTGTCCATACGCACCTGCCCTACTCGGCGGCTTCCTCGGCGGCCTTGGCGGCAGCGGCGATGGCCTTCTTGGAGAGCTTGACCTTCTTCTCCTGCGCGGGAACGCCCTCGCGCGCGATCTTGATGAGGGCGGCGGCGGTATCGGTGGGCTGGGCGCCCTTCGCAATCCACTCGTCGATCTTCTCGAGGTCGAGGTCGATCACCTTGGGAGAGGAGACGGGATTGTACTTGCCGACTTCCTCGATGTAGCGACCATCGCGCCTGCTGCGGGAATCGGCGACGACGACGCGGTAATACGGACGCTTCTTGGCACCATGGCGGGCCAGACGAATCTTAACTGCCAACGAACACTCCTCCAAACAGGCGGTGCATCGGATAAAGGTGGGTAGCCGCACCGCGGGCCAAACTTGCAACTTAGTTATTCTACGACATAAACGCCCAGCTGCAAGCGCCCACGACGGCGATTTTTTGAGTATTTGGTGCAGACGCGTGTATAATGAACACATGTTCGATGCCACGGGACACTGCGATGCGCTCCACTGGACGGGCAAGGCCATCGGCCTGCTCGACCTCGACGCGTTCTTCGCCTCCGTCGAGCAGCTCGACCACCCCGAATGGCGCGGCCTGCCCATCATCGTGGGAGGCTCGCCGGACAAGCGCGGCGTAGTCTCCACCGCATCCTACGAGGCCCGCCGCTACGGCGTGCGCTCCGCCATGGCCTCCGCCACCGCAGCCCGCCTCTGCCCCGATGCCATCTGGACGACGGGCAATTTCGCGCGCTATTGCGAGGTGAGCTCCCGGGTCATGGCGATCCTCGTCGACGAGACGCCCCTCGTCGAGCAGGTCTCGATCGATGAGGCCTTCTTCGACATCACGCCCGGCCGCTTCTCGCGCGAGGAGCCCTACGAGGTCTGCGCGCGCATCCAGGCGCGTGTCTCGGAGCTCGGCGTGACCTGCTCGATCGGGTTGGGCACCTCCAAGAGCATCGCCAAGATCGCGTCGGAGCGCGACAAGCCCCGCGGACTCACGGTCGTCTTCCCCGGTTCGGAGCAGAGCTTCCTCGCACCGCTTCCGATCCGCAGCCTGAGCGGCATCGGCTCTGCCGCGGAACGAGCCCTCGAGGCCATCGGCGTGCGGACGCTCGGGCAGCTCGCCCGCGCCTCGGATGCCGACCTCTCCCGTATCTTCGGCGTGTCCGCGGAGAAGATGCGCCTGCGCGCGCAGGGGCGCGAGCAGAGCATCGTCGCCTCCGCCTTCGAGGACGACGACCCCAAATCGGTCTCGTGCGAGCGCACCTTCGAGACCGACCTCTACGACCGCGCGGAGATCGAGGCGGCCATCATGCACATCGCCTCGATGACGGGGAGGCGCCTGAGGCGCAAGGGGCTCAAGGGCGGGACGGTCACCCTCAAGGTGAAGCACTCCCCCACCAGCCAGCACACGGCACAGGAGCGTCTCCCGGCACCGAGCGACGACGAGCATGTCTTCGGCCCTGTGGCGCGCGGCCTGCTCGAGCGCGTATGGGCGCCCGGCCAGCCCATCCGCCTCATCGGCGTCGGGATCTCGCACCTCGACGACGAGACCGGCGAGCAGAGCCTCTTCGATGCCGAGCGCGTCGAGACGGGCCGACTTGCCCGCGCGACCGACCTCGTGCGAGACCGGTTCGGCGAAGGTGCCATCGGCTACGGTCGCGACCTGCGCTTCGACGGCCATGTCTCGAACACGGCGCCCATGGGCAAATCGCTCGATTGATCGGTGCAGGATCTACTGGAGGTCGAGCTCCACGCGCGGGGCCTCGCCCCACAGGCGCTCCAAGCGGTAGAAATCGCGCGTCTCGGGCAGGAAGACGTGGATGACGACCGAGCCGTAATCCATGAGCACCCAGGAGAGGTTCGCGCGGCCCTCGATCGAGATCGGTTTCACACCGCAGTTCTTGGCGACCTTCTCCTCGATCTCGTCGATGAGCGCATCGGCTTGGCGCGAGTTCGTCGCGGAAAGGATGAGGAAGTAATCGCACACGTCGCTCAGCTTGGTCAGATTCATCAGCTCGATGTCGGAGGCCTTCTTGGAATCGGCAGCGAAGGCTGCGACCTTGGCAAGCTCAAGCGGTGTGTAAGCCATGGATGTCCTTTCAGCGGTTGCGGTCGAGCACATACCGATTATACGACTCGAGGGCGCCGGGCCATAGATAGCGCTTCGTCTCGATGACGAAGCCGATGCTGGCGGAGAGCGCATCGAGGAAGAGCTCCTCGAGCGGGACCTTGCCCACCTCTGCGCGCTGCCGCTCGATATCGGGCGTGGCGGGCCTTCCGGGTTCGATGCCGTCGGCGATGAAGATGACCATGTCGAGCGGCGACATGTCGCAGGTCGCGACAGTATGGCGCTCGATGGCCGAGAAGACCGCATCGTCGAGCTCGGGGTAGCGTTCGCGCAGCTCGCGGGCAGCGATGGGCCCGTGGAGGATGGGCAGGACGAGCTTCAGGTCGCACCCGTAGTCAAACCCGAGCTCGGCGGCCTTCTCGAGCAGCTCGTCGTTCGAGTAAGCCTTGGCGTAGTCGTGGAGAAGACCCGCGCAGAGCGCATCGTGGCGGTCGACGCCATAGAGGTCGGCGAGCTCGACCGCCGTCTTCGCGACGGCACGGGAATGCTTGAGGCGCTTCCGCTTCGCGGACAGCTGCGCTTCTATATCGGCCTCGATGCGGGCGAGGAGCTCGTCGGATGAAGCTGCGCTGCACATGGCTAGATCCTGGGATACTGGCGGCTGGCGTTCTGGACGTCGTAGAGGCCGTGCTTGCGGATATAGCCCGTCACCGTATCGGGCGTGAGGTAGCGCAGGCTCTGGCCGAGCTCGGCGCGCATGCGCAGGTACGTCGACGAGATGGCGAGCGCGGGGATCTCGAGGTAGGTCACGTCGAACGGAAGCCCCGACTCCTCGATCACCTTCTGGGCGTGGCTGAGGTCGTATCCCGGGCGGGTCGCGGCGACGATGCGGGCGAGGCGTGCGATGTCGGCGGCATCCCTCCAGGTCACGATGTCGGCGATGGCGTCGGCGCCCGTGATGAAGTAGAAGCGCACGTTGTCGGGATAGATGCCGTGGAGCAGGCGCAGCGTATCCGCCGTATAGGTGACGCCCTCGCGGTCGATCTCGAAGCGCGAGGCGGTGAAATGCGGGTTGTCGGAGGTCGCGAGCAGCGTCATCGCATAGCGGTCCTCACCCGAGGTGACCTTCTTGTCGAGCTTGAAGGCGGGACGGCCCGCGGGCATGAAGACGACCAGGTCGAGCCCGAGGTCGTCGAAGGCCTGCTCTGCGGCGACGAGGTGGCCGTTGTGGATCGGGTCGAAGGTGCCGCCCATGATGCCGAGGCGGTAGGTGCGCTCGGGATCCGACCCCAGGCGCGGGAGGTCGAACATGTCGATGGCCCTCTCGTTCTCTTCCTCCATCGGAGATCCCTTCCTAGAAGATGAGCAGGTCATCGCGGTGGATGGCCGGGATGGCCCCGTCGTCGCCCGTGAAGCGCGCGATGACATCGAGCTTGAGGCCCTTGTAGCGCTCGAGGTCCTCGGCATCGTAGGCGACGGTGCCGCGGCCGATGAGCAGGCCGTCGTAGGAGTCGACGTTCACGACGTCGCCTGCCTTGAACGCGCCCTTCGTCCCCATGATGCCCACGGGCAGGATCGAGGCGCCCTGCGAGAGCACGGCGCGCGTCGCCCCCTCGTCGAGGACGATGGAGCCCTGCGGGACCTCGGCGAGGCCGATCCAGAGCTTCCGTGGGTTCCCGTGGGGGTTGGAACCGGAATGCTTGAAGAGCGTGCCGCGCGCGGTCGCTTCGGCGCATTCGAGCAGGATGCCTTCGGCACGACCCTGGCAGATGAACGTGGGGATGCCCGCCGCCATCATCATGCGAGCAGCGGAGACTTTGGAGAACATGCCGCCGGTGCCGAAGGTAGTCGAAGGCGAGCCGGCGATGCGGAAGACGCCCTCGTCGATGTGGTCGACGCGGCGGATCAGCTCGGCGGAGGGGTCCGCCATGGGATCTGCCGTGTACAGCCCGTCGACATCGGAGAGGATCACGTAGAGGTCTGCGGTGACGAGCGCCGAGACGATGGCGCCGAGCATGTCGTTGTCGCCGAAGGTGAACTCCGCGACCGACACCGTGTCGTTCTCGTTGACGATGGGGACGACGCCGAGCTCGAGCAGGCGCTCGAAGGTGTTGCGTGCGTTGAGGTAGCCCTCGCGGTCGACCACGTCGCGCCGTGTGAGCAGGACCTGAGCGCAGGGAAGCCCGTGCGCGGCGAGCGCACGCTCATAGGATTCGATGAGCCTGGCCTGGCCGGTCGCGGCGCAGGCCTGGAGCGTGGGGATATCGGTGGGACGGGTCTCGAAGCCGAGGACCTCGCGTCCTGCGGCGGCGGCGCCCGAGGAGACCGTGATGACGTGGATCCCGCGCTCGCGGAGCGCGGCGATCTGGGTGCAGAGGCTGTCGATGTAGCCGTGGTCGAGCCTGCCATCGGCATCGACGAGCGTGGACGAGCCGATCTTCACGACGATGAGCCGGGGCGCCTCCATCACGCATCCTCCCCGTCATCCTCGAAGACCTCGTCATCGTCGCGCACGCCCTCGAAGTTGAAGGCGTAGCCCAGGATGCGGACCTCGTCGCCGTTGGAGCAGCCCATCTTGGCGAGGCTCGCGTCGATGCCCATGCGGTCGAGGCGGTGCTGGAAGTAGGCGATGGCCTCGTCGTTCTCCCAATCGGTCTGGACGACCATGCGCTCGATCTGCCCGCCCGAGATGCGCCAGGCATGCTTGCCCTCGCGCTCGATGGAGATCGAGCGGTCGCGCTTGACGCGGGAGCGCTCCCACGCCTCGTTGATGCCGTCGACGCTCATCGTGGGCTCGATGGAGCTCCTGAGCTCGGAGACCATGTCGGCGCAGCGGGCGACGAGCGCGTCGAGGCCCTCGCCTGTAACCGCGGAGACGGCGAAGAAGGGATGGCCGTCCGCCTCGGCGCGCTCGCGGAGCGCGGAGACGGCTTCATCGGTGCCGGGCATATCGCATTTGTTGGCGACCACGATCTGGGGGCGCTCGAAGAGCTCGAAGGCGTAGGCGGCAAGCTCGCGGTTGATGGTCTCGTAATCCTGGACGGCATCGCGGCCCTCGAAGCCGCCCGTCACGTCGACCAAATGCAGGATGAGCGCCGTGCGCTCGATGTGGCGGAGGAACTCGTGGCCGAGCCCCCTGCCCTCGCTGGCACCCTCGATGAGGCCGGGGACGTCGGCGACGACGAAGGAGCGGCCGTCGGAGGCACGCGCGACGCCCAGATTGGGAACGAGCGTGGTGAAGGGATAGTCGGCGATCTTGGGGCGCGCGGCGCTGATACGCGAGATGATCGAGCTCTTCCCCACCGACGGCATGCCCACGAGGGCGGCGTCGGCCATGAGCTTCATCTCGAGCTCGATCCAGTGCTCGAGGGCGGGCTCGCCCTTCTCGGCGAAGGCGGGTGCGCGCCGCACGGAGGTCACGAAATGGATGTTGCCGCGCCCTCCGACGCCGCCGGGCGCCACGCAGACGCGCTCGCCGGGCTGGGTGAGGTCGGCGATCTCGTACAGGGGCTCCATCGTTGCGGGATCGAGCTCGCGGATGACCGTGCCGAGCGGAACCCTGAGGATGAGGTCCTCGCCGTCGCGTCCGTGCTTGCGGGCGCCCTGCCCATGCGTTCCGCGCTCGGCGCGGAAGTGGTGCTTGTAGCGGTAGTCGATGAGGGACGAGAGCTGGGCGTCGGCAACGCAGTAGACGCTGCCGCCGTCACCGCCGTCGCCGCCATCGGGACCGCCCTTGGGGACGTAGGCCTCGCGGCGGAACGACATGCAGCCTGCGCCGCCATCGCCGCCGCGTACGTTGATATGGGAGAAATCGGTGAAGCTGGACACGCGGCGCCTCCAGGGAGGACTCGGATACTCACAGTGATAAGGATACAAAAAAGGCCCCGGCAGCGACCGGGGCCTTCGAACTTGTAATACGTTCTCTACACAGTGCGGATGTGCACCTTGTGCTGGGCGCCCTTGGTGAACTCGACGGTTCCCTCGGCGAGCGCGAAGAGGGTGTCGTCCTTGCCGATGCCCACGTTCTCACCCGGGTGGATGTGGGTGCCGCGCTGACGGACGAGGATCTCGCCGGCCTTCACGAACTGGCCGCCGTAACGCTTGGTGCCGAGGCGCTGAGCCTGCGAATCGCGGCCGTTGCGGGACGAGCCGAGACCTTTCTTGTGTGCCATGTTTCTACCTGCCTTTGCCTATGACGTGGTTACTCGGCCTCATCCTCGGTGGGAAGAGCGGAGATGCGGAGCTTGGTGAGGTTCTGGCGATGGCCGTTGGTGCGGTGATAGCGCTTGCGCTTCTTGAGCTTGAACACCAGGACCTTCTCGCCCTTGAACTGCTCGAGGACCTCTGCGGTGACCTTCTTGGACTCGAGGGCAGCGGGGTCGACGACGGTCGTCTTGCCGTCGTTGAGCATGAGGACGTTGAGTTCGACCTCATCGCCAGGCTGCGCGTCGAGCTTCTCCACGGAGATGATATCGCCCTTGGCAACCTTATACTGCTTGCCACCAGTTGCTACGATTGCGTACATGACATGCCTTTCATTGCCGGAATAAGTGCAACAGACGATATAGTATCAACGATTTTGCAGCTAGTCAACGAGTTTCGGCAATGAAAGTTCGTACGGCTCCACAAGAGCACCATCTTCGAGATGGTGCTGGGCGACACGGATGCAGCGCAGGTACTCGGGCAGCGCTCCGCCGGCTCCGACGAGGTCGAATGCAGCCCTCACGAAGGCCTCGGGACGCATCGCACCGCTGGGCGTCGAGAGCGTCGCGAGAGCGAGCGAAAGGCCTCCCTCCCCTTCCGAGAGCGCATGCGAGACGTACCCCGCGGATACATCGACGGTCTTCTCCTTGGCACCGCGCAGATACGTGAACGTGCCCTTCCGACGCAGGGCGGCGATGGCATCCTCTGCGAGCGCCCCGTCGATGGAGGGCCCGAGGTCGAGGGTCCATGAGGAGCGGTCGAGCCACGCCTCGAGCGCGGGCAGCGACGACGGCATGTAGCGGGCGCGCACCGGACGCAGGGGCGCCGGGGAGTATGCGGCGATCGTGGCGAGCGCGTCATCCTCGTCGAGGCGCTCGGTCAGGAAGAGGTCGAAGTACTCGGCGAGCGAGGAGACGCCCACGGGCAGGGCCGAGGAGAACTGGATGCGCATGCGGCGTGCGAAGCCGTTCGAGACCGCGAAGGGCAGCCCGGCGCGCCGGACCGAACGCTCGACCGTCGAGATGAGCTCGAGGTGCCCGAGGAACGACAGGCGGCCGCTCTTGGGATAGGCGCAGCGGAGGCGGAAGAGGCTCGCGTTCACGACCTCACCCCCTGCAGGACGTTGGAGACACCGAGGGAGGGACAGACACCGCAGCCGGCGCATGAAGCCATGGTGCAGTCCGCGGTCGTGACGCCCGCGAGGGCGCGGCGCCATTCGCGCTGGAGGAACCCCTTGGAGATGCCCGGAGAGGTATGCTCCCAGGGAAGCCGCGCGTCGATATCGAAGGATTCGGTTGCGATGTCCTCGAGGTCGTAACCCGCATCACGGGCGGCCTCGACCCAGGTCTCGAACGAGAACTCCGAGGTCCAGGCATCGAAGCGCGCGCCGCGCTCCCAGGCCCTGCGGATGATCGGGAACCCGGCGCGGCCCATCCTGGACAGCGCGCCCTCGACGAGCGAGGTGCGGGCGTCGTGGTAGGTGATGCGGATATCGCTGTCCTTGGGCGTCGACTCGAGCAGATGCATCTGACGTCGGACGACCTCCTCGCGGGGAAGCTGGCCGCACCACTGGAACGGCGTGAACGCCTTGGGGACGAGCACGGCGACCGACACGGATACGGAGATGCCGCTCTTGCGCCCCCTGCCCACGACCTCGCGGCCGATCTCGAGCACGCGCGCCGCCGTTGCGGGGATGGCGGCGATGTCCTCGTCGGTCTCGGTCGGCAGGCCCATCATGTAGTAGAGCTTGACCTTGCGCCAGCCGTTCTCGAACGCGTTGCGGGCGGCGCGCTCGAGGTCGTCCTCGGTCACGTTCTTGTTGATGACGTCGCGCAGGCGCTGGGTCCCCGCCTCGGGAGCGAAGGTCAGCGAGCTCTTGCGCCCGCCCGCGACGGCGGCGGCCATGTCGACGCCGAAGGAATCGAGGCGCTGCGAGGGAAGCGAGACGCGGATGCCCTTGTCGTCGACGAGCTTGCCGAGCTCGACGAGCATCTCGCGGCACTGGGAGTGGTCGGTCGTGGAGAGCGACGAGAGCGAGACCTCGTCGTAGCCGCAGGTCGAGAGCGCCTTCGAGGTCGCATCGACGATCTGCTCGAGGGACCGCTCGCGCACGGGACGGTACGTCATGCCGGCCTGGCAGAAGCGGCAGCCGCGCGCGCAGCCGCGCAGGACCTCGATGGAGAGGCGGTCCTGGACCGTCTCCAGGTAGGGCACGATCCGCTGCGCGATGGGCTCGGTCGACGCGAAATCAGGCTCGCAGCGCTTGAAGACGACCTCAGGTGCGATGCCGGGCTCGATCGGGACGGCGTAGCCCCAGCGCGTAGAGCCCCCATCGACGACCGCGGTGTAGAGCGAGGGAACGTAGACGCACTGGATCTTCGCGAGCTCGCGCAGGATCTGCGCACGCGGCACGCCCTCGGCGCGCAGGTCGCGGATGCGGCGGCAGACGTCCTTGATGCTCTCCTCGCCGTCGCCGAGGAGCACCGCGTCGAAGACGGGGGCCATCGGCTCGATGTTCCAGGCGGAGGGGCCGCCCGCGATGATGATGGGGTCATCCTCCGCGCGCTCCTCCCCCACCTGCGGGATGCCCGCGAGGTCGAGGACCTCGAGGACGTTCGTCATGATGAGCTCGTGGGCGAGCGTGAATCCCACGACGTCGAAGGAGGCGAGCGGAGACGCGGACTCGAGCGAGAGAAGCGGGATGCCGCGCTCGCGCATGAGGGAGATCATGTCGGTCCACGGGAGGAAGGCGCGCTCGCAGGAGATGCCCTCGCATCCGTTCAGCTCGTTGTAGAGGATCGCGATGCCGAGGTTGGGCTGTCCGATCTCGTAGACGTCGGCGTAGACCATGCACACATGGAACGGGCCGTCCTGCTCCTCGCAGGCGCCCCACTCGTGGTCGAGATAGCGGGCGGGCTTCTCGACGAGCGGGAGCAGCGGCTCGATGAGATGGAAGCAGTCCCTACGCTCGGCGCGCATGGATGGCCTAACGCTCGATGCCGGGCTCGGCGGGCTCGATGGACTGGGGGCGCACGGCGAGCGCGGTCTCGTCGGATTCCTTGGGGAGGGCGGCCTCGAAGCGCGCCTTCACCGCATTGCCCGTCGCGACCGTTCCCGCGAAGCCGAGGCCTGCGCGCAGGACCCAGCCCGCGCCGGGGATGAGGCCGAGCAGCGTGCGGGCGAGCGCGCGGTACGCGAATCCCGCACCGACGACGCCGGCGACCTCGGGGATGCGCCCTGCGGAGAGCCCCTTGCCATAGGATGCGGCGATATCGAGGGCGAGCTTCGCCTGGTTGGCGGTCATGATCGGCAGGTCCGAGCCGGGGATGAGGTTGATCGCGCCGACCGTCGCGTTCTGGATGGCGCAGGCGGTGATGAGGGCGCGCACCTGGATGGGACGGATGAAGGCGAAGTTCGCGGAGAACGCGCGCGCCTTGTCCGGGCGGGCGCGGATGATCCACTCCGCAAGGCGCGTGAGCAGCGTCTCCCCATCGGAGGCGGCGATGACCTCGGGCTCCCAATCCTTGAATCCGAGGTTTGAGAAATCATAGGATTCGACTGCGGAGCGCACGATGATCGCGACGGGGATGCCGCGGCCGCCGAGCTGCACGACGGCGCGCATGAGGTCGGCCGTCTGGGTGCCCGGGAGGATGAAGGCGATGTCGTAGGGGGCATCGGGCGCCGTCGGGTCGGACAGGGGCCGCACGCTCACGAGGCCGCCGACCTTCTCGGCGAGGAACGCGCCGCGCAGGGTGTCGATCTGGTCGATGTCGGCATCCTCGCCCAGCAGGATGATGACCGAGACCGTCTCCTCAGCGCTCCTGCCGGCCTCGCGGCCCGCCTTGAGGACGTCGAGGACCTTGTTATACGGAATCTTGGAAGCCATGTCGCATCCTTCCCGCGCGAGGATTTCGCGTCATCCGACCTTCTGACGGTGCATCCACATCGACTGTACCATGCCGATCGCCATGACCTGCGCGATCATCGACGAGGAACCGAAGCTGATATAGGGCAACGGGATGCCCGTGATCGGCATGATGCCGATGCACATGCCGACGTTCTCGAGAACCTGGAACGACCACATCGCGGCGCAGCCCACGAGCACGAGCTTTGGGAACGGCGCGTCGATACGCATCGCGAGCACGACCGTCGAGAGGATCATCCAGGCGAAGAGGCCGAGCAGAAGGACCGATCCCACGAACCCGAACTCCTCGGCGAGCAGCGCGAACACGAAGTCGGTGTGCGACTCGGGCAGAAATCCGCTCGCAGCCTGCGTGGCGTTGCCGAGGCCCTTGCCGAACAGGCCTCCCGAGCCCACGGCGATCTTCGCCTGCTGGAGGTTGTAGGCGCTACCGTAGGGGTCGACCGAGGGGTCGACGAAGACGATCAGACGGTTGAGCTGGTAGGTTTTCAAGATGTGCGGGATGCCCTCGATGCTCGACTCGATGATGATGAAGGCGGATCCCGCGACGATGAGGCCTATCGTGACCAAGACCCAGATCGGCTTGGGACCCGAGCAGATGATGATTATGGCACCCGTCACGAGGATGATGAGGCCGGTTCCGAGGTCGGGCTGGACGAAGATGAGGCCGAACGGGATGCAGAGCATCGCGCAGAGGCGCACGTAGTCCTTGAGGTTCTCGACCTTGCCGTTGTACTGCGCGCAGAGCGCGGCCATGAGGAAGATCGTCACGAGCTTGGCGAGCTCGGAGGGTTGCGCCGTCAGGTGGATGAAGGGGATCCTGATCCAGCCGGTCATGCCCATGGCGGACCACGAGAGGCCGGGGATGCGCGGCGAGACGAGCAGGATCGCATCGACGATGAGCAGCGCCGTCGACATGTTCTGCAGCGCGCGGCAGTCGAAGCGCCAGATGACCGCAGCTGCGATCAGGCCGAGCACGATGCCCAGGATATGGCGCGAGAAGACCGCGTTGGGGTTGGTGAGCGATGCCGACCAGATGACGACCGTGCCGTAGAGGATGAGCAGCAGCGCAGGGATGAGCTGCGGGAGGTAGAGGTTCGAGAGGAACCCCCGGTCCCTGTTGAGGCGTCCGCCCACATCGGGCGTCCGTGTGCTATGTCGCGCGCTGTCGGCCATATCCGCACATCCTACCAGATGAACGATTCGTCGTTCTTGTCAGCATCCGGCACGTTGTAGGAGAACAGCGTGTCGGGCTGGTCGTAGATGGCACCCATGATGTCGCGCACGACGTACATGCCCGACTGGGCGCCCTCGAGCACCTCGTCGATGCTCGCGCCGACCACGTAGCGCGGGTTGTCGGCGGGGGCGATGCCGATGAACCAGCCGATGGGATACTCGCCCGCCATCTGGCCGGTGCCGGTCTTGCCCATGACCTTCACGTCGAGGTTGTTCCAATGCTGGGCATACTCCCACGACTCCTCGTAGACCATGCCGACGAGGCCCTTCGAGACGAGGTCGAGATGCTTCCGCGGCTCGGGGCATTCGTGGATGATCTCGGGCTTGTAGTCGATGACGCTCCCCTCGCCCGTCGCCGCGCGGACACTCTTGAGGACATGCGGCTTCATGATGTGGCCATCGTTGGCGATGCCGCAGTAGGCGCACACCATCTGCAGCGTGGTCACGAGCATGTCGCCCTGGCCGATGGCGATGTTGCAGGAATCGCCGCCCTGCCAGCGGCGCGCATCGTCAGGCGCATCGGTGAAGTAGTTCCACTTCCACTCGGCGTCGGGCACGCGGCCGCACTCCTCGCTCGGCAGGTCGATGCCCGTGTAGGAGCCGAGGCCGAATTTGCGGTAGGTCTTCTGCAGGCCCTCGGGTTCTGCCGAGTAGTAGAAGCCCTTGCCGATCTCGTAGTAGACCACGTCGCACGAGAAGGTGATGCCGTGCTGGAGGTCGATCATGCCGTGGCCGGTCTTGAGCCAGCAGTACATACCGTACTCCTCGCCGAATCCCGTCCACCAGCCCGTGCAGTTCCAGCTGCGCTTCTCGTCGGCGAGGCCGTACTCGAGCGCCGCGAGCGATGAGAGCGCCTTGATCGTGGAGCCGGCAGGATACTGGCCTGAGATGGCGCGGTTGAACAGCGGGTAGTTGTTCTTCTCGTTGGTGAGGGTGTCCCAGTCGGAGTTCGAGATGCCGCCCACGAAGACGCTCGGGGAATACGTGGGGAAGCTCGCCATGCAGAGGATCTCGCCCGTCGCGCAGTCGATCGCGACGGCGCTGCCCGAGCTCGCGGGGAACCCCTGCTTCGCGCGGATATAGTTGGTCACGTTGACGAGCGAGCGCTCGGCCGCCTCCTGGATCTTCGCATCGACCGTGAGCACCAGGTCGGAGCCAGGCTGGGCATCGACGTTGGCGACGTAGTCGAGGACGGTGCCGCCCGAGTCGACGTAGACGGTCTGCTCGCCGCTGATGCCCTGCAGGACGGATTCGTACTGGTACTCGACGCCCGCCTGCCCCACGACGTCGCCCGAATGGTACGTGATGGCGCCCTCGTCGGTCGGATTGCTCTCGAGCTGCTCCGCCGTGACGGTGCCCGTGTAGCCCACGATATGGGCTGCGAGCGACCCGTAGGGATAGAAGCGCTCGGAACGCTCCTCGATATCGACGTCGGGGAACACCTCGGGGTGTGCGGCGATGAACGCCACGACGCGCCTCGAGGCGTCGACCGAGACGGTGCGCTTGCTCTGGGCGCCCACGGACTCGTCGCGGATCTTGCGGCGCGTCGCCATGTAGGGCATGCCGCAGAGGTTCGAGAGCAGCTGGACCTCGATGACATCGGATACCACGTCGGGTCCCGCGACCACCGTGAGGCTCGGGCGGTTGGTCACGATCTCGTTGCCGTTGCGGTCGAGGATGCGGCCGCGCGGGGCAGCCGTGCGGATCGTGCGCGTGCGGTTGAGCTCGGAGAGCCGCGCATACTCGTCGTTCGAGACGAGCTGCATCGACCACAGGCGCGCGAGCAGCGTGGCGAAGATGGCGCACACATAGACGAAGAGGCCCTTCAGGCGGCCGGCGAAGGTCTTCTCCGCCGATGCGTCGGAACCGCCCGACGCGGTGGGCGCGGCGCCGCCGATATCGTAGGAGAAGCTCGACTCGGTACGGCCGTAATAGAAGTAGATGCCGATGAGCGCCGCAGCGAGGGCGAGCGCGATGGCGACGATCGCGAGCGTCAGGTCCATAGGCCGCCGTCCTAGTGGAGCCTGTTGGACCCGCCGCGACGCGGCGAGACCGTGAAGTTCGTGCGGTTGCGCGAGAGGATCGACGCGAAGGGCAGGTAGCAGATGACGGTGATGACGGCCGTGGGCAGCGCACGCATGAAGAGCGCTTGGAAGAAGCCCGCGTCCTCGACGAGCACGAGGGCGAGCGAGTATGCGGACGATACCGCGAGCGCTGCGATGGAGAACTGCGTCACCGTGACCGAGAAGTCGTCGGCGAGCTTGTTGCGCACCTCGAAGCCGAGCACGTAGGCGCATACGGTGAGCAGAAGCGCCATGAGGCCGATCGGGCTCGTGGAGCAGAAATCGAAGAAGAGGCCTGCGAGGAATCCCGCGATGACGCCGTAGCGGCCGCCGAAGAGCTGTGCCATGAGGGCGGCGTAGATCAGCATGAAGTTGGCGCGCCCGCCGAAGAAGGGCAGGTTGGGCGCGATCGAGAGCTGCAGCACGCAGCAGATGACGGCGAGGATGGCCGTGAGGCGCTTCTTGGTGTTCTTATCGATGCCCTGCACGCGCTATCACCCCTCGTCCTCGTCGGGAGATTGCGCGAGGGTCTGGACCTCGGGCACGTTGTTGACGGCGCTCATCTCCTGCGCATCCGCCTCTGAGATATCATCGGCGCTGGCGCGCTGCTCGTCGGTGAGCGAGGTGATGACGAGGACCTCCTCGAGCGACTGGACGCGTGCGTAGGCCTCGACGGAGATCTCGAGGTAGAGGGCGCCCGGATTGCGCTCGACGATGGTCACGCGGCCGATGGGCAGGCCCTTGGGGTACACGCCGCCCAATCCGCTCGTGACCACGATGGCGTCTATATCGACGTTGAGGTCCGAGCGGACGAGGTCGAGGGTGAGTCCTCCGCTCGCAGAGCCGTTGAGGATGCCATGGGCGCGGTTGGACTGGATCATCGCGGGGATGGACGAGTTCTCATCGTAGATGAGGCGGACGACCGAGCTCGTGGGAGAGACGGATATGATCTGCCCGATGACGCCCGAAGCGTCCATGACGGGCATGCCGACCGAGAGACCGGCGGCCGACCCCTTGTCGATGATGATCGTCGAGGACCACGAATCGGTCGAGCCCGAGATGACGCGGGCGGCGATGGACTGGAGGTTGTAGGTCGACTGGATCTCCATGAGCGCGGCGAGGCGGTCGGCGAGCTGCGCCTTCTCCTCGAGCTCGATGTTGCGCTGGACCAGGCGCTCGTTCTCCTCCTGGAGCTCCGAGAGGGTCGCCTGGTCGGCGGTGAGGTTGGAGAAGATGTTGCCGAGCCCGTAGAACGGCGCCGTGATGGCGGAACCGACGAGCCTGAAGGGCGTCGTCACGGTCGAGAAGCCGCTGCGGATGGTGCCGAGCACGCCCGTCTCGCCGCCTCGGACGCTCGCCGTGAACAGCGAGATCGAGAGGACGATGAATATGATGAGGGCACGGCCGCCCGTCGAGGGGCTGGTCCCCGAAAGGCCCGAACCTGTTGCACGGCCACCTGCCATAGCACCACCCGGTTACTGGCCGGTGCTCTGGACAAAGCCTCCCGAGAGGGCGTTGGCCTCGAGGACCTTGGCGCAGCCCACGACGACGTTCTCGAGGGCCGTGGGGCTCACGTTGACGGGCACGCCGGTCTCCTCGCGGAGCCTCTGGTCGAGACCGCGGAGCAGGCCGCCGCCGCCCGTGAGCAGGATGCCGTAGTACATGAGGTCGCTCGCCAGATCGGGGGGCGTCGCGTCGAGCGCGTCCTTGACGGCCTTGGTGACCTCGTCCAGCGGCCTGTTGAGGGCGCGACGGATCTCCTCGGACTCGATGCGGACGGTCTTGGGCAGGCCGCTCATGACGTCGCGGCCGTTGACCTCGACGTCGAGCTCCTCGGCGAGCGGGGCGGCGGAACCGACCTTGATCTTGATGTCCTCGGCGGTGCGCTCGCCGATCGAGAGGTTGTAGGCGTCGCGCACATGCTGGAGGATCGTCTGGTCGAACTCGTCGCCCGCGGTGCGGATGGACTGGGAGACCACGATGCCGCCCATGGCGATGACGGCGACCTCGGTGGTGCCGCCGCCGATATCGACGACCATCGAGCCCGTCGGATCCTCGATGGGCAGGTCTGCGCCGATGGCTGCTGCCATGGGCTCCTCGATGAGGTAGGCCTGGCGCGCGCCGGCCTGGATGGTCGCCTCGAAGACGGCGCGCTTCTCGACGGAGGTGACGCCGGAGGGCACGCACACGACGACGCGCGGACGCGGCGACCAGGGATAGCGGCGCTCGCGGGCCTTCTCGATGAAGTAGTGGAGCATGACCTCGGTGACGTCGAAGTCGGCGATGACGCCGTCCTTGAGCGGGCGCTCGGCGATGATCGAGCCGGGGGTGCGGCCGATCATGCGCTTGGCGTCGGAACCCACCGCGAGGACGCGGTTCTCGCTGCGGTCGATGGCGACGACCGAGGGCTCGTTCAGGACGATGCCCTGACCGCGCACCGCGACCAGCGTGTTTGCCGTGCCCAGGTCGATGGCGAGGTCCCCGCCCGTCTCTCCGAACAATGTATCGAGAAATGACATCGCACTCTTTCCCGTCGGTAGGTGTGGAACGTTCTGGATAGCTGCGGGCTAGTTGACGCCGCCCTCGCCCTCAGCGGAACCCTCCGCCTCGGATTCGGCCGCCGCCTCGCCTTCGGTGGATTCGTTCTCGACCTCGGTCGGGACGACGCCCGCGGTGGTCACCATCGGCGTCTGGCCATCCTGGGAGAGATAGGTGGTCTCGACGTTGACCACCTTCCAGGACAGGCCGTCGCGGACGAGGGAGATCGTGTAGTTCTGCTCCCCGCCCTCGCGCAGCTGGGCGGTGGCGAACACGGTGGACTTGGTCATTTCCTGGTCGCAGCCGGTCACGGTAACCGTGGCGCCGGAGGGCATGAGGGTGAGGTAGTCGGCCTGGACATCGGAGTCGACGCCCTCGGCGAAGTACTCGGCAGCGGCGGCGGGGTCGTCCTTGGCAGCGAACAGGTCGCTGACGACGCTCTGCTGGGTGGGCCAGCCGTAGCCGCGGTAGTAGGCATAGCCGGCTGCGCCCGCGACCAGCAGCGTGAGGAACAGCAGGGTCAGGAAGATCTTGAGGCCCGTATGGCGATGCTTGCGGCGCATCTTGCGGTTCTGCTTGTCGATCTTCACCAGGTCCTCCTCGGTGACCGAGAAGAAGCCCGTGTCCTCGGGAGAGGGCATGAGCTCGCCGGAGGCGCCCATGGGATCGAGCGGGTCGACGCCCGAGCAGGTACCGTAGCCGCGGGAGGCGAGGAACGCGTCGGTGTCGGAGAGCGGACGGCGTGCGGCTGCAGCCGCGACGGCGTTGCGTGCCGCATCGAAGGCGGCCTGCGCATCCTCGGCGAGCTCGATGGTGCCGTCGGCCGTTGCCTTCTCGAAGGCGTCGACCGCCTCGGGCATGCGGTTGGCGGCGACGTAGGCGAGGCCGAGGTCGCGGTAGATGGAAGCCTGCTGCGCGGAGCCGTTGGAGAAGTCGAGCGCGGTGCGCAGGGCCTCGACGGCGTCGATGGGACGGTTGAGCTTCATGAAGCAGGAGCCGAGGGACGAGAGGGCGCCCGAGGGGTTGGGGTTGGTCTCGTCGATCGCCGCGTTGCGGTACGCGATGCCCGCGTTGCGGATATCGCCCGTACTCTCATATGCGCCGCCCAGGGCGAGGTAGGCCTTGTAGGGCGTGGCATAGGATGCATCCTGCGTCGCATGCAGCAGCGCCGCGATGGCGTCCTTGGGACGGCCGGCGGCGATGAGCGCGCGGCCCATGTTGCAGGAGAGCGCGCCGACCTTGCCGTAGGAGGAGTCGCGCAGGGCCTCCGCATAGGCGGATGCCGCACTGTCGAACTGGCCGAGCTTCATGTAGGCGTTGCCGATCATGTGGTCGATGGCACCTGTAGCCTCGCCGTCCTCCTTGGCGTCGGCGAGGTAGGTGACGGCGGCGAACCAATCACCGGTCTGGTATGCCTTCTTGCCAGCTTCGAATGCCTCAGTATTCACGGATGATCCCTCCCGGTCGGCCTAGTTGGCGACGTGCTCGATGCGGATGGACTGGATGGTATCGCCTGCACGGAGCAGGGAAATGACCTCGAGGCCCTCGATGGTCTGCCCGAACACGGTGTAGCCCGAGTCGAGGCGGTGCTGGGGGCCGAGGCAGAGGTAGAACTGGGAGCCTGCGGAGTTGGGGTCCTGGCTGCGCGCCATGGCGAGCGCGCCGTCGTCGTGGAGGTTGCGGGGGTTCGTGGTGAACTCCTCGCGGATGCGGTAGCCGGGGTTGCCGGTTCCGGGATGCCCATGCTTGCCGGACCTGCCCGCGGCGACCTCCTCGGGGGTCATGTCGCGGGTGTTGGGGCAACCGCCCTGGATCACGAAGCCGGGAACGTAGCGATGGAACTTGAGGTCGTCGTAGAAGCCCGACTCGGCGAGCTCGCAGAAGTTAGCGACATGGATCGGGGCACCCTCGCCGTCGAGGCGGACGACGATCTCGCCCTTGGAGGTTGAGATCCGTGCGACCTCATCGCCTGCGACCGAGTAGCGCGGCGTGTAGAGCGGATTGGAGATGAAACCCATTCGTGCAGCCTTTCTCGACGATCACTTCGTTCGCAACATCAAATAATTCTATCAGGTATTTCCCTTGCACACATATTCGGCAAAGACGTCAATGGGCGAGCTGGGGCTCGCGGTCGGGATAGGCCTCGTCGAAATACACCTTGTAGGCGCTCACGCCGTCGGCATCCTTGTCCGAATAGTAGATCTCGTCGATGGTGTCCTGCACCGCCTCGGGCGACAGGTATGCGAGGTCGACCTCCCACGCCTCGTTGAGCACATCCGAACGGTTGCGCAGCCAATTGCCCAGCTCGATGAGGTTGTCGATGTCGTCCCCGTACGTCGAGGAGGTTCCGAGCTGGCCCACGGCGTCGATCGCATTCGAGATGTCGAGGGCGAGCTGGGCGGCCTCGTCCCTCCCCCGCTCGCGCGCCTCCTCATCCTCGGAAAGGTAGTTCTCGAGGAAGTACGCCTCCTGCTCGTCAAGACGATGGGCAAGCTCGCCGAGCTCGATGTAGGTCTTGTGGAGCAGGTCGAAGGTCGCGGTCGAGGGGTCGTAGACGGGAGCCCCCGAGCGCACATCCTGGCCCGAGAGCGCGTCGAGCTGGCCCGGCGAGCCGACGGTGGAGGTGTCCGCCTCCTCACGTGCACGTTGCTCGTACTTGTTCGGATCGAAGGGGTGCGTGATGAACACGAGCGCGCCGCCCACCACGACGAGGGAGGCCAGCGCGGCGATGATCATGAGGCGCACGCGCGCCATGCGGTCGTAGCCGAGCGTCACGTCATCGGTGCGGTCCTTGGGCGGCAGGGCGCTTCTCGCCTCGATGACCTGCACCTCATCATGGTCGGGCGCCTGGATGGCGCTGAACTGCGAGGTGCTGTCGGCATCGGTGATCTTGGGCAGGCTGATGTCGCGCACGGGCCTCACGGTCCGCGCGCCGGGGGCGGGCATGCCGCACTTGGGGCATGCGTCGGCGCCGTCGGGGATGAGCGCGCCGCACGAGGGGCACCAGGTGCCCTGCGTGCGCGGGATTCGGTTCGTCGCGCCGAGATCGCTGCAGCAGACCGGGCAGGTGGGCGTTCCGTCGGCGACGCGTGCTCCGCAATTGGGACAGATCATGCGGTGGACTCCAGCTTCAGCGTTTCAACTACGGTTGAAGCTATGATAGCGCACCTCACGCCTCGGGAACGAGCATATCCAGCACGAACGGGAGGATTCCGCCCTTCTCGATATAGCGCCACTCCTGGGGCGTATCCACGCGCACGGTCGCCTGTGCGCGCTTGACGGTGCCGTCGGGTGCCGTGAAGCGGACCTCGACCGCGTGCGGGGCGCGTGCGGCGTCAGTCGGGAACGCGTCGATGGAGACGGTCTCCTCGCCGGTGAGGCCGAGCGATAGCGCGCCCTCCCCCTCCGCGAACTGCAGCGGGATGATGCCCATCTGGACGAGGTTGGAGCGGTGGATGCGCTCGAAGCTCTCGGCGATGACCGCTTTGACGCCTTGGAGCAGCGGGCCCTTCGCCGCCCAGTCGCGGCTCGACCCGGATCCGTACATCTTGCCGGCGACGACGACCAGCGGGACGCCGGCCGCGCGATACGCCTCGGCGGCATCGAAGATGGGCACGACCTCGCCCGTGAGGAGGTTCTCGGTGAAGCCGCCCGTGCGGCCGCCCGCCAGGGCGTTGACAAGACGGATGTTGGCGAAGGTGCCGCGTGCCATGACCTCGTGGTTGCCGCGACGGGCGCCGTAGGTGTTGAAATCCTTCCGCTCCACGCCGTGCTCGCCGAGATAGGCTGCGGCGGGAGAGCTCGCGGCGATGGAGCCTGCGGGCGAGATGTGGTCGGTCGTCACGAAGTCGCCCAGAAGCGCCAGGATGCGGGCGTCTTCCACGCCCACGGCATCCTGCTCTGCCGCGATATCGAAGTACGGAGCGCGCCTGATATAGGTCGAGGACTCATCCCAGGCGAACGTGCCCGACTCCGACGAGGGGATCTCCTGCCACGCCTCGGAACCGTCGAACAGGCCCTTCATGCCCTCCTCGTACACGGACGGGTCGAGCACGCGCGCGAGCACCGCCTCGATCTCGTCGGCCGAGGGCATGATGTCCGCGAGCATGACGGGCTCTCCCCCGTTTCCCGCGGCATCGAATGACGCGAATCCCACCGGCTCGCGGTCGAGGTCGATGCGGACGGTGCCCGCCAGCGAATAGGCGACGACGAGCGCGGGCTGCGCAAGGTAGTTCTGCGCCACATCGGGGCTGATGCGGCCGTCGAAGTTGCGGTTGCCGGAGAGAACCGACGCGAAGTCGAAGTCCTTCGCCCGGCTCGCGATCAGAGGATTGATCGGACCCGAGTTCCCGATGCAGCTCATGCAGCCGTATCCGCACACCTCGAAGCCGAGCTGGGCGAGCGCCTCGAGCAGTCCCGCGCGCTCGAGCAGCACGCTCACGGCATGGCTTCCCGGCGCGAGGACCTTCTTGACCCACGGCTTGGCGACGAGGCCGCGCTCCACGGCCTTCTTGGCCACGAGGCCGGCGGCGATCATCATCGCCGGGTCGGTGGCGGTGGTGCAGCTCGTGATGGCGGCGATGGCGATGGCACCGTTGCCGAGCACCGGATGCTCGGGGAACTCCGGCTCGAAGGTCGCATCGAGGTTGCGCCCGGCCGCTGCGCAGACCTCCTCGAAGCGTTCGCGGAGGCCGGAGATGGAGACCCGGTTGTGCGGGCGCGAGGGACCTGCGAGGCAGGGCTCGACGGTGGAGAGGTCGAGCGAGACGGTCTTCGCGTAGACGCGGCCCTCAGGCGAGCCGAAGGTGCCCTGCGCACGGCAGTACGCCTCGACGAACGCGATCTCGTCGGCATCGCGGCCGGTGAGGGCGAGGTAGTCGAGGACCTTCCCGTCGACCGGGAAGAGCGTGGTCGTGGCACCGTATTCGGGCGTCATGTTGGCCACGCACGCGCGCTGGGTCGCGGTGAGCGATGCGACGCCGTCGCCCGTCGCCTCGACGAGCATGCCGACGACGCCTTCGGAGCGGAGCAGCTTGCATACGGTGAGGGCGAGGTCCATGCCCGAGGCGGTAACGGGGAGCGCGCCGGTGAGGTGCAGCTCCACCACCTGCGGGACGAGCATCGAGATGGGCTGCCCCAACGCGGCCGCCTCGGCCTCGATGCCGCCCACGCCCCATCCGAGCACGCCGATGCCGTTGGCGGTGGTGGTATGCGAGTCGGTGCCCACGAGGGTATCGAAGCATGCGGTCTCGATGTCGCCTGCCGCGAGGGCGTCGGTCCCCACGACGCGGCAGAAGCGCTCGATGTTCAGCTGGTGGCAGATGCCGCTGCCGGGCGGGACGATCTCGACGTTGTCGAAGGAGCGGCCTGCCCACTTGAGGAAGGCGAAGCGCTCGCGGTTGCGGTCGGCCTCGATGCGCTCGTTCGCCTCGCGCGCCGTGGCGACCTTCGTCCCCGCGGGGAGCTCCGGGTGGGTGCCGGGTGCGGCGATGACGTCCTCGGCATGGTCGGCGATGACCGAATGGTCGATGATGAGCGTGCAGGGGATCCCGGGGTTCACCAATGCGGGATCTGCTCCGCGCTTCGCCGCCTCATCGCGCATGGCGGCGAAGTCCACGAACACGGGCACGCCGGTGAAATCCTGGAAGAGCACGCGGGCGGGCATGAACGAGATCTCGTCACCCGAAGCCCCCGCGAGGCCCGCGTCGATGACCGCGCGGGCGAAGCGCTCGGCTTCCTCGTCGGACCCGGCGTTGCGCACGACGTTCTCGAGCAGGATGCGGAGGGCATTCGGCAGGCGGTCTGCTCCGGGAATCCCCGAGATGCCGATGATGGTGCGGTTAATGCTTCCTGCGCTTAGCTGCGCGCCGGCGCGCGCGAGCCTTATGGCGCTTGAGAACTCTGTCTCGACGTGTGGCATAGCGGTCCTTAATCCGGGCGATCAGACGCGACGTCCTGCCCCTCTGGGCGAGGTCGCGGTCGGCACGCGCATACAGGTACGTGAACAGTATGAGCGAAAGAAGGCCGATGAAGACCGCAAGAACCCAAACCGCAACACGATCGATAACCGTGTGGAAGAAGCCGCTGAACGCGAAGCAGCCCAGGACCATCAGGGCGGTGACCACGACGATCAGCGCGATGCGCAGCACCGAGAAGGGCCGCGAGATGAGCACGATGAGGGCGATGCCCACGATGGCGGTGAGCGCCATGCACAGCGTCGAGATCTCGCCGAAATCGAAGCCCAGGAAACGGCCCACGAGGATCGCGACGACGAGCGCGGCGACAATCGATATCGACGCGGGAAGCGAGCGCATGAGGACGTTCGCGAGGAAGCTCCCTTTCACGCGGTCCCTGTTGGGCTCGAGCGCGAGGACGAACGACGGGATGCCGATGATCGCCGTCGAGATGAGCGTCATCTGGATGGGGATGAAGGGGTACGGCGGCATGACGATGCAGACGAAGGTGAGCAGCATCGAGTAGACGGTCTTCACGAGGAAGAGCGACGCCGAGCGCTGGAGGTTGTTGATCGAACGGCGGCCCTCGGCGACGACCTCGGGGATGTGGGCGAAGTCGTTGTCCGCGAGCACGAGCTCGGAGACGTTGCGCGCAGCAGCGGAGCCGGATGCCATCGAGATGGAGCAGTCTGCCTCCTTGAGGGCGAGCACGTCGTTCACGCCGTCGCCGGTCATGGCGACGACATGGCGGCCCGCCTGCAGGTAGCGCACGATCGTGCGCTTCTGGTCGGGCGTGACGCGCCCGAAGATGCGCGCCTCGCGGACCGCGGCTGCGAGCTCTGCCTCGGTCGTGAGCTTCGAGGCATCGACGGCGAGCTCGGCATGCTCGATGCCCACCGACCGCGCGATGGCGGAGACCGTGCGCGGATCGTCGCCCGAGATGACGCGGAGCTCCACACCCTGATCGGCGAAGAAGCGCACCGTGTCGGGCGCGGAGGTGCGGATCTCGTCCTTGATCGCGATGAATCCGAGCGGCCTGACGGAGCCTGCCGCCTTGCCCGAATCGTCGAACCCGTCGACCTCGCAGGCCACGAGCACGCGCTCCATCGCGTCGAAGCGCGCGAGCTGCGCGAGCGCGGGGTCCTTGGAATCGAGGATGAAGCGCGGGGCGCCCATGATGAGCGCGCGGCCGCCCTCGGTCACGCAGCCCGAGTACTTGTAGGCCGAGTTGAACGGGATGGCGCGGACGGCATGGTCGGCAGCGACGCCGTTGACGGAACCGTAGAGCAGGATGGCGCGCGAGGTGTCGTTGGCGTCGAGGGCATTCGCCTGCGCGATCGTGACGAAGGCGCGCGCGGCGTCATCGGAGGCGTCCTCGCCCCCATCGGCGCCCGTCACCTTCGAGACGAGCATGCGTCCCGTGGTGATGGTGCCGGTCTTGTCGAGGCAGAGCACGTCGACGCGGGCGAGCGTCTCGACGCAGTAGCTCTGCTGCACGAGGACCTTCTTCATCGCGAGGCGCGTGGTGGCGATCGCGAACACCGTCGAGGTGAGCAGCACGAGCCCCTGCGGGATCATGCCGACCACGGATGCGACCGTGGAGAGGATGGCGTCGCTCACGCTCGAGCCGTCCATGAGCAGGGTGCGCAGGAACAGCCCGATGCCCAGCGGGAAGATGAGCAGCGTCGCCAGCTCGATGATGATGTTCAGGGTATCGAGGATCTCGGAGCGCGCAGGCTTGATGTACTTCGCCCCCGCATTGATCTTGGCCGCATACGAATCGGCGCCGACGCGCGTGAGGCGCGCCCACACCGAACCCGAGTCGACGAAGCTGCCCGAGAACAGCTCGGACCCGACGACCTTCTCGATGGCCTGGCTCTCGCCCGTGAGCAGGCTCTCGTTGAGCAGCGCGGATCCGGATACGACCACCGCATCGGCCGGCACCTGGTCGCCGCGGGCGAGCAGGACGACGTCGTCGAGCACGAGTTCCTCGAAGGGGAGCTCGACGGTCTGGGAGCCGCGGCGCACGCGCACCGTCTTTGCCGCGAGGATCGAGAGCTTGTCGACCATGCGCTTGGCGCGGATCTCCTGGAAGACGCCGATGACGAGGTTCGAGATCACGACGCCGATGAACAGCGCGTTCTTGATCTGGCCCGTGATGAGCACGAGCACGAACATGATCACGTTGATGCCGTTGAACAGCGTGAATGCATGGTCGGCGATGATCTGCCGCACGGTCTTGGTCTGGACGTCGGAGTTGGCATTGACCTTGCCCTGGGCTTTGCGCTCTGCGACCTCCTGTTCGGAAAGGCCTGCGATCATGTCCTGGGCGGTTTCATCCATGGGTCGGTCGATACTCCACATTGCAGAAAGACAAGAAGATGGTGCCCCCAGGGGGGATCGAACCCACGACCTTTCGCTCCGGAGGCGAACGCTCTATCCACTGAGCTATGGGGGCACAACGCATCCCAGTATAGCCCAGCGGCAGCATGCTCCCGTGAGAAACCTCGCTCCTTCGGAAACCTTTAGAAACCATTTGATTAAAGCCGCCGCGAGCGCACGGGCGCGGTCCGCCGACGTGCTACCATCACGTGGATATCGGCACATCGCCGAGCAGATGCACGTCGAAAGGCCTCCCCATGATCGCTGTCGTCAAGCAGTCCGCAAGCCCCGAGCAGCTCCAGCAGTTCATCGCCTGGATCGAGGGGCGCGGGTTCAAGACCCACGTCTCGGTCGGCGAGGCCGAGACCATCGTCGGCATCATCGGAGACACCTCGCGCATCGATCCGTTCCTGCTCGAGAGTATGGACATCATCGAGCGCGTCCAGCGCGTCTCGGAGGCGTTCAAGAAGGCGAACCGCAAGTTCCACCCCGAGGACACCATCATCGACTGCGGTTACGGCGTGCTCGTCGGCGGCGGCCACTTCCAGGTCATGGCTGGGCCCTGCTCGGTCGAGGGCGAGAACCTCCTCACGATCGCGCGGGCCGTGCGCGCCGCGGGCGCGACCATCCTGCGCGGCGGCGCGTTCAAGCCCCGCACCTCGCCGTATGCCTGCCAGGGCATGGGCGAGGCGGGCCTCGACCTGCTCTGCGAGGCGCGCGAGGAGCTCGGCATGCCCATCGTCACCGAGCTCATGGATCCGCGCGACGTCCAGACCTTCATCGACCACGAGATCGACATCATCCAGATCGGCGCCCGCAACGCCCAGAACTTCCCGCTGCTCAGGGAGGTCGGCAAGACCGATATCCCGGTCCTGCTCAAGCGCGGCATCGCGGGCACCATCGACGAGCACCTCATGGCCGCCGAGTACATCATGAGCGAGGGCAACGAGAAGGTCATGCTCTGCGAGCGCGGCATCCGCACCTTCGAGACCCGCACGCGCAACACCTTCGACGTGAACGCGATCCCCGTGCTCAAGAACCTCACCCACCTGCCCGTCATCGGCGACCCCAGCCATGCCACGGGCTATACGCGCTACGTGCGCCCCGTCGCCTACGCAGCGACCGCCGCGGGCGTCGACGGCCTCGAGATCGAGGTCCACGACAACCCCACCGAGGCATGGTCCGACGGAGCGCAGGCGCTCACGCCCGAGATGTTCGCGGATGCCATGAGGCGCATCTCCCTCATCCGCGAGGCTGTCACGGCGGAGGTCTAGATGGCACGCACCCTCGTCCCCGGACGCATCGGCATCGTCGGGCTCGGTCTCATCGGCGGTTCCTTCGCCCGAGCCTTCGCCGCCGCAGGCTGGGACGTCCGCGCGTGGAACCGCACGCGGTCAACGCTCGAGCTCGCCGAGATCGAGACCGTGAAAGGCGAGCTCGACGACGAGACCATACCCTCTTGCGAGCTCATCATCCTCGCAAGCTATCCCGCTGCGAGCATCGCCTGGCTCGCCGAGAAGGCCCCGCTCATCTCGGAGGGCGCCATCGTCATCGACATCGTCGGCGTGAAGCGCACGGTCGTCGACGACTGCAGCGCGATCGCCGCCGAGCATTCCTTCGCCTTCGTGGGCTGCCATCCCATGGCGGGCACGCAGTACTCGGGCTTCGCGCATGCGCACGCGGACATGTTCGCGGGCGCCCCGCTCGTCGTCGTGCCGCCCAAGATGGACGACTTCGAGCGCCTCGATGTGCTCGAGCGCCTGAAGCAGCTGCTCGAACCCTGCCGCTTCGGCAGCTTCATGCTGGTCTCCGCCGACGAGCACGACCGAATCATCGCCTACACGTCGCAGCTTGCGCACGTCGTCGCGAACGCCTACGTGAAGAGCCCCACCGCCCAGGACCACAAGTGCTTCTCGGCGGGCTCCTTCAGGGACCTCACCCGCGTCGCGCGCCTGAACCCCACCATGTGGACCGAGCTGTTCCTCGATAACGCGGACTATCTCTCCGCAGAGATCGGCTTCCTCATCGACAGCCTCTCCGCATACAAGGACGCCATCGACGCGGGAGATGCCGAGCGCCTGCACGATCTGCTCGCGGAGGGGAGCCGCCTGAAGCAGGAGGCCGAAAGACGATGAGCGACGAGAAGATCCATATCGCGCCAACCTCAAGCGAGTACGACGTGATCGTGAGCGGGAACGGCCTGGATTGCGTGGGACAGTACCTCGCCCCGCTACTCCCTTCCCGGAACGTCCACATCATCAGCGACTCGAACGTGGCGACGCTCTACCTTGAGCGGCTGCGCTCATCTCTCGCCATGCAGTCAATCCAATCGACGTGCACCGTCTTCCCCGCCGGCGAGGCTTCCAAGAACCTCGCTACGCTCTCCGACATACTCGAGGACATGGCGGTTTCGGAGGTCACGCGCTCGTCCACCGCCATTGCGCTCGGCGGCGGTGTGACGGGCGACATGGCGGGGCTCGCCGCGGCGCTCTACATGCGCGGCATCCCCTACGTGCAGATCCCCACCACGCTGCTCGCCATGGTGGATTCATCGGTGGGCGGCAAATGCGCCGTCGACCTCGCGGCGGGCAAGAACCTCGCGGGAGCCTTCCTGCAGCCGCTTTTCGTGTTCGCCGATATCGCAACGCTCAGGACGCTCCCCGATGAGGTGTTCGCGGACGGCTGCGCCGAGGTGATCAAGCACGCCGTGCTCGCAGATCCCGAGCTCTTCGGCATACTCGCCGAGCGTCCAATCAACAAGAATGATGACGACCTTTACCTCATGACCGTCATCGCCACAAACATCGGCATCAAGCGGCGCTTCGTCGAGGCGGACGAGCGGGAGCAGGGTCAGCGCAAGCTCCTCAACCTGGGCCACAGCATCGGGCATGCCGTCGAGGCGGCATCAGGCTACACGATGGGCCACGGGCATGCGGTCGCCATCGGCCTTACCGCCATCGCCCGCGCATCCGAGCGGCTCGGATGGGCGGAGGAAGGGATTGCGGAGCGAATCGAGGCCGTCGTCGCAGCTCATGGGCTTCCGACCCGGAGCCCCTATCCCGCGGAGGACCTGATCGGGTTCGCCCGTCTCGACAAGAAGGCCGATGGTACGGGCATCACGCTCGCCATACCCGAGAGCGTCGGCTCCCCGGTCCTGAAGCATGTCTCAATGTACGGGTTCGAGCGCATCATCGAGCTGGGGATCGGCGCATGAACGCGCTCGTGAATCCGGGTTCGCTGGCGGGCACCATCCGCGCCATCCCCTCGAAATCCGAGGCTCACCGCGCCCTCATCTGCACCGCGTTCGCCGATGCGCCCACGCGCATCATCTGCCCCGCATCGTCCGACGATATCGATGCCACGATCGGCTGCCTCGAAGCGCTCGGGGCGAGGATCGTCCGCGATGGCGCGGGCTTCACGGTCGAACCCCTCGAGCGCGGGGACGATCCCGCGCGGATCCTCGATTGCCGTGAGTCCGGGTCGACGCTGCGATTCCTCCTTCCCGTGGCAGCAGCGGTCGGAGGCGCGCGCCTCACCGGCTCCGCCCGGCTCTCGGAACGTCCGCTCGGACCGCTCGTCGCCGCGCTCCGCGCGCACGGCGCCGCCATCGATACGGACGGCGCCCTTCCGCTCACGGTTTCCGGCGAGCTCGCACCGGGCGTGTTCGAGCTTCCCGGCAACGTCTCCTCGCAATACATCACGGGCATCCTGCTCGCCGCGCCGCTGATCGGCGGCGCAAGTGAGGTCCGCGTGTCGGAGCCTATCGAGTCGCGTCCCTACATCGCGCTCAGCCTCGACGTGCTCCATGCGTTCGGCGTCGATGCGCGGATCATCCTCGAGGATGCATGCACGAGCTACCTGCTTCCCGCCCAGGCCTCATATCGCTCCCCCGGTGCCTTCGAGGTGGGCGGCGACTGGTCGAACGCGGCATTCTGGCTCGCTGCGGGCGCACTCTCCGACGTCGGCGTCGAGGTCGAGGGGCTCTCCCCCTCCTCGAAGCAGGCGGATCGGGCGGTGATCGGAGCGCTTGCGCTCTTCGGAGCTCAGGTGGCACGGGGCGGACGCTCCGCTGCAGCCAGGCGCGATACTCTGCGCGGCGCGCGCATCGACGTCTCAAGCTGCCCCGACCTCGTCCCCGCAATAGCCCCGCTCGCCGCGCTCGCGAAGGGCCGCAGCGAGATCGTGGGGGCGGGACGCCTGCGCCTCAAGGAGTCCGACCGCCTCGCCGCGATCGCCGACGTGCTCGGCTCGATCGGCGCTCACGTCTCCATCGAGGGCGATGCTCTCGTCTTCGACGGCGTCGAGCGCCTGCATGGCGGCACGGTCGACGCGCACAACGACCATCGCATCGCGATGATGGCGGCGATCGCTGCGACCTGCGCCGACTCCCCCGTCCTCATCCGCGGCGCCCAGTGCACCGCGAAGTCCTATCCGGGCTTCTTCGACGACCTCGCCGCCCTCGGCGGCATCGTGGAACTGGAGGCATGATATGTCCTCGTCGTTCGGTACGGCGCTCCGTGTGAGCGTCTTCGGCCAGTCGCACGGAGCAGCTGTCGGGGCGCTCGTCGAGGGGCTCCCCGCGGGGTTCGCCCCCGACCTCGACGCGCTCCGGGCCTTCGTCGCACGCCGCTCCCCCGGCCGCTTCCCCTGGGACACGCGCCGTCAGGAGACCGATGCGCCCCGGATCGTCTCGGGCCTGAACGCCCATGGAGCAACCTGCGGCGCCCCGCTCTGCATCCTTGTCGAGAACGCCGACACGCGCTCGGCTGACTACGGCAACCTGCGCTTCGTCCCCCGCCCCGGACATGCGGACTATCCCGCCTGGATGAAATGGAAGGGCGAGAACGACATCTTCGGCGGCGGCCACTTCTCCGCACGCGTCATGGCGCCGCTCACCGCAGCCGGCGGCATCGCCCTCCAGATCCTCGAGAAGGCGGGCATCCGCATCGCAGCGCACCTCCTCGAGGTCGACGGGATCGCAGACGCGCCCTTCACCGTGCGCGATTCCTCCCCCGCGGGCCTTGCCGCCCTCGCCGCGGAGATGGACGCCCTCGCCGACGGACGGGAGTTCCCCGTCATCGATGACGATGCAGGCGAGCGCATGAAGGAGCGCATCCTCGCGGCCCAGGCGGAGCTCGACAGCGTGGGCGGGATCTGCGAATGCGTCGCCACCGGCCTGCCGGTGGGCGCAGGCTCCCCCCTCTTCGACAGCCTCGAGTCGCAGCTCGCGCGCGTCCTCTTCGGCATCCCCGCCGTCAAGGGCATCGAGTTCGGCGCCGGGTTCGATGCCGCGCGCATGCGCGGAAGCGCCCACAACGACCCGTACGAGATCCGCGGCGGGGCCGTCATGACCAAGACCGACAATGCCGGCGGCATCCTCGGCGGACTCTCGACGGGCATGCCGCTGCGCCTCGCGCTCGCCTTCAAGCCCATCTCGAGCATCGGCCGCGAGCAGGATTCGGTGGACCTCGTGGCGCTCGAGCCCGCGAAGCTCACCGTGCACGGACGCCACGACGTGTGCGCCGCTGTCCGTGCGGTGCCCATCGTCGAGGCCGCCTGCGCGCTCGTCCTGCTCGACGCCCTGCTCCAAGACGGCATGATCGAGGTGTGAGATGGAAGACCTTGCGAACCTGAGGGAGCGGATCGACGAGATCGACGCGCAGATCTTCAGCCTGTTCACGGAGCGCATGCTCATCTCCGACGAGATAGCCGCCGTGAAGCGCGTGGAAGGCAGGGGCATCCTGGATCCCGCCCGCGAGCAGGAGAAAATCGCGGCTGCGGGGAGCAGCGTCCCCGAGGAGATGCGCGGCGATGCCGAGGAGCTCATGCAGCTCCTCATGAAGGCATCGCGCAAGCGTCAGAGCGCCTCGATCGAGTCATAGGAGCTGCCATGCCGCGCTTCGGTCTTCTCGGCGAGCATCTCGGCCACAGCTGGTCGCCCCAGATCCACGCGGCTCTGGGGTCTGTCCCCTACCGCCTCTTCGAGGTCGCCCCGGATGATGCCCCCGCCTTCATACGCGAAGGCGCCTGGGACGGCATCAACGTCACGATCCCCTACAAGAAGCTCGCCGCCGAGCTCGCAGACGAGCGGAGTGCCCGCGTCGAGGCGCTCGGCGCCGCGAACACGCTCGTCCGCCGCTCAGACGGCACCATATTCGCCGAGAACACCGACGTGCTGGGGTTCGCGAAGCTCCTCGAGGATTTCTGCATCGATAAGCTCGGTGCGACGGCACGGGATGCCCTCGCCGGCAAGCACGCGCTCATCCTCGGAACGGGCGGGGCCTCGCGGGCGGTCGCCTACGTCCTCGAGCAGATGGTCGGGATGAGCGCGACCCTTCTCTCGCACGCACGCATCGACGAGCTCAACCGCATGGGCAGCACCCGGGCTCGCTCCGAGTTCCACGAGGGCGCGGATGCCGCGCTCGTCGTCAACACGACACCCGTGGGCATGTCGCCCAACTGCCCGGCGAGCCCCCTCGAGCACTGGCTGCTCGACAGGGTGCGCATGCCCTTGCTCGAGGGCATCGTCGACATCGTCTACAATCCGCGGATCACGGGCGTCTGCTTCCATGCCGACGCGCGCGGCATCCCCTGGACGAGCGGCCTGCCCATGCTCGTGTGGCAGGCGATCTATGCGAGCGAGCTCTTCCAGGGCCGAGAGCTCGACCACGGCATCGCGGACCAGATCATCGCCGATATCGGGAAGCAGAGCACCAACATCATCCTCATCGGCATGCCGGGATGCGGCAAGAGCACGGCGGGGCGCCTGCTCGCGGAGATGACCGGGCGGCCCTTCGTCGATACGGACACCGAGGTCGAGAAACTCGACGGCCGCTCCCCCGCGGCGATCATCGAGCAGGACGGCGAGCAGCCGTTCCGCGACGTCGAGCACGAGGTCCTCCGCAGGTTCGGAGCCGGATCCGGGCAGGTCATCGCCTGCGGCGGCGGCGTCGTCACGCGCGTGGGCAACTACGGGCCCCTCCATCAGAACGGGACGATCGTCTTCCTCGACAGGCCGATCGAAGAGCTTTCCTCCCACGGGCGCCCCCTCTCGGAGAGGTTCACCGTCGAGGGCCTCGCACGGCTCCGGATGCACTGGTACCGCACCTGGGCAGACCTGAGGATCGAGACCACCGGATCCGCCCGAGGCGATGCAGAGGCGATCCGCGCCGCGCTCGGCATCTGACGCTTCCCCGTTTTCGAGCCGCGTAAGAAACCGTTCGCAGATTTCCCGAGCCAGGAGCAGGTGCTGGTCGTAGCCTAGAGAGGTCACCGCCATGCCATCGGAAGGTCGCAACCATATGGGCAGCCAGGATATCGCCGAACTGATCCTCTGGGCGCTGGGAGGCAAGGGCAACGTCCGCGCCTGCGGCGTCTGCGCCACGCGCCTGAGGTTCCTCGTCAACAACATCTCCGCCGTCGACCGCGAGTCGCTCGCCGACGTCCGCGGCGTGCTCGGCATCAGCAGGATGGGCCTCTACGGCATCGAGCTGGTCCTCGGACCGGGCCTCGTGCACGACGTCTCGGAGGATATCGGCAAGCTCACGGGCATCCGCTCGACCGAGGACGAGCTCTCCGACTTCAACAACGCAGTGCCCGTCCCGGGTCTCAGCATCCGCATCAGCACCGCCAAAAGCATCGAGAAGGCCCCTGCGGATGACGGGGACGAGGACGACGGCGAGGACGATGTGGACGCAGACGAAGAGGACGATGGGGACGAGGAAGCCGTCGATGCCGAGGATACCGAGGACGATGATGACTTCGACGAGTTCGTGCGTTCCGTCTCGGAGGCGGAGCATGAGGTGTCGCTGCTCGTCATCAACGGCCCCAACATCAACATGCTCGGCATCCGAGAGCCCGACATCTACGGCGTCGAGACCTACTCCCGCCTGCTCGAGCTCTGCCATGAGGCAGCCGAGGATGCGGGATTCGCGTCCTGCACCTGCCTGCAGTCGAACCACGAGGGCGACCTCGTTGACTGGATCCAGCAGGCGCTCGGCGTCTACGATGCCATAGCCATCAACCCCGGAGCCTACACGCACACGTCGATCGCGCTGCTCGATGCCCTCAAGGCCGTGCAGATCCCCGCGGTCGAGGTGCATATCTCCGCCGTCGACGAGCGCGAGCCGTTCAGGAAGGTCTCATATGTGCGAGACGCCTGCATCGCCACCGTCGCGGGACGGGGCATCGAGGGCTATCGGGATGCGATCGGGCTGCTCGCAGCCCATCTGGGCATCTAGTCGAGGCTGGCGATGCCGCAGCGCCACAGGCAGCCGTCGCTCACGATCATATCGACCGGCACATCGGTCGCCCCCACGGGCAGCGGGTTGTTGCTCAGCTGCATGGTGTAGGCCAAGCCGATCTTGTCGCCCGGATAGAACGCGAGGAAGCGGTCGTAGAAGCCGCCGCCGTAACCGATGCGGTAGCCTGCACCGTCGAACACGAGGCCGGGGACGAGGCAGATGGATCCGAGCATCTCGGAAAGCTTGACGATGGGGGTGTCGGGAAGCGGCTCGGGAATGCCCTTGATGCCGGGCACGAGCTCGTCGAGCGATTCGATGTAGTGGAAGGCCATGGAGCGGGAGGGCAGGTCGCACAGGGGCACGGCGACCTTCTTGCCCTGGGCGAAGGCGTCGGCGATGATGGCGTGGGTGTCGATCTCGTCACGGTACGAGACGAACGCGAGGACGAGCGGGGCATCCTGCCACAGGTCGAGCGCCTCGAGGCGCGCGCGGATGGCGGCGTCGGCGCTATCCTTTCTGAACGAGGGCATGGCGGCGCGCGTGGTAAGGTAGAGGCTGCGGATCGAGGTCTTCGAAGCGTCGGAACCGTAGGAACTTGCCATGGTGCCCTCCATTCTGTCCAAGTTGAATCTACTTTAACGCATGGGGAACGCTCATGACGGCATCATCCAACAGCTTTTCCCTGTTCATCAATGGAACAGAAATAGAGGTCACGCGCAAGCGGATGAAGACGATGCGCCTGCGCGTGGGCGCTGACGGGAAGGCCAGGCTCTCCGCCCCGCTCCATACGCCGCTCGCGCTCATCGAGGCCTTCGCGTATACGAACGCCTCCGCGATAGAGCGCGCCCGCGCACGCGTCGCATCGTCGCCCGTCGCTGCCCCGGTCGCGGATCGCGGGACCTTCATGCTCTGGGGACGGCCCGTCACCATACGCGTCGAGCGTTCCGGGTCGCGCTCGAAGGCGCCCTTCCTGGAGGGTGCCGAGCTCATCGTCCCCCTCTCCGACAGGCGCTGCACCGAGGAGGGCCTCGCGAAGGCGCTCGACGCGTTCCTCGCCTCCGAGGTCAAGCGGGAGCTCGAGCAGGCAGCCGTCCCTCGCATGGAGGCGGTGACCGGGGCCCATGCGGCGGGCTGGAAGGTCCGCTCCATGAGATCGCGCTGGGGCTCGTGCCAGGTGGCGAAGCGCACCATCACCATCAACTCCCGGCTCGCGCACTATGACCGGCGCTGCCTGGACTACGTGGTCTGCCACGAGCTCTGCCACCTCTACGAACCGTCCCACAACGCACGCTTCCATGCGCTCATGGACCGTTTCTATCCCGGCTGGAAGGCGGTCAGGAAGCTCCTCTCCGCCTGAATCCCGCGGTCATAGCATCCGCCGTTCGGGTACTATGGATAAGTTGAACATCCGACGTTTGGAGATGCCATGCCCAACGAGGGAAGCTACGAGGTCGCGCTCAAGCGCAGCAACGAGATCCATGCCGATCTGCCCGTCCACCCTGAGAAGTACACCATGCTCACGGGCGACCGCCCGACGGGCCGCCTGCATCTGGGCCACTACTTCGGCACGCTCGTCGACCGCGTGCGCCTGCAGGACATGGGCGTCAAGACCAACGTCATCATCGCGGACTACCAGGTCATCACCGACCGCGATACCACCGAGCACATCGCCGACAACGTCTGCAACATGGTCATCGACTACCTCGCGTGCGGGCTCGACCCCGTCAAGACGATGATCTTCACGCATTCCGCCGTACCCGCGCTCAACCAGCTCATGCTGCCGTTCCTCTCGCTGGTCTCCGAGGCCGAGCTGCAGCGCAACCCCACGGTCAAGGCCGAGCAGGAGGCGAGCGGCCACGCCCTCACGGGCCTGCTGCTCACCTATCCCGTGCACCAGGCGTGCGACATCCTCTTCTGCAAGGGCAACATCGTGCCCGTGGGCCGCGACCAGCTGCCCCACATCGAGCAGACGCGCCTCATCGCCCGCCGCTTCAACGAGCGCTACGGCCGCGTGTTCCCCGAGGTCGCGGGCCTGCTCACCAGCACTCCCCTGCTCCCCGGCCTCGACGGCCGCAAGATGAGCAAGAGCTACGGCAACTCCATCGCCATCTCCATGAGCGCGGAGCAGACCGCCAAGCTCATCAAGAAGAGCAAGACCGACTCCGAGCGCATGATCACCTTCGATCCCGAGAACCGCCCGGGCGTCTCCGCGCTGCTCACCACCGCCGGCATCTGCACCGGCCGCGATCCGCGCGAGATCGCCGACGAGATCGGCATGGACGGCGCCGGCGCCCTCAAGCGCTACGTCACCGAGGCCGTGAACGGCTACTTCGAGCCGATCCGCGCCCGCCGCGCCGAGCTCGAGCAGGACATGGGCTACATCAGGGACGTGCTCGCCGACGGCAACCGCCGCGCCAACGAGATCGCCGACGCGACCCTCGCCGAGGTGCGCGAGGCCATGGGCATGGTGTACTAGCCGATCCTCAGGCAGCGATAGGCAATTGAGTATCCGACGGCCTCGAAGCCGTCCTACTCCGAGCAATAGATGGAGGCTTCGCCGGGCTCTATCTCGGCGATGTACTGGACGTCCCAGGAATCCTGCACGGTCCCGAGCTCGTAGAGGCCCTCGTAGGGTGCGCCGTCTCCGTAGAAGATGACCACGTCGTTCCACGGCTCGAAGTAGCAGAGGGTCCCGGCAGCACCTGTCGCAAGCGGCGTATCGCCCGTATCGAGCGGCTCGTCGAGGTAGAAGATCTTCTCGTTGTCAGCGTAGTTCTCGAGCACGATGTCGAGTGGGCAGCGCGAGGCGAGGTCCTCGGCAGCAGAGCTCCCGTTGAGGATGAACTGGTACTGGACGCCGCGCACCGCCAGGGACAGGCGGCGCGGTTCGACGGATTCGACGCCCTCGTGCGATCCCGCCAGCTCTGCGAGCGCGACGCTGACGGCGTTGAAACCCTCGCGCTCGCGCTCGGTGAGTTCCTGGTCGGAGTGGATGGAGAAGGAGCCGTCGAGATCGTAGCCGCCGTTCTCGTCCATGAGGGTGTAGGACACCGACCGGGTGGGGGCATCGAGCGCGATGAGATCGCTCATCTTGCGCTCCGAAGCCCTGCGCAGCCCGTAGTCGTTCGCGATTTCCGCGAGACGTTCGAACGCGCTCTCATCGAGCGTGTAGGTGACGGTCCGCTCGCGCGAGTTGTGCCATTCGCGCTCGGAGGTGACCAGGGTGACGGTGCCGTCCTTCTGGCGCGCGAGCTCGCTCGATTCGCCGCCGCCCGTCATACCGCCGCCATACGAGCAGCGCACGCTTTTGATGCGCGACGCCTCGATGGGCGCGCCGCCGTCCTTGCAGCCGAGCAGGCTTCCGAGAAGAGACATGGCCCCTACCTCCGATCCGAGCTGTACGAACGTGCGGCGCGTGATCATGCGGATCCCCTACTTGAGCGTCGCGTACATGACTGCCTTGATGGTATGCATGCGGTTCTCCGCCTCGTCCATGACACGGGAGCGCGGGCCCTCGAAGACCGCGTCCTCGACCTCCATCTCGGTGACGCCGAAGCGTGCCGCGATATCGGCGCCGATGGTGGTGTTGGTGTCGTGGAAGCTGGGCAGGCAATGCAGGAAGATGGAATCGGGTGCGGTGAGCTCCATGAGCTCCTCGGTCACGCGGTACGGGGTGAGCAGCTGGATGCGCTTCTCCCACACCTCGTCGGGCTCGCCCATCGAGACCCACACGTCGGTGTAGACCACGTCGGCGCCGCGCACGGCCTCGAACGGATCCTCGGTGAGTGTGATCTCGCATCCGTTTGCGGCGGCGATGGGCATGCAGGCGTCGACCACGTCGCTCGCGGGCCAGCAGGCGCGCGGGCCGCAGGCGATGAAGTTCACGCCGAGCTTCGCGCACACGACCATGAGCGAGCGCGCCACGTTGTTCTCGGCATCGCCCATAAAGACGAGGGTCCTGCCCTTGATGTCGTAATCGAAGCTCTCCTGGACGGTCATGATGTCGGCGAGCATCTGGGTGGGATGCCAATCGTCGGTGAGGCCGTTCCAGACGGGGACGCCGCTCTTCGCCGCCAGCTCCTCCACGTCGGACTGCAGGTAGCCGCGGAACTCGATGCCGTCGTACATGCGGCCGAGCACGCGCGCGGTATCCTCGATCGACTCCTTCTTGCCCATCTGGGATCCGGACGGCCCGAGGTAGGTCACGCCCATGCCGAGGTCCATCGCACCGACCTCGAACGCGCAGCGCGTGCGGGTGGAGTCCTTCTGGAACAGGAGCACGACGTTCTTGCCCGAGAGGTAGCGATGCGGGGTGCCGGCACGCTTGAGGGCCTTGAGCTCGCGTGCGAGGCCGAGGAGGTACTCGATCTCCTCGGTGGAGTAGTCGAGCAGCTTGAGGAGGCTGCGTCCGGAGAGGTTGACTGACATAGAAACGGCTCCTTTCTTGCTAGTACTCTGGGCTGTCGCGCCAGAACGCCATGCTCATGCAGTGCGGGCCGCCGCGGCCGCGCGAGAGCTCCCCGGAGGGGATCTCGAGCAGCTCGATGCCGGCCTTGCACAGGATATCGTTGGTCACCGAGTTGCGCTGGTAGACGAAGACGCGGCCCGGGGCGACGGCGAGGGTGTTCGCGCCGTCGTTCCACTGCTCGCGCGTGGCGGCGATGGCATCGTCGCCGCCGCACTTGATGAGGCGCACGCCGTCGAGGCCGAGCGCGGAGGACAGGATCTGGTCGAGCGTTTCCTCGCGAACGCGGATGTCCAGCTCCCCCGCATGCGCACCGCGGGTGAGCTCGAACACGCGGAGCGTGCCCAGGATGGCGGGGTGCATGGTGAAGGTGTCGGCGTCGAGCTGCGTGAACACGGTATCGAGGTGCATGAAGGCGCGCTTGCGCGGGATGAGCAGGGCGAGGACGCGATCGAAGCCGAGATCCTCATCGGTCCAGAGGAGGTTCTTTGCGAGGATGTCGATGGCTGCGGACTGCGTGCGCTCGGAGATGCCCACCGCGACGGTGCGGTTTCCCAGCACCAAGATGTCGCCGCCCTCGATATGGAAGGGCAGGTCGCGGTCGTAGACCCTGCGCACCCCCGCGTACGTGGGGTGGTACGAGAAGATCGTTTCCGCGAGCAGCGACTCGCGCCGGCGCGTCGCGGAGAGCATGCGGTTGATGGACACCGAGGTGCCGATGACCGAGAAGGTGTCGCGCGTGAAGTAGATGTTGGGGATGGGGTCGACGAGCAGCCCGTCCTCCTCGGTGCCGTTCGCGTTGAGGATGTCGGCGAGCGAACCGGCCTTCCTGGGCAGCCCGTCGACCTCGTCGGCACGTATACCGGAGATGGCCTTGTCGACGAGCGCCTTGGTCGTGGGCTGCGCGAGCAGGACGTCGCGGACGAGCCCCTGGAGCGCATCGCAGCCCTCGAGCCCGCACTCGTCGACGTAGCGGTCCACGAACAGCTCGCGCCCGTCGGGAGCCGCATCGATCGCCTCGGCGACCAGCTGGTCGAGGTAGAGCACCTCGACGCCCTCCTCGGCGAGCATCCGGGCGAAGGTGTCGTGCTCGCGCTGGGCGCCCTCGAGGAAGGGGATGTCGTCGAACAGGAGCCTGTCGAGGCTGTCAGGCGAGAGGTTGAGCAGCTCATCCCCCGGCCTGTGCAGCATGACCGTGCGCAGCGGACCGATCTCCGAGAACGTGTTGAAGATGGGCGTCATTGACCCTCCAAACGGAAACGCATACATATGAACAGGATAGCGCAGCGCACCCGCCGCGTCATACGGCGATATACTGTCACGGAGGACGGCACCGCCGAGGAGGGCACTTCCCGCCATGAGCACTGCAGCGACAACCCACGAGACGGAGGCACGCGCGAACGCGCGGATGATCGCGCGCCTCTACTTCAGGATCCTCCCGATCCAGGTCGTGCTCATGGTCATCGGAGCCGTGAACGGCCTCATCACGAGCTTCTTCGCGGGCAACTACGTCGGCGAGGTCGCCTTGAGCGCCTTCGGCCTCTTCGGACCGGCCAACCAGCTCGTCACCGCGATCGGCACGATCATGCTGGGCGGCTCGCAGGTGCTCTGCGCCCGGTTCATGGGCATGGGGAGAAACGACGAGATGCAGTCGGTCTTCACGCTCGACCTGCTCGTCATGACCGCCGTCTCGGTCACCGCGACCGTCATCCTGCTGGTGCTCGGCGTCTTCGACCTCACCGCGTTCGCTGCCAGCTATCCGGAGGTCCGCGCTTCGTTCAACCAGTTCCTGATCGGCATCGCCCCCAACATGGTCCCCTTCCTCGTCGGCCAGCAGCTCTTCGCGTTCCTCGCCTTCGAGCAGCAGGGGAAGCGCACGACCATGGCGAGCATCGTCGCCATTGTCGCGAACGCCTTCTTCAACTGGCTGTTCGTCTGCATGATGCGCCTCGACGCGCTCGGTCTCGCCCTCGCGACCTCCGCGAGCAACTGGGTGTTCCTCGCGATGCTCGTGCCCTACTTCCTCACCGAGCAGGCGCACCTCAGGCTCACCCTCGCGCATGCGGGATTCAGGCACCTCAAGGACGTCGTGCTGATCGGCCTCCCCGGCGCCTTGGTCTCGGGCTACATGACCCTGCGCGGCCTCATCGTCAACGGCCTCGTCATGGCCCACGTCGGCGCCGTCGGCCTCTCCGCGTTCACGGCGGCGAACTCGCTGCTCAACATCTTCTGGGCGGTTCCCGCGGGCATCCAGGCAACGGCGCGCATCCTCTTCAGCATGTATATCGGCGAGGAGGATCGCCGCTCGCTTGCGGACACCATGGGCGTCTGCCTCTTCAGGGCGCTTCCCATCGTGATCGTGATGGCTGCGGGCATCATCCTGCTCGCCGTGCCCTTCTCCGATATCTTCTACCGCGACACCGCGCAGCCCGTGTTCCAGATGACGGTGCAGGCGTTCCGGATCCTCCCGCTGTGCATGCCGCTCTCCACGATCTGCATGTGCTTCGTCGCCTACGGCCAGTCGTCGGGCAAGCAGGCGGTCATCCACGTCGATACGGTCTTCGACGGCGTCATCTGCGTGGCGGGCTTCTCCGCGCTCCTCATCCCGGCCATGGGCATCGACGGCCTCTACTGGGCGAACGTCCTCAACGGCGTCGTCTGCGTGGCCATCTTCCTCATCTACGCCATCATCGCCAACCGCCGCCTCCCCCGCTCCGTCGAGGAGCTCATGGTGATTCCCGAAGGGTTCGGAGCCCCCGACACCGACCGCCTCGACATCTCGATCCAGACCATGGAGGACGTGCTGTCCACGTCCGAGAAGGTCGAGGCGTTCTGCCGCGCCCATGGCGTCGGGGACCGCGAGTCCTACTACGGCGCGCTCTGCATGGAGGAGATGGCGGGCAACATCGTGGACCACGGATTCGCCAAGGACCGCAAGAAGCACGCCGTGGACGTCCGCGTGGTCTACAAGCCCGAGATGCTCGTCCTGCGCATCAAGGACGACTGCGTCCCGTTCGATCCCGCAGAGCGCGCGAAGCTGCTCGATCCCAATGACCCGTTCAGGAACGTCGGCATCCGCCTGGTCTACCAGATCGCGGACAGGATCGACCACCGCTTCACCTTGGGGCTGAACGTGCTCACGATGTTCATCAAGCTGCAGGACGCGGACGAGACGGTAAACCCCTGAGGAGCCGCATGGAAACCGGTACGGCAACATACGAAGTCGAAATCGAGCGCCTGAGCTACGGTGCCGATGCCATCGCGCGCACGCCCGAGGGAAAGACGCTGTTCATCCCGGGCGGCGTCCCCGGAGATACCGTGCGCGTCGGGATCGTCGAGGAGAAAGACCGCTACTCGCGCGGGCGCATCCTCGAGGTCGTCGGGCCATCGGATAGGCGCGTCCGGCCGTCCTGCCCCTTCGCAGGGATCTGCGGCGGCTGCCCGTGGGCGCATGTCGAGCGCTCCTTCCAGCTCGAGGCGAAACGTTCCCTCGTCATCGACGCGCTCACCCGCATCGGGCGTATGGATCCCGAGCGCGCGGAGGCGCTCGTCGGAGCGTGCGTGGACGTCGGACCGGCGCTGGGATACCGCAACAAGATAGAGCTCGATGCCGTGCGGAACGGGAATCGGACCACGATCGGCATGCATGCTGCGGGCGGCGATGTCGTCAAGGTCGATGCGTGCCCGCTCTTCGATGCCCCCTCCAAGAAGGCCGTGAAGGCGCTCTCGGGCGCACTGGGCTACCTCGCGGGCTCGCAGGACCTCGCGCTCGAGCGGGTGGGCATCCGCTCATCCAAACGCACCGGAGAGGTCGAGGTCGCGCTCTGGACCGAGACGGGATCGTTCCCGCGCAAACATGTCGCCAAGGTCATCGGGGATGCGCTGCCCGCGAGCTCCATCGTGCGCGTCATGATGAAGGGACCCAAGGCTGCTCGTCGGGTCGCCGGGGTGGAGTGCCTCTCCGGCAAGGGATTCTGGACCGAGAAGGTCGCCGGCGAGGCCATGAACCTCTCGGCCCCCTCGTTCTTCCAGGTGAACACCCGCGGTGCGGAGAAGCTCGTCGCCTGCGCGCTCGACGGCCTCGGGGTGGAGCCCGATGACGAGGCGATGGACCTGTACTGCGGGGCGGGCACCTTCACGCTTCCGCTTGCGCACCGCGCGGGCTTCGTCTCCGCCGTCGAATCCTACGGACCCGCCGTACGCGACCTGCGGCGCAACCTCGAACGTGCCGGCATCGGCAACGTCGATGCGATCGGCGGCGACGCGGGCCTCGAGTTCCCCGACACGGATGCCGACGTCATCATCGTCGATCCGCCGCGTGCAGGGCTCGCCAAGGAGGTCGTGGAGAAGCTCTCCGCCCAGCCCGCGCGCGCCATCGCGTACGTGAGCTGCGATCCCGCGACCCTCGCGCGCGACATCGCGCGCTTCGAGGAGCTCGGGACGTTCTCCCCCGCCGCGATCACGCCCCACGACCTCTTCCCGCAGACGTTCCACGTGGAGTCGGTCGCCCTGCTGTCCCGGATCGGATAAGGCGAACGGGAGCGACGTCTGCCTTGCGCTGAAGACGGGAATCGCCTGCAATCGGCATTCCGAGACGCTATCATGATGGTGGTATCGGTTCCGCGGGGGGCGGCATGGAGAAACGACGCTCGTACATAGGCATCATCACGCAGGTGGCGGTCTTCTTCGCGCTTGCAATCGCCGCCGCCGGCATCATCACCTACTTCTCCCAGTACGCCCTCTCCGAGCGCGCGGTCAAACGGCAGATGGAAGCCGTCGCAGCCAACACGGCAGATGAGTTCGTCTCGTCGGTCAAGGAGTATCCGTCCTATGAATGGCTGCTCAGGTACTGGTACGCCCACGGCGACGAGATGGACATCGAGTACGATGCCCCGTTCGGCCCGGGCACCGAAACCGAGGCGAAGGTGCGCCTCTTCAGCGAGCGCCATCCGGAGATCCAGATCAGATATGCGACCACGCAGGAGGTCGCCGCCCTCCCGAAGGCCGACCGGAAGCTCTACGCGGAGATCGTCTACTCGTGGGTGACCACCCGCATCGACGAGATCAAGAAGGTCTACGACGTCGACTTCCTGTTCTGCGTGCTCTCCGACGCGCCGTACAGCCAGCAGCACTTCCTGCTGAGCGCCGCCGACGAGGGGGCGGGACGCGGGACGAACTATCTCGAGTTCTATCCCATCGGCGTCACCGTCGAGGTCTCCGGCAGCCAGCAGGAGGCCATGGAGAGCGCGGTGGCCGACCGCGAGCACCTCGCGGATGCCGGCGATTACATGGATTACTACGTGCATGTGCTCACGTTCGACCGCCATGCCGTGTTCGTGGGCCTCACGTACAACCTCACCGACATGTGGGCGAACATCAGGAGGACGACGTTCATCGCCAGCGCGCAGGCGATGGGCTACATGCTGCTGCTGTCCGTCCTGTGCCTCGGCATGCTCTACCTCTTCCTGCTCCGCCCCCTGACGGATGTCCAGAAGAGCATCCGCCTCTACACGCAGACCAAGGACAGCGAGCTGGTATCCGGAAGGCTCTCCGAGGACCTGTCGGGTCCCAAGGCCTTCGCAGCCCGCATGAACGAGATCGGCGAGCTGTCCGATGGCTTCATCGGCCTGATGGACGAGATCGACGACCATGTCGCCAATATCGAGAAGATGACCGAGGAGGCGGGCCGCATCGGAGCCGAGCTCGACCTGGCCGCGCGGATCCAGTCCGCCGCGCTCCCGAGCACGTTCCCCGCCTTCCCCGATAGGGGCGAGTTCGACCTCCACGCATCGATGGATCCCGCCCGCGAGGTCGGCGGAGACCTCTACGACTTCTTCCTGATCGACGACGACCATCTCTGCCTGGTGATCGCCGACGTGTCGGGCAAGGGCGTGCCCGCGGCGCTGTTCATGATGACGACGAAGGCGATCCTGAACAACACCGCCACGCTCGGCAGGTCCCCCGCCGAGATCCTCAGGCGGACGAACGACATCATCTGCGCGAACAACCCCGAGAACATGTTCGTCACCGTGTGGATCGGCATCCTCGAGCTCTCGACGGGACGCCTCGTCGCGGCGAACGCGGGCCACGAGTATCCCATGCTGAGACGGCCGGGAGGGCAGTTCGAGCTGTTCAGGGACAAGCACGGCATGGCGCTCGGCTGCATGGAGGGCATGCCCTACCGGGAGTACGAGATCGAGCTCGAGCCCGGGTCGAAGCTGTTCGTGTACACGGACGGCGTGCCCGAGGCAACGGACTGCGATGACGTCCTGTTCGGACTGGACCGTCTGCTCAGGGCCCTGACGTCCTCCCAGGACGCCGCGCCGCGCGAGATCCTCGCGGCGGTCCGGAGGGACGTCGACGCCTTCGTCGGCGATATCGAGCAGTTCGACGACCTGACGATGCTCTGCATCGAGTACAAGGGGACGTGAGCGGACCGACCGAACGGACCGCCCTCGCGACCGGATCCATCTTTTTTCGCGTCGCGGTGATTAACCGGCCGTATGTGGGTACAACATGGATGGACTTGGGACAGCGGATCCCAAGGGTGTTTTGAGAGAGGAAGTACCATGAGGGTTTTCATCAACGACGAGTGCATCGGCTGCGGAATGTGCGAGGCCACCTGCCCCGACGTCTTCTCCATCAACGATGATGGCGTTGCCGAGGCTGTGGAGGACTTCGACGACGATCTCGCCGACGCCGTCCAGGATGCGGCGGAGTCCTGCCCCGTTTCCGCCATCGAGATCGACTAGCGTTCCATCGGCATATCGTACAATGGGGGGAGCCGGCATGACGCCGGCTCCCTTTCGTCTGTAAGGAACCGCATGATCCTCGCATCGCAATCGCCCCGCCGCAAGGAGCTGCTCGAGAGGGCGGGCTTCTCGTTCACGGTGCATGCCGCCGACATCGACGAGAGCCCGCTGCCCGGCGAGACGCCGCCGCAGCTGGTCGAGCGGCTCGCGCGCTCGAAGGCGCATGCCACCGTGCCGTTCGCACGTGAAACGGGAGACGACCTCATCGTCGCCGCCGACACCGTCGTCTGGTCGCCCGAGGTGGGTGTCCTCGGCAAGCCCGCCGACGAGCCCGATGCCCTGCGCATGCTCACCCTCCTCTCCGGGAGGACGCATTTCGTGACCTCGGGCGTGAGCATCCTGCTGCTCGAGGGACCCTCAGTGGTCGAGCACACCTTCCACGAGACCACCGATGTGACCTTCCATCAGCTTTCTGACGCGTGGCTGCGCGCCTATGTGGCATCGGGCGAGCCGCTCGACAAGGCGGGAGCCTATGCGATCCAGGGCCGCGGCGCGGTCCTCGTCAAATTCATCCGCGGCGACTACGACAACGTGGTGGGGCTCCCCCTCTCCCGTCTCGTCCGCGAGCTCAACGTCGTTTGCAGCGGACACGATTACGTTCTCGATGTACTAGGAGGCTAGCATGGCATGTGAGATCGCTTCCATCACCCATATCCCCGGCATCTTCGCCGGGAACTGCTCCGACACGGACGCCGGCACGGGCGTCACCGTCATCGTCTGCCCGAAGGGCGCGACCGGCGGCGTGGATGTGCGCGGCGGTGCCCCCGCAACGCGCGAGACGGACCTTCTGAAGCCCGAGGAGACGGTTTCCGTCCTCCATGCCGTGGTGCTCTCGGGAGGCAGCGCATACGGCCTCTCCGCAGCCTGCGGCGTCGCGGAGGAGCTGGAGCGCCGCGGTATCGGCCTCGATGTGGGCGTGTGCCGCGTCCCGATCGTCTCGGGAGCCTGCCTCTTCGACCTCGCCGTCGGAGACGCCAAGGTGCGCCCCACCTCGGTCGACGGCATCGAGGCGACCATGGAGGCGCTCGACAACCCCGGCGTCCCCCTCGAGCGCGGCAACGTGGGAGCGGGAACCGGCGCCACGGTGGGTAAAATCGCCGGGCCGGAGCGCTCGATGAAGACGGGACTCGGCGAGGACGTGCAGGTCTCGGGCGGGCTCATCGTCGGCGCGGTCAGCGCCGTGAACGCCGTGGGCGATGTCTTCGACCCCGAGACGCACGAGGCGATCGCCGGCGTGCTCGGCCCCTACGGGTCGCTCGCCGCGAACACCGACGAGCTGCTCCGCGCGAGCGCGGCCGACATGCCGCTCCCGCGCACGAACACCACGATCAGCTGCATCGTCACCAACGCCAAGCTCACCAAGGCGGAGGCGACCAAGGTCGCCCAGATGAGCGCCGACGCCTACGCGCACACCATCCTCCCCACCCACACGACCAACGATGGCGACACCATCTTCGTGATGGCGACCGGAGAGGTCGAGGCGATGGTCGACGTCGTGGGAGCGCTCGCGGTCCGCGCACTCGGACGGGCCATCGCAGACAGCGCGCGCTCGGCCACGGGCGCCTTCGGGCTCAAGGCGGCCTGCGACCTGTAGGCACGCGCGTTTCATAGGCATCATATCGGATGCGCCGCATACCTTCGGGAGGTACGCGGCGCGTCTTTCCATGCAAACCATTCAGACGGTACGGCGGAAAACGGAAAAGGGGCAGGACGCGAGCGCCCTGCCCCTCCGAGTCGTTGTGTTGTGGAGCCCTAGCGGGAACCGTCTATCCCGCAAACGGAACGATATGGTAATCGACGTCGGTATGCGTGGCAACCTGCTTGGAAGGCACCGTGGACAGGACGAGACCGGTGACGACGAGGCTCAGAAGGAACAGGACGACGACCATGGAGAACCACCCTCATTCTGTTGCGTTTCGTACTACGAAACAAACTTGAAACTTTTTACGAACCCATCGTAACACTCACGAAACAAAAGTAAAGACCCCTTGCGAATGATGGAGGGGTCTTCACAATAGGCGTTCCGAGGACCGCCGATAGCCGTTAGTTGAACTTGACGAGCTTCTGCGCGAGGCGGTACACGCCGACCGTGACCTTCTTGCCTAAGGCGCCGGGAAGGTTCGTGGCCATGCCGATGATGCCGCGGCGGGCACGGCGGTACATATGCGGGTCGTATTCCTTGAGCTCGGCCCAGAGCGCGTCGAGCTGCTCCATCGCATCCTCGCGGTCGGAGAACCTCGAGAACACCGAGCAGATGGCCATGATGATGGTGAAGTAGCCCATCATGTAGTCGGCGAGCATGAGCGAGTCGACATCATCGAAGATGTGGTAGGCGTGCATCATGACGCGCGCGACGCGCCAGTAGTGGTCGATGCGGCTCGTCAGCACCTTCTCGTTGACCGACTGGTCCTCGCGGCCGATGTAGTAGCGGTACAGGTCGACATCGAGGTAGAAGAGCTTCTTGCAGAGCGGGAACGGCACGTAGGAGTAGATGTTGTCCACGTAGAACGTGTGGGCGGGCATCTGCAGGTTGGCGGCGCGCAGGACCTCGAGGCGGTACGTGAGCGCGTGCATGAGCAGGTACTGGGTCTTGTCGAAGCGCTTGATCTCGTCCCAGGTGAACATGCGGCCCACGGGCAGGCGGTGCTTGTAGGTGGTCGTATGGGCGGTGCCCTCGTCGGCGTGGTCGTACATGAAGTTCGTGATGACCAGATCGGCAAGGTCATCGGCATCGACGAAGCTGCGGAGCTGGTCGAGCAGGGCTGCGAGCGCGGCGCCATCTGCCCAGTCATCGGAGTCGATGTTCTTGAAGTAGACGCCGGTGGCGTGCTCGACGGCCTTCATGACCGCCTTGCCATGCCCGCCGTTCTCCTGATGGACGGCCTTGATGATGGAGGGGTAGCGCTCCTGCCACTCATCGGCCTTGGCGGGGGTCTCGTCCTTGGCGGAGCCGTCGTCGACGATGATGATCTCCAGATCCTCGGCATAGCCCGAGCCCTCGAGCAGCGACGTGATGCAGTGGTCCATGTAGGCTGCGGAATTGTAGCAGGGGATGCCGATGCTCAGGATCTTGTCCATGCGTATCTCCTTGAGGGCGCTAGTGCTGCGCGATGATCTCGTCGGTCAGTTCCAGGGCGGAGGCCACGACGCCGTCCATATCGTAGTAGCGGTACTCGGCAAGCCTGCCCACGACGTGGAAGCTGAGCATGCCCGCAACGCGCTCGCGGTAGCGCTTGTAGAGCTCGATGTTCTGCGGCTCGTTGATGACGTAGTAGGGCGTCTGGCCGCTGTCGGGCTCATAGGCCTTGGAGTACTCGCGCATGATCGTGGTCTTGCCGGGAAGGACCTGGCCGGTCATGTTCTTGAACTCGGTGATGCGGGTGAAGTCCTCGCTCACGGTGTAGTTCACGGTGCCGACGGGCTGGAAGCGGTCGACATCGAGCGTCTCGAAGACCATGTCGAGCGTGCGGTACGGGAGCGCGCCGAGGTCGTAGCCGAACAGCTCGTCGAGAGGACCCGTGTAGACGATCTCGCCGCCGTAGGGCTTGCCGCAGACGCAGGCCTCGCTCTCCCCCACCGTGATGAGGTCGCGGGCGTCGACGCCGAGGAAGACGGAGATGAGGTCGTGGTCGAGCATGTGCTCGAAGAGGTCGGTGTAGCTCACCGCGGGCATGCCCTGGTAGGGGGCGGCCGGGAAGTAGCGGTCGTCATCGCCCACGAACACGGGGACGCGGCCCGTGATGGACGGGTCGATCTGGTCGGGCGTCTTGCCCCACTGCTTCATGGTGTAGTACAGGAAGACGTTCTCGTACACGTAGTCCGCAACCTCGGTGAGCTCGGGGTCGTTCTGGTTGCGGAGCTCCATGATGGGGACCTTCTTGTTCTCGCCGAAGGTCATGACGAGCTTCTGATAGAGCGCCTCGCCCTTCTCGTCGCCGAATGCGAGCTTGAGGGAGGTGTGGTTGAACGGGACAGGCATGAGGGTGCCGTGGATGTCGGCGAGGACCTTATGCTGGTAGGGCGTCCACTCGGTGAAGCGCGAGAGGAACTGATGGACGCGCTCGTTGGTGGTGTGGTAGATGTGGGGCCCGTACTGGTGGATGAGCACGCCCGCCTCGTCATAGCAGTCGTAGGCGTTGCCCGCGATGTGGTCGCGGCGCTCGAGCACGCAGACCTTGAAGCCGCACGACTCGGCGAGGCGGCGCGCGCAGACGGCGCCCGCGTAGCCGGCGCCGACGATGATCGCATCATATGAATCGGGAGAGAATGCTTCGGGAAGACCGTGTTCGATTGCCATGGCATATCCCTTCTAGAAAACCGGACGGTTGAGCAGAAACGATTCTAGCACTCGACAGTATAATGGTAGAGGTTTTGGGTGGGAGCCGTCCAGCACCGCGGCGCGCGTGCCCGGCGTCCATCAATTGAACAGGATTTCCAGCATACATTGGAGGAGAGCATGAGCGCATTTCTCGATCGCATGAAGGCACTGGCCAAGGCCGACGTTAAGACCATCGTTCTTCCCGAGGGCGAGGACCAGCGCACCATCGACGCAGCCCGCATGATCGTGGCCGAGGGCCTCGCCAAGGTCGTCATCCTCGGCAACCCCGCCGAGATCGACGTCCCCGGCGCCGAGGTCATCGACCCTGCCACCGCGGAGAAGCGCCAGGCGTACGCCGATGCGTTCTACGAGCTGCGCAAGGCCAAGGGCGTCACCCCCGAGCAGGCCTTCGACCAGATGGCCGACGCCACCTACTTCGGCACCATGATGGTCAAGCTCGGCGATGCTGACGGCCTCGTCTCCGGCGCCTGCCACTCCACCGCCAACACCCTGCGCCCGGCGCTCCAGATCCTGAAGACCGCCCCCGGCACCAAGCTCGTCTCCTCGTTCTTCATCATGTGCACCCCCGCCCACGAGTACGGCGAGGACGGCACGGTGCTCTTCGCCGACTGCGGCCTTAACATCGCCCCCGATGCGGACCAGCTCTCCGAGATCGCCCTCTCCTCCGCCGCCACCTGGAAGTCGCTCATGAACGACGAGCCGGTCGTGGCCATGCTGTGCTATTCCACCATGGGCTCCGCCAAGGGCGACACCGCAACGCTGGTCCAGGAGGCCACGCGCCTCGCCAAGGAGAAGGCACCCGAGCTCGCCCTCGACGGCGACCTGCAGCTCGATGCCGCCCTCGAGGCCTCCGTCGGCCTGCTCAAGGCCCCCGATTCCAAGGTTCCCGGCCATGCCAACATCCTGGTGTTCCCCAACCTCGAGGCGGGCAACATCGGCTACAAGCTGGTCCAGCGCTTCGCCAAGGCCGAGGCCTACGGCCCGGTGCTCCAGGGCATCGCCAAGCCGGTGAACGACCTCTCCCGCGGCTGCTCCGCCGAGGACATCGTGGGCGTCGTCGCCATCACCGCCGTCCAGGCGCAGATGGCTTAAGGTCAACCGAACAACCGAGCTCGGGAAGGGAGGCCCCATGAAGGTCCTTCTCGTCAACGGCAGCCTGCACGCAGAGGGCATGACGGCACGCCAGCTCTCCTTCGTGGAGGAAGGGCTCGCCGCAGAGGACGTCGAGGCGGCTTGGTTCCAAGTGGGAGCCAAACCGATCCAAGATTGCATCGACTGCGGAGGCTGCAGCGGTGTCGGCCGCTGCATCTTCAACGACGCGGCAAACGAGCTCATCGATGCCATCAACGATGCAGACGGGCTTATCGTGGGCTCCCCCGTCTACTACGGCGCCGCAGCAGGCTCGCTGTGCTGCCTGCTCGACCGCGCCTTCTATGCGGGCGACGAGCATGGGCCCGGGTTCGCGGGCAAGCCCGCGGCTGCTGTCGTCAACTGCTGGCGCGCCGGCACATCCGCGGCGCTCGACCGCCTGTACAAGTACTTCTCCATCGCGCAGATGCCCATCATCACGAGCCATTACTGGTCGCAGATGTTCAACGGCGAATACCTGGGCCATGACGACGGGTACGGTGCGGACATCATGCGCCAGCTCGGACGCAACATGGCCCAGTTCCTGAAGGGAGGCCTCCGATGAAGGTCCTTCTCACAAATGGAAGCCCCCATGCTGACGGATACACCGCCAAGCAGCTCAGGATTGTCGAGGAAGCGCTCCATGAGGACGGCATCGAGACCGTCTGGTGGCAGCTGGGAACCAAGCCCGTACGCGGCTGCATCGACTGCCAGCATTGCACGAAGACGCATCGCTGCGCGTTCGACGACGACGGCGCCAACGAGCTCATCGACCTGCTCGACGAATGCGATGGCGTGGTGCTGGGATCGCCCGTCTATTTCGCGGGCGGCAACGGCGCCTTCACCGCCATCTGCGACCGCGCGTTCTATGCCACCTGCAACTGGGAGAGCACGCTGCGCGGAAAGGTCGGGGCATCCGTCGTGAACCTTTGGCGCGCCGGCGCCACCACGGCCATCGACAACCTCAACAAGTACTTCTATGCGAGCCAGATGATCGTCGCCACGAGCAACTACTGGCCACTCATGCACAACGGCGAGCATACGGAGCGCGAGGATCGTTTCGGCGCCAAGGTGATGCGCAACCTCGGTCACAATATCGCCAAGCTCCTCAAGGGGTAATCGCCGGCTTATAGGACAAAAAGTGTGTCCGATTTTGGGGCGTTGACGCAGGTCAGTGCCCCTTTTTTGACCGTTTAAATTTGCCCGGCCAATTTAACCACTCG
>CADBJR010000002.1 GCA_902795065.1 uncultured Coriobacteriaceae bacterium
ACGCGAGGCGCGTCCTTGCAGCTAATCCACGATGGTGATAGAGGTGATGACCGGCTGGTTCTCGGGAAGCACCGTGCCGTTGGCATCCTCGACGGGCGTCTTGGCGCAGATGGCGTCCACGACCTCGATGCCGCTCGTCACGGTTCCGAATGCCGCATAGCTGCCGTCGAGGCTGTGCGTGGTCTTCTGCATGATGAAGAACTGCGACGAGGCGCTGTTGTAGTCGCTCGAGCGTGCCATGGAGATGACGCCGCGCACGTGGGTGAGGTTGTTCTCGTGGCCGTTGGCTGAGAACTCTCCCTCGATGGTGCGGCTGGAGCCGCCGAAACCGTTACCCTCGGGGTCGCCGCCCTGGATCATGAAGCCGTCGATGATGCGGTGGAAGGTGAGGCCGTCGTAGAAGCCGCTCTGGGCGAGCTCCATGAAGTTGGCGACCGTGATGCTCGATGGTGCCATAGCCCTCGACCTCGATGACCGCGTGATGGATGCCCGAGACCTGCTCGGCGGGAGCATCGGCTGCCGCATCGTCTGCAGCAGGAGCCGTCGCATCGCCTTCGGTAGCGGAGGTGGTGGATGCATCCGACGAGCATGCCGTGCCGACGAGCGCTGCGCTTGCAACGAGGCCTGCGAGGAACGAACGGCGCGAGATGGTGTGCATGGCGGGACCCTTCTGATCGGGATTCGATTCCGAATCCCCATGATAACGCACCGGACGGCCCGTCCAGCGGCTACTATAGGGGAGACACACAAGCTGCGCGAACAGGACGGTGGCGGCATGAGGTTCTTCAAGTTCAACGACAAGGTGCCCGAGCCCAAGCCGATCACCGCCACGAGCCGCCGCGTGGCGGTGCGCTTCACCGGGATGGTCCAGGGCGTGGGATTCCGCTGGACCTGCCGCGAGATCGCCCACGAGCTCGGCATGACGGGTTGGGTGCGCAACGAGTACGACGGCAGCGTGTCGCTCGAGATCCAAGGCGAGAGCGCAGATATCGCGACGTTCTTCTCCGAGCTCACGGCGAACTACGAGGGATACCGCTTCCGCATCAGCTTCACCATCGACGAGAAGGAGGACGTCCCCGTCATCCCCGGCGAGACGGACTTCTCGGTGGTGTTCTGAGCTTCCGCAAATCGATGCAACTTCTGGCTTGCGCGACGCCGACAGTTTGGTATAGTAAATAGGCTACTTGATGGCTGGGTAGCTCAGTTGGTAGAGCAGGGGACTGAAAATCCCTGTGTCGGGGGTTCGACTCCCTCCCCAGCCACCATCGCATCTTCGGAGGCCGACCACGTTGACTGGTTGGCCTTTTCTCTTATGCAGGTACCGGAACGTTCGTCTCCACGAACGGGGGCACGCCATGAGGCAGTACATCGTCGATACGTTCGCGCCGAAGCCCTTCACGGGCAATCCCGCAGCCGTGTGCGTGATGGATGCGTGGCCTTCGGATGACTCCATGAAGCTGCTCGCACGCGAGAACAGCCTGTCCGAGACGGCGTTCCTCGTCGGCGGCGACGGCAGGTACCGCCTGCGCTGGTTCACCCCGGGAACCGAGGTCGAGCTGTGCGGGCATGCGACGCTCGCATCGGCCTTCACCATCATGGAGCTGGTCGAGCCCGGCATCCCCGAGGTGCGCTTCGACACGATGAGCGGCGAGCTCGTCGTGCGCCGCGAGGGTGCCGTGTTCACGATGGACCTGCCCGTGTACGCGCTCGAGGAGATCCCCGTTACCGACGCCATGGAGAAGGCCTTCGGGGTCCGTCCCTCCCGTGCCGTGCTGGGTCTCGACCTCATCTGCGTGTTCGATGACGAGCAGGCGGTGCGCGCCATGGCGCCCGATCAGGCGCTGCTCGCGACGCTTCCGGGGCGCATCCAGAACGCGACGGCCGCGGGATCCGATGCGGACTGCGTCTCGCGCAGCTTCTGCCCCAAGCTCTCGATTCCCGAGGACCCGGTGTGCGGGTCCGCCCACTGCCAGATCGCCGATTACTGGGCGGGCGTGCTGGGCAAGGAGGACATCCTGGCATACCAGGCGTCCGAACGTGGGGGCTACCTGCACTGCAGGAGGCTCGGCTGCGGCCGCATGCTCATCGGGGGAGAGGCATCGCTCATCGCGATATCGGATGTGGTGGCTCCGTTGTAGGGGGACGGTCCCGCGAACCGTGCGGATCTGCGCCCGCTAGCCCTCCAGAAGCGAGACCCGCGCGTCGGGATGCGCCTCGACGAAGGCGCGCGCATGCGCGATGTAGGTTTCGAGCTTCGCCTGGTCGGTTCCGAACAGGCGCGCCGTGATCGAGTAGATGTCGTTCAGGAGCTGCTCGACGGCGTCGATGCCATGGTCGTCCTGCTCGATGAAGTTCATGTTGAGCTCGCGGCGGACTGCGTTGTCGGCAAGGACCAGCAGGTTGTAGGCGGGGTCGTTCCGGTCGACCGATCCCTCGTCCGAGAAATCTGCGATCACGGCACGTGGGTTCTCGAAGTACGCGCTCATCGATCCGAGGTTCAGCACCTCGCGGTGGAACGCCACCGTGCGCTCGTCGGAATAGAGCCTGCTGTAGTACAGCATGACCACGAACATGTGGTGCTCGGCGGAGGAGAGGCCCTCGATGCCCTGCGCGTCCACGTAATCCTTGCACGACTGCATGTAGGCGTTGTAGAGCTCGGAGAGCAGGTCGTTCTTGCGCGAGAAGTAGTACGTGAACGTGCCGAGCTTGACGTTGGCCAGCTCGCAGATCTCATGGACGGTCACGCTGCGGTAGCCGTGCTCGTAGAACAGGTGCTTCGCACAGCTGACGACCGTGCCCCTGGTCTCGATCCCCGTCTTGTACAAGGCTCCTCCTTCCCGCGTCCACAACCATGATACGCCGTCCGCAGATAAATATCGTAAGAATTCAAATTCCTATAGTTATTGAGGCTGCCGTCAGGGGAGCGTACGGCATCCGACTGTTCTTCAAAAAGTCTTCACGATGAAGTTCGAAGTCCAAAAAAAACGCCATCTACGTGCTATAATACAAATTGAAACCATTTCTATGCAAAGAGGGGAGGACTGCGTGTACTCCGTCGGCGACTACATCGTCCATCCAGGACAAGGGGTCTGCCTTGTCGGTGAGATCAGCTCCGAACCCTCCGAATGCTACCTGCTGCTCCCCATCGGCCAGCGCCATCCCATGCGCATCAGCTTCCCCATCGCGAGCGAGGACCGTCTCCGCCCCGTTCTCTCCGACGCCGAGGCCCAGGCTGTCATCGAGGCGTTCCCGACCCTCGAGCTCGACCCCTTCACCGCAAAGAGCAATGCGCTTGAGGAGGAGCATTTCCGCAACGAGATCCGCCAGGGCACCTGCCTCGACGCCGTGCGCATCGTCAAGACCTTCCGGGCACGCATCGCGCAGGTCAGGGCCAACAACAAGAAGCCCCCGGTGGCCTACGAGCGGATCCTCAAGCATGCGACCGAACGCTCCCTCACCGAGCTCTCCGTGGCGCTCGACACCACGGTCGACGACGTCAGGGATCGATTCGCGGCGGAAGATCAGGATGGCTCCGGCACCTGCTGACCCCGTCCGGTTCGGTTAAAAACTCTTGAAACAATCGCGGATTCCCCGTGGAGGGCCGATGCCCTCGCATAGGATGGTGGGCGTCGAACCGGAGCGCTCGCCCGCACATACGAGAAAGGCAGCACATGGCCGAGAACCGCGACGCCAAGGCACGTTACATCTACCCGCACCCCTCCACAGCCTTCACCAGGGGAGAAGACACGCATCTCATGCCCTCCAAGGGCATGGGTCGTCCGTCCGTCTCCGACCAGCTCTACGAGGGCTACTCTGCGATGGATGAGGTGTCGAGCGACCTCTTCGACCGCTTGGACGTCAAGCGCGGCCTGCGCAACTCCGATGGTTCCGGCGTGCTCGTCGGCCTCACCACCGTCTCGAGCGTCCACGGCTACAACAAGGTTGACGGCGTGGTCTCGCCCGATCGGGGCCACCTCACCCTGCGCGGCTACCAGATCGATGACCTCGTGAACGCGGCACAGTCCGAGGGCCGCTTCGGCTACGAGGAGGTCGCGTACCTCCTGCTCTCCGGATCGCTGCCCACGGCGGCCGAGCTCGACGACTTCAAGGCCCGCATCGGATCGATGCGCCAGCTCCCCGAGGGCTTCTTCGCATCGTTCCCGCACCGCACCTACTCGCACTCCATCATGAACGTGCTCCAGCGCGTCACCCTGAAGCTCTACGCCTACGATCCCATCCCCGACGACACCGCGCCCGAGCATGAGATCGACATCGCGCTCTCGCTGCTCGGCCGTTGGCCGCGCGCCGCGGCCGTCGCCCACGCGGCCTACGCGGCGGGCCAGGAGGGCGAGCGGAAGCTCGTGGTGCCTCCTGCGAACCCGGACTACTCGATGGCCGAGACGGTCCTTGACGTGCTCTATCCCGACGGCGGCTTCTCGCGCGACGATGCGATGCTGCTCGACACCATGCTCATGCTCCATGCCGAGCACGGCGGAGGCAACAACTCGACCTTCACCTGCCGCGTCCTCTCGAGCTCCGGCACCGATGCCTACTCCGCCTACGCGGCGGCCATCGGCTCGCTCAAGGGCCCCAAGCACGGCGGAGCGAACGCGAAGGTCGGCGAGATGTTCGACGACATCGCCGCCCACGTTGCAGACACCGCGGACGACGAGGAGCTCTCCGCCTATCTCGCCAAGATCCTGCGCCGCGAGGCCTTCGACGGCAGCGGTCTCATCTACGGCCTCGGCCATGCGGTCTACACCGTCACCGACCCGCGCGCCGAGCTCGTCAAGAAGTATGCGGCCAAGCTCGCCGCCGACAAGGGCAAAAGCGAGCGCTTCGAGCTCATCAAGAGCGTCGAGCGCCTCGGTCCGGGCCTCATGCGCGACGTACGCGGCATCACCAAGCCCATCTCGACCAACGTCGACATGTACACCGGCTTCGTCTACGGCATGCTCGGCATCCCCGAGGACATGTTCACGCCCATCTTCGCGATGGCGCGCCTCGCCGGCTGGGCGGCGCACCGCATGGAGGAGCTCTACGGCTCCAAGCGCATCATCCGCCCGGCGTACAACTCCTTCATGTCCGAGAACGCCTATGTGCCCATCGCCGAGAGGTAGGGGAGCATGCCGGCGCCTCTGGTGGGCATCGTCTTCTGCGACCTCGACGACACGTTCCTCTCATCGGGCAAGCACCTGCTCCCGCGCAACATGGCCGCCCTCGACCTGCTCGCCGAGTGCGGCATCGCCTTCGTGCCCTGCACGGGGCGCGGGCTGAACGCGATCGAGGTCTATCCCGAGCTTGCGGGGCATCCCGCCGTGCGCTATGCCATCACCTCGAGCGGCGCGGTGGTGTACGGCATGTCCTCCCGTACGGTCATCCATTCCCGCACGGTGGGGCATGAGCGAGCCCTCGCCCTCTACGGGCTCGTCCGCGACCTCGACGTCTCCTTCGACGTCTTCGCCGACGGGCGTACGTTCGCCGAGCGCTGGCGCTACGACCGGTTCCCCTCGTTCGGCCTCGAGCCGCCCATGCTCGCCCACATCATGGCCTCACGCACGCCGCTTGACCGTACGGTCCCCGAGATCCTGGATTCGGTGGGCATCGTCGAGCGTGTGAGCGTCTTCAACCGCATGGACGAGGAGGGCTTCGAGCAGGGTCGCCTCGCCCGCGCAGCCGTGGCACAGGTCGGGGGCCTGCGCTGGACGACGGCGCATCCCGCCTGCATCGAGGTCGTCGATGCAGGTTGCTCCAAAGGGGAGGCGCTCACATGGCTCTGCGACCATCTCGGGATCGACATCGCAGCGTCTGTTGCCTTCGGCGACTCGGACAACGATATCGAGATGCTCGAGGCGGCGGGATGCGCCGTCGCCATGGGAAATGCCCGCGCCGTTGCGAAGGAAGCCGCAGATATGATCGCGCCCGCCAACGATGAGGCGGGCGTCGCGGTCGTTCTTGAGGATCTGCTCGGAGTGCGCTGACGGTAGGCGCTAGGCTCCGTTCACGAGCTTCTCGATGAGGGCCTTGAGCTGGATGGCGTAGCTGGACGATTCGACCACCACGAGGACCGTGTCATCGCCCGAGACCGAACCGAGCGCATGGGCGAGGCCCGCGGCATCGATGGCGGCGGCGACGCCCGAGGCGGTGCCGGGGTTGCACTTGACGAGCAGCAGGTTCTCGGCGCGCATGACCTCGTTCACGAACTCGGAGAGCATGCGCTGCAGGTGCAGGTCCTCGGAGAGGACGTAGACGCCCTCGGGCAGCTTGCGCAGCCCCATGTCGGAGATGTCGCGCGAAACGGTTGCCTGCGTGCAGTTGAAGCCCATGGCCTTGAGCTCGTCGACCAGCGCGCGCTGGGTTTTGATCGATTTGCCGCGGATGATCTCGCGGATGGCGTCCTGCCTGCTGTTGCGATGCTTCACAATTTCCTCTTTCGTGAATAAGGGACTGCCATTGTAGCGCCAAAGCTGCATATTCAGTGTAAAAAGTCATTTTATTCACCGAATGGTATGCAAATCAGCCGTTTATGGGCGGATGCCTGCGTATGATAAAGAGTGATACAGTAAGTGCAGCTAGGCACTGCATACCCGTCATCGGGGGATGAACCATGGATTATTCACAGCGCACCGAACGTTCCCGCCCGCTCTCAGACAACCGCAGGTCATCACGCTCGAGGGTCGGCGGTTCCTACCGCTCGGGCCGCCAGTCCGGCGGCAACCGCTACGAGCTGAAGTCCCGCAACATCCGCTTCCGCGGTAAGGGTTCCAGCGTGAAGACGCGCTTCGCGGACCTCAACCCTCGCCAGATCATGTTCATCGTCCTCGGCGTCGTGCTCGCGATCCTCGTGATCTTCCTCGTGTCGAGCTGCGTGAGGAGCTGCAAATCCAACAAGCCCGAGACCTCCGAGATCGATGCCCGCGTGGCCGCTGGCGTATCCGACGATCTCGTCGGCGCGTTCACGCCCGTGCTCGACCAGGCCGAGGCGCTCCAGTGGATCGCCGCCCATGCCAACGAGTATCCCAACGAGGACCTGCCACGCCTCGCCCTCTCCGAACCTGCAGCCATCGCGTTCGTCCGCGCCTATCCCGAGATGTCCAAGACGGGCAGCGCCTTCGACGGCTCGGTGTCGCGCGGTGAGGCGCCGCAGCTCTACACCTGGGACGAGCATTGGGGCGCCGTCGATTACGACGGATCCGCGCTCGCGGTGACCGGTTCCGGTCCCACCGCCCTCGCGATGGCCTACATGGGCATCACCGGCAAGACCGACAGGACCCCTGCCGACCTCGCCAAGATGGCGACCGACAAGCAGATGGCGGGAGGGGAGTCCCACACCACCGCGGAGTTCTTCACCTCCATCGAGAAGGAGCTCGGTCTCTACGTGCACCATTACGAACCCGATGGCGACACGATCACCGAGGTCCTCGATTCCGGCACGTTCGTGCTCGTCGAGGTCCGCGCCGACACTCTCACCCCCGAGGCCCACTGGGTCATCGTCGCCTACGAGAACGAGAACGGCTCCGTGCGCGTATACGACCCCACGTCCGTCTCGGTGAGCACGCGCCCCTGGGATCCCAAGACCATCGCCTCCGCAGCCATCACCATGTATGCCGTGAGCGCGTCTGAATCTGAATAACGGCGACCGTACGAGCAGCTCAGGGGCCGTCTGCGCCACGCGTGGACGGCCCCTTTGTTTCCATCATGTAGACGTGTGCGGGCATTTCGGCGAAACGCATTGACTTGCATGGTCGCTCTGTTATCTTGAAGCCAAATAAATGCTGAATTGATGCATATTATTTTGTTCTTATTCGATAACAAGGTGATTATATGAATCCAGGAACCATCGCGCCCATCCCCGTCCCACCGGTGGCGGACGGCATGGAGGAGTTCGGCTTCGCGCCCTGCACCGGCGGCATCTGCGCCGCAGCGGGAATCCGTGCGGCCGGTGTGCACGCCGGGTTCCGCAAGGATCCCGCACGCTCCGACCTCGCCCTCGTGGTCGCCGATGCGCCGTGCACCTGCGCTGCCACGTTCACGACCAACCGCTTCTGCGCCGCACCCGTGCAGGTCTCCCGCCCGCGTGCTGCAGCAGGCGTCGCCCAGGCGATCGTCCTCAACTCGGGCAATGCCAACGCTGCTACGGGCGATGAGGGCGTGAGGACCGCGCTCGCCTCGACCGAGATCGTCGCCTCCGTCCTCGGATGCGATCCCGAGCAGGTGCTCGTGGCATCGACCGGCGTGATCGGCGTGCCGCTTCCGCTCGCCCCGTACGAGACCGGTGTCCCGATCGCCGTCTCCGCGCTCGCGAGCACGCCCGAGGCGGCCCATGCGGCTGCGTGCGCCGTCATGACCACCGATACCGTCTCCAAGGAGGTCTCGGTGGAAGGAACGGTTCCCACGGGCGCTGAGGGCGCTCCTGTGACCGTGCATGTGGGCGGTTTCGTCAAGGGCTCGGGCATGATCCAGCCCAACATGGCGACGATGCTCTGCGTGCTGTCCACCGATGCCCCGCTCACCGCCGAAGCGGCCCATACCGCCCTGCTCGCTGCGGTCAAGACCACCTTCAACCACGTGACCGTGGACTCCGATACCTCCACCAACGACTCCGCGTTCCTCCTGGCGACCGGAGCCGCGGGCGGTGAGGAGATCGGTCTCGGATCCGACGCGTTCCCCGCCATCGCCGCGGCCATCCACGGCGTCTGCGAGGCGCTCGCCCGCAAGATCGCCGCAGACGGCGAGGGTGCCACCAAGCTCGTGACCGTGGATGTCGTGGGCGCCGCGACGGTCGAGGACGCCGACACCGTCGCCTTCTCGATCGCGAACTCGCCGCTCACCAAGACCGCCATCTTCGGCCATGACGCCAACTGGGGCCGCATCGCGGCGGCTGCGGGCAAGTGCGGCGTTGCCTTCGACCAGTACGCCTGCGACATCGACCTCATGGGCGTGCCCGTGCTGCGCGCCGGGCTGCCCGTCCCCATGGACGAGGAGGACATGCTGCGCCGCTTCGAGCAGCCCGAGATCCCGATCGTGATCTCGCTCGGTGCCGGCACCGCATGCTCGCGCGTCTGGACCTGCGATCTCACGCACGAGTACGTGACCATCAACGGCGACTACCGCACCTAGGAGGGCGGACGCATGGAGAAACGCACCGAGGAAGAGCTGGTGTATGCCACGGAGAAGGCGCAGGTCCTCATCGAGGCGCTGCCTTGGATCAACAAGATGAACGGCAAGACCTTCGTCGTGAAGTACGGCGGGGCCGCCATGGAGGATCGCGAGCTCTGCCGCGAGGTCATCAAGGACATCGTCCTCATGCACCGCATCGGCGTGCGCATCGTCCTCGTGCACGGTGGCGGCAAGGCCATCAACGCCCTCATGAAGCAGCTCGATATCCCCGTCCAGTTCAAGGACGGCCTGCGCGTGACCGATGAGGCCGCCATGAACGTCGTGCAGATGGCGCTCGTGGGAAACGTCAACCAGATGCTCGTCTCGCAGATCAACTCCTATGGCGAGCTCGCCGTGGGCATCTCGGGCTCCGATGGCCGCACCTTCGAATGCACCGCGCAGGACCCCGCGCTCGGACGCGTGGGCAAGATCGACAAGGTCAACACCAAGCTCGTGTCCGAGGTCCTCGACGACGGCTACATCCCCGTGATCGCGAGCGTGGGCTGGGGCGAGGACGGCTCGTTCAACGTCAACGCCGACCTCGCGGCGAGCGAGATGGCCAAGGCGATGGGCGCAGACAAGCTCGTCTACCTCTCCGACGTCGACGGCCTGTTCCGCGACTTCAACGATAAGGACAGCCTCATCTCGCGCATGTACCTCGACGAGATGAAGGAGCTCATCGCATCGGGCGAGCTCGAGACAGGCATGATACCCAAGATGTCGTCTGCTGCAGATGCCCTCGAGCAGGGTGTCCGCCGCGTCCACTTCCTGAACGGCACCACCCCGCATTCGCTGCTGCTCGAGTTCCTCACCAACTCGGGCATCGGCACGATGTTCCTCAAGGAGGAGTAGCCATGTCGTTCGAGAACGCAAAGGCCCTTGACGAAGCCTATATCATGCACACCTTCGGGCGCTATCCGGTCGAGTTCGTCTCCGGTGCAGGCGCCGTCCTGCTCGACGAGAACGGCAAGCAGTATATCGACTTCCTCGCCGGCATCGGCGTCGTGTCGCTCGGGCATCGCCACCCCGCCGTCCAGCAGGCGCTCTCCCGCCAGCTGCAGCGCCTCTGGCAGTCCAGCAACTACTTCTACGACGAGAACCGCGGCGAGCTCGCGAAGCTCCTCTCCGAGCTCCTCTCCAAGAAGACCGACGAGCTCGGGCACATCAACGGCTCGACCGGCTCGGTCTGGAAGTCGTTCTTCTCCAACTCCGGCGCAGAGTCGAACGAGGGCGCCTTCAAGGTCGCCCGCCGCTGGGGTGAGAAGCGCCTCGACGGCGCCTCGGGCATCATCACCGCACGCAAGAGCTTCCACGGCCGTACGCTCGCGACGCTCGCGGCGACCGGCCAGGACGTGTTCCACAAGAGCTTCGGCCCGTTCCCGCCGGGATTCGCGTCCGTGCCGCTCAACGACATCGACGCGATGGTCGAGGCCGTCGAGCATCCCACCGAGGAGACGGGCCCGGTCTGCGGCATCATGCTCGAATGCATCCAGGGCGAGGGCGGCGTCTGGCCCGCCGACCTCGACTACGTGCGCGATCTGCGCGCCCTCTGCGACGAGCATGGCATCGCCCTGATGGTCGACGAGGTCCAGACCGGCTTCTTCCGCACCGGGGCGCCCTTCTCGTTCCAGCTCGCGGGCATCGAGCCCGACATCGTGAGCATGGCCAAGGGCATCGCCGACGGCTTCCCCATGGGCGCTGTCGCGGCACGCGGGGAGTTCGGCGATATGCTCGTTCCCGGCGACCACGGCTCGACCTTCGGTGGCAACGCGCTCGCCAGCGCGGCGGGCCGCGCTACGGTCGAGACGCTCATCTCCGAGGGCATCGGCTCCCACGTCTTCGCGGCGGGCTGCCATCTGGCGCGCAGGCTCGAGGCTCTTCCGCACGTCACCGAGGTGCGCGGACGCGGTCTTCTGCGCGGTGCCCAGCTCGACGTCCCCATCGCGAACGAGCTCGTGGAGCAGGGCCTCGAGGCGGGTCTCATCCTCAACCACATCGGCGACTCGATCCTGCGCTTCCTGCCGCCGCTCGTGATCTCCTACGAGCAGATCGACACGATGGCCGAGCGCCTCGGCGCCCTCATCGAGAAGCTCGCGTAGCCGCCGCAGCACATTCGCCGAAAACGGGAACGGCCCCGGAGGGGAACCTCCGGGGCCGTCTGCGTGCGATGGGGGATGGCGCTAGTCGATGTTGGCCGCTTCGCGGGAGGACGGCTGCTTGTCGGCGATCTTGAGGAAGAGGAAGCCCAGCGCGAAGAAGATGGCGAGCGATGCCACCGCGATGTTGATCGTGCCGCCCGCGAGCTTGACCCAGGCGATGACGGCGGAGCCGAGGAACGACGCGCCCTTCGAGAAGATGTCGTAGATGCCGAAGTACTCGCCGGAGTTCTCGGGCGGGATGATCTTGGAGAAGTAGCTTCTGGACAGCGACTGGATCGAACCCTGGAAGCAGCCCACGCCGAAGGCGAGGATGCCGAAGTCGATGAGGGTGTGCAGCGTGAGGGCATACAGGCACACGCAGAAATAGCCGAAGATGCAGATGAGGATCAGCGTGACGGTGTTGAGCTTGCGCGAGAGGCGCGCGAAGACGAGCGACCCGCCGAAGGCGACGACCTGCGTGGCGAGCAGGAAGACGACCTGGCCCACGGTGGGCAGCCCGAGGTCGGTGCCGATGTTGATGCAGTTGTCGATGATGGTGCCCACGCCGTCGATGTAGAGGAAGAAGGCGATGAGGAAGAAGAGGACCTTCTTGTCCTGCGTGGCGATCTTCTTGAGGGTCGCGCCGATCTTGGAGAAGACCTTGGCGATGACGCCGTGCTCGGCCTCGGTGTAGTTGACCTGCTTGTAGTTCTTGATCAGCGGCACGGTGACGGCGAACCACCACAGGCCGGTGACGGTGTAGCCGATGATCATGCCGACCTGCGGCGAGAACCACATGAGATCCTCGGACAGGCCTCCGGAGAGGATGTAGGCGACCATGGCGACGATGAAGGGAATGCAGGATCCGATGTAGCCCCAGGCGTAGCCGTAGGAGGAGACCTCGTCCATGCGCTCCTCGACGGTGACGTCGTTGAGCATCGAGTCGTAGATGACGAGCGACATCTGGTAGAAGATCCTCGCGAACGCGTAGATCAGGATGAAGGCGACCCAGCTCATGGCGAAGCCGTTCAGGATGCACCCGATGACGCCGAGGGCGACCGTGGTGGTGAAGAAGATCTTCTTCTTGCCCTTGTGGTCGGCGAGCACGCCGGTGATCGGGCCGAGGACGGCGACGATGACCGTCACGACCGAGATGGCGATGGCGTAGTACGCGGTGGCCTGATCGCCCGTGATCTGGCCGGGGCCGGTGCCGATGGCGAGGTCCTTGAACCAGATGGGGATCAGCGAGCAGGCGAGCATCGTGAACGCGGAATTGCCCACGTCGTAGAGGATCCAGCTCTTCTCGGACGTGGTGAGTTTGCTCTTTTCAGCCATGGGTGCTCCTTCTGAGGTGGATACGCTTCGTCAATTGTAGGTTGTCCCCGCGAAGATGCGGCGCTTACCGCGGCGAATGGCACATGTGGGAGACCATCGGCGCTGTTGGCGGGGATGCGACCTATAATCATTTCAACGGTTTCGGGAGAAGGAGGAGCCATGCCGTCTGTTCTCACCCACGATTTCTTCGGACGCGACGTCTACGGCGCGGTCGGAACTGAGCTGGGGTTCACGACCACCGACGAGATGGACGCCTTCCTGCTGGGCAACCAGGGACCCGATCCGCTGTTCTACCTCGTCCTCAACCCTCTGTTCGACAAGAGCTCGCACGTGGGTACGCTCATGCACGACGAGAAGCCCTCCGAGCTTCTGCTCGCCATGCGCACGGCCATCGAGGGCCTCGACGGCGATGAGCGGCGCATCTGCCGCGCCTATGCCGCGGGCTTCCTCTGCCATTATCTGCTCGACCGCACGACCCACCCCTTCATCTTCGCCCAGCAGAACGCCATCTGCGCGTCATCCGCCTCAGGGCTGGGGGAGGAGCTCGGCGGCACCGTCCACGCCAACATCGAGCGCGAGATCGACGAGATGATGCTTTTCCGCAAGCGCTCATGCACGGTTGCGGAGTACAAGCCCTACGTCGAGGTCCTGCGCGGGAGCGACGACGTGCTCCACGCCATAGACCTTCTCTACGAGCGCGCCATCTCCGCAGCCTACTGCATCGAGATCGCCCCGAACACCTTCTCCATGGCGGTCCACCTGTTCCGCCTCGGCAACCGCCTGTTCTACTCGCCCAAGGGCGGCAAGCGCGCCCTCATCGGCGGTATCGAGCGCATGGTCAAGCGCGTCCCCGTCTCGTTCTATTGCGGCATGAGCCACCGTGCCGTGCCCGCGAGCGTCACGCGCCTCGATAACCACGAGCATAGGGAATGGAAGCATCCGTATCTGCCGCTCAAGAGCTCCGACAGCTTCCTCGACCTCTACGACCGGGCGCAGGACTCGGTGATCGAGGCGGAGCGCTGCTTCCTCGAGGGGCCGTTCATGCCCGTCGACGCGCGCACGCTGACGGGCGGCATCAACTTCTCGGGCGAGCCCGTGGAATAGCGCCATAGCTGCGCCTGCACGCCATCGTTGGATTGTTCGTTATCTAGAAATCGGCATCCGCGGACGGCGCCGTGCGGGAAGTGTGTCACGCTAGCACGCAGATACTGTCGTCGAGCATGGGGGAGAGCATGGCATTCGATCTTCTGGAGAGCGTCACGGGTCCGCGCGACCTGGATGCGCTCTCGTTCGACGAGCTCGACGAGCTCGCCTCGGAGTGCCGCGCCGCCATCGTCAAGCGCGTGCGCGCCACCGGCGGCCACTTCGGGTCGAACCTCGGCGTCGTCGAGGCCACGATCGCCCTGCACCGCGTCTTCGACTCTCCGCGCGACCGCATCATCTTCGACACCTCCCACCAGTGCTACACCCACAAGATGCTCACCGGCCGCGCCTACGGCTTCATCGACGATGCGCGCATGGGCGAGATATCCGGATTCACGAATCCCGAGGAATCCGAGCATGACTGGTTCCGCTGCGGCCACACCTCCACCTCCATCAGCCTGGCATGCGGCTTCGCTAAGGCGCGCGACATCCTGGGGCAGGACCACAACGTGGTCGCCTTCATCGGCGACGGCTGCCTCTCGGGCGGGGAGGCCTTCGAGGGCCTCGACAACGCGGCGACCTTCTCGTCGAACCTCATCATCGTCGTGAACGACAATGAGATGTCGATCGCCGAGGACCAGGGCGGCATCTACGGCGACTTCGCCGAGCTCCGCGCATCCGGCGGGACCGCTGCGCGCAACTTCTTCTCGACCTTCGGCTTCGACTACCGCTACGTCGAGGAGGGCAACTCCATCCCCGCGCTCATCGCGGCGTTCGAGGAGGTCAAGGACATCGACCATCCCGTCGTGGTGCACATCCACACCACCAAGGGCAAGGGCGACGAGTGGGCCGAGCAGAACAAGGAGGCGGCGCACTCGGTCAAGGCGGATGGAGGCTCCACACCCGCGGAGAGCTACACCGGCATCATCCGCGCGCGCATGCTCGAGAAGATGGCGGCCGACCCCGAGATCGTCGTCATCAACGCCGGCACGCCCGGAGGCTCCGGCATCACCGCCGAATTCCGTGCGATCGCGGGGGACCGCTATGTTGACGTGGGCATCTGCGAGCAGCATGCGGTGACCTTCTCGGCCGCCCTCGCACGCGGCGGCGTCAAACCCGTCTACTTCGTGGCGAGCACCTTCCTCCAGCGCGCATACGACCAGATCGTCCAGGATCTCGCGCTCAACCAGAGCCCGGCGACGGTCCTCGTGTTCCAGGCAGGGTTCTCGTCGATCGACGCCACCCACCTCGGCGTGTTCGACCTCGCCTATACGGGCAACGTCCCCGGCCTCACCTGCCTTGCGCCCACGACCGCCGAACAGCTCCTCGCCATGCTCGACTGGTCGCTCGACGTCGCCGACAAGCCCGTGGTCATCCGCGTCCCCGACAGGGTCGTCCATGGGCCGCGGGTCGCCTTCGATGCGTCCGATATCGCGAGGTTCGTCATCGAGCACGAGGGATCCGACGTCGCGCTCGTGGCGCTCGGACCCACGGTCAAGCTCGCGGACGCCGTTGCGGACGAGCTTTCCGCCCACCACGGCATCGATCCCACCATCATCTCCGCCACGACCTACTCGGCGCTCGACCGTCCGCTGCTGTTCTCGCTCGAGAAGGGCCATCGCCTCGTCGTGACGCTCGAGAACGGTGTCCTGTACGGCGGTTTCGGCGAGAAGGTCGCCCGCGTCCTCGGGCCCTCGCCGCTGCGCGTGGTCTGCTTCGGCGGCACCAAGGAGTTCGTCGACCGCGTGAGCACCGAGGAGCTGCAGCAGCGCTACCATCTCGAGCCCGCAGCCCTCGCGGCAGATATCGCCGCGACCCTCTGATCGTCTATGGCGACCTACGTCTTCTCCGATGTGCACGGCCATGCGGAGCCCTTGCGGCGCCTGCTGAACCGCATCGCGCCGTCCGACGACGACCGCTTCTTCTGCCTCGGCGATATGGTCGACCGCGGTCCCGCACCGCTCGATGTCGTCGAGCTCGTGCGGACGCTGCCCAACGTCACGGCCCTCATGGGCAATCATGAGGACCTCATGCTCGGGTGGATCCACGACCAGTCGAACTACATGAGCCTCGCCGATTGGACGCTCAACGGCGGCAACGTGACGCGTGTGGGACTCATGCGCCTCACCCCGTGGGCGCGCATCTCGCTCGTCGAGTGGTTCGACAGCCTGCCCGCCTACGCCGTCTGCACCGTACGCGACCGCATCTACGTGCTCGTCCACGCCGGCATCCTTCCGTATACCGGAGAGCCGCGAGCCTGGGACGAGGACGTTCTGCGCGACCTGCTCGACGGAATGGACCGGCAGGATCTCATGTGGATCCGCGAGCTGTTCTGGGAGGCCCCGACCGGCCTCATGGATGGTGCGGGCGCCGGCCCCATCGTCATCGCGGGCCATACGCCCACGCGCTACCTCATGCACATGGACGCCGTATGCGACCGTCCCGTCCTCGACGACGACGGCATCTGCCAGAGCGTCCGCGTGGGCGGCCCGGATTCGTGCGGCGGCATGTGGGACAAATGGAACGTCGATTCCGGATGCGCCGGCGGCGCCGCCTTCGGCAAGGTCACCATCATCCGCCTCGACGATGGCGCCGAGCTTACCGAACCCATCGCGCCGGGGGAGTAGCATGGCCGAGCGCGTCCATGTGACCCATCCCTTCGGACCGCTCTTCGATGAGCGCTCGCGGGTCCTCATCCTCGGCAGCTTCCCCAGTCCCAAATCGCGCGAACAGGCTTTCTTCTACGGCCATCCGCAGAACCGGTTCTGGCGGGTCATCGCCGCCGTGCTCGACCGTCCGGTCCCGATGACCGTCGACGAGAAGCGCGCCTTCTGCGCCGAGGCGGGTATCGCGCTCTGGGACGTCCTCGCCGAGGTGGACATCGAGGGCGCCTCGGATGCCTCCATCAGGAATCCCCGCGCGAACGACCTCGCGCCCATCCTTGCCTCCGCACCTATCGAGCGGATCTTCTGCACGGGCGCCACGGCGGGGCGCTATTACCACCGCCTTATCGAACCCGAGCTCGGGATCCCCGCCACCGTCCTACCGTCCACGAGCCCCGCGAACGCCGCGATGACCTTTGAGCGACTCGTCGGCGCCTATGCTCCCATTGCGGAGGTTCTTCTGCGAAAATAGATTGAATGGCAAGCAGATGAAACGGAGCGGCCATGGCAGACCAATCATTCTCGAATTCGGCTAGGCTTCGCGTTCCCGCCCGCGGCTTCCTCCACGGTTCCGTGGGAGTCGAGCAGATCCGCGGCGGCTTCGTCCGGCCGCTGCGCATCACGCCCGCGCAGCTGCGCGTGCTCGGAAGCGTATCCGCGCTCCACCCCGGGCAGTTCCGCGGTATGGCCGCCTGCACCGCGGGCATCACGCTCGAGTTCGATACGGATGCATCCACCGTCGCCATCGAGCTCCGCCACATACCACAGCCTCAGGGAACGCGCTTCGTGCATGGGGAGATGGCCAAGGCCGACCCCAAGAGCGTCTCGATGATCGAGGACTTCACGGTCGAGATGGACGGCGCCGCGCATCCCTACCTCCAGTACTTCGACAGCTCGCTCTACATCGATATCGCGGGCAACTCGGGAAGGCTGCCCGGCTTCGGCGACCGGCACCGCTTCCGCGTGTGGCTGCCCGTCATGACCGGCGTCGAGCTGGGCAATATCAGCTGCGACGGGTCGTTCATCGATCCCGTTCCCGCGCGCCGCACCCTGCTCGTGCTCGGCGACTCGATCGCCCAGGGCTATGCTGCTGCGACCCCCGCCGCGGCGTGGACCGCGCGCATCGCCAAGCTGCTCGATGCCGATGTCGTGAACCAGGGCATCGGCGCCCACGTCTTCCAGCCCTTCACCGTGCCCCGTCTCGAGCAGGAGCCCTTCGCGGTCGTCATTGCCTACGGCGAGAACTACCGCTACGAGAAGCTTCCGCTCTCACGGATCGAGTCCGACATCCGTGCCTATCTCGACGAGGTCGCCCACGTATTCGAAGGCGTTCCCGTGTTCGTCGTGAGCCCGCTCTGGCACAACGAGCAGGCGTCGCCCTCGGCAGATCCCGAGTGCCTCGCCTTCGTGCGCCTGCTGCTCGAGGAGCTCAGCGTCGAGCGCGGCTTCACCTTCATCGACGGCGCCAAGCTCATCGACGCCGACCCCGCGCTGTTCGCGGACGGCTACGAGCATCCCGGCGATGCCGGCATGGCGCAGATCGCACGGCGCCTCGCCCTCATCATGGACGATGTCCTCGGCGATGAGCAGGCGCGCCGCGAGCGTGCGCTCGAGCTGCTCAAGGATGCGCCGATGACTGCCTTCCCGCTCGCCGAGCAGATCCGCCGCGGCGTCGGCCGCGTGGTCGTGGCCGAGAAGAACGTCATCTTCCTCAAGATCGACGAGCGCAACCAGTTCCTCTACGCCCTCGAGCGCGATGCCGGCCGCAACGTGCTCGCCTCGTGCGTCGAGCCCACCGAGCTCTGCATGCTCGGACGCGTTGCCCTGCGCGACGCCCAGTACATCCTGGGCATGCACCGCCTCACGCCCTGCTACCTTGCCGTCTACGAGAAGAGCGTGCCGCCCGCGCTCGATGCGACGCTCGACATCCGCGTGCTCGACCGCAGCTTCGCAGACGCGATCATGGCCAACTACACGCGCTCCTACGAGCACAGCAAGGAGGAGCTCGAGGAGCTGCTCGACGCGGGCACATTCCTCGGCTGCTTCGATGGCGGCGAGCTTGCGGGATTCATCGGCGAGCACCCCGAGGGCGCCTTCGGCATGCTCGAGGTCCTGCCCGGCAGCCGCCGCAGGGGTTGGGCGACCGCACTGCTCTCCGCCAAGGTCGCGCAGCATATGGCGCGCGGCTACGTGCCATGGTCGGAGGTCTTCCCCGACAATGCGGCGTCGCTCAAGCTCCATGAGCAGGTGGGCTTCTCGTTCTATCCCGCCGAAGGCATGACCTTCATGAACACCCCCGCCTACGACTGACCTGGGACAGTTACCCGGTCATTTGTCTCGTGGCCGATGCGCCATCGCGTTGCCCTCGTGTCCGTCTCCCGTGCTAGCATGGGAGGCGAGAAACCTCTGCGAAGGAGCATCCATGGCACGCAACAAGGCTCTTCCCGGCCCCATCTCCCGGCGCCTCTCCGACGAGGTCGAACGCGGCGTGGGCGAGCAGCTCGCGAGCGGGCGCCTCTCCGAGTTCGCCACCAAGGACACCGATGTCATCCGCCGCAACACCGAGCGCGACAACACCACCGTCCTGCGCCCCGCCTTCCTGCGCGATGCCGAGAAGATCATCCATCTGCCGTTCTACAACCGCCTCACGGGCAAGACGCAGGTGTTCTCGTTCCGCGCCAACGACGACCTCACGCGCCGCGGCCTGCATGTGCAGCTCGTCGCCCGCGTGGCGCGCGACATCGGCCGTGCGCTCGGGCTCAACCTCGACCTCATCGAGGCCATCGCGCTGGGCCACGACATCGGCCACACGCCCTTCGGGCATGCGGGCGAGCGCTTCCTCAACGACGTCTTCCACGACCGCACGGGACGCTGGTTCTTCCACAACGTCCAGAGCGTGCGCGTGCTCGACGGCCTCTCCAAGCGCAACCTCTCGCTGCAGGTGCTCGACGGCGTCATCTGCCACAACGGCGAGTTCGAGCAGCAGCGCTTCTCCACGAGCGACCTCGCGGCCTTCGAGGAGTTCGACCGCGATGTGGTCGCCGCGTGCTGGGAGCAGGGGGACGAGAAGATCTCGCACCTCGTGCCCATGACGCTCGAGGGCTGCGTGGTGCGCATCTCCGACATCATCGCCTACGTGGGCAAGGACCGCCAGGACGCCATCCGTGCGGGGCTCTGCACCGAGACCACCTTCGACGACGGCCTCGGCGGCGCCTACAACGCCTGGGCGCTCTCCGCGTTCATCACCGATGTGGTGGAGAACTCCTTCGGCAAGGACCACATCGAGATGAGCGAGATGCTCTTCCACGAGCTCGCGCGCGCGAAGCGCGAGAACTACGAGAAGATCTACCATGCGGGCGAGGTGAGCGGCGATTTCTCGCACGAGATGGCGTGGCTCTTCGACGGCATGTACGAGCGTGTGCTGAAGGACCTCGCGGCGGGCGACGAGAGCGCACCTGTGTTCAGGCATCACATCAAATACTGTGACGTCATGCTCGGCCACTACGGCGAGGCGTACGATTGGGAGCGCGATCTGCACCAGACGTGCGTGGACTACATCGCCTCGATGACCGACGACTACTTCATGGCGTATGCCGAGCATCTGTTCCCCGAGGCGGTCGAGCTCTTCCCGCGGAGGGAGCACTTCTAAGAACTCGGTGCCATGCATCCGCTCCAGCGGTATAGTGGATACGTACAGTTAGCGTTATCTAACTATGCGGGAGAACATCATGAGCGTACCTATGATCCTCATTGAGATGGCGGTGTTCGCGGCGCTGTTTACCGTCGGGATCATGACGGCTTACAGGGGTGACAGGAAGTACACGGCGTCAGCCATCCACAACTATCCGCCCGACATCCAGGAGGAGTACTTCAAGACGCACGAACGGGTCGACGTCTCATACCGGTCGAGGAACGTCGTGCTCGCCAAGAGCGCGGGCGTGCTGCTGTTCACGGCGATCCTCGTCGGCTGCGCGCTCGTCGCGGGTGCGCGGACGTTTGCGCAGGGTTTCTGGCTCGCCTTCGGCTTGATGGTGTGGATCGGCGCTTACGACACGTTCTTCCTGGACTGGGTGCTGTTCGCCAACCTCCCCATGTTCCGGCTCGAGGGCACCGAGCACATGGACGAGGCCTACCACCAGAAGTGGTTCCACGTGAAGGGCATGCTGTTCCCGGGCATCATCTTCGCCCTCATCCCCGCAGTGCTGGTGGGGCTGCTCGTTACCCTCATCCGATAGGGAAGTGACCCGAAACGATGCTTACCGTGCTGCTCTCCCTCGTCATGATCGCCGGGATGGTTTTGCTGCTGTTCTCGGCCATCGCGCTGATACAGGACAGGCGGTTCTTCACCACCGCGCCCAAGGACATCCAGGAGGCGGTGCTCGACCATCCCGAGCGGTTCCCCGGTGCACATGCGCTCGGCTATGCGCTTGCCGTCTGCGGCATGGCGCTCATCGCCGGCGCATTCGTATACGGCGCCTATGACGGCATCCGCGACGGCTTCAGCTCCTGGCAGCTCTTCCTGCGGTTCCTCATGATCCTCTACCTGTGGAAAGCCTTCGACATGATCTGCTTCGACTGGCTGCTGCTCACCAAATCGCATTTCTTCCAGCACTACTATCCCGAGACGGAAGGATGCGCGGGCTACAGCCAGTCCGATTTCAACCGGAAAGAGCAGCTCATCCGCATCGCAATCTTTCCGTTCGTCGCGGCGCTGCTTGCGGGTATCGCAGCGTCCATAGGTGTTTAGGAGAGCTTACTCCTCATGGTGATGGCGCTCGAAGCCGCCCTCGTGGTAGTCATTGGCATGCACGTCGATGTATTTGGCCTTGAGCTTGTCGTAGAGGATGCGCTGGCTGGAGTAGAGGCCCGAATATCCGGAGAGCACGAACGACAGGCCGCAGCAGAGCGCGAAGAAGATGACCCCGCCTCCGCCGAAGAGCTCGAGCGCGAGCAGGAGCGAGGCGATGGGGCAGTTCACGCTCGCGCAGAACATCGAGATGAGCCCGATGGCGGCCGAAAATTCCGCGGGGATGCCGATGAGCGGACCGACGACGCAGCCGAAGGTTGCTCCGATGAAGAAGCACGGCACGACCTCGCCGCCCTTGAATCCGACGGAGAGCGTGATCGTGGTGAAGACGATCTTGAGGAGGAACGCAAACGGTTCCGCCTGCCCCTGCTCGACCGCGCGCACGATGACGTCCATACCCGCACCGTTGTAGTCGCCCGTGCCCACGAGCAGCGAGAGCACGAGGAGGACGGCGCCTCCCACGGCGGCGCGGATCCACGGGTTGGCGAGGTGCTTCGCGACTGCATGCTCGGTCTTGTGCAGCACCTCGCAGAACACCACCGAGAGCATGCTGCAGAACCATGCGAGCAGCGCGACCTGCACGAGCATGAGCGGCGAGACCTCGGGTATCCCGACGGCGAAGCGCGTGGGCTCCACGCCGAGGGTCAGCGAGATGCCGTAGGCGGCAAGCGATGCGATGAGGCAGGGGACGAAGGCGGCGAGGTAGAGCACGCCCACGCTGATCACTGCCATGGCGAAGATGCTCGCCGCAACGGGCGTGCCGAAGAGCGCCGAGAAGAACGCGGCCATGCCGATCATGATGGCGGTGCGCTGGTCGCGGTCGTCGAGGCGGAAGAGGCGGCTTGCGCCCAGCCCGATCGTGCCGCCCATCTGCAGCGCAGCGCCCTCGCGGCCTGCAGAGCCGCCGGCGAGGTGCGTGAGGATGGTGGTGAGGAAAATGGCGGGGAGCAGCTTCAGGCGCAGGCCCTCGCCGGTCTGGACCTGGTCGAGCACCGAGTCGGTGGAGAGCCCCTCGCACTCGAGGCCGTGGTAGATGGCGACCGCAGCGAGTCCGGCCACGGGAAGCAGGTAGAGTACCCAGGGATTCGCCACACGGAACTCGGTCGCGAGGTCGACGCCCTTGTGGAAGGCCGATCCCAGAAGACCGCACGGCACGCCGATGACGACCGAGATCACGACCCAGCGCAGAAAGACCGCGGCATAGCTGCCCAGATGGGCGACGTAGCCCTTGGCATCCTGGACATCGGCATCGAATTCGCTCTTGAACGACATGGATCATGCTCCCACGAGAAATACGGCGACTTGTATAGCATACGCCAACCGGCGTGCAGGGAGCAGTTGGTGCGATGAGTTGCGGACGGGAGCGCACATCGCTCCCGTCCGGGTGAACAGGGGGACGGAGGTTCTGTTCACGTCGTGCACGACGTGAACAGAACCTCCGTCCCCCTGTTCACCCGTCCCCCTGTTCACCCGTCCCCCTGTTCACCCGTCCCCCTGTTCACCCGTCCCCCTGTTCACCCCGTCCCCCTGTTCAGCACGCGAGCGGTTAGCCTACGGCGAGCTTGACCACCTCGTAGGCACCGTTGTAGATGCCCAGCTTGTTCGCGTCCTCGATGCGGTCGCACATCGACGCGATGATGGAGCGGTCGGCCTGCATCGAGTCGATCATCGCGAGCACCTCATGGGTCTCGTCGATCTCGTAGGTGCCGTCGCCGATCTCCGCGGCGCGGATGGCTCCCCATGCCTCATGGCCGCCCACGCGATGAATCATGAGCTTGGGCACGGGATAGAAGGAGAGCTCGCTCGGCTTGGTGACGAGCATGTCGGTGCAGCGCATGAGCACGTTGGTGGTGTAGACCGCCGAGAAGATGTCGGAGTCGCAGAAGGCGTGGATGCCGCCGATGGGCTCGGTGAGCGCGGCGGTGGCGAGCGACGCCGCCTCGGCGAAGTCGTTGAAGTGCGTGGTGGCAAGGCCCTCGAGGTCCTTGACCGACTTGCAGAGGCTCTTCCACACCTTGTCATGGTCGCCCACGTTGATGAACAGGGTCGCCTCGCCGCGCACGACGTGGGGGATGAGCTTCTCGATGATGTCGGAGAAGAGCTTGGCCTGCGCGCCTGCGCCGCCCACGGTGATGAGCCAGCGCACGGGGCCGCCGTTCGTCACACGCTCGCGGCGTGCGGCACAGTCGGCGGGGATGTTGGCAACGAGCTCATGGTCGACGTAGTGGCCGGTGTAGCGGATGGCCTCGTCGGGCATGGGTTTGAGGGCGCGCTTGGGATCCATGCCGCGCAGCTCCTTGTAACCCAGGTAGGAGCTCGGCGTCTGGACGGTGTGGATGGAGCCCTCGGCCAGATGCAGCGCCATGGGCCAGTTGTCGGGGATGGCGTTCACGACATGGGTGAGGCCGGCGTGGACGGCTGCCTGCGACGGCCAGACGTGCGTGCCGATGTAGGGCACGTCCTTGGGCAGGTCGCGGAAGAGGGGAACCATGAGCTCGGCGTTCTTCTGGTCGCTCGCGTTGTAGGTGAGCTTGCGGAAGCCCTCGGAGTTGAGCGGCTCCCAGTAGAGCGCGTTGAACGGCGGGAGCTTCTGGGAGAGGCGCGAACCCATGGAGTAGAGGTCGTTCTGGTAGCCGATCACCTTGGAGCAGGTGGTCTCGGGGAAGGAGCAGAGGTCGAGCCAGTAGGGGGTGTAGCCCAGCGCGTGGGCCGCGCTCGCCATGGCCATGGAGATGCGGTAGTGTCCGAAGCCCATGCGGATGTTGCCTACCACCACGGGCTTGTCGGCCTTGTCGAAGGAGAGGGGCTCGGCGCCCTCGGGAGCTATTACGAGGTTGCGCACGCCGAGGCGCTCTCCGATGACGGGCAGGTCGGCGGCGGCGAGGTGGTAGACGGCGTCGGAGTCGTCGCCGAACTTCTTGATGAAGTTCGTCTTGGACTTGCAGGCCGCCTTGTAGTCGGCCTCCGCAATCTCGTTCCCGAAAATGACCTTCGACCTCTCGACCATATCTGCCCCCGATTGTTTGTTGACGTTCAGTACCGAGAATGATAGTCTGACTATCAGTTGATAGTGAGACTATCATTTCATGTGACGTACGTCAAGGGAGGAGGATAACGGACCTATGGCACCGCTGGTCAACCTCGCACCTTCGAACGACGAGCCCCTGGACCGCCTTGCCCTCGTGATCAACCAGGCCGCGGCGCTCTTCCTGCGTGACGGCATCGCCGCCGTGCGCATGACCGACATCGCAGACGCCTCGGGCATCGGTGTCGCCACCCTCTACCGCCGCTTCAAGACCAAGACCTCGATCGCCATCCACGCGGGCATGCACATGTGGGGCCTCTTCAACGAACGCATCCGCCGCGCCATCGAGACCGACGCGTTCCTCGCGATGAACGGCGCCGAGCGGCTGATGATGCTCTTCGAGAAATACATCGCCGCGTACAGCGCGTACCCCGAGTTCGTGCGCTTCCTCGACGAGTTCGACCATCTGGTCCTCTCCGAGGGGGCCGAGCCCGAGGAGCTCTCCGCATACGGCCAGGCGATCGATTCGTTCTACATCATCTTCGAGGACGCGTACCAGCTGGGCCGCTCCGACGGCTCGGTCACGCGCAAGGTCGATTTCCCGGTCCTGTACCGAACGGTCGCGCACGCCATGATGGGCGTCGCGCAGCACCTCGTCCGCGGGGAGGTCATCCCCTCGGACGATTTCACCAATGGAACGAACGAGCTCACCTGCATCGTGCGGATGGCTCGCTATACGCTCGGCATCGCCGAGGAAACTGCTGGAAACGAGTAGGGAGATAAAAACAGATGGAGAAGAAACTTGCCGATGGCCGCATCCTGCGCAACTTCGCGATCGGCCAGCTGGGCTGGGCGATGCTCTCGGGCATCGTGAGCAACTGGCTGCTGTACTTCTACACGCCGAGCGAGGAGGTCATCGCCCAGGGCATGCCGCTGTTCATCACGCAGGGCATCGTCTTCGCGGGCATGACGATCATCGGCCTCATCACGGCGCTGTGCCGCCTCGTCGACGGCTTCATCGATCCCTTCATCGCCAGCAAGTCCGATAAGCTCAACCACCCGCTGGGCCGCCGCATCCCGTTCATGCGCTACGCCGCCATCCCGTTCGGCATCATGACCGTCGTGGTCTTCACGGTCCCGGGCCTCGGCTCCGAGCAGTTCAACAACATCGCCCTGCTCGTCTGCCTCGTTCTCTTCTACGTGTCGCTCTCGCTCTACTGCACGCCCTTCAACGCGCTCATCCCCGAGCTCGGCAGCACGCAGGAGATCCGCATCAACCTCTCGACCTACATCTCCGTCACCTTCTTCTTCGGCACCGCGTTCGCCTATCTCGTGCCCACCATCGCGGGCTTCTTCGAGGCGGCGCTGGGCATCGCGAACTCCTACCGCGTGACGATCGCCATCCTCTCCGCCGTCGCCGTCGCATTCATGCTCGTCCCCGCCTTCACGATCGACGAGCACGTCTACGCCAAGGCCGAGCCCGCCACCATGAACATGGTCGAGTCCGTCAAGAAGACCTTCAAGAACAAGGCGTTCCAGATCTTCGAGGTCTCCGACGTCCTCTACTGGGTCGCCATCACCATGTTCCAGACCGGCATGCCCTTCTACGTGACCTCCCTCATGGGGCTCGACGAGTCCTGGAACTTCGTGCTGTTCGCCGGCATGACGGGCATCAGCCTGCTCTTCTACGCCCCCGTGAACATCCTCGCCAAGAAGATCGGCAAGAAGAAGATCGTGACCTTCGGATTCTTCTTCTTCTGCCTCGCCTTCGGCATCACCACCGTCTGCGGCATGTTCGGCATCCCCTCGCTCGTCTGGGGCGGCATCGTCGCCGTGCTCGCCGCCATCCCCATGGCCATCCTCGGCATCCTTCCCCAGGCGGTTCTCGCCGACATCGCCGAGGGCGATTCCCTCAAGTACGGCCAGAGCCGCGAGGGCATGTACTTCGCTGCCCGCACCTTCTCCATGACGCTCGGCCAGTCGCTCGCCATGATCCTGTTCTCCTCGCTCGCCACCGTGGGCGTCGGCGGCTTCGGCTACCGTCTCACCGCGCTTGTCGCCATGGTCTTCTGCCTGCTCGGCGCCCTCGTCTTCATGCGCTTCGACGAGCAGCGCATGCTCCACGTCATCGAGGAGAACAAGCACCGCGAGACGGTTGAGGAGTAATCCATGCTGAGCGTACCCACCTCCTGGTCGATCCGCTACACCCCCGCTGCCGGTGGGACCGAGCGCCGCATCACCATCGACCGCGGCGGCCTCGCCCGTCCCATCGACGCCGTCAAAGAGCTGGGGCTCACGGTGCATGGCAGCGGAGACTACGACTTCATGGCCAAGCGCGCCGTCATCGAGCCGATCGTCGACGTCACCGTCTCCTCCATCTCGGTGACCCTGCTCGACCTCGACGTCGTCGGCGCTGATGCCCTGTTCCTGAACGGCTACAACTCCTGGACCGACTCCGTGGAGCGCAGCCCGTTCGCCCGCACGCGCGGCCTGCGCGGCGTCCCCACGGCCGTCATCAACCAGTGGGTGCTCGACAACTCCGGCGACTACCGTTTCATCGCCCAGAGCGGCATGCCGGGCGGCCAGCACGGCGTGGGCTACGGGTATCTCCGCTACGGTGACCGCGTCGTCCTCATGGGCTCGCTTGACGAGGATTCGGGCTACACGGTCGTGCGCGAGTCCGCCCGCGGCAACGCCATGAAGCTCGAGAAGGAGCCTCCTGCGCGTACCATCCGTGCGGGCGAGAAGCGCGAGATCGTCTCGTTCGCCGTCTGCGAGGGCACCCTCACCACGGCGTTCGGACGCTATGCGAAGCTCGCGGGCATCTCGTGCCGTCCCGCGCCCGCGCTCGTGGGCTACTCCAGCTGGTATCGCCACTACGGCAACATCTCCGCCAACGCCCTCCTGCACGACCTCGAGGCGACGGCCGCCCTCTACGACGGCCGCGAGCTCGGGAGCTGCCGTGCCGTCTTCCAGATCGACGACGGCTACGCCAAGGTGGGCGACTGGCTCGCTCCCGACCCCGTGCGCTTCCCCGACGGCATGGCGGGGTTCCCCGCGGCATGCGCGGAGCGCGGCCTCATCCCCGGCATCTGGCTCGCCCCCTTCCTCGTCGAGAAGGAGAGCGCCGTCGCGACCGAGCATCCGGACTGGCTGCTGCGCAATGCCGCCGGCGAGCTCGTCGCCGCCGGCGGCAACTGGAGCGGCGCCTGGGCGCTCGATACGCGCAACCCTTCGGTGCGCGAGCACATCGCCCATTTCATGGGCACTGTCACGCGCGAGTGGGGCTACAAGCTCCTGAAGCTCGACTTCCTCTTCGGAGCCTGCCTCGAGCCGCACGACGGCATGAACCGCGGCGAGCTCATGGCCGACGCCCTCGACCTTTTGCGCGAAAGCGTCGCCGAGGGTACGTGGTTCGACCTGTGCGGCGTGCCGCTCACGAGCGCCTTCGGTCGAACGGAGTTCTGCCGTATCGGCTGCGATGTGGGCCTCGACTGGGACGATGTCCCCTACATGCGCCTGCTCCACCGCGAGCGCGTGAGCACCAAGCGCAGCCTCGCGAACACCATCGGACGCTCCCATCTCGACGGTGTCGTCTTCCGCAACGACCCCGACGTCTTCTTCCTGCGCAGCGACGTCAAGCTCACCGACGCGCAACGTTCGCGGCTTCTCCATGCCGATGCCACGCTCGGGGGCGTATTCTTCACCTCCGACGATGCCTCGCTGTGGGATGATGGCCAGCGAACAGCGTTTGACGATGCGCTCGATACGTTCGTGAGGAGAAACGGATAGGGATATGGGCAAGCTGCTCCAGGTCATCTCTCCCGGCCGCACCGAGATCGCCGGCAACCACACCGACCATGAGGGCGGGCACGTCATCGCCGCAGCCCTCGACCGCGCCATCATCGGCACGTTCGAGGAGCGCGACGACCTGATCGCCCGCGTCGAGAGCGAGGGACGAGAGCCCTTCGAGATCGATCTTGCGAGCACCGATGCCCGCGACGACGAGTTCAACACCTCCATGGCGCTGGTCCGCGGCATGGCCGCGCAGTTCGTCCGCCGCGGCGTCGCCCCGCATGGGTTCATGGCGCGTGTCGCCAGCACGGTTCCCGCCGGAGGGGGCATCTCCTCGTCTGCCGCGTTTGAGAACATGCTCGGTGAGGCGATGCGCGTGCTCTGGGGAGCGGGCGAGATCTCGAAGCTCGAGCTGGCGCAGATGTCCCAGACCGTCGAGCGCGATTGGTTCGGCAAGCCATGCGGCCTCATGGACCAGGCTGCCTGCGCGCTCGGCTCCATCCAGTTCATGGACTTCTCCGATGACGACGACCCCCGCACCGAGAAGATCGATTTCGACTTCTCCGAAGCCGGCTACGCCATCTGCATCATCATGGTCGGCGCCGACCACTCCGCGCTGACCGGCGAGTACGCCGCCGTTCCCGCCGAGATGCGCGCCGCCGCCCGCGAGCTGGGCGTCGAGCGCCTGGGCGAGCTCTCGGAGGATGCGGTCCTCGCGAACATCTCCCGCCTGCGCGCCACGCTCGGCGACCGTCCCGTGCTCCGCACGCTGCACTACTTCCGCGAGGAGCGGCTCGTCTTCGAGCGTGCCGCCGCCCTGCGCGCCGGAGATATCGACGCGTTCCTCAATCTCACCAACCGCTCCGGTGCGAGCTCGGCGATGTACCTCCAGAACGTCTCCGTGGCGGGTGCTCCCGACCAGCCCACGATGTTCGCGCTCGCCCTCGCGGACGAGCTGCTCGCCGACCGCGGCGCCGTCCGCGTGCATGGCGGCGGCTTCGGCGGGACCATCCAGGCGTTCGTCCCCGCCGATAGGGCGCAGGGGTTCGCAACGTCTATCGACGCCGTCCTCGGCGACGGCGCATGCATGATCTGCTCGGTCGACCATGAGGGGATTCGTTCGCAATGGCTGTAGAAACCGCTGCCACCGATCTTGTCCTGTACGCCCTGTCCTGCGGCCTCATCGAGGAGACCGACCTCAACTGGGCCTATAACCGCGTGCTCGAGTGCATCGGCGCTCCCGGCCCGCTCGAGGTTTTCTCCGAGCTCGATGGCCCCTCCGCAGATTTCGAGCAGCCGCTCTACGAGCTTGTCGAGGCCGGCGTTGCCAACGGCATGGTCGAGGACACCCTCGGCGGCCGAGACCGTCTGGCCATGCGCATCATGGGCGTCCTCACGCCGCGACCCTCCGAGGTGGCCTCCATCTTCTGGGCGCTCTACGAGGAGGAGGGTCCCAAGGCCGCGACCGACTACCTCTACCAGCTCTCCTGCGACGTGGACTACGTGCGCGTCTCGGCCATCGCGAAGAACCTCGGCTGGAACGCCGAGACGCCGTGGGGCGCGCTCGAGATCACGATCAACAAGTCCAAGCCCGAGAAGGACCCGCGCGATATCGCCGCCGCGGGCAAGGCGGCCGTGGGGGAGAAGTACCCCGCGTGCCAGCTCTGCGTGCAGAACGAGGGCTATGCGGGCCGCGGTGCCGCGCATGCCATGGGCGAGCATCCCGCGCGCCAGAACCTGCGCATCGTGCCCATCCAGCTCAACGACGAGCGCTGGGGCCTGCAGTACAGCCCCTACGCGTACTTCACCGAGCACTGCATCGCCATGAGCGTCGAGCACCGCCCCATGCACATCGACCGTTCGGCGTTCACCTGCCTGCTCGACTTCGTGGACCTCTTTCCGCACTACTTCATCGGCTCCAACGCCGACCTGCCCATCGTGGGCGGCTCGATCCTCTCGCACGACCACTTCCAGGGCGGCTTCCACGAGTTTCCCATGATGCGCGCCGAGAAGGTCGCGTCGTTCAATATGGCGGGTTTCCCGCACATCGAGGGCTTCGTCGTCAAGTGGCCGCTCTCGGTTCTCCAGCTCGAGAGCACGGACCGCGAGGAGCTGCTCGAGGCCGCCTGCCACGTGCTCGATGCCTGGCGCGCTTGGAGCGACGAGAGCGTGGGCGTCTACGCGTTCACAGGCGAGACCCCGCACAACACCATCACGCCCATCTGCCGCAAGCTCGGCGACCGCTACGTCATGGCGCTCGCGCTGCGCTGCAACATCACGAGCGATGAGAACCCGCTCGGCGTGTTCCACCCGCATGCCGACAAGTGGCATGTCAAGAAGGAGAACATCGGACTCATCGAGGTCATGGGCATGGCCATCCTGCCGCCGCGCCTCGAGGCCGAGATGGAGGCCGGACGTCTTTCGCAGGAGGAGATCGGCCGCGTGTTCGGCGCCGTTCTGGAGGATGCCGGCGTCTTCAAGTGGGACGATGCCGGCCGCGCCGCGCAGATGAGGTTCGTCGGGAGTTTGTAAGGGCTTTACCCTGGCTCGTCTCGTATGCCCGCCCCTTGGGGGCATGTCATATCGGTCGTAAGTTGAGACTGGTAACACAGGTACCTGTGCAATCAGCCTCAACGTTATGATGGACGTCTCAATTTGACAAAGCCGCTGGTAGAAGGCATGTGCTATGTGCTGAACACCCCATTTGCGCGGTTGAGACTGTTTATACAGGCACCTGTGCAACCAGTCTCAACTTACGATAATGCCGATATGGCCATTGGTCGCCCCTATACTCCATGCCTATTCTACGAATCGTGGAGTGCAGTTTTCTACATGAGTGGATTACCGTAGCACTAAGACTTCTAATTAACGGATCTCAATACTAAGGAGGTGAGAGGGAAACGGTGGAGATCCGTATCGAGCTGTCGCTTGTTATTAACGGAGGTATCTCATGAGATATTCAGCTGATATCCGTAAACCTCTATTGAACTTTGTACCCATTCTTCTTCTTCTTTTGCTTGCCCTATTTCCGACCGCTGCTTTGGCTGCTTCTGCGACTAGTACTCCAAAAACTGTGACGTTAAATGGTCACTCTTATTCGTACTATACAAAGGTCGCGACTGAATCTGGCAATGCGTACGCATGGACATACGCAAACGCAACGAACGGATCTGTCCCAACTGGATATATGGGAGCGAACTCGACTCTCTATAAGGAGGGCATCATTCCAACTGCGGTTGCATCCCGTGATTGGGCTTACAATACTTCAACCTCATCAAGCCATACTCGTGGATGCGGAATGACAGCCTCGTCAGGCAATTACTATGCCGCTGGACAAGTCAGATTCTATAACGGATCCGGATACAATACGTATACGGCAAACCGGTCTCCCAGCTTAACGTATTCTGGGGCTCTTGCTGCGTATCAAAGCCAGCAATTCTCGGGTTTATGGGCTGTTTCCGATGATTTCTACCAAGGTCGGCAGGATCTCATCCTTGCTGAAGGTGTGAATGGTGGGGTTGGTTATATCAGATACGAAGACCTTGGTTTTGACTACACACCGTCCACCCCGGAAGAGGCGGTTGCATATACGCTGTCACAGCCTGATGTGCGCTATATTCCCGTCTACGATAAGGATGGAGTTACTGTAATTGATGAATATCCTGTATTTGGTGGAGACTCAAGTTGGGATGCCTTTTTCTAGGACGAGCATTATTGGGAGCAATAGATAGCGGCCATTAAGCTTGCCTATATGCGGCAATCACCATACAAACGGCAACGCTTCAGCTGTGAACCAACAGAGTCTTGCAATTGCCGTTGAAATACCAACTATTCGGAGCTGTGTATAGACAGTACATATGACTGTTGCCTGATCTTTTGGGAGGTGCGACATGGACGCGGTAAAAACGGGCCGCTTTATTGCAGAACTCAGACATGAGCGCGGGCTTACGCAGCAACAGCTTGCTGAAAGGCTGTACGTATCCTTCAAAGCTGTCTCGCGTTGGGAGACGGGTCGCGGTACGCCTGATCTCGACAACCTCGAAGCGCTCTCCCGCGAGCTCGAGGTGAGTGTTGTCGAGCTTCTAAATGGAGAAAGAATCGAAGAACCTGTCACTTTAACAGATGCTGAGATTCTTTCTCGAGATGTTGTCTCGGTTATGAGGGGGCATCTGAAGCAGAGCATCACAAGAAGTGCCGTATTCGGTTTGATTGCAGGAATGATCTCCATAGCGCTTGTTGCCGTATGGCTCACCAGCTCGAATGCCATACCCTTTTACGAGGGGCTTGTCGAGGTTGAGAATTCCGAAAGCGGGATTCTGCTTGCTTCGTTCGACGAGAGTGTAACGGGCTTCGAGATCGACTACGAAACGGATTCCAACACTGGAGAAGTGATTGCATATATCAGCTGTTACTCGAAGATTTGGGACACGATTACCGGTACAACAGACCTTGGGTGGCATGCACCGGACGTGCGGCCAACGTTGGCGATAGGCTCAAAGGATACCGTTGCGAGCGTTTACTACTATCCAGGATATGTTCAGGAGAAGACCGCCCCGTTCGATTCGCGTACGGGGTGGTATGTCAATGCGCTCCTCTATGCTCGCGATGGCTCGGATGCATTTCTTTCGATCGTGCAGCCCAGGCGGGTATATGACCGTCTTATCGTCGGTTCGGCAGCTGTAGGCGGAGTCATGCTTGTTCTGTTCCTCTTGCTTCGCAAGCGAAGGCTCGCGTACCTTCTCCTCATGGGTACGTTGCTCCCTCTCTGCCTTGCCTTGAGCATCGTTATCGTCCTTTGGGGAAAACTGGATCAGGTCTTCAACGCCTCCTTCTACTTCAGCGAAATCGCCCTCCTTACACTGGTACTCTTCTTCTGCACGTACGTGATTGCTGCCCGCGTGATCTATGGTAAGGAAGCAGAGGGCTTGCCGGCAGGGCTCCTTGCTCGGCAGTTGGGGATCCTGGTATGCACGGCAAGTGCTTTGGTTGCGGTTGCATGCGCTGCCTGCATAGCATATGCGCGTTGGGGCGAAGGATTCCGGAGCAGGACGGTTCTTGTTCCAACACCTGAATATGTTCTTGAGCAGGGGTATCCTCTTAACGCATCGGGCCAGACATATGGTCCTGGCGGCCTGAGCGATTCCAACGGCGAGATGATCAAGGAGCCAGATCTTGTGCTGGCACAGGGGGAAGATGGGGCTATAGGGTATCTGAGCCTTTACGATACGGACTATTATTATGTCCCCTCTAGTCCCGAAGAGGCGGTTACCTATACGGAGTCGAAACCAAGCGAGGAGTACGTTCCCCTCTATGACAGGGATGGGAAAACCGTAATTGGGACGTTTCGGATCGGCGGATAGGGCGATCCTGCCTTCTCGTCATCGCGGGCATTGCTCCACCAATGCGATCACGGATATCCCAAGCGTCTTCAAGTGGGACGAGGCGGGCCGCGCTGCCCAGATGAGTTTCGTCGAGAGCCTGTAAGGGGGTCGCCCGCTTCTACCTCGTATGTCCGCCCCTTTGGGGCATGCCGTAACAGACGTCGAATTGAGACTGGTAGCACAGGCACCCGTGCTACCAGTCTCAACGTTATGATGGACGTCTCAATTTGACAAAGCCGCTGGTAGAAGGCATGCCCTATGTGCTGAGCACCCCATTTGCGCGGTTGAGACTGTTTATACAGGTACCTGTGTTACCAGTCTCAACTTACGGCAAATGCCGATATGGTCATTGACCGCCCTTACACTCCATGCCCACTTCTCTAAGGTGTGATTCTTGCAAGAATAACGCTGGCGATGGCATAGAGCGCGAGCGCGACGAGGCAGATTCCGCTGAGATAGAACGCAGCATTGTAGACCTGATCGAAACGTCCCCAAAGCACCGCGATCAAGGCAACCGTGAAACAGGCGGGGATAAGCGCTGCGAGCAGCACCCGCCTTCCGTACCAGCGCTTGCGGAGCAGGACATACGCACCGAGCCCGACAGCGCTTGCGACAATACCGATCGTCAGCCACATGTTGTAGACAAGGCGGGGGAGCGTGACCACGCCGGCAGCGTCATGCAGCTCGCCATAGATGAGCACGTCGTCGGGTGTGCCGGGATAGTAGAGCACTGCCTCGGTTTCGCCAAGCCTGCCCGCAACTGCGACCAGCTCACGGCTCTTGTGCATCATCTGGTTCCAGCGCGTGTTATAGAGGGTGATGAAGGACTCGCTGCCCACGGTGCTTATCTCAACGCCGGCAGCGTCCTGCTCGGAGATCGCCACGAGCGTGCCGTCTGAAAGCTCGTCAACGCGCATGAGGTCTTCGCGGTAGGGGATGGCGATGGGTGCGGTGAGATGCACTACAAGCAACGTGACCACGATAAGGCCTGCGAGGAAGCCGATCAAGACATTCGATGTCGTACGGCGCCTGAGCGCCTCGCGGAAGAGCGATATCCCGTCGCGGGCGAGCTCCTCGGCATCGCCTACAGCAACGGGCGCCTCGAAGCGCTCCCCGCGCAAGAGCTCAGCCACGCTCACGTCGAGCGCATCGGCAAGCGCTTCGAGGTTGTCGAGGTCGGGCATGCCGTGGCCCGTCTCCCAGCGCGAGATGGCCTTGTCGGAGACAAGCAGCTGCTCGGCAAGCTGCCTTTGGGTGAGACCCTGCTCCTTGCGAAGCTCTGCGATAAACGTTCCCGTCTTCTCAGCGTTCATGATGCGAACCTCCTTATGGACTACCTTACGCCGACCTTAGCGCGCTGTGTCCGAAAACGCACCCTATGCTTCGTGGATATCGGGGGAGATGTGCATGGTGGATGCTGGCGCTCATGGCAATTAGTGCCGAATCAGCGCCTCGGAAGGACTCGTTTTCGGCACTAAATGCCATTAGTGCCGGTGGAGAACGGCGCGTCGTCGCACAAAAACGGGACCCGCACGAAGCGAGCCCCGTTGGGGATGCGATGTGCGCCGGATCCTAGAGCAGGTGCATCGCGACGACCAAGCCTGCGAACACGATGGAAACCGTGGAGCAGAGCTTGATCAGGATGTTGATGGCCGGGCCGGAGGTGTCTTTGAAGGGGTCGCCCACGGTGTCGCCCACGACGGCCGCCTTGTGGTTCTCGGAGCCCTTGCCACCGAAGTTGCCCGCTTCGATGTACTTCTTTGCGTTATCCCAGGCGCCGCCGGCGTTGGACATCATGACGGCCAGCACGAAGCCGGTGACGGTGTTGCCGGCGAGCATGGCCACGACGCCGTCCGGGCCCATGATGAGGCCGACGATGACGGGCACGGCCACGGCCACGAGGGCGGGAGCCACCATGAGCTTCTGGGCGGAGCGGGTGCACATGTCGACGCAGGTGGCGTAGTCAGGCTCGCCCTTGCCCTCGAGCAGGCCGGGGATCTCCTTGAACTGGCGACGGACCTCGACGACGATGGACTGCGCGGCCTCGCCCACGGCGCTCATGGTGAGCGACGCGAACAGGAACGGCAGCATGCCGCCGATGAACAGGCCCACGAGGACGATCGGGTTGTCGATGGCCAGGTTGAATTTGAAGTCGGGATTGATCTGGCCGACCTTGTTGATGTAGGAGACCATGAGCGCGAGTGCCGTGAGTGCGGCGGAGCCGATGGCGAAGCCCTTGCCGGTGGCGGCGGTGGTGTTGCCCAGAGAGTCGAGGGCGTCGGTGCGCTCGCGGACCTGCGGATCCATGCCGGTCATCTCGGCGATGCCGCCGGCATTGTCGGCGATGGGGCCGTAGGCGTCGGTTGCCAGGGTGATGCCCAGCGTTGAGAGCATGCCGACAGCGGCGACGCCGACACCGTAGAGGCCCTGCGCGAAGCCGCCGGTTGCACCTTTGGAGCAGAAGAATGCGACGAGGACCGCGATGCCCACGACGATGACGGGGCCGACGGTGGAGAGCATGCCGAGCGAGAGGCCGCTGATGACGATGGTTGCCGAACCGGTCTCGGAGGACTCGGCAAGCTTCTGCGTGGGCTTATAGGTGTCGGAGGTGTAGTACTCGGTCATAGCGCCGATGATGACGCCCGCGACGAGGCCGGCGAACACGGCGACGTAGATGCCCATATGCTCGGGAAGCAGGACCTTGATGGCCACGAAGGCGATGACGGCGATGAGGACCGCGGAGATGTAGGTGCCGGTGCGCAGCGCCTTCAGGAGGTTGCGCTGCGAGGCGCCCTCCTCGGTCTTGATGAAGAAGGTGCCGACAAGCGAGGCAACCACGCCGAGCGCTGCGATGAACATCGGCAGCGCGACGCCTTGCACGGAGTAGCCTGCGGCCACGGCGAGCGCGGCGGTGGAGATGATGGAGCCAACGTAGGACTCGTAGAGGTCGGCGCCCATGCCGGCGACGTCGCCCACGTTGTCGCCCACGTTGTCGGCGATGACGGCCGGGTTGCGCGGGTCATCCTCGGGGATGCCTGCCTCGACCTTGCCCACGAGGTCGGCGCCCACGTCGGCGGCCTTGGTGAAGATGCCGCCGCCCACACGGGCGAAGAGCGCCATGGAGGAGGCGCCCATGCCGAAGGTGAGCATGTTGGCGGTGATCTCGGTCAGGCGCTCGGCCACGGGCAGCGCGGCGAACGCGGCGTTGAGGATGAAGTACCAGATGGTGAGGTCGAGCAGGCCGAGGCCGACAACCGTGAAGCCCATGACCGTGCCGGCGTCGAAGGCGACGCGGAGACCGGAGTTGAGGCTCTTGGAGGCGGCGTTGGCGGTGCGGCAGTTGGCCATGGTTGCCGTGCGCATGCCCACGAAGCCCGCGAGGCCGGAGAAGAACGCGCCGGTGAGGAAGGCGAACGGGGTGAACCAGGAGAGCATGCCGGCGAATGCCATGCAGATCATCGCCGCGAAGACGACCGCGAGGAAGATCGCCACGCCCGCATACTGGCGCTTGAGGTACGCGTTGGCGCCGTCGCTGACCCACTTGGAAATCCTCGCCATCTCGGGAGTGCCCTCAGGGGCGTTGTGCACGCTCTTGAACTTCAAGAACGAGAACACGAGAGCGATTATCGAGCCTATGCCAGTGAAGATGAACGCCATCGATTCCATATGCAATCCCCTTACCCTCTTACCCGCGCTTGCCATGCCGGAAAAACAGACCGCGCACGGATCCCTACCACATATTGCAAACGAAACACTCGCATATGAGAAGTGTAAAAAAGGTGAAAGGCCTATAAACCAGCCGTTTTGAACAGTTTTTGCCGCGTGCGGTTGTGATTTTCAGACCAATTTGCGCTCTTGCAGCTCGAGCAGGGCGGAAACGACCGCTTTGGTTGTCGCGTAGGTTCCCGGCGTCTTGCTCTCGCGCGGACCCGCGACGTTCAGCGTGATGCCGCGACCGAGTTCGTCGAGCCATGCGATCGCCGTCCCGATACCGTCGGTACCGCGGATGATGAGATGCGGCCGTCCATACTCCTCCGCGAAGCGCACGGTCATCTCGGTCCCGCTCAAAGGCTCGATGCCCGCGGGGGCGACGATGAGGGTGGCGTGGCTATCACGTACGTTCAGCGCCGTACGCTCCACGTAGCCCTCGCTTGCGCTCTCCCTGAGCTCGGGGTAGGCGGCGAGCAGACCAGGCGGTTCGGGCAGGTCCTCGGCGAGGCCTCCAGGCGGACACCATCCGCAGATGGGAACCTGGGCCGCCCGTGCTGCGTCGAGCGCGCCACGGTCGGCGCCGGTCTGCCCACCGGATCGGATGGACGCGATGCGGGGGAGCGATGAGGCGATCCTGCCGGCCTCATCCTGCTGGGCGCGCACGGTTGCCGCATCGACGGGATCCGCCTTCAGCGCGATCTCCCACTGCTCGCGGGTGATCTTGGTCACGTGCTCGGTCACCGAATCGCCCATGACCGTGCGCGGGCGGTTCCTGATGGTGCGGTCGTGGACGAGGCCCGCCTTCTCCTGGACGCGGCGGCTCCGGTCGTTGAAGTCTGAGTAGCCCGCCCAGATGGTCGAGAGGCGCAGGTCGAGGAAGGCGTGCTCCATCATGGCGTGGACGGCTTCGGGCATGTACCCGTTTCCCCACAGGGGCTTGGCGATCCAATAGCCGAGCTCGGCCTCGTCGGAGCCGATGGCAAGGTCGGAGGCTGCGCCGATCATGAGGCTGATCGAGCCGACCGCCTCATCGGCCGGCTCGCGGTCCTTGATGACGATCGCATAGGTCTCGGGAACCATGAGAACGCGCTCGAGGACCTCGCGGCTCTCGTCGATGCTGGCATGGGCCTGCCAGCCTGCTGCAGGTCCCACGTCGGGATCGGACGCATAGGCGAACAGCGCCTCGGCGTCGTCCTCGCGCCATGCGCGGAGGACGAGCCGCTCGGTTTCGATCGTGGCGGGCCAGAACATGGCTCCTCCTAGTTGCCCAGCTTGAGGGCGAGCACCGTGATGTCGTCCGACTGCTCGGCGCCATCGGCGTGGCGTGCCACGCTGCCGGTCACGGCATCGACGAGCTCCTCGGGATCCGGGTCGGCGGTTCCGTTGACGAGCTCCTCCAGCTGCGCTTCCCCGAAGAGCCCGCCCTTGGCGTCCATGGCCTCGGTGACGCCGTCCGTGTAGAGCAGCAGCTCGTCTCCAGGCTCGAGGTCGAGGCTGTGGGCGCGGTATGTCATGCCGTCGAAGAGCCCGAGCGGGACGCCCGAGCGCCGGCGCTCCCAGGCCCAAGCACCATCATGGCGGATGAGCGGGGGATTGTGCCCTGCGTTGACGAACTCGATGTGGCCCGTCTCGTAGTCGAGCACGCCGATCCATGCGGTCACGAACATGCCCGCGTCGTTGCCCTCGCAGACCTGGCGGTTGGCGCGCGCGATAGCTTCTCCAAGATCCCTCACATTGGAGAGGTGGGACTTGACCTGGGATTTCGCCTCCATCATGAAGAGGGCGGCGGGAATCCCCTTGCCCGAGACATCGGCGACGATGAAGCCAAGCTTGGGCGAGCCGGATTCCTCGACTTCCTCCTCGCCGATGAGGAAGAAGTCGTAGAAGTCGCCTCCGACCTCCCGTGCAGCATCCATGCGCGCGTAGATGTCGAACGCGGTGATGTCGGGGTAGGCTGGGAAGGAGCTGGGAAGTGCCGATTCCTGGATCGATTTTGCGAGCGCGAGCTCCGAGTCGAGGCGTGACTCCGCCTCGGCGATCCATCCCTTCAGGGCGGAGACCGTGGCGTTGATGCCGCCGGCGAGCTCGGAGAGCTCCTTGCTGTCCGTGATCTCGACCTGTGCGTCGAGGTCGCCATCCTGCACGCGCCCGAGAACCGCGTTGGTCTCGACGAGCCTGCGGACCACGATGCGGTCGAGCAGCTGGAACGTGAGCGCGAACACCGCGCCCAGCATCACGAACGACGAGACCGCGGTCGAGAGCATCATCGACCAGCGGTCGACGAAGACGAGGCGCGTGTCTCGGATGATGGTGACCGTGAAGCCGTTGTATTCCCCGGAGAGCAGATAGGCGATGTACGAACGGGCTTGGGAGCCCGTGGAGTTCAAGGAGATGCCGATGGAAGCGTAGCCGGTATCGTCGAAGACGATGCGCTGGAGCGTGTTCGTCTCCTTGCTGCGCTCGATGGCATCGAGAGCCTGCCGATCGAGCAGCTGGTCGAGCTGACCGACCTCTGCTGCGCGCGGGGAGTCGGAATAGTGGATGGCACCCTCCTCGTCGCTCAGGATGATGATGCCATCGACCGCCTCGTCGTATCCGCTAAGGGTTGAGTTGGGGCTGATGATGTAGAGGTAGCCCTCCCATTCATCCAAGGTCATATCGTCGAATGTCAATCCGTGGCCTTCGAGCAGGGCGTCGGTGATGGCCTTGCGTTTCTCGGAGATCTCGATCTGGTCGATGATGAAGCTCACCTCGGAGCTCATGTCATTGTTCGCCTGCTGGTATTTCTGGGCCGTGATGCCCATGAAGCTCAAGGCGGCGGTGAGCATGTAGACAATGGCGAATACGGCGGCCAGCCCCAGTCCGAACAGGTGGCGCAGGCCGAGGCCCTTCTCGAAGCCGACGGTCCGGCGGGAGACGATGTCCACCAAGATGCATGCGCCCGCCATCATCTCGGCTTCGAACACCGCCTGCATGATGGGGTCGCCCATGCGCACGAGCGCACGGTATATGACGGTGGTCGTGAAGTTCTCCGCATCAGCAGTGTTCGTTCCGGCCGCTGCAGCCGGGAAGGTCTCGATCGCGAACTGGACGACGAGGCTCACCATGCACAGGATGGTGTGGACCAGCGCGACGAGCAGGCAGATGAGCGCGATGCGGATGATGCGCTTCACCAGAGGAGGGTTCCTGCGCAGGGCGAGTTTCAAAAGGACTCCCAGAAGGATGCCCGAGATCGTCATCATGACGACCGACGTGATCGGCGTGATGAACGACAGCTCGAATGCGTCGAGCGGCATGATCTTGGCGTGGGCGAACATCACGAGGCCGGAGAAGAGCCCCGTCAGAAAACCGCCTTTGAGCCCGAAGAGCAGCGCGCCCAAAGCGACGAGCGGCAGGAGCATGACGAGATGAACGTCCATCGCATTGGGCGAGGTGACGGTCGCATAGCCGAGCGATGTGAACGAGATGGAGATGCACGCGGCGGCAAGGATGGCGATGACGGCCCAGCGCACGATCTGATGATGATCGGCGAGCATCCCGCGCCACTGCGGCGCAGGTGCCTTCTTTGTCTTCCGCGTGCTCGGATCGGACATGACGACATCCTCTGCGATTCCTGCAAATCGTTTCAATTCTAGTCCAGACGATGCCGTCGCGGGAGGCTCGGATACGCGATCGGGGTCGATGGGCTAGAGCGCGTGGAACGCTGGCTCCATGCGCTCGAAGGTCGCGATGGAGCGGAAACCTATCGAGCGCAGGAGGTCGTAGGTTTCGCGGACGCGCGACCCGAGATGCTCGGGCCTGTGGCTGTCTGAGCCGACCGTGATGACCGTGCCGCCGAGATCGCGGTACAGCTGGATGATGTCGGTCGCGGGGGAGAGGTCGCCCATCCCGTAGCGGTAGCCGGAGGTATTGGCCTCGATGCCCTTCCCGTCGGCGATGACCTGCTCGAGGATGGCTGCGATGATGTCGCGGTTCCTCTCGGTGGGGAAGGGTCCGGCGGGATCGTAGCGCCTGATGAGGTCCATGTGGGCGAGGACGCTGTAGTTCTTGAAGCCGCAAACGCAGCGGTAGAGCTCCTCGTAGTACTCGTCGTTGTACTCCTGCTGCGCACGCCCTGCCATGAAGGGATTGTCGGGGTACCAGAACTCGAGGTCCCCGACCTGGTGGACGGAGAGGAGCACGAAGTCGAGCGGCCATGCAGAGAAGAGCTTCTCGTAGCGGGGGATGGTGTGGGTCTGGATGCCGAACTCGAGGCCCGCAGCGATGCGGATCCGGCTTCCATATGCTGCGCGCATCCGCTCGAGCTCCATGAAGTAGGCGGGATAGTCGACGTTGAGCGCGGGGTCTCCGTCGTAGTTCAGATGCGGATTCGGACAATCCCAATCGTCGTAGAGGCCGTAATCCACATGATCGGCGAAGGCGAGCTCCTCGATGCCCTGGTCGATGGCATCGAGGATGACGTCCTCCATGGGATAGCCGCAATCGTTCGAAAACGAGCTATGGACGTGGTAGTCGAAGAACATCGCGGTCCTACTCGAGCTCGAAGGCACCGGTATAGAGCTGGTAGTACGTGCCCTTCGCCTCGATGAGCTGGTCGTGCGTGCCGCGCTCGATGATGCGGCCGTGGTCGAGGACGATGATGACGTCGGCGTTGCGCACGGTGGAGAGGCGGTGCGCGATGACGAAGGTGGTGCGCCCCTTCATCAGGGCGTCCATGCCGCGCTGGACGATCTGCTCGGTGCGCGTGTCGATCGAGCTCGTCGCCTCGTCGAGGACCATGACGGGCGGATCGGCGACGGCCGCGCGCGCGATGGAGAGCAGCTGGCGCTGGCCTTGGGAGAGCGATGCGGCGTTATCGCGCAGCATCGTCTGGTATCCGTCGGGCAGGCGCGTGATGAAGCTGTGTGCGCCTGCGATCTTGGCAGCCTGGATGCACTCCTCGTCGGTGGCGTTGAGTCGTCCGTAGCGGATGTTGTCCATGACCGTGCCGGTGAAGAGGTTCGTCTCCTGTAGGACCATGCCCACGGCGCGGCGCAGATCCGGCTTCTTGATCTTCTCGATGTTGATGCCGTCGTAGCGGATCTTGCCCTTCTCGATATCGTAGAAGCGGTTGAGAAGGTTGGTGATGGTCGTCTTGCCCGCTCCGGTGGCGCCCACGAACGCGACCTTCTGGCCGGGCTTGGCGTAGAGCGAGATGTCATGCAGGACCGTGTGGCCGGGCGTGTAGGCGAAATCGACGTGCTCGAGCACGATATCTCCTGCGAGCGGCGTGTAGGTGACGGTCCCATCGGCCTGGTGCGGATGCTGCCACGCCCACTGCTTCGTATCCTCGTGGACCGGGACGATCTCGCCATCGACGACCTTGCAGCGATGCAGTTCGACGTAGCCCTCATCATGCTCGGGCTTCTCGTCGACGAGCGAGAAGATGCGCTCGGCGCCGGCGAGTCCCATGACGATGAAGTTGATCTGGTGGGAGATCTGGCCGATGGAGCCTGCGAAGCGCTTGGTGAGGTTGAGGAACGGCACCACGATGTCGATCGAGAGGACCATGCCGGAGATGGCGAGGTTGGGGACGCCGGAGGTGAGCATGATGCCGCCCGCGAGCGCCACGACAACGTAGGCGAGGTTGCCGAGGTTCATGAGCACGGGGCCGAGGATGTTCGAGTAGATATTGGCCTGGCGCGCCGCCTCGCAGAGCTCATCGTTGACCTTGTCGAAGGACTCCTCGGTCTCCTTCTCGTGCGTGAAGACCTTGATGACCTTCTGGCCCGTCATGGATTCCTCCACGAAGCCCTCGGCCGCGGCGAGGTTCTGCTGCTGGGCGAGGAAGAAATGGGCGCTCCTGCCGCCGAGGATGCGCGTGAGCCACGCCATGAAGCCCACCATGACGAGCACCACGATCGCCAGCCAGACCGAGTACCACAGCATGATCGCGAGGACCGACGCCATGGCGAGGGTCATCGTGAGCACGTTGGGAAGCGCCTGGCTGATGAGCTGGCGGATCGTGTCGACGTCGTTGGTGTAGTAGCTCATGACGTCGCCATGCTTGTTGCGGTCGAAGTAGGAGATGGGCAGGTCCTCCATATGCTCGAACATCGTGTTGCGGACGTGCATGAGGGTGCCCTGCGTGATGATGGCGCCCAGCTGCTCGCGTACCGCGACGAGCGCGATCGAGATGATGTAGACGATGATGAGGCGTAGCGCGATATTGGTGATGAGCGGTGCCGCGGAAGCCCAGTCGCCCTCCTTCCAGTAGTCGCCCACCACGGCGAGCGCCTCCTGCAAAAAGATCGACGGGAGCGACTGGAGGATCGCCGGGGTGATGATGCAGATGATGAAGATCGGCAGGAGCACGGGGTAGAACTTGAACACCATGCCGACGATGCGCTTGAGCGTGGCGACGGGGTTCTGCGCGCCCTTCGAACGCTTGGCGCGGCTGGACAGGGGCTTGCGGTCGTCCATGGTCTGGGCATTCTTCTCGGCCATCAGGCATCGACCTCCTCTCCCTGAGCCTCTCCATCCAAGGCGATCGCCGCCATCTTGGAGTCATGGGACTGCTTGTTCTGCGAGGTGTAGGTCTCGCGGTAGATGGTGCTCGTGCGCAGCAGCTCGTCATGCGTGCCGATGGCTGAGATGCGGCCGCCGTCCATGACGATGATGCGGTCCGCGTCCTCGACCGAGCTCGTGCGCTGCGCGATGATGAGCTTGGTGGTGGAGGGGATGAACTGCTTGAAGCCCGCGCGGATGCGGCGGTCCGTCTTGGTGTCGACGGCGCTCGTGGAGTCGTCGAGGATAAGGATCTTAGGGCTCTTGAGCAGGGCACGGGCGATGCAGAGGCGCTGCTTCTGGCCACCGGAGACGTTGGTGCCGCCCTGCTCGATGTAGGTGTCGTACTTGTCGGGGAACAGCTGGATGAACTCATCTGCCTGCGCGAGCTTGCACGCCTCGAGCATCTCGTCGTCGGTGGCGTCCTTCTTGCCCCAGCGCAGGTTGTCCTTGATCGTGCCCGAGAAGAGCACGTTGCGCTGGAGCACCACGGCAACCTGGTCGCGTAGGGTGTCGAGGTCGTAGTCGCGCACGTCGATGCCGCCTACGCTCACGGTTCCCTCGGTGGCGTCGTAGAGGCGGCTGATGAGCTGGATGAGCGTCGTCTTGGACGAGCCGGTGCCGCCGATGATGCCGATGACCTCGCCGCTCTTGATGTGCAGGTCGATGTCGGTGAGGGCCTTCTCGCCGATGTTGCCCGCATACTCGAAGCTCACGTGGTCGAAATCGATCGAGCCGTCGGGGACCTCGTAGACGGGGTTCTCGGGGTTGGCGAGATCGCTCTGCTCCTCGAGCACCTCGACGATGCGTCGGGCGCTCTCCTCGCTCATGGTGAGCATGACGAAGATCATCGACAGCATGTTGAGGCTCATGAGGATCGAGAAGCCGTAGGTGATGAGGGCGGAGAGCTGGCCGAGGGCGAGGTTCGTGCCCTGCGACTCGACGATGGCGCGGCTGCCGAAGAAGATGACGAAGACGTACACCACGTTGATCGCGAGCTGCATGACGGGCATGTTCCAGGCGAGCAGGCGCTCGGCATGCAGGAAGTCGTCGCGGAGGTTGCCCGACGAGGTGTCGAACTTCTGCTTCTCGTACTTCTCGCGTACGAAGGCCTTGACCACGCGGATGCCCTTGATGTTCTCCTCGACGGTATCGTTGAGGGCATCGTACTTGCGGAAGAGGCGGCGGAAGATGGGCATGACGTAGAGCGCGATGCCGAAGAGGAACGTGCCGAGCAGGATGGCGACGATCACGTAGACCGTTGCGAGCGCCCCGCCCGTGATGTAGGCCATGAAGATGGCGAAGACCAGCATGAGCGGGCTGCGGATGGCCGTGCGGATGATCTGCATGAAGGCCATCTGGACGAAGCCGACGTCGGTCGTGAGGCGCGTCACGAGCGAGCTCGTGGAGAAGCGGTCGATGTTGCCGAACGAGAACGACTGGATGTTGTGGAACATGTCGTGGCGGAGGTTCCTCGCGAGGCCGGTGGAGGCGTTCGCGCAGGTGATGCCCGCGACCGTGCCGCAGGCGAGCGACACGAGCGCCAGCGCCACGAGGATGAGCGAATAGTGCGCGATGGCGTCCATACCCTGGCCCTCGTTCAGGGCGTTGATGAGCTGCGCCGTGATGAAGGGGATGGTGCATTCGATGATGACCTCGCCCGTGACGAGCAGGGGCGTCAGAAGCGCCGGCCTCTTGAACTCGCGCACACTCCGGGAGATGCGGCGGAAGATCTGGAAGAGGGAAAGGTGCGAGAGGGTCTTCTCGCGGTTCTCGTCGGCCATGGCTAGCAGGCCTCCTCTCGTTCGCGCGCTTCGATGACGCGCCAGGTGGCGGCGATGCGGTCGAGCATGTCGAGCAGCTCGGTACGTTCGGTTTCGGAGAGGCAGGAGAAGGCCTCCTCCTCGAACGCGAGCTTCGTTGCGATGAGCTCGCGCGCTTTCTCGAATCCGGAGGGGGTGAGCTCGATGTCGAGTTGGCGGCCGTCGGCGGTTGAGCGCACGCGCGAGAGGTGCCCGGAGGACTCGAGCTTCGATATGACCTCGGAGAGTGCGGCGCTGCTCACGCAGGACTGCCGTGCGAGCTCGCTTTGGGCCATATGGCCGCCGTTGCGGTAGAGGGAGGTCAGGATATGCTGCTTTCCGTTGCGACCCCCCGCATGGACGTGAAGGAAGTGGCCGAAGAAGCCGAAGTCGTGGAGGAGCCGTCGCTCGGTCGTCTGCTCGCCAAGCGACGCGCATAGTTCGGTGTCGGTCATGGATGCCCGTTTCGTACGTGATTCGATAACGCCTTCAATACCTTCCGCCTTGGTTGAAAAAATGTCAAGGTACCTAACAAAATGAAGAGATAAATGTCTCATGCAAGGAGACCCGGAATTGTTGAGAAGCGCCAAACCCGTTTATTGCCCGAGTGTTACACCCCTACACTGCTTGTCGTCCAATCATTTCCAAAGTTGGGGAAGATCGAGATAAGAAGCTCTTGATGATGCTTGTCCAACGTTTGCAAGTTAACGCAAAAGCTCGCTCATTAACTCGGTATTATTCATGTGAACGTAAGAGGTGTAAAACGCAAAGATTATAGAGCTGCGCGCGCGTTCAGCTGAAATGGGATGCACACTGTTGTATGGAAGAAGGAAGTACGACGGATTCTTTCTTAGCTGCGAGGGACTGCTTCTGGTGAAAGGATGAGAGATGAAGAAGTACCGCTCTATCGCGCTGCTCATCTCAGTTCTTGCAATTTGCCTGGGGCTGATCGCCTGCGCGGCTTCCGATACGCGCAGGGAGCTCGGTTTCAACACCGACGTGGCGACGGAGGTCATCGTTGCCAACGGCCTCGATCAGGAGATCACCACCCTCGGCTACGGCAACCTCGAGGAGGGGTGGTCCGTTGAGTTCGACCTGCAGGAGGGCGATCAGGCGCCCCTCGCCGTCGATGAGGAGTGCCACCTCTTCATGGAGAACGACGGGAAGCCCGTCGACATCCTCGTGACATGTGCCGACGGCACCGCATACGAAATTCCCTCCGTTCCCGTGCAGGCCGGGATGAGTGTCCGGCTGGTCGCCGCAGATGGCATCGCCTATGCGGAATACACCGATGCTGACGGGAACACGGGCAGCACCAAGGATGCCGCGCTCGAGCGCAAGGCGAAGCTCGAGAAGGAGGAAGCCGATATGGCCGCCGCGGATGCCGTGCTCGAGCTCGCGTCCGCTCTTCCGGAGGGCGACGCCCTGACGCTCGATGCCGAGGGCGCCATCGTTGCAGCCCGCAAGGCGTATGACGAGCTTACCGAGGACCAGAAGCATCTCATCGTCTCCGAAGCCGCCCTTCAGATGATCGAGGCGGCCGAGCAGGGTCTTCAGGCCGCCAAAGATGCCGAGGCTGCCCGCATCGCCGCAGAGGAAGCGGCTGCCGAGGAGACCTACTACGAGGAAGACTACAGCTACGACGATTGACTACAGCTATGATGATTATTCGGCACCGTCCCAGAGCGAGGACGACTGCCTGGACGATCCAGTGTACCGCAACTAGCGGCTTCGATAGAGCAGCTCGTACGGCGCATCCCCAAGGGGTGCGCCGTATTTTGATGCGCCGCTATGCCTCGATCAATCTGAGCAGCTCGTAGACGACCATGTCGGGCCGGCGCTTGGGGATGGAGTGGCCGCATTCGGGCACGACGGAAAGCCGTGCGCCGGGAATGGAGCGCCAGATCGCCACGGTCTCATCGTCGCGGATGCAGTCGAATTCGCCCACCATGACCGTTGCTGGGCACGAGATCGCCGCAAGCGATTCTGCGGGGATATGCGGCTCGAGGAGCATGAGTTCGAGCAGGTCCGCGGCCGCAGAGGCCTCATCGGGCGTCGGCGAGAGGAGCGAGGGGTCGATGCCGCCGTTCGAATCCCAGCCCGCATCTGCCCAATCCCGAAGCTGCGCGACATTCTCCGCGAGGTTCCAATCGGGTTCCTCGAGTACGCCCTCGGGTGTGAGGTTCGCACCAACGGAAAGCACCGATGCGACCCGTTCGGGATGGTCGCGGGCGATGAGCAGCGCCTCGATGGCGCCGTCGGAGAAACCGACGATGTGGACGCGCCTGATGCCGAGCTCGTCGAGCACGGCGAGCGCGTCGTCGGCCATGAGCTCGTAGGTGAGCCGCGTGCTTCCGAGCGTGGATTTCCCCTGACCGCGCGAGTCGATCGCCACGACGTGATGCCCTGCCTCGACGCAGACGTCGATTGCCGGCCCGAAGATACCGTGCTCCTCACCATTTCCGTGGAGGAAGAGCACGGGGGTTGCATCGGTGCGCGCTCCGTACACGAACGAGGCGATGCGTGCGCCATCCGCCATCTCGATCGAGCGGGCGATGGAAGGCGCCGAGGATGGGCGCAGGTAGGGGCTCGGGAAGTGCAGCTGCGGCGGAATCGGAGGCATGCTACTTCTGGCTCTCGTGCTTCTCGAAGAAGTCGAAGCGGGGCGGCAGCTCCTCGATGCGGTAGTCCTCGGGCTTGTCGGCATAGCACGAGATGATCTCGCGCACGCTCTCGAAGGCGTGATCCCATGAGAAGAAGAGCGGCTTCACAACATGGAGCATGCGTGCGATGAGCTCGCAGCCCTCGGGCACCACGGGGTGCATGAGCAGCGTGAGCGTGCGCAGGTAGCGGAACGCGTCGGCAAGCGCCCGGCGGTACGCCGCGTCGTCGCCCTTGGCAGCCTTGGATGCATCGTCCCAGCGCTTGTTCGCCGTGCGGCCGAACTCCTCGGCGATCGAGAGGGCCTCATGGGCGTTGAAGGCATGCGCTGCGCGCTCGAAATCGAGCGTGGCCTTATCGCAGAGATCGACGCACTCGTCGGAGGGATCCTCCTCGGGCAGATAGCAGCCGCAGGCGCGGGCGGCACCGTAGAAGCAGCTGCGGGCGAGGCGGTTGAAGATGTTGGTGAGGAACGCGCTCTCCTTGAGGGCGGGGTCGACCACACGTGGGTCGTCCTTCACGAGGACCTCCTCGCCGGTCGCCTTGTCCTTGCGCGAGACGCTCGTGTCGAACGCCTTGGGCGAGAAGCTCACGGCCTTGGCGTCGAGGCCGAGGCTGAGCCAGTGCGCGCGCAGCTGCTCTGCGGTGTAGTAATCGAGCAGCTCGGAGGCCATGGGCGGTTTGATGGCGCCCGAGCTCGAGGCCTTCTTGTTCATGAACAGGATGTGGTAGTTCGCGATGGGCGTGTCCTGGAAGAGCCCCCAGTCGAGCGCCTCCCACATGGCGGGCTGGGCGATGCAGTAGAAGTAGATGTTGTCCTGCCCGATGAACTGGTAGACGCGCGCGTCCTTATCGCACCACCAGTCGCGCCAATCCTGGGAGGAGTAGCGGCCGGGCTCGGCGGTCGCGAGCGCGGTCTGGGTGAACGAGATGGGCGCCCAGAGGCTCTCGGGCCAGACCCACACGGTGAGGCCGGAAACATCCTCGAGGTCGGGAGAGGGAACGCCCCAATCGATGTTGCCGGTGATGCGGAAGGGCAGAAGCGTCTTGCCCGTGCGGAAGCGGATGCCCGCGCTCTCGAGGACCGCGCGTGCGGCGTCACGCTCCTTCCAGCTTGCGAACGCCACCGAGAACGACGTCTGGTTGCCCTCCGCCTCACGCAGTGTGTGCTCGGGCAGAGACGGGGCGACGTCGTCGAATGCAGTACGGTAATCGTTCTGGATGTAGATGACGGGGTCGACGAGCGACTCGCGCACGGTCTTCACGACGATGTCGCGCACCTGCGGATCCTCCGCCCACACGTCGGTGAGCCCCTCGAGCTGCCTGCGGTATGCGGGCAGGTCGAAGTACCAGTTGTCGACGGGGCGCAGCTCGGGCGTGGTGCCCGTGAGCTGCGAGACGGGGGCGATGAGCTCCTCGGGGTCGAACTGATGGCCGAGGTCGCACTCGTCCGCGTAGGCCTTCTCGCTCTTGCAGCCGCGCACGGGACAGCGGCCCACGACCTGGCGTCCGTTGAGGAACTGGCCCGCCTGCACGTCGTAGAACTGGCGCGTGGACATCTTCATCAGGCTGCCCTTCTCGTGCAGGCGCCTGATGAGGCGGTCGGAGAGATCGGCGTGGAAGCTGCGTGCCGGCTCGAGGCCCGATCCCGCGAAGATGTCGAGCGAGATCCCATAGGCGTCGAGCGCTTCCTTCTGGAGGTCGTGGTTGGCGCGGACATAATCCTCGATGGTGCCCTCGTAGCCCTCCTCGGCGACCTTCTTGCGGTAGCCCTCCATGATGGGGGAGCCGTAGCAGTCGGTGCCCGAGACGAACAGGACGTTCTCCCGGCCGATGCGGTCGCGCAGGAACCGTGCGAAGAAGTCCGCCGGTACAAAGACGCCGCCGATGTGGCCGAAATGCAGGCTCTTGTTGCCGTAGGGCATGCCGCCGGTGATGACGGCGCGTGCGGGGAAGGAGGGTCGTGCCATGTGCATGTCCTTTATGTCGAAAACGTCATTCCAACCTCCCAATTATCCCACAACGCCGCCACGAGGTGCTATCCTTGCGCGTGTTGATTTGTCGGATACGCCGACAGGACTCTATGAGGGGAGATCAGCATGCTGGTCAATATGAACGAGCTTCTTTCCGTGGCTGACGAGAACCGTTTCGCGGTCCCCGCCTTCAATATCAGCTCCTATGCCATGTTCAACGGAATCATGGACATCTCCGAGCGCAAGGATGCGCCCGTCATCATCGAGATCCACCCCAACGAGCTGAAGCACATCGGCTCCGACGCGGTTGCCGCCATGGTCAAGCGCGCCCAGGCCTCCACCGTGCCCGTGGTCATCCATCTCGACCATGGTGCGAGCTTCGCCAACGTCATGGCCGCCATCCGCGCCGGCTTCACGAGCGTCATGATCGATGCCTCCGCGCTGCCGTTCGAGGAGAACGCCGCGCTCGCCAAGCAGGTCGTCGAGGCCGCGCACGCCGCCATCAGCTACACCACCTGCTACGACGACGCCGATCCCCGCCGCGCAGAGGTTCCCGACGGCGATGCGTGGCACTACGTTCCCAGCGCCTTCAACCGCTACGTCTCCGTCGAGGCCGAGCTCGGCAACATCGGCGTGACCGATGCCGACAAGGCCTTCGGACAGGTGATCCACTACACCCAGCCCGACGAGGCGGTCAAGTTCATCGAGGCCACCGGCATCGACACGCTCGCCATCGCCATCGGTACCTGCCACGGCCTGTACCCCGAGGGCTATGTGCCCGAGCTCAAGCTCGCCCTGCTCCGCGAGATCCGCGCCGCCATCAAGGACGCCGGCCTCACCTGCTACCTCGTGCTGCACGGCGGCTCCAACAACCCCGACGACGAGATCGCCGAGGCCGCCCGCTCCGGCATCGCGAAGATCAATATCTCGAGCGATATCAAGGTTGCCTACTACCGCAAGATGCGCGAGGTGCTCGCGGGCAACGACCTGCGCGAGCCCAACGAGATCGAGCCGCCCTGCATCGCCGCCATGCAGGAGGTCGCAGCGCAGAAGATCGACCTGTTCGGGACCACCGGCAAGGCTGCTCTGTACCGCTAGGAGAGGCGCATGCCGTCGCTTGAGCTCTACGTGGGGTACTGGTGCCCGTTCTGCTTGAAGGTGCTGCGCTTCATGGATGCGCATGGCATCGAGCTGGTCCAGCGCGATGTCGATGTTCCCGAGAACCGCGCCTTCCTCGTCGAGCATGGCGGCAAGTACCAGGTTCCGTGCCTGTTCATCGACGGGAAGGCGCTGTATGAGTCCGATGACATCATCGCCTATCTCGGCAAGCTCTTCGGATAGGTCGATATCGTGACGCGCATCCTCCTCCATGCCTGCTGCGGACCGTGCTCCCTCGAGCCGGTCAAGGCCCTCATGGAGGAGGGGTTCGTGCCCACGATCTGCTGGACCAACCCCAACATCCAGCCGCTCGACGAGCATGAGCTGAGGTTGGCGACGCTGCTCGCATGGGCTCGCGATACAGCGCATCTCGAGGTCATCATCGCGGGAGACGACCGCGATGCATGGGAGCGCGAGGTCGCGCCGCACGGGTTCGACCGTGCTGCCCGCTGCCGCGCCTGCTACGTGCTGCGACTCGAGGAAGCGTGCCGCTGCGCCGTGGAGAGGGGCTTCACGCACATCTCCACCACGCTCGCCGTGTCGCCCTACCAGCTCTTCGAGACCTGCACGGAGGAGCTCGTGCGCCTGGCGGGGGAGTACGGCCTCACGCCCGTCGTGCGCGACTTCCGCCCGCTCTACCCCGAGGCGACGCGCGAGTCGCGCGAGCTGGGGATGTACCGTCAGAACTACTGCGGCTGCCGCTTCTCGGCTGCCGAGGCGAGTGTCGAGCGCCAGCACGCGCGCGATGCCCGCAAGGCCGCCAAGGCCCACGTGGGATAGGAATTCTTCGATAGGGGAGTATCCCCTGATGGAGAATCAAACAGGAGGAACGCTGTGCTCACCTCAGATTTCGACTACCCGTTGCCCGACGAGCTGATCGCCCAGGCTCCCGCAGAGCCGCGCGATTCCTGTCGCCTGCTCGTGCTGCATCGTCGCGACGGCTCGATCGAGCACCGCATCTTCTCTGATATCGTGGAGTACCTTCATCCGGGCGACCTGCTCGTGGCCAACAGGACCCGCGTGCTGCCCGCGCGCCTCATGGGTCGCAAGCGCGGCACGGGCGGCGTCGCGGAAACGCTGCTGCTCACGCGTCGCGAGGACCTCGATCCCTACGGCGGGGTGTGGGAGTGCCTCGTGAATCCCGGCAAGCGCCTCAAGCAGGGAGCCGTCATCGAATACCGTGCGGGAGGCGTCTCCGCGCCGGATGACGCTCCCGTGGTGCTCACGGGCGAGGTCGTCGACTTCGTCGAGGGCAGCCGAGGCGGACGCCTCGTGCGCTTCACGCCTGCCGAGGGATTCTCGCTCGACACCGCAATCCACGAGGCGGGGCGCGTGCCCCTGCCGCCCTATATCACGCAGTACGAAGGCGACCCCGAGAAGTACCAGACCGTCTACGCCATGCGCGAGGAGCATTCCGCCGCAGCGCCGACCGCAGGGCTCCACTTCACGCCCGAGCTCATCGCGCGGCTTCAGGACGTGGGCGTGGGCTGGGCGACGGTGGAGCTCGAGGTGGGTATCGACACCTTCCGCCTCGTGACCGAGGAGAACGCCGAGGACCACGTCATCCACACCGAGCGCTACCACGTCTCCCAGGAAGTCGTCGACCGCGTCGCTGCCACCAAGGCAGCGGGCGGTCGCGTCATCGCCGTCGGCACCACGAGCGTCCGCTCGCTCGAGAGCGCATGGGATGCCGATGCGGGGCACATGGTCGCGCGCGAGAACGCCACCACGAACCTGTTCCTCATGCCAGGCTCGCGGTTCCACGTGGTCGATGCGATGATCACCAACTTCCACGTGCCCAAGTCGACGCTCATGATGCTCGTCTCCGCGTTCGCAACGCGCGAGCAGATCATGGATGCCTATGCGTCTGCGATAGAGGAGCGCTACCGCTTCCTCTCGTTCGGCGACGCGATGTTCATCGAGTAGCGCGCGCCGCCCTACAGCCCGAACTCGGCCGGCACGATGCGCGGGCAGACGTTCTCGTCCGTCGCGATGACCTCGGACGCGAGGCGCGTGCCGATCTCGCATGCCTCGCCGAGGGTCTTGCCGTAGGTGAGGCCGGACACAACCCCCGCGAAGAACGCATCGCCGGCACCCGTCGTATCGACGACGTCCACGTCCCGGGCGTAGCAGCGACCGCGCGTCCCGTCTGCGGATACGTAGACGGCGCCCTTCGCCCCCATGGTCACGACCATGCTCTTGATGCGATGGGCCGAGATCCTGTCGGCGAGGATGCCGATGAGCCCCTGCGGGCTCGCCTCCCCGTAGTCCTCGGCGAACAGCATGCCCGCTTCCTGCTGGTTGCAGACGAGGCACTCGATGCGGCTCATCAGGTTGAGCCGCTCGGCGGCGATCGACATGTTGGTGATGGGGGAGTAGACCTTCTTCCCGTGCTTCGCGGAGAGCGAGAGGATGCGGATGAGGATGTCCTCGTCGATGTCGAATTCGACGGCGATGCTGTCGGCCGCAGCGAAGATCTCATCGCCCTCCTCGTCGAGGATGCGTGCGATCTCGTCCATGCGCGGGCGCTTGGAGATGGAAGCCACGACATCGCCCGTATGGTCGAAGACGGCGAGCCACGTGCCCAGCCCGTCTTCGACCGCCCTCATGTGGGCGGTGTTGCAGCCATGCTCGCCGAGCCTTGAGATCACCCCTGCGCCGATGCCGCTCTCGTCGACCGTGCTGACGTAGGTGCAGGTCAGGCCGATGTTCGCGATATCCTCGACGATGTTGCGGCTCACACCGCCGTGCACCTCGATGATGCGGCCGGCGTTCCTGCCCGCCGGGATGAATTCGGAGAAGGGATAGCCCTTGATGTCGACGAAGGTCGTGCCGATGACGGTGATGCCGTTTCCCTGACCGATGCCCATGATCCGATTCCCTCCAAGCGCTTTCCCACCTGCGTTCCACTCGCTATTGTAGAGGAGTCTGATGGAATCGATCCCCGTTTCGGGAGGGGCCATGGCCATTGGAGCGAACATCCTCGCCATCATATTCGGTCTCGCCGGTTTTCGGTTGAGCATCTCCCGAGGTTGGGCGGTCTTCGCGTTCTACACCCAGATCTCCAACCTCGTCGCGCTTCTCTCGAGCGTCGCGTTCCTCATCTTCGGTGCCCCCGCCTCATGGTTCCGTTATCTGGGCGTCTGCATGCTCGCCATGACGCTTGTCGTCACCCTCTTCATACTCGTGCCGATGGGCGGCGGTTTCGAGGAGCTCATGCTCTCGGGGGTGGGGCTCTACCACCATACGCTCTGCCCGTTCATCTCGATCGCCTCGTATGCGCTCTTCGAGCCCCACGCGCATGCATGGGCTGTTCCCGTTATAGTTACGACGGCATACGGCCTCACGATGCTCGTCCTCAACGCCAGGGAGGTCTTCGACGGGCCGTATCCGTTCTTCCGCGTGAACCAGCAGGGAAGGCGTGCGACCGTGCTCTGGACCGCGGCGCTCATCGCGCTCATCTCCGCCATCTCGCTGGGCATCTCCGCAATCGCCCGGTAGAGGGAAGGAGGCCGGCGAACCGGCCTCCGACGATCGATCGAAACTGTGCGTGCGAAGATCCTACTTGGGTCCGAAGATCAGGAACAGGACGACGATCAGCAGCACTACGGCAGCGGCGATGACGCCGATGAACAGGACGCGCTTGCCGCGCGTGCTGTCGCGCAGGCTCTTCTCGTTGGTCGCGAGCTGCTCGATGAGCGCGTTCTGCTGCTCGATGTCCGCATGCTGCTGGTTGACCGATGCGATGAGCGCCTCGGTGACCTCGGGTGTCGCATGGATGCCGTTGGCCTCGTCGAGCAGGCCCTGGGCCTCCTTGATGCGCTCCTCGGCTCCGCGCAGCATGGTCTGCGCCTCCTCGATGCCGCCGATGCGGGCGTCGATCTCGCGCTGGAGCGCCTCCTCCTTGTCCATGGCGTCCTTGTGGATGCGGTCGTACTCCGCACGACGGTCCTCGGCCTCCTTCTTGGCCGTCTCGTAGTCGTTCTCGGCGGTCTCGACCGACTGGCGGAGCGAGAAGAGCTGCTGCTGGGCGCTCTCGACCGCATACTGGGAATCGGTCGTGACCGTCTGGACGTCGACGCGTGCGGCCTCGACCGAGGCGGTCTCCTGAGCGACCTCGTTCTTGAGATCGAAGATCGCGGAGAGGGCGGAACCGGGGTTCTCCTGCATCGCCTTGAGCTCGTCCTGGACCTGGCGCAGGCGCTCCTGCGCGCTGTCGAGCGTGCGGTTCGCGGATGCGACGGCCTGCTCGCGGCGGCGGTTCGCCTCCTCGACCTGCGACTCGGCGTCCTTCACGGCGCGGCGCGCATCTCCGAGGGTGCGGCTCGTGTCATCGGAGCGCTTGCGCGTGGAGTCGACGAGCGCCTTGTAGGGCCTGAGCATCTGCTCGTTCTCGCCCTTGAGCGCGGTGAGGCGGTTGCCCAGCTGGTCGCGCTGCGCCGAGAGGGTCTCGATGGTGTTCGTCGCCTCGGCGACCACGCGCTGCGCATCCTGCAGCTCAGCGGTCTGCTCGTTGACGATGCGCGTGAAGCTCGACTCGATGTCGAGACGGTGCTGCAGCGTCTCGCTGTCCGCCTCGAACGCTGTCTCCATCTCCCGCAGCAGCGCCTTGGCGTCGGAATGCTCGCGCGATGCAGCGGCGACGTCCTTGAGTGCCGTGAGGCCCTCCGCCATCGCAGCTGTTGCGGTGCGCGCAGCACCTGCGGCAGCTCCGCCCGCTTTTGCGAGCGTCTGCTGCACGGTCGCAGCCGCGTCCCCGATGCCTCCCTCGCGGCTCTCCGGTGCGGACAGATCGCCCGTCGGGTCATCGTCCGCTCCGTATCCGTCGTGGAAGATATCCGTCACGTCGTCGATTGCGTTGGGGTCGTAGGCTTCATCGCCGGGGGTGTATTGGAAACCGTCGTTTTCTGCCTTGAATTCGTCAGCCACGGTACGCTCCTTCTCGAAAACCGACCATCTGCACCACTATACGATTCCACACAAGACGAGTTTGCAACCAATATGAAAGAATGGGTATATAGATGGTGGTTTTTGGTAGGATTATCTCGGTTGGGGGAATCCTACCCCGGAGAGTGAAGGAGTTCTCTTATGGTTTCTGCACAGACTACGATCGTCAATGCTACCGGCCTGCATGCTCGTCCCGCTTCCATGTTCGTCGCCGAGGCGAAGAAGTTCGCGAGCGCCATCACCATCAAGAACGTCGACAAGGACACCGCTCCTGTCAACGCCAAGTCGATCATGATGATCCTTGCTGCCGGCCTCGGCACCGGCACCAAGATCGAGATCGCGTGCGACGGCGAGGACGAGCAGGCTGCCCTCGACGCCCTCGTCGCCCTCATCGACAGCGGTTTCGGCGAGTAAGCGGGAGTGTCCCCACATAGCGTTACCGAGCGAGCCCGGTGCCCCGAGGGCATCGGGCTCATCTTTTTCGACCTCGACGGCACCGTCTACCGCGATTTCTCCACCATCTCCGAGCGCACGTTCGCTGCGTTCGATGCGGTGAAGGCACGTGGGACGGTGCTTGTTGCTGCGTCGGGGCGGAGCCTGCGCTTCATGCCCCCTCCGCTCGAGGCATGGGGTGGGCTCGACTACTTCATCGGCGCGAACGGCGTCTGCACGTATGACGTGCGGACGGGGGAGTGCCTGCACGAGGGTGCCATTCCACCCGATGCCGCCCTCGAGATCATGCGGATCACGGACGATCTCGATGCCGCCTGGCTCGCGTTCTACGACGACATCGTGATGCGCGAGGAGAAGTCACACTACTACCTCGCCCTCGAGATGCGCCGTACGGGGATTCCCGATGCCCGCGCCTACGGGTTCTTCTCGGCGGAGGAGCTCGAGGAGGTCTACCACGTCGACGTGTCGGGGGCCAACATCTTCGACTTGCCCATGGTCGAGGACCTCGCCCCGTTCATCCGCGAGCACCAAGGGTCCATCCACAAGCTCGCCGCGACGTTCCCGAGCGTTGCGGCCACCGAGGAGGCCTTCATCCGCCTGAAGGGGCTTCCCATCGTCGAAGCGGCCCATACCGCGGGAGTTGAGATCGAGGTCTCCGCAGCGGGCTTCACCAAGGGTTCGTCGAGCGCGTGGCTCGCACGCAGGCTCGGCATCCCGCGCGAGCGCACGATCGCGTTCGGAGACGCGGGAAACGACGTCTCCTTCGCGGGAAACGTCGGCAAGCTCATCGCGGTGGGCGACCGCTCGCCCGCGCTTGTCGCCGTTGCCGACGAGGTCGCGCCGCCCATCGAGGAAGACGGCGTTGCCACCTGGATCGAGAGCCATATCGACCTGTTCGGAGCAGAGCTATGAGCGCCTACTTCACCTACGACATCATCGCGGAGGACCCCACGACGCACGCCCGCGCCGGCGTGCTCCATACCACCCACGGCGACATTCCCACGCCCATCTTCATGCCGGTCGGTACCAAGGGCACCGTCAAGGGCCTGCTCATGGACACGGTCGCCTCGCTCGGCACCAAGATCCTGCTCGCGAACACCTACCATCTGGCCATGCGGCCCGGCGCCGAGACGGTCGCCGAGCTCGGAGGCCTCCACGACTTCATGCAATGGCATGGGCCGATCCTCACCGATTCGGGCGGTTTCCAGGTCTTCAGCCACGAGGACAATGTCAAGCTCTCGGATGACGGCGTGCGATTCCGGACGGTCGACTACGACGGCAGCTACGTCACGTGGACGCCCGAGGAGAACATGCGCATCCAGCAGCTGCTGGGCGCCGACATCGTGATGCAGCTCGACCAGTGCCCGGGCTACCCCGCGGAGCGCAGCTTCGTCGAGCGCGCAGTCGAGCTCTCGAGCTCGTGGGCGGAGCGCTGCTGGAAGGCCCACACGCGCGACGATCAGGCCCTCTTCGGCATCGTCCAGGGCGGCATGCACCTCGACCTGCGCCTGCGCTCGCTCGCGCACCTCGAGAGCTGCGGCGATTTCTGCGGATACGGTATCGGCGGCTACTCGGTGGGGGAGCCCCACGAGGTGATGTTCGAGACGCTCGCCCCGCTCGTCTCGGAGCATATGCCCAAGCACAAGCCCCGCTACCTCATGGGCGTGGGCAACCCCACGACCCTCGTCCGCGGCGTGGCCTGCGGCATCGACATGTTCGACTGCGTACTGCCCACCAGGACGGCGCGCATGGGAACTGCCTTCTCCAGCGAAGGCAGGATGAACCTCAAGAACGCGCGCTATGCGCACGATGCGGGCCCGCTCGACGCCGCGTGCACCTGCCCCGTCTGCACAGGCGGCTACACCCGCGCCTACCTCAACCACCTCGTGCGGCAGAAGGAGATGCTCGGGGGCATCCTCCTCTCCGTCCACAACATCTACTACCTGCTCGACCTCATGCGCCGTGCCCGCGAGGCCATCATCGACGGCCGTTATTCCGAGTTCGTCTCCGCATGGATGGATTCGTCCGCCGCAGCAGATTTCTAGCGAGCTTCGCATCATCGGGTGCTCTAAACCGCCCCCATCCGGGGTGGAACCGCTCGGGTCGATTCGACCCGGCGTCGATTATTCTTGTCCGGATTCGCCGTATAATGATTTCGATGAACAGATACGGGGCACGCCCCATCACCTCAGCGTGATCGATTCAGAAAAGGCAGAATCCACCATGGCCACCAACTGGTCTTCCCTGTGGTTTACGGCTATCCATGGCGACTCTTCGCGTAGCGCGGGGAGGTGGTCGCTGTGAATCGCGCGGCATCGCATCGCTGGGAGCTCCTCGAGCAGCGTCCCGATGTCGAGGTAAGGCTCAAGCGCGAGCTGGGCGTCTCGTCGCTTGTCGCACGCGTCCTTGCGGCACGCGGCATCTGCGATACCGATCAGGCGCGCGCATTCCTGAGTCCCTCGCTCGACCGCGACTGGGCAGACCCCCTCGACATACCCGGCATGGCTGTGGCGGCAGACCGGATCGAGCGGGCCGTCAACGCTCATGAGACGATCGCCGTCTTCGGGGATTTCGACGTTGACGGCATGAGCTCCACCTGCCTGCTCACCCTCGGCCTGCGCGAGCTCGGCGGCGTCGCCATGCCCTACATCCCGTACCGTTTCGGCGAGGGCTACGGCCTCTCCGAGGACGCCCTCAACCGCGTCATCGACGACTGCGCGCCCGACCTCGTCATCACGGTCGACAACGGCATCGCCGCCGCCGTCGAGGTCGAGTGGCTGCGCTCGCAGGGTGTGGACGTCGTCATCACCGACCACCACGAGCCCGGCGATCTCGTTCCCGTCGGCGTCCCCGTCACCGACCCCAAGCTCATCGAGGGCGGTCCGTCGCGCGAGCTCGCCGGCGCGGGCGTCGCCCTGAAGCTCGTCCATGAACTGGGCAGGCGCTTCGGCAAACCCGATCTCTGGCGCCGCTACATCGATGTCGCGACCCTGGGAACGCTCTCCGACATGATGCTCCTCACGCCCGAGAACCGCGCGCTCGTCGCCGAGGGCATCGCCGCCATGCGCCGCACCACGCGTCCGGGCATCGTCGCGCTCGCCGCGACCTCCGGCATCGATCTCGCCGAGGTCACGGCGGACTCCCTTCCCTTCAGCATCATCCCGCGCCTCAACGCCGCAGGTCGCATGGGCACCACCGATGTGGCCTTCGACCTGCTCTTCACCGACGATCCCGCCGAGGCGGCCGTGCTCGCGGGCAAGCTCGAGCAGATCAACTCCGAGCGCCGCGAGATCGAATCGGTCCTCTCCGATGAGGCGCTCGCCAAGGTCGAGCGGAGCTACACGGGCGGGCGCTGCGTCGTCGTGGGCGGTGCGGGCTGGCACGAGGGCGTCAAGGGCATCGTCGCGAGCCGCATCGTCAACCGCTACCACGTGCCGGCGCTGCTGTTCACCATCTCCGACGGCATTGCCCGCGGCAGCGGCCGCTCCGTAGGCAGCGTCGACCTGTTCCATGCCGTCGAGGAGTGCTCGGACGTGCTCGTCAGATTCGGCGGCCATTCGGGAGCCGTGGGCGTCACGGTCGAGGAGTCGCGCCTCGACGAGTTCAGGAGCCGCCTCGAGGCGGTGCTCGCCGACCTTCCCGAAGAGCAGTTCGTCGACAAGGGCGAGGTCACGGCGATCGTCACGCTCGATGAGCTCACGGTCGACGCGATCGCGTCGCTCGAGATGCTCCAACCGTTCGGCCAGGGCAACAAGAAGCCCCTGTTCGCCGTGCGCGGTGCGGGTATGTCAAACCGTTCGTGCGTGGGCGCCGACGGCACGCATCTGCGTTTCACGGCGACCGACGGCGCTGCGACCGTTCCGGCGATCATGTTCCGCGCGCCCGATATCGGCCGGCTCAGCGCCTGCGATGGCGCGTGCGACATCGTCTTCGATGCGATCAACGAGACCTGGCAGGGCCGCACCAAGCCCAAGCTCATGGTGCGCGACGTCCTTATCAACGAGGATGGGTCGCAGCTTCCGGCGGGCCCCGTCATCCGCCCCATCTCCGATGAGCTCTTCGAGAGGGCTTCCGAGATCCTGGCGCGCGACGAATACTCGTCCATCGCCGACGAGCGCAGCTTCCGCACGAAGGCCGTCGGCGTCACCTTCGAGGGCAGGCAGGACATCGCAGGCACCCTTGCGGAGGGTGCGGAGCTCTCGGTGGTCCGCCAGCCGGACAATCCGTACGATCCGTGCGCCATGGCCCTCATGACCGCCGACGGTGCCCAGATCGGGTTCCTGCGCCGGCAGATCGCCCGCGTGCTCGCGCCGCTCGCCGACGTCGGCGTGCGCTATGGCGCGCATGTCCTGCAGGTCACGGGCGGGGACGGCCGCTCGTGGGGCGTGAATATCGAGGTCGAGCGCCTCGACGTCGAGGACGCCGCCTGCGCGGACGCAACCGAGTCACGCGAGCTGCGCCGCCGCCTCTCCGCGCTTCCCGCATCCCAGCTCGTCGACGAGCTGCGCAGGCGCATGATCGGCGAGAACATCCTCCTGCCCGCTCAGGCCGCGACGCTCGATCTGCTCGGGAGGGGGAGGAGCAGCCTCTGCGTCATGGCGACCGGCCGTGGAAAGTCGCTCATCTTCCATCTCCACGCGGCGCGGACGGCCCTTCTCATGGGCAAGGCGAGCATCTTCGTCTATCCGCTGCGCGCTCTCGTGGCCGACCAGTCCTTCCATCTCGCGGAATCGTTCGGCGAGATCGGCGTCTCCGTCTCGGTGCTCACGGGCGAGACATCTTCCGACGAGCGTGACGAGGTCTTCGCAGCGCTTGCGGATGGTTCGGCCGATATCATCCTGACCACACCCGAATTCCTCGCCATCCACCGCGACCGCTTCGCCGAGTCGGGGCGCGTGGGATTCATCGTGATCGACGAGGCGCACCATGCCGGCCTCTCGAAATCGGGCAACCGCAGTGCATACGGGAGCCTTCCCGAGGTGCGTGCCGCCCTCGGCGAACCCACCATCCTCGCAGTGACCGCAACCGCAGCTGATGAGGTGGCATCCGAGATCTGCCGCCTCGCCGGCATCGCGCACGATGCCGTCGTGGTCGACCGCGCCGTGCGCGACAACCTGCGCATCGTCGATCTCCGCAACACGAAGGACCGCGAATCCCATCTGGTCGAGACCGTATCGGGCGGAGGCAAGTGCGTCGTCTATGTGAACTCGCGCGAGCAGTCCGTCTCCCTCGCACGCATGCTCCGCCGCAGGATCGGCGCCATCGGCCAGTCGATCGCCTTCTACAACGCGGGCCTCACCCGCGATGAGCGCACCCGCGTCGAGCGGGCGTTCCGCACGGGGGAGCTGTCGTGCATCGTCTCGACGAGCGCGTTCGGCGAAGGCGTCAATGTTCCCGACATCGCCCATGTCGTGCTCTACCATATGCCGTTCGGCAGCATCGAGTTCAACCAGATGAGCGGCCGGGCGGGACGAAACGGCGCGGAGGCCAAGGTGCATCTGCTGTTCGGCAGCCACGATACCATGATCAACGAGCGCATCGTTGAGGGCTCCGCACCCAGCCGCGACGACCTCTCGGCGCTCTACCGAGCCCTCATGACGCTCTCCAAGCGCTGCTCCGCGGAAGGCGAGGGGAGCTTTTGCGAGACCAACGCCGCCATCGCAGATCTCGCACGCTCCATCGACCAGCGCTGCCGCCTTGACGAGCATGCCGTTTCCTGCGGAATTGCTATCTTCCGCGAACTCGGCTTCCTCACGACGTCGGGGTTCAGCTCGGCACGGCGCATAGAGATGGTAGAATCACCAATGCGTATGGACCTCAACTCCTCGATCCGCTACCTCGAGGGTCTCAAGGCACGCGAGGAGTTCAACGCGTTCTCCGCGTGGGCGCTCTCGGCTTCTGCCGACGAGATGCTCGCGCGTATCAACCGGCCCATCACGCCCTCGTTCGGCATCGTGGTCTAGGGGGAGACCGCCATGGACAAGCAGCCCGATCAAGCCGAGGCTCAGGCGAAGAGCATCCCCGAGGCGGTCAACTGGCGCCTGCTCGAGGAGGCATGCGCCTCCTATTTTGATGCGGATGAGATGGACCTCATCCGCCATGCCTACAGCTTCGCCTCCGATTACCACAAGGATCAGAGGCGCCGCAGCGGCGAGCCCTACATCAACCATCCCGTCGAGGTCGCCCTCATCCTCGCGAGCGACCTCCACATGGATGCGGACAGCATCGCGGCGGCGCTGCTCCATGATACGGTCGAGGATACCGAGGCCTCGCTCGACGAGCTCACGGAGCGCTTCGGCACCGATGTCGCGGAGCTCGTCGACGGCGTCACCAAGCTCACCAACATCGAGGTCTCGTCGATGGACGAGCGCCAGGCGCTCAACCTGCGCAAGATGTTCCTCGCCATGTCCAAGGACATCCGCGTGGTCATCATCAAGCTTGCCGACCGCCTGCACAACATGCGCACGCTCGCCGCGCTCAAGCCCGAGCGCAGGCTCTTCAAGGCACGCGAGACCATGGATGTGTATGCGCCGCTCGCCGACCGTCTGGGCATGTCGAACGTCAAGTGGGAGCTCGAGGACCTCGCGTTCTTCTGGCTGCTTCCCGAGGAGTACGAGCGCATCGCCCGCATGGTCCAGGACAGCCGCGCGCAACGTGAGGCCGATACCGAGGGGGCCATCAAGACGCTCGACGACGAGCTCAAGAGCGTGGGGCTTACGGGGTACCGCATCATCGGGCGCCCCAAGCACCTCTGGTCGATCTACCAGAAGATGACGCGGAAGGGCCGCGAGTTCTCCGATATCTACGACCTCATCGCCCTGCGCGTGATCACCTCCACGGTGGGCGACTGCTATTCCACGCTCGGTGCGGTCCACGCGCTCTGGCACCCGCTGCCCGGGCGCTTCAAGGACTACATCGCCACGCCGAAGGCCAACCTCTACCAATCGCTGCACACCACCGTCATCGGCCCCGACGGACGTCCCATCGAGATCCAGATCCGCACCCAGGAGATGCACGAGGCGTCCGAGTACGGCATTGCCGCCCACTGGCTCTACAAGAAGGACGGCAACTCGCGCGGCAAGATGAGCGAGGAGGACAAGAGCGTCGACTCCACGATCCGCTGGGTTCGCCAGAGCCTCAACTGGGCCGTGGAGGACGATATCGAGGATGCGCACGAGTATCTCGACGACCTCAAGGTCGACCTCTTCGAGCATGAGATCTTCGTGTTCACTCCCAAGGGCGAGGTGCTGAGCCTGCGCCGCGACTCAACGCCTCTCGATTTCGCCTACGCGGTCCACACCCAGGTGGGCAACCACTGCGTGGGCGCCAAGGTCAACGGCTCGGTCGTGCCGCTCACCCACAAGCTCTCGAGCGGAGACCGCGTCGAGATCCTCACCAACAAGAACGCCAAGCCGTCGCGCGACTGGATGTCGATCGTCGCCACCCCGTCTGCGCGCAACAAGATCCGCAAGTACTTCTCCGTCGAGAGCAAGTCCGACGATGCCGAGCAGGGGCGCAGCGAGCTCGCCAAGGAGCTGCGCAAGAAGGGTTACGGCATCTCCACCCAGCGTACGGTCAAGGCGCTCAACAAGGTGCTCGAGGGTCTCGACTACCGCACGATCGACGACCTGTTCGCCGCCATCGGATCGAACAAGTTGAACGCCAAGACGATTGCCGCGCGCGTGAGCGACATCCTCGAGGCGGGTTCATCCGAGCAGCAGGCGGCGGCACGCAAGCAGGCAGAGCGCGAGGCGCATCTGCGGGAGGCTATGAGCGGGGACAAGCCGCTCATGCAGACCTATGCGGTCCCGGCCAACGACAAGGGCAAGAAGGGCAAACAGCACAGCTGCGGCGTCGTGGTCAAGGGTGATGCGGACCTGCTCGTCCACCTCGCGCACTGCTGCAATCCCGTCGCCGGCGACGATATCGTGGGCTTCATCACGCGCGGCCGCGGCGTCTCGGTGCACCGCGCGAACTGCCCCAACGTCGCCTCGCTCATGCAGGATCCCGACCGCATGATCGACGTCGAGTGGGATGCCTCGGGAGCGACCGAGTTCCGCGTCGAGATCGTGGTCGAGGCGTCCGATCGCATGGGGCTGCTGAAGGACGTGACCATCGCCGTGGGCGATTCCGGCGCCAACATCCTCTCTGCAGCGACCCAGGTGAGCTCCTCCGGCCTTGCGCGCCTGAGGTTCCTCGTCGCCATCTCCGATGCGAGCCTGCTCGACTCGCTGCTCGCCGCGATCTCGCGCGTCCCGTCGGTCTACGACGCGCGCCGCATCATGCCGGGCGAGGGCTCCAACCAGATGAAGCGGAGGGTCCGCTGATGGATGATGCCATCGAGCTGTTCATGGTCGGTCCCATCCAGACCAACTGCTATGCGTATGAGAGCGCGGGTGAGTGCATGGTGGTCGATCCGGGCGGTGAAGGAGCCATGCTCGCAGATGCGCTCTCCGGTTTCAAGGTGGTCGCCATCGTATGCACGCACGGCCACGGCGACCATGTGGGCGGGGTTGCGGCCCTCAAGGCGGCAACCGGAGCGCCCTACCTCATCCATGCCGCAGATTCCGAGGCTGCGCAGCATTCGTCTCAGGTTCCCGAATGGGGCATCTGCTACGACGACGATGCGCCGGAACCCGATGGCCTGCTTTCCGAGGGAGATGTCATCTCCGTGGGGACCGCGCGCTTTTCGGTCATGGAGACCCCGGGGCATACCCCGGGGTGCGTCTGCCTCGTGGGCTCGGGTTCCGCAGAGGGTGTCGTGTTCTCTGGCGACACGCTCTTCGCCGGATCGCGCGGTCGGACCGACCTGCCGGGAGGCGATACCGCGACCATCATGGACTCCCTCGCACGCCTCAAACGCGAGGTGCCTCCCGAGGCAGCCGTCTATCCCGGCCACGGGCTCTCCACGACCATGGCGCGCGAGCTTGCAGTGAATCCGTATCTCCGCTGACGCTATCGCGTTGAGCGGGCTGGGAGGGGTTTCGCCCCATCGGCAGGCGTCGGTTGCTTCATAATGTGACCCGTAGTCAATCGATTCGTCGCTTGAGGAGAAGGCCATGCCCGTCTGCTTCATCATCTGCGCCATCGGCGCGAACGGATCCGAGACCCGCGAGCATGCAGACGATCTGTTCGAGGAGATCAGCACGGCGCTCGAACCGTTCGGCATCGATGCCATGCGCGGCGACCATAACCTCGATACCAAGCAGGTCGACTCGGACGTCATCGAGCGCATCCAGAACGCGGAGCTGTGCATCGCCGACCTGAGCGAGGACAACGTCAACGTGTACTACGAGCTGGGCCGTCGCGACGAGACGGGCAAACCGATCATCCTCGTGCGCCGTCGAGGCCTCCCGCCGCTGCCGGTCGATATCGCCGGCAGGCGTTTCATCGAATACGAGATCGAGTCGCGCCGCGGTGCCCGCCTGTTCCGCGACCAGCTCCGCGAGGCGATCAGCTCGGAATCCGCCAACGGCTTCGAGGGTTCCAACGGAAACGCAACCCTCGCCGGCGTGTACCAGGTGCTCCAGCGTGTCGAGCGCAAGATCGACCGCATGGCGAAGGCCGCCCCTGCAGCTAAGCCGACGTCCATGCCCGGCGGGGACCTGCCCGAGGGCCTTTCCCCATCCGACGCGTTCAACCTCGCGCTCAAGACGCGCGACATCCCGCTGGCGGAGGCGGCCATGGACCGGCTGCAGTGGACCATGGAGAAGAACAGGTACTACGACATCGTCGTCGAGCAGACAGCCTCCTTGGGCTCCCTGCGGGCATCCGAGATGATGTTCGCCTATGCCCAGGAGTTCTTCGATTCCGACCTGAGCTTCAAGAAGAAGGTCGAGTATCTCTGCGTGCTGGTGGGCGTCGCCAACCGCTACGACCGCGAGCTCGAGATCATGGATGTCGTCGAGCACGCCGCCGAGGTCCTCGACCTCCAGGCAAGGCAGGCTCCTTCGGGAAGCATCGATTCCATGGACCATGCCCAGGTGTTCAACCAGCTCAATCGCCTGTACCACGGCATCTTCGCAACGACGAGGGACGCCGCCTATCTGCAGATGGCCATCGATGCCCTCAAGCATGCCATCGGAATCCGCGAAGCGGCGTTCCTGTACTACAACCTGGCGATGTGCGAGCGGCATATCGACCTCGAGAGCGCGCGCCGCGACATCGACCGCTGCCTGAGCCTGAGCGGGGATGATTCGGATGCGGATCATCTGGAGCTCGCCTGCAAGATCTACTACGAGCAGGGCGATCCGGAATACGAAGACATGCTCGAGCGCCTGCGCGATATCAATCCGCAGATGGCCATGCTGCTCGATCTGGATAACTGAGCATTCTCGACGACAGGGCGCGCAAGGGGTCCGCCATGCTTCTCTTCCATACCAGCCATCAGGTCATCGAGCATCCCGACGTCGGTCTCGGACGGGCGAACGCGGACTTCGGTCAGGGGTTCTACCTCACCTCTGACGAAGCCTTCGCGTGCAGCTGGGCACGCCTGCGCAAAGGCGAGCAGACCGTCGTCAACGCATACGAACTCGACCTCGCGGGGCTCTCCGTCCGCCGTCTCGAGCGCGACGGGGAGTGGTTCTCCTACATCTTCGCCAACCGGTCGGGGAGGGCGGACATGTTCCCCGACGCCGATGTCATCATCGGGCCTGTGGCCAACGACACCATCTACGGCACCTACGGCATCTTCACGAGTGGCCTCATGGAGCCTGCCCAAGCGCTTGAGCTGCTTAAGATGGGCCCTGCCTACGAGCAGGTCGCGCTCAAGACCGGGAAAGCTGCCGAGAGGATCGAATGGCTCTCGGCCAAGGTGCTCGATCCGGAGGACGTCCTGGCCTATCGGAGCATCGTCGCCGCCGAGGAAGCCGCCTATCAGGAGCTGATCGCCGAGGCGATCGGAGGCCAATAGGATTCCGGAAAAAAAGATGCCCCCTTTTCTGAACTGCACCCCTTTTCTTGGACACGAGAAAAGGGAGGCCTCTTTCATGACCCGAAGACCTTTGTACGATGCCTTCACAAGGTCGAGAGCCGCCGAGCTCTACGACGAGGGGAGCGGTGTCAAAGCCATCTCCAGCCTGATCGGTGTTCCCTACGAGGCCGTGCGACAATGGATCAACACGTACAGATCCGTCGGCATCGAGGGGCTGACAGACATGGGGAAGAAGAACGCGGTCTACTCGTATGAGACCAAGGTCGCCGCCGCGCGCGCCGTCGTCGACGAGGGGATGACCAAGGCGGAGGCGATGGAGAGGTTCGGCATAGCCTCGACGACCCCGCTGAAGAACTGGATGAAGGCCTACCGGGAGGGCGGCCCCGAGGCGCTCAGGCCGAAGCCGAGAGGACGGCGCAAGGGGACGCCGTCCCCGCCTGGGGAGCCGACCCGCGAGCAGGAGCTCGAGCGGCAGGTGCGAAGGCTCGAGGCCGAGGTGGCGTACCTAAAAAAATCGATAGCCCTGAAGGCGGAGAAACGCTCCCGAACCGCGAGAAGGCGCTCGTCGTGAGCGGGCTTTCAGGGCAGTATCCGCTATCCGACCCGCTCGAATGCGCCGGGCCCGCCAGGTCGAGCTGCTACTACG
>CADBJR010000003.1 GCA_902795065.1 uncultured Coriobacteriaceae bacterium
GCCTTTCTCTCGAATCGGATGTTCCGCAAACAAGCGATTCTAGGCGACGGCCGCTTCTATTTCAAAGCGGCCATGCCACCAGCATTCGGCACGCGATCGTCCCCAATTGCAGGTTTCCCTGAAAGAGGGTATCGATGAACTACTTCGACTGCCACTGCGACACGCTCACCCTGATGGACCCCGCGCGCGACACGCTGTACTCCAACAGCCTCTTCATCGACCTCAAGCGCGTCTCCGCCTTCGCCGACCGCTACACGCAGATCTACGCGCTCTTCGACGACGTGGCCGAGACGCCCGAGAGCGCCCGCGATGCGCGCTTCGAGCAGATCTACGACCAGGCGCGCGCCTATCTCGCCGCGCAGGAGGACAGCATCGCGCTTGTGACCAGCGCTGCGGAGATGCACGCGGCCCACGACGAGGGCAGGGCGGCGGCGTTCCTCTCCATCGAGGACGTCTCGGTGATGGGCAGCCACGTTGACGAGCTCTACGACCGAGGCATCCGCTTCTGCATGCTCGCGTGGAACCACGACAACGCCTACGCGTGCGGTGCGGACTTCGACCAGCGCCGCGGCCTCACGCAGCGCGGGCGCGCCCTCGTGTGCGAGCTGCTCGCCCAGGGCGTCGTGATGGACATCAGCCACCTCTCGGACGCCGGCGCGGAGGACCTCTTCTCGATGACCGACGCGCCCGTCATGGCGTCGCACTCCGACGTGCGCGCCGTCTGCAACATGGCCCGCAACCTCGCACGCTGGCAGATCGACGAGCTCATCCGCCGCCGCGGCCTCATCGGCCTCAACTTCTACCGCTACTTCATCGGGGGCGACTACACGCTCGACGCGCTGCTGCGCCACGCCGACGCCATTCTCGAGGCGGGCGGCGAGGACGTGCTCGCCATCGGCGGCGATATCGACGGCTGCTACGGCGACCTCCCCGTAGGGTTCGAGGGCATCCAGTCCATGCCCGCCGTGCGCGCGGCGTTCGTCTCGGCCTTCGGCGAGGAGCTCGCCGAGAAGATCTTCTACGCCAACGCGGAGGCCTTCATCGACCGCGTGCTGTAAGCCTTTTGCGCGTTTTTCAGTTTGTAAACCGCCGTTGGACTAGACTGGTGCAGGAAACCATCTGGATCAACGCCGAGGAAGAGTGCCACGATGTCTGATTTCGTTCTGAGCTGCTGCTCCACGTGCGATATGAGCGAGGAGTGGCACGAGCGCCGCAACGTGCTGTGCGTCTATTTCAACTACGAGCTCGCGGGCGAGCCCTGCAAGGACGACTACGGCCGCACCCACGCGCCCGCCGACCTCTATGCCCGCATGCTCGCGGGCGCCGAGGCCAAGACCAGCCAGGTGAGCGCGGGGGAGTACATGGACGCGTGGCGCCCCGTGCTCCAGGCGGGCAAGGATATCCTGCACGTCACGCTGTCGTCGGGCATCTCGGGAACCTACACCTCGGCATGCGTCGCGCGCGACGGGCTGGCTGCGGAGTTCCCCGAGCGTACCGTCATCGTGGTGGACTCGCTCGCGGCGTCCTCCGGTTACGGCCTTCTGGTCGACCGTCTTGCCGACCTGCGCGACGAGGGCATGGGCATCCGCGAGGTCGCGGCGTGGGCCGAGGAGCACAAGCTCGAGGTGCAGCACTGGTTCTTCTCGTCCGACCTCACGTTCTTCATCCGCGGCGGGCGCATCTCCAAGGCCGCGGGCCTGCTGGGCGGCCTGCTCAACATCTGCCCCGTGATGGACGTGGAGCCGGATGGCTCGCTCGCCGTCAAGGAGAAGATTCGCACCAAGCGCAAGGCAACCGACCGCGTGGTCGACCTCATGCGGTCGCTCGTCCGAGACGGGATGGCCTACGACGGCAAGGTGTTCATCTCCAACTCCGAGTGCCTGTCCGATGCACAGACTGTGGGCGGCAAGATTGAGAGCCTGTTCGACAAGATGGACGGCTCCGTGGAGTATTTCCCCATCGGTGCGACCATCGGCACGCACACCGGACCTGGAACTGTCGCACTGTTCTACTGGGGCGCGCGCCGCGCATAGCCGCTCTTTGGGGCACCCTGGCTTATCACGCGGTTTTCTACGTCCAAGTGGCGTTTTTCCGGACTTGTCGGCGCTTTTTCGGTATCGAGAATTGCGGGGTCTATAGTTTCGAGCCTCTGACCTGCGCAAACAGAGGGCAGCTATTCTCCCTATGGATACTCGGGACGCATAAACCGCCGACAAGTCCCGAAAAATGCCACTCGGACGTCGTTTTCCGCGCGAACCGTTGCTCAGCTGCACACGGCGTGATGCTCGTCTGCATGGTCGCTCGCCGAGAATCGCCGCCTCTCCGGTGCCGCGGTCAGTCCGACCGCGTATCGTAGGAACTGGTTCCAAGACGTATGACCTGTCCCTCCGTCGGGTTGGGAGAGCATCATGGCGAAGCACATGGCACCGCAGCCGAAGAAGAAGCGCACATCTCCGATCAAGACGATTCTCAAGCTGGTCCTCGCGGTGCTGCTGGTCGCCGTGGCCACGGTCGGCGCCTACGTCGCCTACCTCTCGATCACCTACTACCGCATCGACGACGGCGTGGCGCTCGAGGTTACGGGTCCGGCAACCGCCGAGGCGCCCCAGGTCGAGGTCGGACAGCCCTACACCGCAGCGACCTACAACATCGGTTTCGGCGCGTACGTCCCCGAGTTCTCGTTCTTCATGGAGACCGGCGTCATGGCCGATGGCACCGAGACGCGCGGCGCGTCCGGCACGGCCGCGAGCGAGGACATCGTGCGCTATTCGACGGACGGCGTGATCGCGACGCTCCGACAGCTCGACCCCGACTTCATCATCGCGCAGGAGGTCGACGTCGACTCCACGCGCAGCTACCACGTCGACCAGAGCGCCTCCCTCATGGGCGCATTCCCCGCGTACCAGGCGGTCTTCGCGTCCAACTTCCACAGCGGCTTCCTCGCGTACCCGTTCCATGACATGCACGGAAGCGTGCAGAGCGGCCTGCTCACGCTCTCGAGCGTGCAGATAACCTCGGCGATGCGCCGCAGCTATCCCATCGACGAGAGCTTCCCGAGGAGGTTCTTCGACCTCGACCGCTGTTTCTCGGTGGCGCGCATCCCCACGTCCGACGGCCACGAGCTCGTGCTCGTGAACACCCACATGAGCGCCTACGACGAGGGTGGCGTCTACCGCGCCCAGCAGCTCGACCTCATGCTCGGGTTCCTCTCGGCCGAGCGCGCCGCGGGCAACTACGTCATCGCGGGCGGCGACTGGAACCACGCGCTCGCGGGTTCACGCGAGCTCTATCCGAGCGCCGCCGCCGCACCCGACTGGGTCGCGACCTTCGACGACGACCTTGTGCCCGAGGGCTTCTCGGTCGTGCGCGCGGAGAACCTTGAGGACGTCGCGACGTGCCGCGGCTCCGACATGCCCTATGAGCAGGGCGTTTCGTACGAGGTCACGGTCGACGGCTTCATCGTGTCGGACAACGTGTCCGCGACCGCGGTGAACATCGACGCGGGCTTCGCGTACAGCAACCACAACCCGGTGCTGCTCACCTTCGAGCTGATCGGCTGAAGGAAGCTGAAAAGGAACGGAGCCTGATTCTGCGATCAGTCCTTGTCGAGCAGGTCGTCGATGGCATCTTTGGCCTTCTTGCCGATGCCCTCGGCAACCGCGCGCAGCTCGTCAGTCTCGACCTTGCCGTCGGCGTCGGCATCGAAACCCTCCTTCACCGCACCGGCAGCCTCCTTGATGGCCTCGCCGGTCTCGATGAAGCGCCCCTTGATGGCGTCGAACACCTCGCTTGCCTCGACAGTGCCATCTCCGTCGGCGTCGATTGCTGCCTTACCCTTGCCGATGAGATCTTCGGCAGCCTGCTTGATGTTGTCGAAATCCATGGTATGCCTTCCTGATCAGCTGGATGAAACACCGGGAACGGCTTCAGTATACGGTATCGCATGCGGTTGGACAGGCCTTCTACCAGCGGGCGAGCCAGGGACGCCCGGCGACCGCCTGGACGGCGGCGCTGCGTGCGGCGAGCAGGTCGCCCAGCGACTTGATGCCCACGCGCACGTCGAGCCTGAAGCCGAAGGTGCCGTAGCCCATCTGGATGAGCAGGACGCCCAGCTCGGGATCGATGTAGTCCGCGCAGGCCTTCTCGACGGATTCGCGCACGTCGCGCTCGACCTCTGCCATGTCGACCTCGGGATGGATGTCGAGCGTGATGACGAAGGAGTAGGCGGAGAGCGGCGAGAGCTTGCGCATCGTGTTGGCGCCGACCACCGAGTTGGGGATCACGATGGTGTCGCCGATAATCGAGCGGATGGTGGTGGCGCGCCAGGTGATGTCGACCACGACGCCCTGGTAGCCGCCCACCTCGATCCAATCGCCCACCTCGAAGACGTGCATGAACATGAGCGTGAGGCCGGCGAGGACGTTGGCGATGGTGTCCTGCATGCCGAGCGTGACGGCGATGGAGGCCACGCCCAGCGCGGCGACGAAGCCGGTGGGCGCCACGCCGAAGACCGGCTGGAGCACCGAGAGCAGCGCGAGGAACCAGATGAGGCCGCGCGCGATGTTGATGAAGATCGAGCCCTTGGGGACGTTGCCCCTCTCGAAGATGCGCTTGATGGTCCTGGTGGCGATGGTCTGCAGGATGACCGCGATGACGATCGCGGTAACAAGGATCATCGCCTTTTTGAAGATGTCGTTCTCGAGAATGGGCATATGAGGACCTTTCGCCAGATGCGGGCTCCTTCCATGGTAGCGTACCTTGGATCGGCGCCAGCTAGACTATAATCGCGTGCGGACATGTCTGTTTGGGAGAGGGAATCGCTTGAAGGGTTCGTTGGCGAAGAAGGCGCTCATCGTCGTGGGCGTGCTTGCGGTGCTGTTCGCGGGCGCGATCGCATGGTGGATGAGCGGGACGTACTTCGCAGATGCAGCCGCCAGTGCGGCGGTTGCCGATGAGGATGGCGCGACCGACGGCGTGACCGTGCGAGAGCTTTCCGACGGCAGCATCGCCTTCGCGGCGGACGACCCCGTCGCCGGCATGGTCTTCTATCCTGGGGCGAGGGTGCAGCCCGAGGCGTACGCGCCGTTGCTCACCAGGCTTGCACGCGCGGGCGTGACCTGCGTGCTCGTAAGACCCCCGCTCGACTTCGCCCTGCTCGACATCGACGCTGCGGATGGTGTGCGCGAGCAGTTCCCCGAGATCGGCACGTGGTTGCTCGGCGGGCATTCGCTGGGCGGTGTCGCGGCGTGCGAGTACCCGGCGCGGAGCATGCAGCGGACTTCGACGGCGTGGTGCTGCTCGCCTCGTACCCCAACTCCGACCTCACGGATTACGAGGGCTTCTCGCTGCAGCTCGTGGGTTCGGAGGATGGCGTCGTCAACCGCGCTTCCTATGACGGGGCGCGCCCGAGCCTTCCCGATGACGCGCATGAGTTGGTCATCGAGGGCGGCAACCACGCGCAGTTCGGCAATTACGGCGAGCAGTCCGGCGACGGCACCGCCTCCATCACGGGCGCGCAGCAGCAGGAGCAGGCGGTCGATGCCGTCCTCGAGCTGCTCGATGCAGCGTAGCGGCTGACGCTTACTCCCCGCTGGGGAGAAGCTCGCTGGCAGCCATCGCGCCGAGCACCATGGCGGCGCCCACCCATCCGAGCGGCGTGAGCGTCTCGCTGAACACGAGCACCGAGATCGAGAGCGCGACGATCGGGTCGATGTACTCGAGGATCGCCACGGTGGTCGCGGAGAGGTGCCCGAGCGCGTCGAACCACAGGCCGAACGCGATGCTCGTGTGGACGATGCCCACCACGGCGAGCAGGACGAGCTCGCGCACGCCCATGCCGTCGAAGCCGAAGGCGCCGGTCGCCAGCACGTAGGGCACGAGCACGATACCCGCCACGAAGAGCTGCACGATGGTCTTGGCGTAGGGTTCGACCTCCGCGAGCTTGCGGTTCATGATGATCGTCGCGGCGAAGAACGCAGCCGAGATGAGGCCGAGGCCCACACCCTCCAAGGTGATGCCCACCGCGGCTCCCGGTTCGAGGATGCCCGAGACCAGCACCATGCCGGCGACCGCCGTGGCGAGGCAGATGCCCTTCGTGCGGGTGAGGCGCTCTCCCAGCACGAACGGTGAGACGAGCATCACGTAGACGGGTGCCATCTCGTAGGCGAGCTCGGCGGATGCCAGCGTGGTGCGCTCGTAGGCCATGAAGAGGAAGACCCAGTTGAGCGTGACGGCGACGCCCGAGACGAACAGCAGCCGACGCGTGGCGCGGTCCTCGGGCAGCTGCAGGCGACCTCCGTGGAGGCGCAGGATTAGGGCGAGGAACGCCGCGCCCATGAGGCCGCGCGCGAGGGCGATCATCGTAGGCTGGAGCGGGATGAGGCGGATGAAGAGGCCGAGGGTGCCGAAGACGAGCAGCGACGCCACGAGCTCGATGGTTGCGCGCGTGCGTCGATCTTTCATGGCACCTCCTCTCGTCATCTTTCGACAGCGCCACGCATTATACCCTGCGTTCGGGAAGCGCCTCCGGGTTCAAGCGTGAGAATGCATGGTATAACAGCTATATCGCACAAACCCCGTCAAGGGAGGAACCACATGGGTCTTTGGAACACGCTCGCCGACCTCAAGAAGCTCCACTGGGTCGACCTCACGCATCCGCTGAACAACGAGAGCCCCTTCTGGAGCGGCATTCCGAAGGATTCCGTCGAGCTCTGCAAGACGGTCTTCGACTATGACAACGAGATGCTCTGCTGCCGCATCCACACGTTCAAGTTCCCGGGCCAGTTCGGCACCCACATCGACTTCCCGGTGCACTTCGTCGAGGGCGGCGCCGGTCCCGAGATCTTCTCCGTGGCCGACCACGTGCTGCCGCTCGTGGTGATCGACATCCGCGACAAGGTGGCCGAGAACCCGGAGTACGCGATCACGCTGGATGACCTTGCGGCGTTCGAGGCTGCCAACGGCACCATCCCCGCAGGTTCCTTCGTGGCGCTCTGCACCGGCTGGGGTCATCGCTGGCCGAGCAACGACGCCCTCAACAATTTCGACGAGGAGGGCGGCGAGCACGCCCCCGGCTGGAGCCTGCCTGTGGTGCGCTTCCTCATCGACGAGCGCGATGTCGCCGCTATCGGCCATGAGACCTTCGACACCGACGCCTCGCCCGAGGCCGTCAAGGAGGAGGACCTCGCGTGCGAGCGCGCCATCCTCGCCGCGAACCGCTTCCAGATCGAGCTCATGGACAATCTCGACCAGCTGCCCGCCACCGGCGCGATCATCTTCATCGCGTACCCGCGCATTGAGGGTGCCACCGGCCTCCCGGTCCGCGCTTGGGCGGTCTTCGAGTAGTTGGCGAAGACACAGGTCGTTTGTCTTCTTTTGAAAAGCGGGGCGATTGCTCGTCCCGCTTTTCTGTCAAATAACCTGTCCCTTTGACAGGTTTATGCGAGCAGCGCCTCCAACACGGCGTAGTAGCAGTCGGCGACCTTCGTGAGCTCGGAGATCTCGATGTGCTCGTCCACGGTGTGGGCGAGGTCCTCGCGTGAGGGACCGAGGCCGATGGTCCTGATACCCGCCTCGCCTGCGTAATGGCTGCCGTTGGTGCAGAAGCTGTACTGCTCGATCTTAGGCGGGAAGCCCTTCTCCTCGAGCTTGGCCTTGATGGCGCAGATCCAGTCGGCATCGGCATCGAAGAGCCACCCGGGGAAGAAGCGCTCGGCTTTGATGCGCTCGCCGGTGTAGCAGACGTCCTCCGCCTCGGTGAAGTGCGCGTTCACCTGGAGCTCGTTGTCTCTCGCGACGAGGTCGGCGAGCGCGGACTGCACGGATGCGAGCACGCTCTCGGTCGTCTCGCCCACGAGCAGGCGCCGGTCGTAGGTGGCCGAGCAGAACTCGGGCACCACCGAGGCGCCGGGGTAGGGCTCGCTCTTGATGTCGACGAGCTCGAGGATGCCGCGGCCCAGAACCGTGTGCTCGCCGGGCACGATCCTGCGCACGGCGTCGATGACGCCGCACATCTTGTAGACGGCGTTCACGCCCTTCTCGGGGTTGGCGGAGTGCGCCGGCACGCCGCGGGCCTCGATCTTGATCTCGGCGCGCCCGCGCTGGCCCACCTTGAGGTTGCACATCGACGACTCGCCGATGATGACGTAGTCGGGCTTGCAGATCTCGCTCACGCTGCGCGAGGCAACGCCCTCGAAGCACTCCTCCTGCACGACGCCCGCCACGCAGATCCTGCCGGCGAAGTCGCGGTTGCGGTCGGCTGCGAACCAGGCGACGGCCTTGGTGAACGCGGCGTCGGCGCCCTTCATGTCGGAGGTGCCGCGACCGTAGATGCGACCGTCGGCGATGCGCGCCTCGAACGGGGGATAGGCCCACTTCTCCGCATTCTCGGCGGGCACGGTGTCGATGTGGCCGTCGAACAGGACGGTGGGTCCGGGGCGGTTGCCCTCGATGGTGCCGATGACGCTGCCGTACTTGTCGACGATGACATCGTCGTAGCCGAGCGCGCGCATCTCGTCGGCGAGCACGGCGGCGGCGTCCTGCTCCTGCCCGGAGTAGCTCTTGGTCCGCACGAGGCGCTGGCAAAACTCCACCAGCTCGGCTGCGCGTGTCTCGTCCATGGGACTCCTTCCCTCGGGTGTTTCGCACGTTCATCATATCCGTTCGCGGTATGCTTGTTCCGTGTCGAGCACAGCGAACGGAAGGTCGTGCCTTGAAGCTCTTCCCCTCGATAAACCCCGTGATCGCGGGCGGTGCGGGCCGCATCTTCGGTCCCGGCCCCGCTGAGCTGCTCGCGCGCACGCGTGCGACGGGCAGCCTGCATGCCGCCGCCGCTGAGATGGGCATGGCCTACAGCAAGGCCACCCGCATCATCCGCACGGCAGAGGACGGGCTGGGCCATGCGCTGCTCGAGCGCAAGCGCGGCGGCACCGCGGGCGGTGGATCGGCGCTCACGTTCGAGGCGGAGCTGCTGCTCGCGCGCTACGACGCGTGGCGGACCGAGGCCGCGGCAACTGCGGAATCCCTCTACGAGCGGCGGTTCTCGCGGTTGGGCTGCGTGGTCATGGCGAGCGGTGAGTCGCGGCGCTTCGGGTCGAACAAGCTGACCGCTCCGTTCGCAGGCTCCACGGTGCTCGAGCATACGCTTGCGGCGCTTCCTTCCGACCTGCTCGACGTGCGCGTGGTCACGCGGAGCGCCGATGTCGCAGCGCTCGCGGAGAGCTGCGGGGCGACCGCCGTGCTCCACGACGGCCCGCTTCAGAGCGACACCATCCGTGCGGGGCTTGCTGCCATCGGCGATGCTCCCGCCTGCCTCTTCGTGCCCGGCGACCAGCCGCTCCTCTCGGAGGCGAGCGTGCGTGTGCTCGTGCTTACAGCGGCAGAGAACCCCGATGCGATTATCCGCCTTGCCCATGACGGCGCGCCCGGCTCGCCCGTCATCTGGCCGTGCGACTGCCTTGATGAGCTCGCTGCGCTCGAAGGAGACGTCGGCGGCTCCGAGCTGCTGCGCACGCGGCCCCACCTCGCTTCCCGCGTCATCCTGGTCGAAGCCGCACGCGCCTGCGAGCTTCTCGATATCGACACCCCCGAGCAGCTGGAAGAGCTCGAACGTTACGTCTTGAGGAGGACGCCATGAACAACCGCGCCATCGCAACCGCCAACGCTCCTGCGGCCATCGGGCCCTACAGCCAGGGAGTTGCCGCGGAGGGCGTCTCGATCAACGTGAGCGGACAGCTCGGCCTCGTCCCCGCTACGGGCGAGTTTGCGGGCGACGATATCCGAAGCCAGACCCGCCAGAGCCTCTCCAACATCAAGGCCATCCTCGAGGCGGCCGGCGCCACGATGGCCGACGTTGTCGAGACGACCGTGCTGCTCACCGACATCGCCGAGTTCGGCGCCATGAACGAGGTGTATGCGGAGTTCTTCGAGGCGCCCTATCCCGCGCGCGCTGCGTTCCAGGTTGTCGCGCTGCCCAAGGGCGGCAAGGTCGAGATCAAGGCCCTCGCCCGCATCTAGCGGAGAAATCCTGTCAAATAACCTGTCCCTTTGACAGAAAACCTGTCAAAGGGACAGGTTATTTGACAGAAAAACCCGCAGGTCAGAGGCCTGCGGGTCTGCTATCAGCGCTCTTTCTTCTCGCGGCGCTCGCGCATCTCGGACTTCAGCCGGTAGAGCAGCGGGGGCCCGAGGTAGACGATGGCGGCGCATGCCGCTGCTGCGAGAAGGGCGACGCTCCAGTTGAGTGAGAAGGGCTGGCCCGTGGCGCGCGACCTGATGAATGCTGAGAGCGCCGCCGCTCCGATCACGACCGCGAAGACGAGCAACGACTCGAGCCTCGGGTTCAGCCTCTTGCCACCGGACATCTGCTACCTTCCTTCCATCGAACGGGCGCACCGCTCAATGATACCGCGTTCCGCGCTACGAGGCGATGTCGTCGTAGTGCAGCGTCTTGAAGCCGGCGCGCTCGATGGCCGCCTCGGCCCTGTCGCGGTCCTCGGGCTTGATCTTGAGCACGTCGATGGCGACGTCGCCGTTGGACTGGAAGCAGTAGCCGTACTCGATGTTGACCTTGGTGGTGTCGAGGGCCTCGAGGAGCTCGGCGAGGGCGCCGGGACGGTCGGGAAGCTCGACGGCCAGCACCTTGGTCTTGGTGGCGCGGAATCCGGCGTCCTCGAGCACGTCGACGGCATGGAACACGTTGTCGCAGATGATGCGGACGACGCCGTAGTCGCTCGTCTCGGCGATGGTCAGGGCGTCCATGTTGACGCCGGCATCGGCCAGGGTGCGGCAGAGCGCCGCAAGGCGTCCCTCGGAGTTCTCAAGGAACACGGTGAGCTGCATGATCATTACTTATCGTCTCCCCTCAAATCGATAACGCGCTTGGCCTTGCCCTCGGAGCGGGCGATGGTCTTGGGCTCGACGAGCTTCACGCGGATGCCCACGGAGAGCGCCGTCTTGAGCTTGGCTTGGATATCCTTCTGGAGCTGCTCGATGGCGCTGATCTGGTCGAAGTCGAAGTCGGGGTTGACCTCGGCCTTGAGCGTGACCACGTCGAGGTGGTTCTTGCGGGTGAGCTCGATCTGGTACCAGCTCGCGACCTGCGGGAACGTCTTCATGACGTCCTCGATCTGGCTCGGGAACACGTTGACGCCGCGGATGATGAGCATGTCGTCGGTGCGGCCGTGCAGGCGGTCGATGCGCTTGTGCGTGCGGCCGCAGGCGCATTCGCCGGGGATGATGCGCGTGATGTCGCGCGTGCGGTAGCGCACGACGGGCGTGGCCTCGCGGTCGATGGTGGTGAGCACGAGCTCGCCCCACTCGCCCTCGGGCAGGACCTCGCCGGTCTCGGGGTCGATGATCTCCGCGTAGAAGTGGTCCTCGGCCAGGTGCAGGCCGTTCTGCTCCATGCACTCGATGGCGACGCCCGGGCCCATGGTCTCGGTGAGGCCGTAGACATCGAGCACCTTGTAGTCGAGCTTCTCCTCAAGCTCCGCGCGGAAGTTGTCGGAGAAGGCCTCGGCGCCGTGGATGCCCGCGCGCAGGTGGAAGTCCTTCTTGGGGTCGATGCCCATGGCGATCGCGGTGTCGGCGATGTGCATGGCGTAGCTGGGCGTGCAGCACAGGATGGTGGAGCCCATCTCGCGCAGGACGCGGATCTGGCGCTCAGTGTTGCCCGCGCTCATGGGGATGGTGGTGCAGCCCGCCTGCTGGCAGCCGTAGTGCGCACCGAGGCCGCCGGTGAACAGGCCGTAGCCGTAGCAGATGTGCGCCACGTCGTCCTCAGTGCCGTCGGCATACCAGATGCCGCGCGCGAAGCAGTCGCTCCAGATCTCGAGGTCATGCTCGGTGTAGCCGCCCACGGTGGCGACGCCGGTGGTACCGGAGCTCATGTGGATCTCGCGGATGTCCTTCATGGGGACGGCGAAGAAGCCGTAGGGGTAGTTGTCGCGCAGGTCCTGCTTGGTGGTGAAGGGGGCCTTCTTGAGATCGTCGATGGTCTCGACAGCGTAGGGATCGAAACCCGCCTCATCGAAAAGGTCGTGGTAGAACTTCACGTTCTCATAACAGGCGATCACGGTCTTCTTGATGCCCTCGAGCTGGATGGCCTCCAGCTGCTCGTGGGGCATCTTCAGGATGTCCTGCGGTTTCTTCATAACGAGCCTTCCTTGCTTTCGTGGTGAATCGAGCGTGTACATATCGTAATGACTATCTTGATTACGAAATGCACGGGGTTGCGAACGTTTATCGAGGCGTCACAATTGCGTGGCGAGCTTCACCGTGAACGCATCGGCTCCCTCGATGGCGATCTCCGCACCGTAGAATGCCTCGAGCGCGCGCAGGAGATGGGCCGCATCGGCCGCCCCCGCCGTCTCGAAGCTCGAGTGCATGGCCAGCTGTGCGAGGCCGACGTCAACCGCGTGCACGCTGACCTGCGTGTTGGAGATGTTGCCCAGCGTGAAGCCGCCCGGCGAGTCGCTGCGGTTGGCGAAGGTCTGGTAGGGCACGCCCGCATCCTCGCACACGGCGGTGAAGACCGCGCGGCTGAAGGCATCGGTCGTGTACTTCTGGTTTGCCGACTCCTTGATGATGACGCCGCCGTTCAGACGCCCGCAGTTCTCGCCGTCGTAGAGCTCGGGGTGGTTGGGATGGATCGCGTGGCTGTTGTCGCAGCTCACGAGGAACGACCGCGCCAGCGCGCGCAGATAGTCCTCGTCGGTGCCTCCGAGCGCCGCGTTCACGCGCACGAGCGTGTCGCGCAGGAAGGTGGAATGAGCGCCCTGCTTGGTGCCCGAGCCCACCTCCTCGTTGTCGAAGCAGCCGAACACGGTGATGCAGGACGGGTTCTGCGCGGCGATGAACGCCTTGAGCGACGCGAAGGCGCACTGGTGGTCGTCGAGGCGCTGCGCCGAGACGAACTCGTCCGCCCAGCCCCACACGTGCGGCGGCATGCGGTTGTAGAGGAAGAGCTCCTTGCCGAGGATCGACGCCGGGTCGGTGCCCGCGAGCTCCGCGATCATGGCGTCGAAGGCGCCGCGCCCGAGCAGGCCGGCTGAGAAGATGGGGGCAAGGTCGACCTGGCGGTTGAGCTCGCGGCCCTTGTTGGTCTCGCGCATCTGGTGGATGGCGACGTTGGGGATGAGCGCCACGTCGCGGTCGCTCGCCACGAGGCGGCTCTTCACACGGCCGTCCGCCGTCCGCACCATCACACGGCCCGCGATGCCCAGCGGCCGGTCGAGCCAGGTGGCGTCGATCATGCCGCCGTAGGTCTCGACGTCGATGCGGAGCGTCTCCTGCGGGCCATCCATCTCGGGGTTGTGCTTCACCTTGAGCATGGGGGAGTCGGTGTGCGAGACAGCCATCTGGAAGCGGGCGCCGTCCGCGGGGATGTCCGCCCCCGCTTTGAAGGCGATGATGCTCGAGTTGTTGCGGATGACGTAGCAGGCATCGCCGGGGGCGACGCTCCAGGAGTCGTTCTCGTTGAGGCGGCGGAAGCCGGCCTCGTCGAGATAGGCGCTGATGGAGGCTACGGTGTGGAAAGCGGTGGGGCTCTTCTCGATGAAGGCGCAGAGCTCCCGGGTTAGGTCGAGATCGGTCATGGCGGTCCTTTCATGGCTATGTGCACTGCCTACCATAGACCTCTTGCGGCTCCTGCGCCGCCAAGCTGCGGGAAAACCGCAGAATCGTAACGAGATGGTCCTATGCGCCGGCCTGCAACGAGCCTGCCCAATAGGGAAGGCCGACGCGCTCTCCGAGTTCGCGGGCGAGCCGCATCAGCTCGGGCGTATCCGCCTGGTTGATGAGCAGGCGGTCAGCCAGGGCCTCGGAGCGGATGGCGCGTGCGACGAGCTCGGGTGTGGCGGCATCGTCGGGCGTGCATCCCGCGAGTGCGCAGAAGATCTCCGGACGATGGACGGCGGAGCCCACGGGCCTCCCGAAACCGGATGCGCCGACCACGAGGATGGTCTGGGCAGAGCCTTCCGGGATGACCGGCTCCCAGGGTGCGTGCGCCTTGAGCGGCAGTCCGCGTGAGCCGTCGGCTTCGACGACGACGTGGTCCGCTGCTGCGGAGAGGATCTCGAATCCGCAGGTCGGAGCTGCGAGCTTGCCGCCGTCGACGGGTTCGCCGACGCAGCTCACGCGTCCGGGAAGCGGCGGGCATGAGGCCGTGGAGATGCCGGGAAACGGCAGGATGCGCGTCGAGGTGGCGAGCACGACGGTGCCCTGCAGCTCCTCGGCAAGCCGTGCGAGCAGCGTCGTCTTGCCCCCGCTGCCGATGACGGCGGTGATGCCGGGTTCTATGTGCAGCTTTTCTGCCAGCTCCATGCGAATCTCCCATCCGGGTAGCAGAACCTATAATAGGGGAGAACAATGCTCTGGAAGGGGTTCCATGGACTTCAACTTCGACGCGCTGGCAGCGATCATCGTGCCCATCCTCGTGGTGGCGATCGGCGCGGCGGTCATCAAGAAGGCCATCGGCGTCGTCATCACGCTCGTCGCGGTCCTCATCATCGGATTGATGGTCGCCCGGGCGCTCGGCATATCGCCGGGCATGTAGGCCTACACCGGCATCTCCGGGAACTCGGTCATGATGACCGACTCGGTCTGCAGCGAGGGCATCCACATGTCCGTGCAGGAGTAGACGCCGGTATCCTCATCGAACGCGAACGTGTAGATGCCGCAGTTGCCGATGCGTCCGTCATGCTCGACGTGCGAATGCTCCTGCCACGTGCGGAAGAACAGCCTCGTGGTCGCTCCGTGGGTCACGACCAGCACGTTCTCGTGGTCGGGACGGCGCATGAAGTCGTCGATCGCGGGCAGGAAACGGGCCCGCACCTGCGCTTCGACCTCGCCTCCGAAGCTGCCGTAGTAGTCGCCCGATGCCGGACGCATCGCGACGTAGTTGTCCTGTCCCTCGAGCACGCCGAAGTTCCACTCGCGCAGGCGCTTGTCCATCGTGAACGGGAAGTCCTCGCCCAACGCAAGCTCCAGCGAGCGCCATGCGCGCTCGGAGGGGGAGGAGTACGCGTGGTCGATCCGGATGCCGAGCCCGCGCAGGTGCTCGCCCGCCTCGCGGGCCTGCGCCACGCCGACCGATGTGAGCGGCGAGTCGCACCAGCCCTGCTTCTTGTCGAGGAAGTTGAAGAGGGTGTATCCGTGTCGCATGAGGTAGAGGGTGCGCATGGCTGCCTTCCTTCCGGGTTGTTCCTTCCACGATACCCTTTCCTCCTTCCACGTGCGAGCGGGGCCGCGGTCCGTCCGAGCGTTATACTTTTACGAGAATAACGCTCGTCGAAAGGAGCTCCCATGCAGATCGATGCCCGCGGCCTCACGTGCCCCAAGCCCGTCGTGCTCACCCTCGAGGCCCTGCCCAAGCTCGGCCCGGAGGAATTCCTCGAGGTGCTCGTGAACGACGAGGTCGCCGTCGGCAACCTCACGCGCCTCGCCGAGGAGAAGAACTGCGAGCTGCTCGTGGCGAACAAGGGCCGCCACACCTCGATGACCTTCGTGCCGCGCGGCGCCGTCGCGCCCGTCGCATCCGTCGTCGAAGCGGCGGCCGAGATCTGCGAGGTGCCCGCGCCCGAGCCGGTTCCCGAGACGGGAGACGCCGTGATCGCGGTCGGCTCCGACTCCATGGGCCGCGGCTCCGAGGAGCTGGGACGCATCCTCATCAAGGGCCTCATCTACGCGCTCGCGCACCAGGAGCGCGTGCCCAAGACCATGCTGTTCTTCAACTCCGGCGCTCGCCTCACCTGCGCGGGCAGCGAATCGCTCGACGATATCCGCGAGCTCGAGGGCCGCGGCACGAAGATCCTCACCTGCGGCACCTGCCTCGATTACTACGGCATCCGCGACAAGCTCGGCGTGGGCGGGGTCACCAACCTCTACGCCATCGCCGAGATCATCGCCACCGAGCCCGACGTGGTCTCGCTCTAGCAGCTCCGACCGCGATGATCTACCTCAACTGCGCCGCGACGTCCCATGAGCGCCCGCCCGAGGTGGGCGAGGCGGTGCTGCGCGCGCTGGAGGGGTTCGGCTCGTACGGCCGCGGTGCCGGCGACGAGGACCTCGATGCGACGCGGCTCGTCTTCCGCACGCGCGAGAAGCTCTGCGATTATCTGGGCTTCTCCCATCCCGAGCGCGTGTGCTTCACGAGCGGGGCGACGCAGGCGCTGAACACCGCCATCCTGGGTTTGCCGCGCAGGCACGGCCGCGTGGTCGCGACCGACTGGGACCACAATGCGGTGCTCCGCCCCTTGGCGCGCCTTGCCGACGAGCAGGGCGTCCAGGTCGATTTCGTCTCCGCAGGCAGCGACGGCGCCCTCGATTACGCTGCGTCCGAGGCGCTTCTCGCCGAGCCCTGCGATTACGTGGTCTGCACGCACGCCTCGAACGTGACCGGCATGGTCTCGGACGTGTGGCGGATCGTCGCGGCGGCGCATGCCCACGGCGTGCCCGTGGTGCTCGATGCCGCGCAGACGGCGGGCAGCCTGCCGACGTGCTCTGCGTGACCGGGCACAAGGGACTCATGGGTCCCACGGGCACGGGCGCGATCCTCGTGGCACCCGGAATCGAGATGGGGCCGCTCATAGAGGGCGGGACGGGCGTCCTGTCCGCGGAGCGCCGCCAGCCTGCGGTCTGGCCCGAGCATCTGGAGGCGGGCACGCTCAACATCTGCGGCATCGCGGGCCTCGGCGCGGCCCTCGACTGGCTCGGCGAGGTCGGTATCGAGACGATCCTCGACCACGAGCAGGCCCTGCTCGTGCGCTTCCTCGAGGGCCTCGGCGATATCCCGGGCATCGAGGTCTATGGCCGCTGCGACATGATGCGCACACCGGTCGTCTCGCTCAACCTCGACGGCGTCGAGTCGTCCGTGCTCGCCGAAAGGCTCGCAGCCGATCACGGCATCGCCACGCGTGCCGGCCTGCACTGCGCACCGCGCATGCATGCGGCGCTGGGGACGCTCGGCACGGGAGCCGTGCGGTTCTCGTTCAATTGGTTCACGGGCGAGGAGGATATCTCCTTCGCGCTGTTCGCGCTCAGATCGATCGCGGGAGCGCTCTGATGGGCGCGGTCGTGAAAAGCCTCGTGGTGACCTTCGCCTCCACGCACGATGCCATGACGGCGGAGTCCGCGCTCATGGCCCGTGGCGTACCCGGCAGGATCATCCCGACGCCTACCGTGGTGACGGCCGAATGCGGCCTCGCCTGGAAGAGCCCGCTGTCCGCACGCGATGCGCTGTCCGCCGCTCTCGAGGCGCTGGCGCACGAGGAGATCCTGGAACTGGAGGTCTAGCATGCTCGCGTTGATCCGTGGAGCGGGCGACATCGCGACCGGCATCGCCCTGCGCCTTTACCGCGCGGGCATCCGCGTGGCCATGCTCGAGGTCGCCGAGCCCACCACCATCCGCCGTACGGTGGCCTTCTCGGAGGCGGTGCGGCTTGGGGAGTGCGCCGTGGAGGGCATCACGGCGCGGCTCGCCTTCAACGTCGATGAGGCGCTCCTCGCGATCGGCCGCGGAGAGGTTCCCGTGCTCGTGGATCCCGGTGCCGCCAGCGTGGAGGCGTTCGCGCCCGACGTGCTCGTCGACGCGATCCTCGCCAAGCGCAACCTCGGGACCACGATCGATATGGCCCCGGCGGTGGTCGGCGTGGGCCCCGGCTTCACGGCGGGGCTCGACTGCCATGCCGTGGTCGAGACCATGCGCGGCCACTACCTGGGCCGCGTTCATTATGAGGGATCCGCGCTGCCCAACACCGGCATCCCCGGGCTGATCGGCGGCTTCGCGGGCGAGCGCGTGATGCGCGCGCCGGCCGACGGCGTGTTCCGCGGACGTGTCCGGATCGGCGACGAGGTGCGGTCGGGCGACGTGTGCGGCGAGGTTGCGGGGCTTCCCATGCGCGCCACCATCGACGGCGTGATCCGCGGGCTTCTCGCCGATGGCGTGCATGTCTCTGCGGGCATGAAGGCGGGCGACGTGGATCCGCGCTGCGAACCCGGCTTTATCCGCTGCGCCTCAGATAAGGCCCTCGCCGTCGGCGGCGGCGTGCTCGAGGCGATCCTCGCTCTTACCAGCGCGTTAGTGAGACAACGCTCCCGTGAGACAACGCTCCCGGGGAGGGTGTCTCATGATTGGAGAATGATGGACGATATCAAGCTGACCAAGCTCTCGGAGTGCGCGGGCTGCGGTGCCAAGGTGGGCGCCGGCGTGCTCGCCCAGCTCCTCTCAGACCTGCCCGTCAAGCGCGACCCCAGGCTCATCGTGGGCTTCGACAAGAGCGACGACGCGGCGGTCTACCAGCTCACCGATGACCTTGCCATGGTCATGACCTGCGATTTCTTCCCGCCTATCGCGGACGATCCCTATACCTACGGAGCCATCGCAGCGGCGAACGCGCTTTCCGACATCTACGCCATGGGCGGCGAGCCGACCATCGCGCTCAACATCATGGCCGTTCCCGAGTCCATGCCCCGGGAGGTCGTGCACGAGATCCTGCGCGGCGGCTACGAGAAGGTCGCCGAGACGGGCGCGTCGATTGCGGGCGGCCACTCTATCTACGACGAGGAGCCCAAGTACGGGCTTGCCGTCTGCGGTCTCGTGGATCCGCGGCGCCTGCTCTCCAACTCCGGGGCGCGTCCAGGCGATGTGCTCGTCTTCACCAAGAAGCTCGGCAGCGGCTGCGTGGTCACGGCCGCGAAAGGGGACCTTGCGAGCGAGGCGCAGGTCGCCGCCGCGGAGGCCTCGATGATGACGCTCAACCGCTACGCGCGCGACATCATGGCAGTCCACGACTGCCACGCTGCGACCGACGTGACCGGTTTCGGCGTCTTCGGCCACGTGCTCGAGATGGCGCAGGGCGCCGATGTCGCCGTGGAGCTCGATGCGGATGCGTTCGAGCTGCTCGACGGTGCGCGCGCGACGGCCCGTCTGGGCATCCTGCCCGCGGGCATGTACCGCAACCGCCGCTTCGCCGAAGCCGAGGTGGAACCCGCTGAGGGCATGCCGCGCGATCTGCTCGACGTGCTCTTCTGCCCCGAGACCTCGGGCGGCCTCATGATCGCCGTCTCCCCTGACGATGCGGAGGCGCTGCTCGCCGACCTCGCCGCCGATCCGCGCGTGCCCTCTGCCGTCGTGGTTGGGCGCGTGGCCGAGCACGTCCCGGGAACGCGCCGCATCCGCGTGAGGGGGGTCTGACATGGCCGGACGCACCGTCATCGTGCGGATCGTCGAGACGCGCGGGTCGATGCCCCGCGGCGCGGGGGCATGGCTCGCGCTCTCCGAGGACGGTTCGCTTATGGGCTCCGTGGGCGGCGGTTCGATCGAGTATCTCGCCATCGAGCGAGCGCGTGAGGTGCTCGCGGGCGCTCCCGGCGAGACGTGCTGGTTCACCCGCGATGAGACGGGCATGGCCTGCGGCGGCGATGCGCTGCTGGACATCCATCCTGCGGGGGAGGGCGAGCTCGAGACCCTGCTTTCCACCGAGCAGACCGAGAAGACCCGCGCATTCGTCTACGGCGCGGGGCATGTGGCATCCGCGCTCGTGAAGCTGCTGCCCGACGTGGGCTTCGCGCCCATCGTCGTGGACGACCGTCCCGCGATGGCGGTGGCCGAGCGCCTGCCCGGCGCCGCGCGCATCGTGTGCGGACCCTATACGGACCTCGCGACGCTCGATGCGCTGCCCGGCGCGGGCGACTTCGCCGTCGTGCTCACCCACGGGCATATCGCAGACATCGACGTGCTCGACCAGATCCTGGGCTGCGGCTGCGCGTACGTGGGCTGCATCGGCAGCCGCCGCAAGGCCGTGATCGCCCGCGAGGAGCTCGTGCACCGCGGGCATGACCAGAACGCCGTCGATGCCATCCGCCTGCCCATCGGCGAGGACATCGGCGCCGAGACGCCGGCGGAGATCGCGCTTGCGATCGCCGCGCAGATGGTCCGCATGCGCGCGGAATCGAGGGGAGGTCGCCATGCCATCCATCACACGACGTAGCCTGCTCGCAGCCGGTGCGCTGCTCGCCATCCCTGCCTGCACGGCGCCGCTGGAGGAGAAACCGCAGCTCTCCGTCTTCGCCGCCGCGTCGCTCACCGAGGCGCTCGAGGAGGCTTCGCCTCAGTTCGAGGAGGCGGAGGTGCTGCTCACGCTCGACTCCTCGGGAAAGCTGCGCGACCAGATCAAGGAGGGTGCGCAGGCCGACGTGTTCATCTCGGCTGCGCAGAAGCAGATGGGCCAGCTCGCCGAGGCGAGCCTCATCGACGAGGCGAGCCGCTTCGACATCCTCGAGAACAAGGTCGTGCTCGTGGTGCCCGAGGGCAATCCCGCCGGCATCGAGAGCTTCGACGACCTTGCCACGCACCTCGAGGCAGGCGACATCCTGTTCGCCATGGGCAACGAGGAGGTGCCGGTGGGCACCTACACGCTCAGGATCCTCGAGCATTACGGCCTTTCCGAGGACGATCTGGTGGCGCGGCATCTGATCACCTACGGCGACAACGTCAAGGCGGTCACCGCGCAGGTGTCCGAGGGCACCGTGGATGCGGGCGTGATCTACGCATCCGACGCGTTCTCCGCGGGGCTTCCCGCCATCGCCGTGGCGACCGAGGAGATGTGCGGGCGCGTGGTCTATCCGGCTGCCGTGCTCGCCGGTTCCGCTCAACCCGAGCTCGCCGCCTCCTACCTGCGGTTCCTCTGCGGAGATGCGGGCCGTGCGGCGTTCGAGCGCGTGGGCTTCACGCCGCTCGCCTAGAGGAAGGGTCCCGTGGACTGGTTTCCGCTCATAAACTCGCTCCGCATCGCCGCGCTCGCCACCGCGGCCGTGTTCCTGCTGGGCATCTGGCTCGCAGGCGCGGTGGCCAAGCTGCCCCGCGCGTGGAAGGCGCTCGTCGACGTGGTGCTCACCCTGCCCCTCGTGCTGCCGCCGACTGTGGTGGGGTTCCTGCTGCTCATGGTCCTGGGTCCGCGCCGCCCGCTCGGCGCATGGGCGCTCGAGGTCTTCGGGGTGCGCCTCACGATGGTGTGGTACGCTGCCGTGTTCGCGAGCGTGGTCGTGGCGTTCCCCCTCATGTACCGGACCGCGCGCGGAGCCTTCGAGGGCTTCGACGAGGATCTCGCCGATGCCGCGCGCACGCTGGGAAAGGGCGAGGTCTGGATCTTCTGGCGGGTGAAGCTGCCCAGCTGCCGGACATCCATCATCGCCGGCGCAGTGCTCGCCTTCGCCCGCGCGCTCGGCGAATACGGGGCGACGTCGATGGTCGCGGGCTACACGCCGGGTGTCACGGCGACCGTCTCGACCACGGTCTACCAGCTCTGGCAGATCGGCAACGACGCGCTCGCCCTGCGCTGGGTGCTCGTGAACATCGCCATCTCCGCAGTCGCGCTCTTCGTGCTCAACTGGCTCGAGGGCCGCGACCGCGAGGGGAGGCGGAGGCGATGATGCTCGGCGTCGACATCAGGAAGAGGCTCGACGATTTCACGCTCGATGCGAAGTTCACCGCGCAGGATGGCGGGTCGGTCACGGCGCTCTTCGGGCCGTCGGGAGCGGGCAAGACCATGACGCTCAAGTGCATCGCGGGGCTCCTGGTTCCCGATGAGGGCTGCATCACGCTCGGATGGGACTCTCTCTACGAGAGCGACCGCGGCATCGACGTGCCCGCGCGCGACCGCCGTGTGGGGTATCTGTTCCAGAGCTACGCGCTGTTCCCGACGATGACCGTGGAGGGCAACATCGCCTGCGGCATGCGGACGGGCAGCCGCGAGGAGCGTGCGGAGCGCGTCGCCGAGCAGATCCGCGCCTTCCGCCTCGAAGGGCTCGAGAAGCGCAGGCCGCACCAGCTCTCGGGCGGCGAGCAGCAGCGCGTCGCGCTCGCCCGCTGCCTCGTGAACGATCCGGCGGTGCTCCTGTTGGACGAGCCATTCTCGGCCATCGACGAGGAGCTCAAGCGCGAGCTGGAGGACGAGCTGATGGAGCATCTCGCCGGGTTCGCGGGACCGTGCATCCTCGTGTCCCACGACCGTGCCGAGGTCGAGCGGCTGAGCTCGAAGATCGTCGAGATCAGGGGCGGACATGCGCGATAGCTTCGGACGAGAGGTCGATTACCTGCGGCTCTCCGTGACCGAGGGCTGCAACCTGAGCTGCATCTACTGCCGCGACCTGCAATTGGGGACGGTTCCTTTTTACAGGTCGATGCCCTCGCCCGGGCGGTGCGCGGAGATCGTCGAGGCTGCCGCCTCGCTCGGCGTGCGCAAGGTGCGCATCACGGGCGGCGAGCCCTGCACGCGCGCCGATCTGCCCGAGATCGTGGGCGGGATCGCGGCGGTTCCGGGAATCGAGGAGGTCTGCCTCACGACCAACGGCACGCTCATCGCGCCGATGGCATCCGAGCTCCGTGCGGCGGGCCTCGCGCGGGTGAACGTCTCGCTCGACACGCTCGATCCGGAGCGTTACCGCTCCATCACCCGCGGCGGGTCGCTTGACGACGTCCTAGCCGGACTCGAGGCTCTCAAGGAGGCGGGGTTCGAAGGCACCAAGCTGAACTGTGTGCTGATGCCCGGCATCAACGACGACGAGCTCGAGGACTTCGAGCGCTTCGCATCCGACCAGGACGTCGAGATGCGCTTCATCGAGCTCATGCCCATCGGCCCCGCTGCCGACCTGTATTTTGGGACGGTTCCTTTCTCAGGGAAGACCGCGAGAACTGAACCGTCCCAAAAGCGCGGAAAACCGCGAAGAAGGAACCGTCCCCAATTGCAGGTCATCGCGCCGCTGTCGGAGCCGTTCTGCGCGACGTGCAACAGGATTCGCGTGACGGCGGACGGTTTCGCCAAGCCCTGCCTGCACAGCGCGGAGGAGATAGACTTGAACGGCATGCACGGGAAGGACCTCGAGGATGCCCTGCGTCGGGCGATCCTCGCCAAGCCCGCAGGCCACACGCTCGCGTCGGGTTCCAGCGGATCCCTTCGCGACATGTCGAGGATCGGAGGATGACCATGGCGGAGCTCACCCATATCGACGCCGAGGGCCGCGCCCATATGGTCGATGTGACCGACAAGCCCAAGACCGCCCGCATGGCCCGCGCCCACGCGCGCATCGCCATGCGTCCCGATGTGGTCGACCTCATCCGCACGGGCGGCTCGAAGAAGGGTGACGTGCTCGCGGTCGCGCAGGTGGCGGGCATCATGGCCGCCAAGCGCACCTGGGAGCTCATCCCGCTCTGCCACCCGATCGCGCTGACCTCCTGCGACGTCGAATTCGCCCTCGGCGAGGACGCCGTCGAGGTCTTCTCGCGTGTGCGCTGCGCGGGCGAGACGGGCGTGGAGATGGAGGCGCTCGCCGCCGCCAGCACCGCAGCGCTCACGATCTACGACATGTGCAAGGCGGTCCAGCGCGACATGGAGATCGACCAGATCTTCGTGCTCGAGAAGGACGGCGGCGCGAGCGGCCGGTTCCTGAGGGAAGGCATCTGATGGCGGAGGTCGTCGCAGTCTGCACGAGCGTCCGCAAGGGCGAGCGCAAGGTGCCGCAGCCCGCAATCGAGCTGCTCGCGGGCCACGGCGTCGCGGGCGACGTCCATGCGGGCAACTGGCACCGCCAGGTGTCGCTCCTCGCCGACGAGGCCGTCGACGAGATGCGTGCGCGCGGCATCGAGCTGGCGCCGGGGGATTTCGCCGAGAACATCCTCACGCGCGGCATCGACCTGCCCGCGCTGCCCGTGGGCACCGTGCTCGCGGTGGGGCCCGCGCGTCTCGCCGTGACCCAGATCGGCAAGGAATGCCACAACGACTGCGCGATCAAGCGCCAGGTGGGCATGTGCGTCATGCCGGCGCGCGGCATCTTCGCCGTCGTGCTGCGCGGGGGCATCGTGCGCCCGGGCGATGAGGTCCGCGTGCTGGAGGAAGGAGAGCTCGCATGAAGCTGATCAGGACCGAGGATGCCGTGGGCCACGTGCTCTGCCACGACATGACCCAGATCATCCCGGGCGTCTCGAAGGGACCGCGCTTCAGGAAGGGCCATGTGGTCGCGCCAGAGGACATCCCCGTGCTGCTCGATATGGGCAAGACGCAGCTCTACGTGCTCGAGCTCGAGGAGGGCATGGTCCATGAGAACGACGCGGCCCGCCGCCTCGCCACGCTCTGCGGCACCGCCAACATGCGCGCGAGCGAGCCATCCGAGGGCAAGATCGAGCTCACGTCCGCGTGCGACGGCGTCTTCCTCGTCGACAGCGGGCGCCTCGCCGCCGTGAACGCGACGGACGAGGTGATGATCGCCACGCGCAGGGGCGGGTTTGCGGTGCGTGAGGGCGATAAGCTCGCAGGCATGCGCGTGATCCCGCTCGTGGTCGCTGAGGAGACGCTCTCTGCCGCCGAGGCGGCGGCGGGAACCGAGCCGCTCCTGCGCGTCGTGCCCTACCGCCTCAAGACCGCAGCCATCATCGCGACGGGCTCCGAGGTGGCATCGGGCCGTATCGAGGACGCCTTCACGCCCGTGGTCGAGGAGAAGCTCGCCGCGTTCGGCATCTCCTGCATCTACCGCGCCACGCCGGGCGACGGCCGCGACGATATCTGCGCCGCCATCGCGGAGGCGCGCGAGCGGGGTGTCGACCTCGTCATCTGCACGGGCGGCATGAGCGTCGACCCCGACGACAACACCCCCGGCGCCATCAAGGCGAGCGGCGCGCGTATCGTGACCTACGGCGCACCCGTGCTGCCCGGCGCGATGCTGCTCGTCGGCTACTACGATGACGGCACTCCCGTGCTGGGGCTCCCCGGCTGCGTGATGTACGCCAAGGCGACCATCTTCGACCTCGTGCTCCCGCGCATCGCTGCGGGCATCGAGCTCTGCAAACATGATTTCGTTGCGTTCGGCGAGGGCGGGCTCTGCCTGGGCTGCAAACCCTGCACGTTCCCGCACTGCTCGTTCGGAAGGTGAGGTCCGCCATGGCCTACACAGCTGCGATCCTGACCGTGAGCGACCGCGCGTCGTCAGGCGTCTACGACGATGCGAGCGGCCCCGCGCTTGCGGCGTTCCTCGCCGAGAAGGGCTTCGACGTCGTCGCGACGGCGCTCGTTCCCGATGAGCGCTCCGGGATCGAGGTGGCGCTCCGCACGTGGGTCGCCGACGACATCGCCCTCGTGGTGACGACGGGAGGCACGGGCTTCTCTCCGCGCGACGTCACGCCCGAGGCGACGCTGGCCGTGTGCGAGCGGCTGGCGCCCGGCATCCCCGAGGCCATGCGCGCCGCATCGCTCGAGATCACGCCGCACGCGGTCCTCTCGCGCGAGGTCGCGGGCATCTGCGCCCGCACGCTCATCGTCAACGTCCCCGGCAGCCCCAAAGCCGCCGTCGAGAACCTCTCCGCCGTGATCGGCGCGCTGCCGCACGGGTTGGACCTGCTGCGCGGCTGATGCGGAAGGCGGGCGATTCGGGCGTTCCCGTGGAGACGCCATGCGCGTGGTAGAATCACACCCATGGACAGCAGGAACAGGACAAGCAACAGCGCACGTGCCCGCCTGAGGTCGCGCTCCGGCCGGGCGCCGCATGCGCGTCGGGATTCGAGCTCGTTCTCGCGCGGCAGCGGCCGCTCGTACTCGACGAGCAGCGGCCGTCTCAGCATGTCGTCCTCGCACGTTCCGCAGCTCATGAGCTCGAGCAGGCAGGAGCAGGTGATGCGCCGCAACATCATGCGCCGCAACTCGCGCGCGATCCAGTCGCTGCCCGTCATCGCGCTGCTCCTCGTGATCATCGCCGTCATCTTCGGCATCATCTACTTCAACAGCACCATCAAGTAGGGCCCCGGAGCGGGCCCCTTTCCATACGGTTCGATGATCCTCTCAGAAGAGGGGGAGGTCGCCCGTGATCGGGTCGATCTGCTCGGGGAAGAGCGGCTCGAACGCCAGGCAGGTGAAGGTCGACTCGCCGTGGAACTCGGTCATGCCGGCGTCGCGGATGAGCGCGACCGCGAAGCCCTGCTCGAGCCCCTGCTCGTAGATGTCGAGCAGCTCCTCCTCGGAGTCAACGTAGACGCAGACCTTGGCGATGCCGGCGTCGAACCATGCGGTGAGCGGCGTGCAGTCATCCTCGCCGTGGTCGAGGGCGATCCATGACCCGTTGACCCTGACCTCGTCCAGGCGGTCTTCGCGCGCGAGCGCCATGAGGGTCGCCTCCACGCAGGCATGCCCCGCCTGCGCTGCGATCTTGCCCTTGCGCATGTGCAGGTCGCGCCGCATCACGATCAGCTGCTTCGCCTTGTACCGAACCTCCGCCATGGTATGCGCTCTTTCCGCCGTCCGTTCGCCAAAAACCCGTCGGCACCGCCGCCGATTGACCCATACTATATCGCACCCGCAGGCATCGGGAACGGAGGGACGGACGTGCAACAATCGGCGAAGAGAAGCGTCTGGATTATCGCGGGGGTACCCATCTCGGTCCTCATCCTGCTTCTGGGCGGCTGCTCCAGCACGTCGATCATCCAGGCTGCCCTCGCGTTCATGCTCTGCGCAGCCGCCGGGCACGACCTCGTCCTGCGCCGCATCGAGAACGGCACGGTGCTCGCGGCCGTCCTCCTGCGTGTCTGGGAGCTTGCGCTCGCGGGTATCGCGGACCCGTCGATCATCGCCGCGCACTGCGCGTCCTCGCTTGCAGGCGCCGCGACGGTGCTCGCGGTCCTGCTCGGAACGGCGCGCATCATGGAGCGCAGGTCGGGCACCGCAGGCATCGGCGGGGGAGACGTGAAGCTCCTCGCAGCCCTCGGCTTCTGCCTGGGCTGGGAGGCGGGTCTCGCCATAACGGGCATCTCGAGCGTCCTGCTCGTCCTCCATCGCCTCATCCCGCGCACCTCGCGCACCTCGCGCGGCGCCGCATTCGCCTTCGCGCCCTATATCGCCGTTGCCAGCATGTTTACGATGCTTTTCCTCTGACGGTCCTCGCGCGCCGACGGGGTAAGATGGGGGCAGCCGAACCGTAAAGGAGCCGCCATGCGCATCAGCGACCGTCTCGCAGCCAAGCAGACCTTCTCGTTCGAGATCTTCCCGCCCAAGGGCGACCTGCCCATCGACCAGGCCCTCGAGGTCGCCGGCGCGCTCGCCGCCGAGCAGCCCGACTGGATCTCCGTGACCTTCTCGGCAGGCGGCAGCGGCAACAGCGCCAACACCGTATCGGTCTCCGGCGCCATCGAGCGCGAGACGGGCACCTCCGCCCTCGCGCACCTCACCTGCCTCGGATCTTCCCGCGAGACCGTCGACCTGTATCTCGAGGCGCTCGCCGAGCAGGGAGTCCTCAACGTGCTCGCGCTCCGCGGCGACCGCGCTCCCGGCAAGGAGGCCATCGACTTCGCGTACGCCTCCGACCTCATCGCCTACATCAAGGAGACGCATCCCGAGTTCTGCGTGGGCGCCGCCTGCTACCCCGAGGGCCACTTCGAGTGCGACGACTTCGAGACCTCGCTCGAGCATCTCAAGATCAAGCAGGATGCCGGTGCCGACTTCCTCGTCACGCAGCTCTTCTTCGACAACGAGCTCTTCTACCGCTTCCGCGAGGGCTGTGCACGCTGGCGCATCAAGGCTCCCATCGTATGCGGCATCATGCCCTTCACGAGCGTCAAGCAGATTCAGCGCATGGCCTTCACCTGCGGCGCGACGATCCCCTCCAAGGTCATCCGCAAGATCGCGGCCTGCGGGGACGACGAGGCGGCGCAGCTCGAGGCGGGCATCGAGTACGCCTGCGACCAGATCGTCGACCTCGCCGACAACGGCGTCGACGGCATCCACATCTACACGATGAACCGGCCCGTCATCGGCCACGCCGCGCGCGAGGCCCTGCTCGGCTGCGGATACCTCTGGTCGTAGGGGACATGCCTGTCGAGGCCTACAGCATCTCCGAGCTGCCGCGCCGCGCGGTCCTGCGCTTCATGGGCTACCGCGGGCAAGAGATCACGCCCGAGGTCGATGCCCGTATCGACGAGGGCATCGCCCGCGCGCTCGAGCTCGCCCGCCCGCGCGCGTCGTGGAGCGCCTTCGGCATCGCGGGGCGTGGCGATGATGGGGCGATCCGCCTCGACGGCTGCGCGCTGGCCCTTCCCGGCGCCTCGATTGCACGCCATCTGGATGGTGCCGTCTCGTGCGCCGTCATGGCGGTCACCGTGGGCATGGACGTCGAGCGCGAGCTCAAGCGGCTCTCGCTCGTCGATCCCGTGGGGCATGTTATCTTCGACGCGGCCGCCACGGTCGCCGTCGAGGAGGCCGCAGCCGCCTGCCAGCGCAGCGTCCGCGCCTATGCAGCCGAGCGGAACCTTTTCTCCAACGCACGCTTCTCGCCCGGCTACGGCGACCTGTCCCTCTCCGTCCAGCCGACGTTGCTCGCCTGCGTGGACGCCCAGCGCGCCCTCGGCATCACCCTCACCGACACCCTGCTCATGGTCCCCACCAAGAGCATCACCGCCCTCATGGGCATCTTCGCCGAGTCGTCATGCGCCCGCCGAGCAGAGCGTGCCTCAGGCTCCCTCGACTAGATACAATGAAATGCGGTTCGATCCGGCTCTCCGTGAGGAAGGAGCGTCCGCATGAGCGGCAACCTTGATGAGAAGCTGCAGATGATCTCCGCCTACGTGGATGGCAAGCGCGACGAGATCGTGCAGTTCCTGCTCGAGTTCATCTCCATCAACAGCGTCACCTACAACGAGGGCGAGGCCATCCGGTTCCTCGCGTCCAAGATGCGGGAGTTCGGCTTCGACGAGGTGCGCGTGGATCCCGCGGGCAACTGTGTGGGGCGCGTGGGCCACGGCCGCTGCGTCCTGCTCTACGATGCCCATGCGGACACCGTCGAGATCGGCGATCCCGCCGACTGGGGCATGGACGACCCGCTCAAGGCCGAGATCGTGGACGATGTGATCCGCGGCCGCGGCGCGGTGGACGACAAGGGCTGCCTCACGGGCATCACCTTCGCCGGGCGTGCCATCAAGGAGCTGGGGCTCGAGGGCGATTTCACGCTGTGGGTGTCGGGCTCCATCTCGGAGGAAGATGTCGAGGGCTCCTGCGTCAAGGCCATGATGGAGGAGAATCCCGATATCAAGCCCGACTACGTCCTGGTCGCCGAATCGAGCACCAACCGCCTGATGCGCGGCCACAAGGGCAGGGCGCTCATCCGCATCACCGTGCCGGGCAAGGCGGCGCACGCCTCCGCGGCCTGGCGCGGCGACAACGCCCTCATCAAGGCCATCCCCATCATGCAGCGCATCGATGCGTTCAACGACTTCGTGGAGGACCCGTTCCTCGGCCGTGGCACCATCGAGGTCACCAAGATCGACTGCAAGACGCCCTCGCTCAACACCATCCCCGGCGAGGCTGTCATCACCTGCGACCGCCGCATCTCCTGCGGCGAGACGGCCGAGGAGCTGCTCGCCGAGGTGGGCGCCTTCTTCGAGGACATCCCCGGCGTGAAGGCCGAGATCGACGAGGAGACCGTGACCACCTATACCGGCTACAAGATCCGCGCGGTCGATTACTTCCCGTCCTGGGTCATGGCCGAGGACGACCCCTATATCCAAGCCGGTGCGGCCTGCTTCGAGGGCCTCTTCGGCCACCGTCCCGAGATCACCAAGTGGGACTTCTGCACCAATGCCACGCAGCTCTGCGGACGCGCGGGCATCCCCGCCATGGGCTACGGTCCCGGCGACGAGACGCTCTGCCACGGCACGCAGGACAAGGTGCCCATCGGCGAGCTTCTCGATGCCGTCAAGTTCTACGCGGCGCTCCCGCTCTTCGTCGAGCAACTATAATCTGTTCAAGAGATCTGCTTCACGCATAAGGCCACGTTGACAGGAAGGAACGGAACATGCAGACAGGGATGATCGGCAGGCATTTTCTTTGCGAGCAGGACTGGACCAATGAGGAGATCGAGACCCTGATGGAGGTCGCCAAGGAGCTCAAGATGCGCTACCTGCTGGGCGAGCCCGTCGATATCCTGCGCAACAAGACCGTCTTCATGCTCTTCTTCGAGGAGTCCACGCGCACCCGCAACGCCTTCGAGTGCGGCATCACCCAGCTCGGCGGCCACGCCAACTACCTCACGCCCAAGGGCACGCAGGTGGGCCACGGCGAGACGCCCGAGGACACCATCCAGGTCCTCTCCCGCATGGGCGAGGCCGTGGGCGTCCGCAACACCCTCGTGGGCGGCCATGACTGGATGGCCGAGCTGGCCAAGTACTCCTCGATCCCCGTGTACAACATGCAGTGCGACATCTGGCACCCCACGCAGACCATGGCCGACCTGCTCACCATCAAGGAGAAGTTCCATGACGAGCTGCGCGGCCGCAAGTTCACCATCTCGTGGACCTCTGCCGGCAACTACATGCGCCCGCTCTCGATGGCGCAGTCGCTCGTGACCGTGATGCCGCGCTTCGGCATGGACGTCACGCTCGCGCACCCCAAGGGCTTCGAGCTGCAGCCCGAGGTCCTCGAGATGGCCCGCGCGAACGCCGAGCGCTACGGCGGCTCCTTCAACATCGTGAACGACATGGACGAGGCCTGCGAGGGCGCCGACATCATCTACGCCAAGGGCTGGGGTCCCATCATGACCGTCGGCGACGACGAGAAGCGCGGCGTCGAGATGATCAACGAGAACCCGGGCTGGTGCATCGACTCCCGCCGCATGGCGCTGGGCAGCAAGGATGCCATCTACATGCACTGCATGCCCGCCGACCGCGGTGTCGAGGTGACCGACGAGGTGGCGAGCGGCCCGCAGTCCGTGATCTGGGACGAGGCCGAGAACCGCCTGCACACCATCAAGGCCCTCATGGCCATGACCATGGGCAACACGCACGCCAGGCGCTAATCTGCAGGGATTGACATCGTTTCGAGCTGGAGGAGGCCGGCGGCGCTCATGCCCCGGCCTCCCGTGAACAAAGGGACGGAGGATTTGTTCACGTAGCAGGAAGCAGCGTGAACAAATCCTCCGTCCCTTTGTTCACGGGAGGAGAGCGGCCATGAGCAAGACAGCAGAGCCTGATCTGAGGTATGTCGCCAACCATCTGCCCAAGACGGCGGACCCGTATCTTGCGCTGCTCTCGAAGGCGGAGGTGACCCGTGCCCGCGACTTCCATCGGAGCTTCCCGCAGTACGCGGTGACGCCGCTCGCCGACCTGCGCCATATGGCGGAGTACCTGGGGGTCGCCCGCGTGGCGGTCAAGGACGAGTCGTGGCGCTTCGGTCTCAACTCCTTCAAGGTGCTTGGGGGCTCCTACGCCATCGGCCGCTTCCTCGCGCAGGAGATGGGCAGGGATATCTCGGAGCTGCCCTACAGCGTGCTCGTCTCGGACGGCTTCATCCGCGAGCTGGGGAGCGCCACCTTCATCGCGGCGACCGACGGCAACCACGGCCGCGGTGTGGCGTGGACGGCCCGCGAGCTGCGCCAACGCTGCATCGTGCTCATGCCCAAGGGCACGAGCGCATCACGCTTCGACAACATCGCAGCGCTCGGCGCGGAGGTCTCCATCGAGGATGGCAACTACGACGACTGCGTGCGCATGGCCATCGAGATGGCGCCCACCTACGAGCACGGGGTCATCGTGCAGGACACGTCGTGGCCGGGATACACCGACATCCCCACGTGGATCATGCAGGGCTACGGCGTCATGGCCGACGAGGCCGCCGAGCAGTTCGGCGAGCGGCCCACCCACATCTTCGTGCAGGCGGGCGTGGGTGCCATGGCGGGTGCCGTGACCGGCTACTTCGCGGGCCTCTACCCCGACGATCCGCCGCGTATCGTGGTCGTGGAGCCCGATACGGCGGACTGCATGTTCCGCGGGGCCGTGCGCGGCGACGGCGAGCCGGTCACCGTCACCGGCGACATGCCCTCGATCATGGCGGGCCTTTCCTGCGGAGAGCCCTGCGAGCTGGGCTGGGATCTCTTCAAGAACCATGCGACCGGCTTCGTGTCGGGAGCCGACAGCTTCACGGTGCGCGGCATGCGCATGCTGGCCGGCAACTTCAAGGACGATCCGCACGTGGTGTCGGGGGAGTCCGGCGCGGCGGGCTTCGGCGCGTTCGCATCGATCATGCTCGAGGAGGGGCTTGCGCCGGTGCGCGAGGAGCTCTGCCTGGGGCCGGATTCGAAGGTGCTGTGCTTCTCGACGGAAGGAGACACCGACCCCGTCCGCTACAAGCAGATCGTCTGGGACGGCATCGACTTCTAGTGCGAGAAAGCTGACGAACGACCTGTCTATCTGCCAACTTACAGCAGGTCGAGGACGCCGGACTCCGCGTTGAACTCGTCGATGAGGCGGTCGAGCTCCGCCGCCTGCGCATGCACGGCATCCCACGTTCCCTCGGGGTCGTACCACAGGGCGTTGAGGTCGTCGATCTCCATGCCCTGCTGCTCGATCCAGGTGTAGTACTTGAGGTTGTGCACGCGCTTGCGGTCCTTGTAGGTGAGCTCGGCCATGTTATCGGTCTTGAGGCCCAGGATGTGCAGCGCGTGGTCGAGACGCGCCTCCTCGATGCTGTAGGGGCCGTGCTCGGCGTTGAGCTCCGCCACGCGGCTCGCGTACATGACCGCCGAGTCGGTGAGCACGGTGCCCACGACGTCATGCTCCGTGAACTCGTAGTACTTCGCCATCTTGATGCAGCAGAGCAGGTTGGCGATGCCGCTGATGCCGAGCCAGGTGAGCTTCTCGATCAGCTCCGCCGGCAGTCCCAGCGCATCGGCGAGATACGCCTGGCCCTCGGGCGTGTTGAAGAGGCGGAGCAGGCGCTGCGAGTCCTCATCGTCGATGTCGATGACCATGTCGGAGTTGCGCACGTTGTGGATCCAGGGGATATGCTTGTCGCCGATGCCCTCGATGCGATGGCCGCCGAAGCCGTTCTCGAGGATGGTGGGGCACTGCAGCGCCTCGCCCACGGCGAGCTTGAGCGCGGGGTAGAGGTCTTTCAGGCGGTCGCCCGCCGACATGGTGCCTGCGGAACCCGAGGTGAAGCAAGCGCCGGAGAAGCGGTCGCCGGGACGCTTCACGGCCTCGAACACGTCGACCAGGGCGTTGCCCGTCACGTTGTAGTGCCAGAGGGGGTTGCCCATCTCGGCGAACTGGTTGAAGACCATGTAGCCCGGATCCGCCTTGAGCTCGTTGGTCTTGTCGAAGATCTCCTTCACGTTGCTCTCGCAGCCGGGTGTGGCGATGACCTCGGCGCCGATCCCATGCAGCCAGTCGAAGCGCTCCTGGCTCATCTCCGCGGGGAGGATGGCGACGCCCTGGGCGCCGAGCAGGCGCGAGTTGAAGGCGCCGCCGCGGCAGTAGTTGCCCGTGGAGGGCCAGACGGCCTTCTGCGCGTCGACGTCGAACTGGCCCGTCACGAGGCGCGGCGCGAGGCAGCCGAAGGAGGCGCCCACCTTGTGGCAGCCCGTCGGGAACCACTTGCCGACCATGGCGACGATACGGCAGGGAACGCCGGTGAGCTCGGGCGGGAACTCGATGTAGTTGGGCACGTCCTGGAAGAGGCCGCCGAACTCGGCGGGCTCGTTCTTCCAGCTGATGCGGAAGAGGTTGAGCGGGTTCACGTCCCAGAGGCCCACCTGCGTGAGGCCCTCGCGGACCTTGGCGGGGATGGTCTCGGGGTGCTTCATCTGATCGATGGTTGGGATGAGGATCTTGTTCTCGCGGGCCTTGGCGATGTTGTGCGCGCGTACGGTTTCGTTGACCGTCAGATCGATGGTGACCATGGTTTCCAGCTTCCCTTCCGAACGTCTTTCCACGCTCATCCAGTGTAGCATCGTCTAATTGGACTGTTTCCAAGAAGCGCCAGCCGTACGGCTTCGGGCGTGTGCGGACGAAAACCAGCTACACTCGTAAGGACAGCGATGGAAGGAGCTCACCATGACCCGCCGTCTTCGCGTGAAAGACGATCGCCTCGCCGCCGTGCTCGCAGGGGATGCCTTCCTGCTCTTCGACGGCGCGATGGGAACGCAGCTCCAGGCGCGCGGCCTCGCCGCTGGCGAGCTGCCCGAGCTGCTGTGCCTTTCCGATCCCGACAAGATCAGCTCGATCCACGCCGCCTACGTCGAGGCGGGTGCCGACGTGGTGACCACCAACACCTTCGGCGCCAATGCGGCCAAGCTCGGAGACGCCGCGACGGTCGAGCAGGTCTTCTCCGCGGCGATCGCATGCGCCAAGGCGAGCGGTGCGCCGTACGTTGCCGCAGATCTCGGCCCCACGGGCCAGCTGCTCGCCCCGCTGGGCACCTGCAGCTTCGACGAGGCATACGGGCTCTTCGCCGAGCAGGTCCGCGCCGCGGATGCCGCAGGCGCCGACCTCTTCATCATCGAGACCATGGCGGACCTCGCGGAGGCCAAGGCCGCGGTGCTCGCCGCCAAGGAGAATTCCGACCTGCCCATTTTCTGCACGATGACCTTCGCCGAGGACGGGCGCACCTTCCTCGGCACCACGCCCGAGGTCGCCTCGATCACGCTCTCCGCACTCGGCGTCGATGCGCTCGGCATCAACTGCAGCCTCGGACCCGCGGCGCTGGTCCCGCTGGTCAAGCGCATGGCCCCGTTCGCGTCCTGCCCCGTGATGGTGCAGGCCAACGCGGGCCTGCCGCGCGTCGAGGACGGGAGGACCGTCTACGACATCACGCCCGAGGCGTACGTTGCCTCTGTCGCCGAGATGCTCGATTCGGGTGTCACGATCGTGGGCGGATGCTGCGGCACCTCACCCGACTACACCGCCGCCGAGCGCCGTCTGCTCGACGGCTGGAACGAGGGCTCGGTGCTCAAGAGCTTCGTCACACGCGCGATGAAGCGTGCACGCGGGAAGCTCGCCGCGGCGGAGGCGCCCATCACGGTCGCGAGCGCGCAGGAGTACGTGGCGCTCGAGATGGGCCAGGTGGGTGTGATCGGCGAGCGCATCAACCCCACGGGCAAGAAGCGCCTCAAGGAGGCCCTGCGCACGGGCGAGCTCGACTACGTGATGGGGGAGGCCATCAGGCAGGCATCCTCCGGCGCGCAGATCCTCGACGTCAATGCGGGTCTTCCCGAGATTGACGAGCGTGCCATGATGCTGCGTCTCTGCTCCGAGCTCTCGGGCGTGACCACGCTGCCCCTCCAGATCGATTCCGCCGACCCCGCGGTCATCGAGGCCGCCGTCCGCAGCTATCCCGGCAAGGCGCTCATCAACTCGTGCAACGGCAAGCAGGAGGTCCTCGATGCCGTGCTGCCGCTCGCCGCGCGCTACGGCTGCGCCATCGTGGGTCTCACCCTCGACGAGCAGGGCATCCCCAAGGACGCGTCCGGCCGCCTCGCCATCGCGCGCCGCATCGTCGAGGCCGCCGAGAAGCTCGGCATCCCGCGCTGCGACATCGCCATCGATTGCCTCACCATGGCCTGCTCGACCGACCAGACCGCTCCGCGCGCCATCCTCGACGGCATCTCCCTCGTGAAGCGCGAGCTCCCGGGCGTGCGCACGGTGCTCGGCGTCTCCAACATCAGCTTCGGCCTGCCGTTCCGCCCGCTCGTGAACGCGACGTTCCTCGCCGCCGCCTTCGCCGCCGGCCTCGACCTGGCCATCATGAATCCCAACGACCAGCGCATGATGGACGTCGTCAACTCGTGGCGCGTGCTCTCGGGCGAGGACGTGTCCGCGCAGACGTACGTGGCGGAGTACGCGAACCGCAGCGACGCGACGGCGATCGCCTCGCCGAAATCGTCGCGCGGCTGCGGAAGGTTCGCCTCGTGATCCCGGCGAGGTCTCGACGGAGCAGCAGATCCGCGAGCTCGTCCTCGCCGGACGCAAGGAGCCCGTGCCACCGCTTGTCGAGCGTCTGCTGGAGGACGGGGCTGATACGCTCTCCATCATCAACGACGTCCTCATCCCGGCGCTCGACGAGGTCGGTGCGCGGTTCGAGAAGGGCACCTTCTTCCTGCCGCAGCTCATGGCCTCAGCCGAGGCGGCCAAGGCGGGCTTCGAGGTGCTGCGCTCCCGCGGCGGCTCGTCGCCCGCATCGTCCGGCAAGGGAAAGATCGTGCTCTGCACCGTGAAGGGCGACATCCACGACATCGGCAAGAACATCGTGCGCATGCTGCTCGAGAACTACGGCTACGACGTGGTCGACCTCGGGCGAGACGTCGACCCGCAGGCCGTCGTCGACGCGGTGCTCGCGGACGACGTGCGCCTCGTGGGCCTCTCGGCGCTCATGACCACCACGGTCGCGGGCATGTCCGAGACGATCGCGCTGCTGCGCGAGAAGGCGCCGAATGCCAAGGTCATGGTGGGCGGGGCCGTGCTCAACCCCGAGTACGCGCAGATGGTCGGCGCAGACTACTACGCTAAGGATGCCACCGAGAGCGCCAAGATCGCCCAGGAGGTCCTGGGATAGCCTCGCATCTGACAATGACGATTCTCCTCGTAGGACTTTTGTCAACAATCGAACAGGCCGCCGTCCGAAGACAGCGGCCTGAAACGTGACAAAAGTCCTACGAGGAGAATCGTCAGATGGTGCGCCTGATCGCCTCGTGCCAGCCGGCGAGCAGCTCCTCGCGCTTCTCGGCATCCATCGTGGGCTCGAACACGTCGTCACCCGCGCGCATGCCGCGCAGCTCGTCGACGCCGCTCCAGAAGCCCGTGGCGAGACCGGCGAGGTAGGCGGCGCCCATGGCCGTGGTCTCGCGGTTCTGCGGGCGGTGCAGCGTGCGGTCGAGGATGTCGCTCTCGAACTGCATGAGGAAGCTGTTCGCAGAGGCTCCGCCGTCGACGTTGAGCACCTCGATGGGCTTGCCCGCGTCGGCCTCCATCGCGACCGCGAGGTCGGACACCTGATAGGCGATGGACTCGAGCGCTGCCCTCACGATGTGGGCGACGCCCGTGCCGCGGGTGATGCCGAAGATCGTGCCGCGCGCATCGGGAGCCCACCAGGGGGCGCCCAGACCGGTGAACGCGGGCACGAGGTACACGCCGCCCGTATCCCCGACGCTCTTCGCGAGGTACTCGGTCTCGGCGGCGCTGCGGATGAGGCCCACCTCGTCGCGCAGCCACTGCACCACCGCGCCGCCCACGAAGACGGAGCCCTCGAGGGCATACTCGAGGCCCTCGGTGCCCGGCGCGGAGGCGGCGATGGTCGTGACCAGGCTGTTCTTGCTCGCGACGGCCTCGTGGCCGGTGTGGAGCAGCATGAAGCAGCCCGTGCCGTAGGTGTTCTTCGCCTGGCCCGCCTCGAAGCAGCACTGGCCGAAGAGGGCGGCCTGCTGGTCGCCGGCCACGCCTGCGATGGGGATGCCCGCCGGGAGCCCCGGGTAGCTCGTCTCTCCGAAGGAGCCGCTCGACGGCCGCACCTCGGGGAGCATGCTCGCGGGGATGTCGAACAGCTCGAGCAGCCATGGATCCCAGCGGCCCTCGTGGATGTTGAAGAGCATGGTGCGGCTCGCGTTGGTCACGTCGGTGGCGTGCACGAGGCCGCCCGTGAGCACCCACACGAGGTAGGTGTCGACGGTGCCGAACATGAGCTCGCCGGCCTCGGCCTTCGCGCGGGCGCCGGGAACGTTGTCGAGCAGCCAGCGGATCTTGCTCGCCGAGAAGTACGCATCGGGCATGAGGCCCGTCCTGGCGCGCACCTCAGCGGCGATGGAGGCCTCGCCGCAGAGCTCCTCCACGAGGTCCGCCGTGCGGCGGCACTGCCAGACGATTGCGTTCGCGATCGGCTCGCCCGTGGTGGGATCCCACACGATGGTGGTCTCGCGCTGGTTGTCGATGCCGATGGCCACGACGTCGGCGGCCGTGAGCCCGTGGCGCGCGACCAGCTCGGTCAGCGATCCGAGCTGCGAGAAGAGGATGTCGTGCGGGTTGTGCTCGACCCAGCCCGGCTTGGGGTAGATCTGCTCGAACTCGCGCTGCACGACGTCGACCATCTTCCCGTCGTGATCGACGAGGATGGCGCGCGACGACGTGGTTCCCTGATCGAGTGCGATGACGTACTTCCCGCTCATAGACGCTCCTCCAGCCAGTCGGCGATATCCTCCATGACGCGCTCGCGCTCGTCCTCGTTGAGGATCTCGTGGCGCATATGCTCGTAGATGATGCAGTAGGCGTCCTTGATGCCGGCGTCGCGGGCCATCTGGTAGGACGTGCGCACGCCTTCGCCCATGTCGCCCACGGGGTCGCCGTCGCCGGCGATGAAGAGCAGCGGCAGGTCCTTCGGCGTGCGTTCGAACGCCGTGGGCGTGCAGACCTCGGCCGTGAGCCCCGTGACGGTGGCGTAGCCGCCTGCCGAGAACGGGAACCCGCAGAGCGGGTCGGCGGTGTAGGCCTCGACGTTCTCGGTTCGGTAGGACAGCCAGTCGAGCGGGGTCTTGGCATCCTTGATCGCCTTCGCATAGGCGCCCACGCCCATGTCGTTCAGCAGGCCCGACACCGCATCCTCGCCCTTGAGGCGGCAGATGAGGTGGCAGACGGCGTTGCCGACCTTGGACTTCGCCACCGGCACATGGCCCGTGCCGCAGATGATGGCGCCTGCGAGCCCCTCGCCATGGCGTGCGATGTAGGCGCGCGTGATGAAGCTGCCGAGCGAGTGCCCGAAGAGGAAGTAGGGGAGGTCTGCGCCCACGCGCGCCTGCATGAGGTGGCGCAGCGTGTCCACGTCGGCGACGAGCACGTCGATGCCGGTGCGCTCGGGCAGGCAGCCGTAACGGCCGGGCTGGGCGCTCGCACCGTGCCCGATCTGGTCGTGGCCGCAGACGGCGAAGCCGCGGCCGGAGAGGAAGCGCGCGAACGCGTCGTAGCGCTCGATGTGCTCGGCCATGCCGTGGGTGAGCTGGACGGCGGCGCGCGGCGTGCCCTCGGGCAGCCAGATCCAGCCCTTGATCTGGCTCGCGTTGTCGGCGCTCGCGAACGTGATGGGTTCACGGATGATATCTGCCATGGCAATCCTTTCGCTCTTATGCGTGGTGCTCGTGCACCCCTCAAGTATCCCAGTTGCGCGGGCCGGTCCACGCGATTACGCAGGCGGTTCGCACAAACGGTAGCGCGAGCATGCCGGCATGGCGCCACCGCTTCGATGGGGTATTGATGCGCTGCCTGCGAAACGATAAACTTTTTTATACGTATGCGCCGAGCATGTAATTCCGCCCTTCGCATCGCCGCAGGGTAATCGACAGGAGAAGCCGAGGATTTCGGTATGAACATTGTCATCGTTGGAGCGGGCAAGATCGGTTCCGCCTTGGCCAGGTACCTCGTGGAAGAGGGCCACAGCATCACGGTCGTCGAGCGCAACCCGGAGCGCGTCTCGCGCATCTCCACCTCGCTCGACGTCATGACCGTCTGCGCGAGCGCCGACATCGACTCGCTCAAGCTCGCGGGGGCCGAGGAGGCGGATCTGCTCATCGCCGCCACCGACTCCGACGAATCGAACATCCTCTGCTGCCTCGTGGCGCGCAAGCTCGGCGCCAAGAACACCGTGGCGCGCGTCCGCTAGGAGGACCACTTCCGCGAGGTGCTCTTCCTCGAGAAGGAGCTGGGACTCTCGCTCGTCATCAACCCCGAGCTGGCATGCGCCAACGAGATCAGCCGCGTGCTGCGCTTCCCGTCGGCGACGCAGGTCGATACCTTCGCGGGCGACCGTGCCGAGCTCGTCGAGTTCAAGCTCAAGGCCGACAACCCCCTCTGCGGGACGACCATCACCGACTACCACGGCGCCTTCGGCGAGGGCACGCTCGTCGCAGCGATCGTGCGCGACGGCGAGGCCTTCATCCCCACGTCGAAGTTCGTCTTCCGTGCGGAAGACGATGTCCTCGTCGTGGGCTCCCCGCGCAGGATCAGCCGCCTGTTCAAGAAGCTCGCCATCTTCAAGGAATCCGTTCGCGACGTCATCATCGTGGGCGGCGGCCGCATCGGCCTCTACCTCACGCGCGAGCTCGTCTCCGCGGGCATCGAGGTCACCCTCATCGAGAGCAACCGCCGCATCTGCGAGGAGATCAAGGACATGCTCCCACAGCTCGAGGTCATCTGCGACGACGGTACCCAGCCCTCCGTCCTCGAGGACGCGCGCATCGAGAGCACCGACGCCTTCGTCGCCCTCACCGGCGTGGACGAGATCAACACGATCCTGTGCTCGTATGCCCAATCGGTCGGCGTGGGCAAGGTCATCGCCAAGGTGAGCGAGGCGCACTTCGTCGACATGGCGTCCTCGTTCGGTCTCGACAAGCCCATCCAGCCCCAGAACATCATCGCCGAGCAGGTCCTCCAGCACGTGCGCGGCATGGAGAACTCCGCCTACGACAGCGGCGTGGAGCTGCTGCGCCGTGCGATGGACGACAAGCTCGAGGTCCTCGAGTTCGTTGCCAAGAAGGGCTCCCCCTGCCTCGAGCGCCCGCTCCACGACCTCGAGCTCCGCGAGTCCACGCTCATCGCCGCCATCATCCGCAAGGGGAACTGCATCATCCCCAACGGCATGAACACCATCCATGCGGGCGACCGTGTGATCGCGGTCACCACGCGTCCGGGCATGACCTGCCTCGAGGATATCCTGAGGAGCTAGGCAAGCGTGAAATCACGAATCGTACTCAGGATCCTCTCGCGCGTCCTCATCATCGAGGCGGGGCTGCTCTGCCTGCCCATGATCTGCGCGGGCATCTACCACGAGGACACCGCGCCGTTCCTCAACACCATCGTCATCCTCATGCTCGTCGCGCTGCCGCTCGCCTGGCCGGTGAAAGACCAGAAGATCCGCAGCCTGCGCGCCGTCGAGGGCTTCGTCTCCGTCGGCCTCTCGTGGATCCTCATGAGCCTCTTCGGCGCCCTCCCGTACGTGTTCTCGGGCACCATCCCCTTCTACATCGACGCCTTCTTCGAGACGGTCTCGGGCCTCACCACCACGGGCGCCTCCATCCTGACCGACGTCGAATCCCTGCCGCGCTCGATCCTGTTCTGGCGCAGCTTCTCGCACTTCATCGGCGGTATGGGCGTGCTCGTGTTCATGATGGCGGTCATGCCGCTCGACGAGGCGCACTCGCTCCACCTCATGCGCGCCGAGATGACCGGTCCCGTCAAGGGCAAGCTCGTGCCCCGGGCGAGCGACACGGCCAAGATCCTCTACCGCCTCTACATCATCCTCACCGGCACCGAGGTCGTCTTCTTGTGCCTCGGCGGCATGCCCCTCTTCGACAGCCTCTGCACGGCGTTCGGCACCACGGCCACCGGCGGCTTCGGCGTCTACAACGCGAGCATCGGCTATTACGACAACGCCTACCTCGAGATGGTCGTCGCGGTGTTCATGGTCCTCTCGGGCGTCAACTTCAACCTCTACTACCTGGTCTGGCTGCGCCGCTCCTTCAAGAACTTCAAGAGCGAGGAGCTCATGGTGTACCTGTGCATCATCGGGTTCGCCACGTTCACCATCGCCTGCAACATCGCCAACCGCGTGGGCGGCTTCCTCCACGGCTTGCGCCTGTCGTTCTTCCAGGTCGCCTCGATCATGACCTCGACGGGCTTCTCATCGGTCAACTTCGACATGTGGCCGTCGTTCTCGAAGGTCCTGCTCGTCCTGCTCATGATCATCGGTGCCTGCGCGGGCTCGACGGGCGGCGGTACCAAGGTATCGCGTCTCATCATCATGGTGAAGACCGCCTTCACCGAGCTGCGCCAGCAGGCCTCGCCGCGCTCCGTCCAGCGCATCACGCTCGACGGCAACCGCCTCGACGAGCTCACCATCAAGACCACCCACATCTACCTCATGATGTACGCGTCGCTCGTGGTGCTGTCCTGCCTGTTCCTGTCGATTCAGGGCATCGACCTGATCTCGACGTTCACCTCGACGATCGCATGCCTCTCCAACATCGGTCCCGGCCTCGGCGCCGTCGGTCCCGCGGGCAATTTCGCATTCTGGAACCCGGCTGCCAAGCTGGTGCTCTCGGGCCTCATGCTGCTCGGCCGCCTCGATATCTACGCGGTCGTCATGCTCTTCTCGCGCCACGTGTGGAAGAGCCTGCTGCGCTAGGGGCGCATATCGAACCCATGCAAAGGAAAACCGCGGCGCCCGAAGACGCCGCGGTTTCTCGTTCCAGGGAGTTCTGCGATGCAGGGGCTACTCGATGGTGCCGCCGCAGTGCGGGCACCTGGTGGCGCCGGGCTTGACCTCCTCGAGGCAGTGCGGGCAAACGGGAGCGGGCTCCGCGGGAGCCTCGGGCTCCTCCTTCTTCTTGGCCATGTCCTGCATCCTGTTGAGGGCCTTGACCATGAGGAAGACGATCCATGCCACGATGAGGAAGTTGATGATGGCGGAGATGAACGCGCCGAAGTCGATGACGGTCTCCTCGTTGACGGGGATCTGCAGCCCGCCCACGCCGGCGCCGCCGCCGGTGATGAGGGTGATGAACGGCTGGATGACGTTGCCGACGAGCGAGTTGACGATCGCCGTGAAGGCTCCGCCGATGATCACGCCGACTGCCATATCCATGACGTTGCCCTTGGCGATGAACGCCTTGAATTCCTCCATGAACTTTTTCATGCGATGCTCCTCTCATGCCGGTTCCCGTCGCGCGGGCACACCTTTGCAGACGCACCTACTGTAGCGCCATTCGTCCGTCGAGGGTTCCTCAAATGGCATTTTTGCCGTGTACGGGGTATTCTGTTCCCGTGGCAAACGGAAGGGGGAGGGCGCATGGCATCGATGAACCAGCACGATATGGAGGCGCTGCTCGGCGAGGTCTGCGCCGAGGGCGAGACCTACTCCTGCATGCTCTGGGCGATCTTCGCGACCAACTCGACGTCGCGCATCATGCTGGCGAAGATCTCCGACCTGCCCGATGCCAAGCCGAACATGATGCCGCTCTCCAACACCTATGCCTACGTCGGCCTCACCGAGGCGCATCTCAACATCGTGGTCGTGAACTCCTATAACGTCCGCCAGGTCATGGACCGCTTCTCGATCCCCCTTACGGCGATCACGCGTGTCGAGGCGAGAAACGGCCTCATCATGGGCAAGGTGCTCATCGTGAACGCGGGCGATGCGAAGATCCAGCTCGAGATGTCGTCGTTCGCCTCGGGCAACCGCGACGAGGAGCAGCAGGCTGCCCGCTCGCAGCTCATCAAGCGTCTCGTGGAGCTGAACAGGCGCCGCTAGCGCGATCAGCGCACGTCGTCGTACAGCGTGCTCTCGACGATATCCTTCAGGTGGACGATGATGATGTCATCGGCCAGCTTGTAGTGGGGATTCTTGCCCGAGATGCGCTCGAACATCGCATCGACCTTCTCGAGCTCGCCGAACGGGACGAGGCAGATGTGCCTCCTCGAGAGGTGATCGCAGTTCTCCTTCTTCACGAGCGTAGCGTTGATCGCCTTGAGCGCCTCCTCGCCGCAGCATTCGTATCCGAGCGTGCGCATGAACGCGTCCCAGCGCTTGTGCTCGAGCTCCTGGAACGGCTCGCGGTCAATGCCCGATGTGACGTAGCGCGTGTATGCCTTGCGCGCCGGCTCGAACTCGGGCGCATCGATCCCCAAGGTCCAGTCGATAACGGAGGGCAGCGCGAACGGGTCGCCGGGAACGGCGATCTTGCCGTTCGCCACGTCGCGGCAGAACTCGAAGAGGTGGTGCTTGAGGAACAGCGCGGACGCGCGCGAGGAGACCCTGTTGTACTCGAAGGCGTCGTACTTCCTGCCGGCGCCCTCGCACGTTGCGGCCCGCGTATCTCCGGTCTGGTCGAAAACGCCCCAGTACGCGGCGTTGAGGTTCTTCGCCCAGCGGTCGAGATCGGGCTGGAAGACGTTGCGATAGGAGAAGAGGGACTCGGTGCTTCCGACCGTGGTGATGTCGTAAGGCTGCTCCTTCGGCGATTCTGCGTCAGTGACGGAGGCAGCGACAGCCGAGTCGTCGATGACCGTGACGATGGGCGGCCTGGCATAGGCATCCGCCCCTGCCTCGACCCTGCTCCGCTCGAGCAGCTCGCGGACGCGGCGTGCCGCCTGCGCGGCCACGAGGTCATCGCCCAGCGCGATGAAAACGTACGAGACCTCGCTGCCATGGTCGCGCACGAGCCTTTCGAAGCTTCCCGAGAAGACGTCGAATTCGTGGAACTCGATGTCGTACGCCTCCGCATGGGGATCGTCGGGATCGCGTTTGCCGATCATGCGCTCGATCTCGGGGCACTCCAGGGCGAGGCGCTCCCGTGCCTTCCCCGCGGCGAGATCGACGACATCGATGTGCGTATCCGAAGCATTCGACTGGCATGCCCAGATGGCGCCCTTCAGGAAGGCGGAGCCCATGTTGCCCGACCCGATGACGAGCAGCCTCCTGGCATCGGTCGAGTAGAGGCGCTTCGTGCTGTTCTCCGAGCCGGATCCGAGCGGGAGGACGTTGAGGAAGACCGGCATCTCCATGAGCACCTGGTTGATGGTGTTCTGGACGTGGTCGAACCTGCGGAAGGCGACGGTTCCGGAGCACTTCCGGGATGCGGAGTCGGCGAAGCCGTCGGCGAGGCTCGAGGTGGAGAACACGATGACCTCGGAATCTCCCGCCGATTCCGGTTCGGATGCGAGCACCTCGGTGAGCTTGAGCGATTCCCGGAGGTTCTGCGCCTCGTTCAGGGAGGAGAAGATGAAGCGGCGCCTGCTGGCTGCGGTGCAGCGGGCAGCGAGCTCGGCGATCGATCGGTCCGAGCAGATGGCGCCGAGCGTCCTCGCCTCGTCGACGAGCGACTCGTCCGCGCGGTCGATCTCCGCGAAGGCGATGACCGGCCGTCCGCCCTTCGAGGTGCCATAGTGGGCGAGGATGCTCTTCGCCAAGGTGGTCGAGGAGCTGTTGAGCTCGGAGAACACGTAGGTGTCGTGGCTCTTTGAACGCCATGAGAGGGCGGGGGAGGCGAGCAGCGTGAAGAGCATGAAGACCACGGAGCTGAAGGCCGTTGCCGGGGCGAGGACGAAGAGGAGCGATTGGTAGACGAGGTAGCTCCATGCGACGGCGGGAGGCCATCCGAGGGGGAGGAGGTTCTCCGAGCTGATGCGGGAGCTCCCGTCCAGCGAGACGGTCTGGAGCGCGTCGTGGATCGAGTCGAAGAAGCGCGTGGCGATGGAGCCGAGCGAGTACGGCTTCTCCAGGAGGGCGAATCCCTGCGACAGGGCGAGGACGAACGCCAGGACGACGATGACCGCGGTCACGATGTAGAGCGGATTCGTGTAGACCTTCCAGAGCCCGGTCGTGCGCTTGCCCCGCTTCCGCCCGATCACGACCGCGGCGATCACGGTCAGGATCGAAAGCATGATGCCGATGACCAGCGCATTCGGCGCGACGATCATATCAGGAGCGTCCATCGTCCCTCTTCCTGGCTAGGGGGATTGCCATTTATCCAAGCATTATACTGCCACTCGATCATCCACCGGCATGCAGACGGCGGGGCGGCATCCGATCCGGATGCCGCCCCGCTATCGTGAGATGATGCAGCGGATGCTACTTGGCATCCTCTTCGAGCATGCTCCTGAGAGTCTCGAGCATGGCGAGCAGCTCGTCCTTGCTGGGCGTGTCGGAATCATCTTCCGGGGTGAAGATGTCCTTCATCTCGAGCAGGGCGTCCTCGACGATGCCGGACATGCGGAAGGCGTAGTGCGTGCACTCCTTGCCGACGGTGCCGGGGAAGACGATGGCATCGGCGTCGGCATTGAAGGAGTTGTTGTTGGGGTCGAACCAGATCTTGACCCAACGGTAGCCCTTGTTGAGGGCGTTGATCCTCACGAGCGCCTCGGGGACGTTGTCATCGGAGCACTTGGCGATGTCGATCGAGGCGAAGTGCACGGTGACGGAGCCGTCCTGCTCGGCCTGCTCGTCGAAGTCGACGAAGAGCTTGGTGTCGAGCCCGCCGCCATCCTTCCAGCTGCGGCCCGAGAACAACAGCCTCACGAGGTTGTCCTCCTCGTTCAGCACGAGGTACTTGATGCCCTCGGAATCGAAGTACGAGCACATCTCCTTGAACAGCTCCTCAGGTTTACCCATTTCCCACTCCTTTTCTCTTCGGAGAGCGGCGCTCCCTTGATCCACAGGTTGATGCGGCGCTACGCTCCGCCGCCGGGCTTGCACGCCTCCCAGATCGCGAGCAGCTCCTCGCCGGTCAGCGTGGCCTTATCCTTGAGGGCGGCGGTGATGGCGTCGATGGCAGGCCGGCACTCCTCGATGCGGCGCTTCGCCTCGTCGTGGCATTCGTCAAGCACCCTATGCATGGCTGACAGCGTCTCCTTGGGGAGGGAGTTCAGATCGACGCCGTGCGACTTCGGGCTCACGAACTGCACGAGGCCAGCGTCGGACATGCCGTAGGTTCCCACATACCGCGCAGCATGGTAGGTCGCCTTCTCGAGATCGGACGAATTGCCGGCCGAGAACGATCCGAAATAGACCTCTTCGGCAGACATTCCTCCGAGCAGGCAGACGAGCTCGTCGCGGAGGTTCTTTGACGTGGGGAGCATCATGCCCTTGCCCTCGTGCTGGACATAGCCGAGCGCGCCGTTGCCCTCGTGCTCCACGGTGATGAGCACGATGTCGGTCTTCCCCGTCGCCGCGAGGCGGCAGACGGCATGTCCCGCCTCGTGGACCGAGACCCGCTTGAGCGCGGCCTCCTCCTCGTCGTCGGTGCAGTCGAGCACCTCCGTCGCCGAGAGCTCGCAGAGCCGCTTGATGGTGGGGAGCGCCTCCGTCGAGATGAGCTCGGGGTGCTCGGGGTCGTAGCATCCCGCATGGGTGGCGATCAGCTCCTGGATGTAGCGGTCGACGAAGCGGCCGTTTCCGAAGTCTCGACGCTGTGGAAGTAGCGGAACGCATCGTGCGCGCCACCCTCCACGCCCTCGCCGAGCTCGAAGCCAGCCTTCTCCATCTTGCGGCGGAAGATCTCCAGCAGATCGTCGGCCCCGTAGTCCTCGAAGTCGAACGTGTAGCCGATGCGGCTCGCGAGGCAGGGGTTCTCGTCGATGAAGGCGCGCATCTCGCGCTGGTATCCGGCGAACATGACCACGATCTCGCCCTTGTGGTCCTCCATGCCCTTCACGAGCACTGCGAGCGCCTCGCGGCCTCCGGCATTCTCCATGAGCGCATAGGCCTCGTCGATGAACAGCACGCCGCCCATCGCCCGGTCGAGCACCTTGCCGGTCTCCTTCGCAACGCCCGCCCGCGATGAGTTCAGAAGGTCCTTCGCCTGGATCTCCTCGAAGTGGTTGCTGGGCACCGCGCCGATGTTGTAGAGGATGGACCCGACGATCCGTGCCACGGTGGTCTTGCCGGTGCCGGGGTTGCCCTGGAACACCATGTTGAGGTTGAGGTCCGGGACGTCGATGCCCGCCTTGAGCGCTACCTCGCGGAATGCGACCGTGCGCTCGAGCGCGAGCACCTCCTCCTTGACGATGCCGAGCCCTACGAGCGGTTCGAGCATATCCTCGGCGGACCGGGCCTTCCAGTCGATGGCGTCGAACATATCCTGGCGGGTGGGAACAACGTCGACGGTGATGGTGAGGTATTCCGGGGAGGTGTTCGCCGTCATCCCCGTGAAGTTTCGCGCATGGTTGACGAGCGCTTTCTGCAGCACCTCCATCACGAAGCGTCCGTTGCCGAAGCTCTTGAAGCGGCTGAAGTAGGCGAACAGGCGCCTGAGCCTGTCCTCGACGCCCTCGCCGATCGAGAATCCGGACTTCGTGACGTTGATCCTGAAGATCTGGAGCAGCTCCTCGACGGAATAGTCGTCGAAATGGAAGGTGTAGCCGATGCGGCTCGCGAGGCCGGGATTCGCGTCGACGAGCCCCTGCATCTCCTTCTCGTAGCCTGCGAAGATGACGATGAGGTCGTCTTTGTGGTCCTCCATGCCCTTGATGAGCTCGGCGATCGCCTCGGCACCATAGCCGACGCTGTCCTCGCCCTGCGGCATGAGCGCATACGCCTCGTCGATGAACAGCACTCCGCCCAGGGCCTCCTGGATCTTGTCGTAGACCATCTTGTTGGTGTTGCCCACGTACTTGGCGATGAGGTCGCGTGCCGACGCCTCGATGAACTTGCTGGATTTGACGATGCCGATCTTGTAGAGCATCCGTGAGATGAGTCTGCCGACCATGGTCTTGCCGGTGCCGGGGTTGCCTTGGAAGAGCATGTGCAGGTTGCTTGAGGGAGGGGTGCTCCCGTGTCCCTTGGCGCGTTTCATGAACGTCGCGTACTGCTCGAGGCCCCTGATGGTCTCCTTGACGTTCTCCAAGCCGACGATCTCGTCGAGCATGTCGTCCAGCGACGAGCTCGTGTGGCGGTCCTTCGGGAGGATGAGGTGGCCCGAGGCGTTCGCCTCCTTGGAGAGGTAATCGGCGAGCTCCGCGCCCTTGAAGGCGAGGATGTCGCCGTTGAACTCGACGAAGTCCTTGAACCTTGCGCGGAACTCATCGGTGATCTGCGGTTTGAGGTCGTCCTCGAGGTTGCTCATGAACTCCTTGAGCACGCCGCTCGCGTCCATGCCCTTGAGGAAGACGATGTTCTCCCCGAACGTCGGGGCGAGGACCTTGTGGGAGCGGATGAGCCCCTCGACTTCCTCCGTCGTGCCCACAAGCAGGATGTACCTGTCGTCGACGATGCGGCTGAGCGCGCTGATGAACGAGTTGACGAGGGTGTCGGGCATGCCTCAGGGGGGAAGGCGCCGAGCGCATCGACGATGAGGAGCTTCCCGATATCGAGGGCGTTCTTCTCCTCGCTGGATCCGGAGACGAGCGCGGAGCCGACATTCTGGCACAGGGGTGTGATGCCGACGCGCCTGAGCGCCTTCCTGCTCTTGAGCTTGCCGAGCCCCACGAGCATGTCCATGAGGTCGTCGATGAACTCCTTGAGATGGAAGTCGTCCTCGACGATGAGGGCACCTGAGAAATCGTCCTCGCGCTTGCTGCTGAGCAGGCGGAACACGCGGTCGAGGCCCTCTGTGCGCGGCGCCCATTTCTCGTAGAAGGCGCTCGTGTCGAACGCTTCGGACTCATCCTTCGCCGTCGTGGAGGGAGCCGCCACGCTTGCATCAGCGCCCTTCGCGGGGGCTCCTCCGTCTTCGGGGGTCGTGTCGGATCGGCCATCTTTGGAGGCGCCTTTCCCCTCCATCACCGATTTGATGCCTGCCAGGAGCTTGGGGTCGATGTCGGCCATTGCGGTTCCTTGCCGTTCAGGTTGGCTCGAAAGCGGCGTTGCGGTCCTTTTGCTGAAAACCCGTGCAGGCGCAGTCCCAGCGGGACCGTTGCCTGCATTGGATCGGCATCACTGCTCTTAAGGGTACCCCAGTTAATGACCTCGATTCGACACTCAGCCGCTCACCTTTGAATCGCGCCGTTTGCCGCATTTCCAGGGCGCGATTCCGTATCGGCTCCTACAGGCTGTCCGTGTCGAGGACCACGGTGAACGGGCCGTCGTTCACGAGGCTCACGCGCATGTCGGCGCCGAAGATGCCCCGTCCCACGCGCTCCTGCCCGAGGTCGTGCTCCGCGAGCGCGCACACATGCTCGTAGAGGCGCGTGGCCTGCTCGGCACCTGCGGCATCGGTGAAGGACGGCCTGTTGCCGTGCCTGCAGTTGGCGAAGAGCGTGAACTGGCTCACGATGAGCACGCCGCCGCCCACATCCTTGAGCGCGAAGTTGGTCTTGCCGGCGTCATCGGCGAAGATGCGCAGGTTGCAGATCTTCTTCCAGAGCTTCTCGGCCGTCGCCTCGTCATCGGCATGGCCCACGCCGAGCAGGACGAGGTAGCCGCTCCCGCAGGAGCCGACCACCTCGCCCGAGACCTCGACGGACGCGCGTTCGACGCGCTGGATGACGGCGCGCATCGACTACTTCAGGCGGTAGATCGCGCTGAACTTGTCGCGCAGGTAATCGCAGAAGTAGTGCGCCGAGAACGGCTCGCCGCAGGCGCCCTGGATGAGCTCCGCGGGATCCTTGGAACGGCCGTAGCGCCAGATGTTGCGGGTGAGCCAGGAGCGGATGGGTTCGAGGTTGCCCGCTGCGCAGGCGCCGTCGAAGTCCACGCCGTCGGCGATCATATGGTGCTTGAGCTGCGCGCCGTACGCGCTGCCCAGCGCATAGGTGGGGAAGTAGCCGAAGAGGCCCTCGGACCAGTGCACGTCCTGGAGCGGTCCGCGGGTGTAGTCGGGCACGTTGACCCCGAGGTAGCTCTTGTACTTGTCGCGCCAGAGGCCGGGCACGTCGGATGCCTTTGCCTCGCCCGAGAAGAGCAGCTGCTCGATCTCGTAGCGCACGATGATGTGGAGCGGGTAGGTGAGCTCGTCGGCCTCGGTGCGGATGAGGCCGGGTTCGGCGCGGTTCGCGGCGATGTAGAGCTGGTTGGGCGTGATGCGGCTCAGCGGGCCGGGGAAATGGTTCTTCATGAGCGCGAGCAACGGGCGGGCGAAGGCCTTGGAGCGGCCCACGTAGTTCTCGAAGAAGCGGGACTGCGCCTCGTGCATGCCGCTCGAGGTGCCGCCCGCGAGGCTGGTGCGGTTGAGCTTCTCGTCGACGTTCTGCTCGTAGAGCGCGTGGCCGCCCTCATGCAGGATGGAGTAGACGTTGGAGAGCACCTGGTCCTCGTAGACATGGCCGGTCACGATGACGAAGTTGCGGCTCGAGCCGCCGGTGAAGGGATGCTCGGTGGGGCCGACCCACAGACGGTCCTTGTCGAGGCCCTCGAGCTCGAGGAGCTCCTTGGCGAGCGCCCACTGGCGCGCCTCGCCGAAGGTGCCCTCGACGGCCTCGGTGGGCTGGCCGGCTGCGACGACATCGGCCAGCAGCGGCACGACCGTCTCCTTGACCTCGGCGAAGAAGGCGTCGTAGAAGGCGCGGTCGGTGTCGTGCTCGAACTCGTCGAGCCACACGTCGTAGGGATCCTTGCCGGGGTTCTTGTAGCCCGCGATGCGGATCTGCGCCTCGACCGCCTTGTCGAGGTAGGGCTCGAAGCTCGCCCAGTCGTTGGAGAGCTTGGCCTTGCGCCACACGCCTGCGGACTCGTTTTGGAGCTTGGCGAGGGCGACCTGCTCCTCCACGGGCACATCGAGGAGCTGGGCGCGGTCGCGCTTGAGGATCTTGACCTGTGCGGCCTGCGTGGCGTTGAGGATGGCGGGGTTGGCCTCGAGGCGGTCGAGCAGGGCGCCGATCTCGGGAGCGCAGAGGGCGTTCGTCGACTTCTCCATGAGGTAGCCGACGGCCTCGCCGCGGTCATCGGTGGCGCCGTCGGGATCGATGACCTCCGCGAAGCTGGTGAGCTCGCCCATGGCGTAGCGCAGGGCGAAGAGCTCGTACTCGAGCGCGTCGAGCGCCGCGAGGTCGGCCTTGGGGTTGATGACGGCGGCGTTGATGGCGCCGGTCTTGTCCGCGGGCTTCTCGGCGGCATCCAGTGCGGGCATCATGACGGTCGCATCGCTGTCTGCCTCGGCCTCGAGCTTGGCTGCCTCGTCCTCGACGATCTCCTCGATCTTGGTGGTCTTATCCATCGCACGTCCCTTCGTCCGTTCTGCGGTAGCAGGAATGCCCATCTCATCAAGTCTAGCCCCACCGTCCATCCAGCGGCCTATGAAATGGGCAAGGGGCGGCAAGGATACGGTTCTTGGCGGCCGAGGTCGGCAAAAACGGACAGAATCGCTGGAAAACTGTCCCGAATTGCCGACCTCGACCGGCCAGACTCCTTGGATTCGCGCACGGAGGAGCTCAGATGATCCCGAGGGGGATGAGGGTCACGAGGAGCAGCGCGTCAAGCGCCCAGATGCCCACGAGGAAGCGCGTGCGCCGCTTCGGCTCCCAGTCGGGCACGTAGTTGCTCGCCAGGAAGAAGGGGATGTAGGTGGTGATGAACACCGGCAGCACGCCCCACCACGGGTAGACCCAGATGAACGAGTGGTTGCTCGTCGCGGCGAGGAAGCTCTCGACCAGGGCGAAGAGCGCCGCCATGCTGATGGCGCCTGCGAGCTTCGCGCTCACGCCCTTGCGGCCGTCCTTCGCGAAGTAGCGGGCGTCGGGATCGGCGGGGAGCATCTTGTAGGAGATGATGCCGGCGAGCGAGAACATCATCGAGAGCTCCCAGCACACGCCGATGAGCAGGATGAAGGTGGCGGACTCGTTGCTCACGGACCACAGCGGGTATCCCGCGACATGGGCGATGATGGCGTTGCAGATCTCGTAGAGCCAGTGCACGCCGTAGAGGGCGAGCCCGGCGAAGATGACCTTGAACTCCTTCTTGTGGATCTCGCTCCAATACACGTAGAAGACCACGGCGAGGATGAAGATGAACGTCCAGTTGAAGTTCTCCGTGCTGCGGACGACGATGCTGTCGACGAGGTCCTTCGACTGCTGGGAGCCGTCACCCCAGAATCTGAACATGATGCCCTCCCTACGGTTCTCCATAGCTGCTCCGACCACGTGCCCATTGTATGCGTGCGCAGCTCGATAGGCTGAACCGATGCCGCGAAGGGTCGGGATGCGCCGCGCAGTGTTACCGTTCGCAAAATTGAACTGTATCGTCAGATGTTGAACTTGTATCCTGTTCAAGACCGTATCTTGAACTTTTGGAGGCGTGAATGGGGGAGACAACCTTCGCCGAGCGGCTCAAGGCTGCGATGGCAGCGCGGGGCCTCAAGCAGGTCGACCTCGTGCGCATGGCGCGGGAGCAGGGCGTCAAGCTGGGAAAATCCCAGCTCAGCCAGTATCTCTCGGGCAAGACCGCCCCGCGCAGGGACATGCTCGCGTTCCTCTCCTCCGCGCTCGGCTCCAATCTTGAACTTGAACCCGAACCCCAGGCACCCCAGCCCGTCCAAGCATCCGTACAGGAGGCACCCATGCGTACGTTCAGCAAGTCCAGCAAGCTCGACCATGTGTCCTACGACGTTCGCGGCCCTGTGCTCGACGAGGCCATGCGCATGGAGGAGAACGGCGTCCACATCCTGAAGCTCAACATCGGCAACCCCGCGCCGTTCGGCTTCCGCACCCCCGACGAGGTGGTGCAGGACATGGCGAGCCAGCTCACCGATACCGAGGGCTACTCCGACAGCAAGGGCCTCTTCTCTGCGCGCAAGGCCATCATGCAGTATGACCAGCTCAAGGGTATCCCGGGCGTCCAGATGAGCGACATCTACACGGGCAACGGCGTCTCGGAGCTCATCAACCTCACCATGCAGGCCATGGTGGACAACGGCGACGAGATCCTGGTGCCGAGTCCCGACTACCCGCTCTGGACCGCGTGCGTCACGCTCGCCGGCGGCAAGGCGGTGCACTACATCTGCGACGAGCAGGCCGGCTGGATCCCCGATGTGGCCGACATCCGCAAGAAGGTGACCCCTGCCACCAAGGCCATCGTCGTCATCAACCCCAACAACCCCACCGGCGCGCTCTATCCGCGCGAGGTGCTCCAGGAGATCGTCGAGGTGGCGCGCGAGCATCAGCTCATCATCCTCGCCGACGAGATCTACGACCGCCTGGTCATGGACGGGGAGGAGCACGTCTCCATCGCGAGCCTCGCGCCCGACCTGTTCTGCATCACGATGAACGGCCTCTCCAAGAGCCACATGATCGCCGGTTGGCGCATCGGCTGGATGTCCATCTCGGGCAACAAGCGCATCGGCAAGGGCCTCATCGAGGGTATCAACATGATGAGCAACATGCGCCTGTGCTCCAACGTGCCCGCGCAGTCGATCGTCCAGACCGCGCTCGGCGGCTACCAGAGCGTCAAGAACTACGTCGTGCCCACGGGCCGCGTGTGCCAGCAGCGCGACTTCGTGTACAAGCGCCTCAGCGAGATGGACGGCGTCTCGGTGGTCAAGCCCAAGGCGGCGTTCTACATCTTCCCCAAGCTCGATCCCAAAAAGTTCAACATCCACGACGACGATCAGTTCGCCCTCGACCTTCTGCAGGACCAGAAGGTGCTCATCGTGCCGGGCAAGGGCTTCAACTGGGAGACGCCGGGCTACTTCCGCATCGTCTACCTGCCGCGCCGCGCGGTGCTCGGCGAGGCGCTCGACAAGCTCGAGGAGTTCCTGCGCTATTACCGTCAGTAAGACCGGGCGATGCTCCAGGGGGTACTCCCTTTTTCGAATAGGGCGTGAGCCGCATCGCGCTGGAGAACCAGGGTTTAAACCAGAAGTACTTCGAAGCGCAGGAGAAGCGCAAGGACAGCCTTATCGGCATACTCTTCGGATAACCGAGACTACCGGTTATCCACCCTTCCCTCCTGGACGCCCCGTGCCATCCCCCGGCACGTGGCGTCGCGCTATTCCTGCTTATCGCGGTTGTAGAAGCGTGTGAGCTGCTCTTGGGACTGCTCCGCCATCTTGCGCTCCACGATGCTCCGACGGTGGTCGAGGATCGCGACCATCTCGTCGGCGATCTCCTCCATGGATCGCGGCTGCGCGCCGCGCAGGTATCCCGCCATGCGCTTCATGGACCACTCGCCGCCGAGTCCCGCGGCAAGCGCAGCTCCCAGCTCCTCGGGGTATCCCAGCTCCCTCACGGCGGCGAGCAGGTCATCGTATGCATCCATGGGCGGCTCCCATCTCCAAACGATCGCTGCATAGTATACCGCCCCCTCGGGACAGGTCCCGAAGGGGCGGCAAGCCGTCTCTCTGTGCTGCTGTCGGTTACTTGACGGGGGTGATGGCGACGGTGCCCGTGGCGGGATCGGCGTTATCGCCGGCGACGACGAGCGTGTAGCTGCCGGGCTCGACCTCGATGGTCGTGGCTCCCTGTCCCTGCGCATCGACGACGAAGATGGTGTCGCCGCTCTCGAAATCGAACGAGGTGCTCGCGATGATGTCATCGACGTTGGCGTCCGCGCCCTCGCCCTCGGTGGAGGCGTCGACCGCGAGGGGTGCAGCCAGCGCGATGTGGAGCGTGCCCTTGGACAGGTCGGGCGTGATGGTGAGCGCGGTGGTGCCGTCCTCGACCTCGTAGCCGATCATGAACATGTCGCCATCCTTGGCGGTATCGGCGGTGACGGTGTAGGTACCGTCGTCTGCCCACTCGCCGGCAAGGGTGGTCTTGGGGGCGCAGGCGGCCATCACGGAGACGAGCAGGAATGCGGAGAGGATGCCCAGAAGGCCCTTCGCGGCGTTCTTGAGGTTCTTGTTCATAGTGCGGTTCCTTTCATACGTACCTGGGAAGCGCATTTATCATACGCCCTTGCTGCGCATGGCAGCGCGTCCTGCCCTGCATCTCCATACTCGCGAGACAGACACGAGACAGACAACCTGTCAAAGGGACAGGTCATTTGACAGGATCACACCTGTCAAAGGGACAGGTCATTTGACAGGATCACACCTGTCAAAGGGACAGGTTATTTGACAGGATCACAGGTTGATGTGGGTGTGCGGTCGGTCCCCATAGCCGTGGTACTCGCCCATGTAGACGAAATAGTCCGCCACCTCGTCGGCGAGCGACTGGTCGTGCGTGGCGATGATGAGCGTCTTGCCCGCGGCCTTGAGCTGCTTGAGGAAGCCCAGCAGCCACGCCTGCGTCTTGGCGTCGAGGCCAGCCAGCGGCTCGTCGAAGCAGAGGGCATCCGGGTTCATCGACAGAACGCAGGCGATGGCCACGCGCTTCTTCTCGCCGCCCGAGAGCGCCCACGGTGCACGGCCGCGCAGGTGCCCGATGCCGAGCAGGGCGAGCGTGTCGTCCACGCGACGGGACACCTCGTCTTCGGAGAGGCCAATCTGCCACGGCCCGAAGGCGATCTCATCTTCCACGCTGGGGCAGAAGAGCTGCGCATCGCTGTCCTGGAAGACGAATCCCACGCGAGCATGCAGGCGTTTGGAGAACGACGCGTCGCGCATGCGCTGCTCGGTGACCTGGGCGCCGTCGAAGCGGTAGCTGCCCTGCTGGGGATGGATGAGCCCGCAGATGGCCTTGAGGAGCGTCGATTTGCCGCTTCCGTTGTCGCCCATGAGCACCACGGTGTCGCCCGCATCGATGTCGAGCGTGATGTGGCGCAGCGCCACCGTCTCATCGTACGCGAAGCAGAAATCGTCGAACGCGATGAGCGCACCTTCCGCGGGCGTGGAGCCGTGGGGATGGTGGAGCGCCTCTGTCTCGTGGACGTGGGCCATGCTAGGCGATGCCTTCCAGATGCAGGAACAGGGCGGCGAGCAGCGCGAACGCGGCGATCCAGGCTGCGTCCGCGGCGTGCAGGCGGAACCGTGCGCCACCATCATACTCGCCCTCGAAACCGCGGCAGCGCATGGCGTCATAGGTGTCGGCTGCTGCCCTGCTCGCACGAACGAACAGGGTTCCGCCGACGTTGCCCATGGAGGCGCGCTTGTCGGTGTCGCGGCCCACGCTGCGCAGCGTGAGCGCGATGAGCGTCTCGTAGGCGCACTCGCCCAGGCGCACGATGTTGCGCAGCGTGAGGTCGATGGCCATGATCACGAGGTTCGGCACACGGAATGAGCGGAGCGCACCCGTGAGCTCGGCTGCAGGCGTGGTGAGCGCCACCTCCATGGCGAGTCCGGTGGAGACGAGCGCCTTCAGGCCGAGGCGGACTGCCGATGCCGGCTGTCCGAGCAGCGCTGCGGGCAAGGCGATCAGGAAGGCGAGCATTGCCGCTGCCCCTGCGACGGCAGCAGCGCGTGCGAGGGCATGCCGCGGCAGGAGTGCGGCTCGTACCAGCACGAAGGCGAGCAGCACGAGCGTCACCATGATGTTTCCTGCGAGCGAGTTCAGGATGATTGCGCCCAGGGCGAGCGTGAGCTTGACGGGAGCGCTCGGCGAGAGGAGAGAGGTGCGTCCGTCATCCAGGCGGAGCTGGCGTAGCACCGCAGCGACCGAGAGCATGCTCTTGGCAGCGAATGTGCTGTGGTCGGAAAGCGGCTCGTAGGCTTGCGGGACCGAGAGCCAATCGGGTATCTCGCCTGAACCGGGCATCAGCTGAAATCGACCTCGGGCTTCATAGCACCTGCCGCCAGCCGGAAGATGATGACGAGCAGCGCAACGCCGATGATCGCCGAGACAATGTAGCCGGCAACCTCGGGGAGCGCCCCCACGGAGTAATCGGGCATGAAGGAGCTCCACTCCCAGCCCGTCGCGAGGCCTGCGGGCTCATAGCCGACCATCTCGGCGAGGTCCTCGAGGCCCCACTCTCCCCAGGCGTCGCCCGTGGCGAGAAGGCCCAGCGGGCAGGCTGCGATGAGCGCTACCACCAGGCCGATCGCGGAAGCTGCCTTGCCGCCCTGCTCAACCGTCTCGATGCCGAAGCTCGGAGCGGTGGAGCGCAGGAACGCGAGGATGCCCACGGTGAATCCCGCCTCGGCAAGACCGGCAACGGTGAGATGCCCGAGCATCATCGCGGGGATGGACACGGAGAGGGGGTACGGGCAGTACAGCGCCGCGCCTGCGGCGTCGGTGAAGAGCATCGGCTGGATGCCGAACTCGATCGCAGCGAGCAGCGCCGCGACGTTGAGGCCGAGGTAGGAGCCCACGCCCGCTCCGATGAGCTCGCCCTTGCGGCCCTCGATGCGGTCGCTGATGAGCTTGTAGACGGCGTAGCCCACCATGGGCAGCACGAACGCCATGTTGAAACAGTTGGCGCCGATGGCGAGGATTCCGCCGTCACCGAAGAAGACCGCCTGGATGATGAGCGCGACGCTCACCGCCAGGCAGGCCGTCCAAGGACCGAAGAGGATCGCGATGAGGGTGCCGCAGACCGCGTGGCCCGTGGTGCCGCCGGGCAGCGGGATGTTGAACATCATGGAGAGGAAGCAGAATGCTGCGGCGATGCCCACGAGCGGCATCTTCTCGCGCGGCACGGTCTCGCGGACCTTCTTGGCTGCATAGCCCCAGATGGGGACCATGGCGACGTCGAAGACGGCGCAGGTGGATGGGCTGAGGTAGTTCTCGGGGATATGCATGGGCACTCCCTCCCGTGCAGTAATACGAATTACAGATTCATCATACTACTGCAGCATGGAAGGGGCTTGGGATTCCACGATTCGTAACACCTGCCGAAGGAAAACACCTGTCAAAGGGACAGGTTATTTGACAGGATCCTAGGATTCTACGGCTTCGCAGGAGGCTCGCCGCCAGGTCCCCCATGGCCGCCGGTGGGCAGCGTGAACTCGATGGCCGAGCCGGTGCTCGCAGAGCCGGCGGTGTAGGCCACGCCGTCCACGTAGAGCGTGTATCCGTTGAGGTCGATGGCGCCGGCGTCGCAGGTGAGCGCGGTCACGTAGGAGTCGCCGGTGAGCTTCCAGGTGCTCCCGGATTCGATCTCGACGTATACTGCGCCTTCGTCTGCGGAGTTGACAGCGCCCTCGTAGGCGGTGCCGTCCGAGAGGTACATGTTGAGCTCGGAGACGGAGTCCACCACGATGTCGCCGGAGAGCTGCTCATCCGCAAGGTTCAGCGTCACATGGCCGCCGTTGCTTCCCTCGGTGCCCCAGCCCGCAGCTGCTGCGCGCAGGAACACACCGGAAGCATCTTCGTTCACGATGGCGGCACCGTCCAGGCTGATTGTGCACACGGTGTTGTTGACGAAGAACACGTCGCCGTTCTGGTTGGTGAGGCTTCCGCCGTCCATGGTGAAGAACGCCTCGCCCTCGGCCGCATCGCCGCTCATCGACTGGTAGATCATGACGGCCTGGTACCAGCTGCTCTTGTCGCTGTTCTTTGAGGTGTTGCTCGCTGTGAGGTCGCTGTTGATGAGCATGACGGAGTTCTTGCCCTCGACGACGACGCCCTGCGAGGAGGTGGAGACCAGCGTGGCGTCCTTCACGGTGACGTCCGCTGTGGAGTAGATGACGGGCGAGCCCTTGCCGTCGGTCTGGTAGTAGCCGCCGGTCACGTTCTCGATGCCGCCGCCGCGGTCGCTGCGGATCGCTGCGCTGGAGTTGCCCGTGGTGTGGACGAAGAGGTCGGTGGCGTTCAGGGTGCCGCCTCCTGTGACCATGATGCCGCCGGAGCAGTTGTTCGAGGTCTCGATGATCGAATGCGCGATGTTGAGCACGGTGCCCTCGCCGTAGGAGAAGACCGCGTTGGCGTGGAAGCCGTCGGTGGTGACGATGGCGTCGGAGAGGTCGAGCGTCGCGCCGTTCGTCGCATAGACGGCCGCGTTGGTGCCGTAGAAGTCCGCCTCGTCGCCGTCCGCGTCGCCGGTCTTGACGACCTCGATGTTGCGGTAGCTCTCGGAGGTGCCGTCGGCTTTGATGGCATGGCTCTCATCTGCGTCGTCGGCGATGGTCTCATCGATGGTGAGGTCGCTGCGCGTGAGCGAGAAGAGCTGCTCGCTCTCGGCGACCTCCTCGGTGGCGTCCTCAGCCTGCCCGACGGATTCGATGGCCTGCTCGGACGCTTCGATGTCTGCCTCAGGGGAGACGTTCTCCTGCGGTGCCTGGCCTGCGCAGCCGCCCAGTGCGAGGGCGGATGCGAGCGTGCAAGCTGCGATGATGGATGTGAGATGCTTCATGATGCTCCTTTCCGAACCGCTTGGCACCAAGGGTATCCTCCAGACCTAAAAGCAACCTTAAGCGTGTCTATAATGGCCGTAGGCAGCGCTGCGGCGCACGGAGTCAGGAGGCACCTATGAAGATCGCCATGGCAAACGACCACGCAGGTACGCAGCTCAAGAACCAGATCAAGGCCTGGCTCGAGGGCGAGGGGCACGAAGTCGTCGATTTCGGCACCTACGACGAGCAGGGCTGCGATCTCTCCGACTTCATCTATCCCGCCTCGATGGCGGTCGCGAAGGGCGAGTGCGAGCGCGGCATCTTCGTCGACGGCGTCGGCTACGGCTCGGCGATGATCGCCAACAAGTTCCGCGGCATCTTCGCGTGTGTGTGCCAGGATCCCGTGTGCGCGGAGCTCGCCCGCCAGCACAACGACGCCAACGTGCTCTGCATCGGCGGCAAGCTCATCGGCCCCGTGCTCGCGATGGCCATCGTGAAGACGTGGATGTCCACCGATGCGCTCACAGCCGAGCGCTATGCCAACCGCCGCCGCAAGGTCGCCGCCATCGACGAGGAGCGCACCGTCGCGGTCGGATAGCGCGCCATCATGGAGAAGAACAGCGCATCAAAGGCGCAGCCGCTCGTGGGGATCATCCTCACGGCGCTTGCCGCCGTGCTCATGGCGGGTCTTCTGACCTTCGCGGGACCATGCGCCTCGCAGGTGGGGAAGGAGGCCCGAAGCTGCCTCTGGGCATCCCGTGCGCTGCTCGGTGTGGATGCGGTGCTGCTCATCATCGCGCTCGTGCGCATCTTCGAGCAGGACGAGGGCGAGCGCCGCGGACTTTCGTTCGCGTCCGCCCTGCTGGGCGCGCTCATCGCCGTGATGCCGGGCACCCTCATCGCGCTCTGCCCCGATCCATCCGCACATTGCAACGCCGTCATGCGTCCGTTCGCCCTCGTCATGGGTATCGCAATCGCCTTGACGGGCGGCATCGACCTCACGTGGAGGCTGCTCGCGCTCAGGAAGCGCTAGCGGTAGAGCAGGGTGGCGGGCACGAGGAACAGATACGGCGCCGTGATGATGGCGAGGCGCAGGGCTGCTTTGCGGGCAAGCTCAGGGTCGAGGCTGGTCGATCCGAGCAGCCAACGGTCGAGCCTGAAGATGCAGAACCCCGCCAGCGCTATGGCTGCCAGCGTGACCAGCAGCGCGAAGATGTTCGCGAAGGGGTTGAGCGTGAGCGCCGCGGCGAACTCGTTGGCTCCGGGCTGGGAGCCCAGAAACACGATCGCGACGAGCAGAAGCGCGCTGCCCGCGAAGTCGGAGATGAAGCCCGCGACGCAGACCCTCCAGGTGTTCTCGCGGCAGAACGTGCCCTTGCCCTCCATGTCGCCGAGGCTCCAGCTGAGCACGAGGCGGTCGACCAGATAGTTGGCGGGGACGAGGATGAGCCAGAGCCAGCTGGGGAACCACACCAGCAACCAGATAGGCAGCAGGATGTTGTAGGTGCGGATGGGGCGATGATCCATTACGTTGCCTCCCTCGCGGTCAAGCGCTCATATCATTGTAGGCGACACGTGCATATAATCGGCTTAACAGTCAAAGGGGGAGGTCGCCATGGCCGTGCAGGAGTATGCCATCCAGATGCAGGGCGGGCCCATCAGGTACTGGACCGATACCGATGCGGGCGAGGGAGCGCCGTGGCTCGCCTTCCTGCCCGGCCTCACCGCAGATCATCGCCTCTTCGACAGGCAGATGGAGCATTTCTCGGGAAAGGCGAACTGCCTGGTATGGGATCCGCCCGCACACGGTGACTCGCGCCCGTTCGCGCTCGATTTCACGATGGACGGCTTCGCGCACATGCTGCATGATGTGCTTGCCGACGCGGGAGCAACGAAGCCCGTGCTCGTGGGCCAGTCGATGGGCGGCTACGTGTCGCAGGCGTTCATCGACCTCTATCCCGGCGAGGCGGCCGGCTTCATCTCCGTGGATTCCGCGCCGCTCAAGCGGAAGTACTACCCCACATGGGAGGTCAAGTTCCTCAGGCACACCAAGGGCATGTACCAGGCCATTCCCATGAGCCTCCTCAAACCGTGGGGTTCGTGGGGTGCCGCGGAGACCAAGTATGGGCGCGAGCTCATGCGCGCGTTCATGGACAGCTACACCAAGCAGGAGTACGTGGATCTCGCTGCCTTCGGCTATCGGCTGCTCGCGGATGCCATCGAGGCCCCGGGACGTGTGTACGATATCGATTGCCCTGCACTGCTGCTCTGCGGCGAGAAGGATCATGCGGGGGATGTGAGGCCCTTCAACCGCAAGTGGACCAAGGGCGAGGGTATCCCGCTGGTGTGGGTCCCCGGCGCCGGCCACAACTCCAATTCCGACAAACCCGAATTCGTGAACAGGCAGATCGAGGAATTCGTACGGCAGGTTTTTGCCGCGTAGAGTCCGTAAATGGTAACGCTCGATTTGCAAGGAGCCGCTTTCGGCCGTTCTATTTCAGCGTTTGCCCAGATATGCACGGATTTCGCCGGTTCGGAATCTTGAGCGCGTTACCATATGCGGCTTGTCCGCGGCGGTTGCAAGGGAAACCGCCGAACGGAGGGTGGTTTCGGCGCGTTCGATGATACTCACGCGATTCCTCTTGACACCATCGTTCTAATTGTTATAGTACAAATAAAACAATTAGAACTGGAGGTGCACCATGGAGAAGAAAAGGATCGTCATCTATGTGGCGCTGGCCTACGGACTGGCGTGGGCGCTCTGGTTCGCCGTCGTGTACCCGATGGTCAACGGCGGAGGTCTCGGCACATCGATGCAGCTCGCCATCGCTGCCGGCATGTTCGCGCCCGCGATCGCGGCTGCCCTCACGCGCCTCATCACGAAGGAAGGCTTCAAGGACGCGTGGATCAAGCCGCGCGCCTTCAAGAAGACCTGGCGCTACTACGTGCTCGCATGGTTCGGCCCGCTCGTGCTCGTCCTCGCCGGTGCCGCGCTGTACTTCCTGATCAATCCCGCCGACTTCGACCCCTCGATGAGCTACGTCATCCAGGCTACGCGCGAGCAGGCGGAGGCGATGGGCGTCGAGATGAACATCGACGATGAGGCCATCCGCCTCACGCAGATTGCGAGCCTCGCCACCCTGGTGATCGCCCCGGCGATCAACGCGGTCACCTGCTTCGGGGAGGAGTGGGGCTGGCGCGGCTACCTGCTGCCCCATCTGCTCGAGCGCTTCTCGCTGCCTGTGACGCTGCTCGTCTCGGGCATCATCTGGGGCATCTGGCATGCGCCGATCACCGTGCTGGGCCACAACTACGGCTTGGGCTATGCGGGCTATCCGTTCACGGGAATCGCCGCCATGTGCCTGTTCTGCATCGTGCTCGGCGTGTTCATGAGCTACATCACCTTGCGTACCGGGAGCTGCCTGCCCGCGGTGTTCGCCCACGGCATGGTCAACGGCAGCGCCGCCGCCGGCATCATCTTCTCCGCGACGGGAGGCAATCCCTTCGTGGGACCGGCACCCACGGGCATCTTGGGCGGCGCATTCTTCATCGTGGCTGCCATCTTCATGGCCGTCGACCTCGCTCGCAACGGCTGGGAGCTTCCCGTAGCCGGCAAGACCGCCACGTCTGAGAAGCCCCTCGACCCCAGGGAGGTGCAGGCATGATCCTGTCGATCGATTTCAATTCCGAGGAGCCCATCTACCTGCAGATCCGCTCGCAGATCGTGCACGCGGTGGCAACCGGGGAGCTCCAAGCGGGAGACGCGCTTCCCAGCGTGCGCTCGCTCGCAGCGGATCTGGGCGTGAACATGCACACGGTCAACAAGGCCTATGCGGTCCTGCGCGACGAGGGCTACGCGACCATGCGGCGCGGCAGCGGCGTGGTGATCGCGGACCGGGCGGCGTCCCTTTCTCCCGAGACCCGCTCGCTCGATCGTGACCGTCTGGCGGAGGAGCTGTGCCGTCTTGCGCTCGAGCATCGCGCGCAGGGTGGCAGCAGGGAGGAGTTCGTTACACTGGCTGCAGCTCAGGCGGCTGCGGCATACGATGCGGCGCCCAATGGGTCCGCTGCGGAAAGGGGGTAGGTGCGATGATTCTGTCAATCGTCCTGCTCTGCATCTTGGTTCTTGCGGTGGATGCGCTCCTGATCTTCACGCCGTGGTTCATGCCCGACTCCGAGTGCATGACCGTCACCGTGCCGCATGGCGCGCGCGACAAGGAGCCGCTCAAGGGCATCATGCGCGCCTACGCCCTCCGCGCCGCCATCGCATGCGCGGTCTGCACGATCGCTGCAATCTCCGGATTCCTGCTGCTCGACATCGACTTCAGCACCGAGCAGGGCGCCGGCATGTTCGCCTTCCTGTATACGTTCGCGATCTGTGCACCCATGGTCGTGTCGTTCGCGCTCATGCTGCATTACCGTCGCCAGGTGCAGGGCATCAAGCGCGAGCAGGGCTGGCGAGCCGAGCACGTGCGCGCGGTGGCGTTCGTGGGCAACGACGAGGATTTCCCGCGCCCCATCTCGGTGTTCTGGAACCTGCTCTACATCCCGCTGATCGCCGGCATGGTGGCGTTCGCCCTGCTCAACTACGACCGCTTCCCCGACATGCTCCCCATGAACATAGACATCAACGGCACGGTGGCCACCTACGTTCCCAAGAGCCTGGGCTCGGTGCTCTTCCCCGCCTATGTCTCGTCCTTCATGGGCATCACCTTCGCGTTCACCCATATCGGCGTCGTTCGCTCCAAGAAGCCCATCGACCCCGATGCACCCGCGAGCTCCGCGCTGGCCTACGGCAACTTCGCGCGCGTTCAGAGCATCTTCATGCTCGCGGGCGGTCTTGCCCTGTCCGCTGTGATCGGTGCGACGTTCTACGCGAGCTCGCTCGAGGTTATCTCGATGAACGCTGCTATGGGAATCATGATGGCCGTGACGTTCGCCATCGTGGCTGCCGTGCTGGTGATCTCAGTCAAGATGGGTCAGTCGGGTGCGCGCATCTCCGCCGAGGCTCCCGAGGGCAGCATGGCGCGCGACGACGATGAGCTCTGGAAGCTGGGCACCTTCTACTGCAACCGCGAGGATCCGAGCGTCTTCGTGCCCAAGCGCTTCGGCGTGGGCTGGACCATCAACATCGCCAACCCCTGGACATGGCTCATCGTCGCGCTGTTCATCGCGGTGACCGTGCTCTTCGTATGGGGTTCGTACAAGATCGCAGGTTAGCGCCTTGAGAGGGGACGGCTAGAGGTACTTCCTCCAGTCGTCCTCTTCCTCTTCGGTCTCCTCCTCGGCGCGGATGCGCACCTTCTCGACCGGTTTGACGAACGGCTCGTCGTTGGCCTCCGGGAACTTGGCGAGCGCATGCGCGAACTTGGCGCGGTTATCGTCGAAGCGGCCCTTGGGGATGGCGAAGACGATCTGCTCGGCCACATGGGTGCCGCCTGCCAGCTCCTCGAGGAAGAGCGGCGCCACCACGGAAGCGTCCCAGCCGAACGCACCGCAGCCGAAGGCGCCGAGCACGAGCTTCTTGTGGCCCAGGTCGTCGGCGATGGCCATCACGAAGCGGATGCGCTCGCGCATGGCGGCGATGAGGGCAGCGTCCTTGACCTTGTAGGTCTCGCGGGCGCGGGTCGCGAACGGGGCCGCCACCACGATGACGTCGGCGTAGCTGTGGTAGCCCTCGCGCTCGAAGCGTACCTTGGGCACCACGAGGCCGCGGTTGCGGTAGAGCTCGCAGTTGATGCTGCGGCTGCGGTTGGCCGCGTACCAGGCCTTCTGCTCGCGCAGCACGTTGAAGAGCGTGGATTCGGAGCAGATCGCCTCCTCCTGCGCCCATGCGCCGCGCTCGTAGCCGCCGCCCGGATTCACGAACGAGGCGAAGTCGAGCAGTGCCAGATCGCAGGCGCTTGCAAGGCCACGGCCCAGCTCGAGCACCGCCGTCGCGGAGTCCTGGTCGACCACGGTGACCGTTGGCATACGGCCCTCGACGTTCGTCTCGGGAACGCCGTCGTAGACCTTGAGCTCGGCGAGCGAGCGCTTGATGTCCGCGGAGAAGCGCGCATCCATCTCTGCGATGTGCGCCTGCGCCGCCTCGGCGCGCCCGTTCCTGCGATCGCTTCCCGACCTGTCCCTGCCGAATGCCATGAAACCGACCTCCAAAGGTCATACGTGGACTGCCAATTCGATGATACATGCTCTACCTGACAAATAGGGGAAGCGCTGGGCGGGAGGGCTATACTCGTAACATGGATTGCGCAAGGGAGGTGCCCGTGAAGCTGTTCGACGAGATGCCCCGCATCGAGGGCGAGCATCTCATCCTGCGTGAGATGGCGGCGTCCGACGCGCCCGCGCTCTCCGAACTGGCGCATAGCGGCGAGGTTCGCCGCTTCCTCCCCACGTTCCTCTACGAGCAGCTCGGCGACGACCCCGTCGCCACGATCGAGCGCATGCGCGAGAAATGCTTCGACACCAAGGAATCCATCCTGCTCGCCATCTGCGACCGCGAGGCGCCCGACGTCATGATGGGCATCGCCGAGATCTACGCGTACGAGGAACGCAAGCCCAAGGCATCGATCGGCGTCCGCATCCTCAAGGAGTACTGGGGCAGGGGCATCGCGACCGAGGTGGCCGCGCTGCTCAAGCGCTACCTCATCGAGGAGGCGGGCGTGCGGACCATCACCGCGCACGTGATGGTCGACAACACGGTGTCCTCGATTCCGCTGCTGAAGTGCGGGTTCAGGAAGCTCTATCCCGGCTGCGTCGAGGACTGGGGCAGGGAAGAGCCCGTGCTCGTGGATAAGTACGTGTTCAAGCGCAGGTGGATGGACGACCACCAGCCGACAGGAGAGGAGTCCTGAGATGATCCGCAAGAAGGAAGACCAGGCCATCGCATACAAGTGCATCCGCGGCGGTATCGGCGAGGTCGAGATGCACAAGATCTGCGAGAGCGTCGAGGAGCTCTACGGCAAGGGCAGGCTCTTCAACCTCATGGTCCTCGCGCCGGGCAACACCATCGGCGAGCACACGCACGAGGGCGACAACGAGATCTTCTACTTCCTCTCCGGAACAGGCGAGTACAACGACAACGGCACCATCGTCGAGGTCGGCCCCGGCGATACCACCATCTGCAGCGACGGCGAGCTGCACGGCCTCAAGAACACGGGCGACGTGCCGCTCGAGTTCATCGCGCTGATCCTCTATTCGTAGGAGCTGCCAGCAAACCTAACCGCGGGAGTGCTCCGCGACGAACGCCGCGATGCGCGCGGCGACGTGTGCGCGGTCCTCGCCCTCGAACATGTGCCCCGCTCCGGGGATGATTTCGTAGTCGAGGTCGGCGTAGCATGACGCGGCGCGATCCGAGAACTCTTTGGGCTCCATGTCGTCGGCGTCTCCCTGGAACATGATCACGGGCCCCGTGTAGGCGCCGACATGCTCGTAGAAGTCGTACGAGAGCGCCGCGAGGGCGTAGTCGCGGCCCAGCTCCTGCCCGAACTGGAGGTACGTCTCGGGGACGTTCTCCGACGTTCCGAACCGGTCGACCGCGCTCTGATGGATGACGAACGCGGGGTAGAGTAGCACGAGGCCCGCGACGTCGTCGCCGCGCTCGGCGGCTGCCATCGCGCTCACCGCACCGCCTTGGCTCTGGCCGAGCAGGAAGATCGATGCGGGATCGACCGTATCAATCTTCTTGAACGCGTCGATGATGGCTGAGAGGTCGGCCGCATGCGTGAAGATGGTGCATTCGGTGGTCGCACCGGTCGAGCGCGAGAGGGGAGAGCCGCCGCAGAAGTCGAACGCGTAGGCGGCATAGCCGGCGCGGGCCATGAGGCGCGTCCATACGGCGGAGGTGCGGTGCGATCCGCTGAAGTAGTGCGCGCAGATGATCGCGGGAAGGCGGCGCGACCCGTCATATCCTTCGGGGAGGTAGAGCTTGCCGTAGATGCGCTGATCGCCGCGCTCGACCCACAGATCCTCCGCTGTGAAACCCCTGTTCGCCGCCATATCATCCATCCTTTCCCCGTGTCGCCAATAAGGGTGGCACAGGAGGCGTCCGCCGAATGGGAAAAGTTCTATCCTGTATCTCGGGAGCAGAGACAGCCGATTCCGACCGCTGGGAGCGAGACGATGGACACCAAGCTGCTTATCACCGGCCTGACCAGATTCGCCGCAGGCGTCGTGCTGCTGGGCGTCCTGCTCTTCGTGCCCGCAGGCACGCTCGCCTGGTGGCGGGGCTGGCTGCTCATGGGGATTCTCTTCGTGCCCATGCTGACCGCGGGATTCGTCATGATGGCCAAGGTCCCCGACCTGCTGCGCAAGCGCCTGAGCGTCCGCGAGGAGGAGTCCGAACAGCGCACCGTGATCGCGCTTTCGGGCCTCATGTTCCTCGTCGCCTTCGTGCTGGCGGGGCTCGACCACCGCTTCGGATGGCCGACCTTCCCCGCTGCGGTCTCATGGGCCGGCGCCGTCGTGTTCCTCATCGCGTACGCGCTCTATGCCGAGGTGCTGCGCGAGAACGCGTATCTCTCGCGCACGATCGAGGTGCAGGAGGGCCAGCATGTGGTGGACACCGGGCTCTACGGCATCGTGCGGCATCCCATGTATGCGGTGACGCTGCTGCTGTTCCTGTCGATGCCGGTCGTGCTGGGTTCGCCCTTCGCGCTCATCGTCATGCTGGCCTACCCGGCGATCATCGCCAAGCGCATCCGCAACGAGGAGCAGGTGCTCTCCGCGGGACTCGACGGCTACGTTGACTATATGGAGCGCGTGCGCTGGAGGCTCGTGCCGTTTATCTGGTAGGCCTAGTCGGCGATGTACTCCGCGTACTCAGGGGTGGTGAACTCCGCGAGCGCGAGGGTGGTGTCGCCCACCACGAGCGAGTAATCTCCGAGCTCGGTACCTGCGGGAACGTCGAAGACCATGCCGAAGCGCGGCATGCTGTCGGAGATCTCGAGGCTGTTGCCGGTGATGGTGAGGGTGATGTCGGTGACGCCCCCGGTGAACTCGTACTCGGTGCCTGAGGAGTCTTTCAGCACGATGGGCGAAGCCTCCAGATCATCGAAGATCGTGTTGCCGTCGAATCCGCCGTGGCCGGCCTCATCGCTGATGCAGCGGAACGTGATGCGGATGCCCTGGCCAGAGAGCTCGGATCCCGCCATGCGCTCCTGATCGGCGGTCACGCAATCGATGCCCATGGTGTAGCCGTTCCAGGTGATCTCTGCACTCTCGAGCGCCTCCTCGGGCGACTGGGTTGCGATGAGTCCTCCGCCGGAGCCGCAGCCTGCGAGGGCGATGGGCACGGCTGCCAGCGAGAGCGCCAGCATGAACGATACGACCTTCTTGCGATTCATGGGTCCACCTGCCTCCTGATCGTTAGGGTACTGACTGAATCACTTATAACCCGCTGAGGCAGGGTTCTTTCATCGGATTCGGCAGGCGGCCGTTCAGGCACCACCTGCATTTGGGGACGGTTCCTTTTGTCAGGTTTTTATTTCCGATCCAGACTCGAACAAACTGAAAATGGCCCAGCTCCCATCGAATCTCTTATGCGTCGCGCAGCCTTCCCGGCGATCTCGTTTGCACGGCAACTCGCAGAAATGGAAGATATCTCCGGTTTTAGGAAGATTATGAGTTCCACGTTTTTCGAGGTTGATAAATACAGGTATTCTACCTGCGAAAAGACGGATGCACTATTTGCCCTATGGAGATTTGCGGCGTCATTTCTTCCTAATAGCGTCAATAAATGCTGAAGAGAGCTGGAGCTGATCATCCTCTCCAACGGCGACGATGACGAGGTCCTCGAGGCGTCGCTGGCGAGCTCCTTCCAAGTTTGGGGAACGACCAGTCCATTTCTGCAGGTGCAGAGCATGGGCGAAGCATCGAGGAGGCTCGTCGACGTCTTCTGCTACTACGGTATCTTCCGCGTGATTCGCGAGTGGATCAAGCGCGACATACGGAAGACGCCTGAGGAAGTGGCGGGGATCCTGTACAGGATTCTTCTCATGTAGCTTCGCTGGAATGGGCTACGTGATAAAACATCCTTTATTCACGACCTGTCGCATGCTTCGAGCGTTGATCTGCTTTGGAATCGCTGTAAAAGGAAGACCACCGTCTCTGTTTGCTCTAGTGTTATGGAATTGAACGGCGAAAACCCGTTCACAAAAGAACCATGAAGCGTAATTGAACCCTATTTGGACCCTTTGAGGTCCGGAGACAAAAAGAAACAGGTCAGAGACAACTCTCTGACCTGCGGAAATTTGGTCGCGGGGGCCGGATTTGAACCGACGACCTCCGGGTTATGAGCGGATTCAAGTGCTATGAACATAGAAGCAGCTTTACGAACATAATTAGGTAAAATCGCCCATTGACCTGCGGAAATGCTATTTTCTCATCAAGAGGAAACGATAGCTCTTCTGTTGGTAGGAGAGCTGTTTCAGCACACATTCAGCACACTGTGTGCTGAAGAGACGAGGGCGATTTCGATGAGACGCTACAGCAAGGGCTCCGTTCAGAAGTGGCGGGGAGAGTGGAGGGCTTTCGTCTCCTATCAGGAGAACGGGACGCAGCATAGGCTGACGAAGATGACCGGAGTGAGATGCTTCCCCAAGAAAGACGACATGCGCGGGAAGCAGAATGCCGAGAAGGTCCTGAGGCAATGGCGGGATGAGCTCATCGCGCAAGACGCCAGGAACGCGAACGTGATCTCCTCCGATGCCCAGCTTTACGAGTTCTGCCTGCGCTATTCCGAATCCAAGAAGCACCTCGTCAAGGATTCGACCTACCTCGGATACAAGGGGGAGCTGAGGCGGCTCCTCGGCACCGAGCTCGGGAGGACACCCCTCGGGGAGGTGACGGGAGAGGCCATACTGCTCCACGAGTCCCGCCTTGCTGAAAATGGGCTCGCGAGCACCTCGATCGTCCACCACCACGCCTTCCTCTCCGCCGTGTTCAAGGCCGCCGTGGCCAACGGGAAGATCCCGTCGTCTCCGATGGCATCGATACGGGGACCAAAGAGGAGGAGCCGACCGATCAACTCCCTCACCTCCTCGGAGAGGGACCACGTGATAAGCCTGCTCAAGAGCAGGTTCCCCGACGAGCTCTCCGTCTCGGTAGCCCTGGCGCTCATGACGGGCATGCGCAGGGGCGAGGTCTGCGCCCTCCGGTGGACCGACGTCGATTTCGGCAGCAGCACCATCACGGTATCGAGCAACCTGGTGAAGACGATAACGGGAGGCTGGGAGCTCTCCTCCCCAAAGGATCCAGGCGGGGGCGACTCGAAGCGGTCGATCCCAATCGGCCCGTCCCTCTCCGGAGTCCTCAAGGCTAGGCTCGCCAGCATGTCCGAGACGAGGAGGCTCTTCGGCATGCAGTGGCGGCAGGACCTCTTCGTGGTGGGGAATCCCATCACTGGCAAACCCTACTGCCCCGACCTCCTGACCAGGGATTGGAAGAGCTTCGCGAGGGCGAACGTGATTCTCGGCTCGCAGGCGATGACGCCAGTCTTCCACGATCTCAGGCATACGTTCGCGACTCTCGCGGTCAAGGACAGGGCGATGGACATCAAAGCCCTCTCGAAGATCTTGGGTCACAAGGATGCCGCGATGACGCTAAACATCTACGCAGACGACCTGGACGAGTCGAAGCGCGCAGGCATGGATCGGATTGACTCGCTGCTGAACATATGACCGTTCTTGATGATCATAGTGCGGGAGTTTCGTTACCACCCCCGATGATGTGATAAATAAAGGGCGTAACACCCATAAGAGATATGACAGACGTTTCATCCCTAACAATTCCGGCGCCCCTTCCACATCCAGCGCCGACCGTACGAGAGGAGCCCGTATGGCCCGCATCGTCGCTTTCTCGAACCAGAAGGGCGGCGTGGCCAAGTCGACGACCGTCGAGGCATTCGCCGCCGAGCTCACTGCGCGGGGCTTCCGCGTGCTCATGGTCGACATGGACGCCCAACCCGGCAACCTCAGCCTCCACGTCGGAGCCGACAAGGAACGTCGCGGTTCGGGCGACATGCTCCTCCAGGCGAAGCCCACGGAGGAGAACGTCTCCGACTGCATCCAGGATGCGGGAGATTTCGGCGATATCGTCGCTGCCGACGAGAGGCTCGACACCGTGGACGATAGGCTCAACTCCCGCGTCGGAAGGGAGAGGATCCTCGACCGGGCCCTCGCGGCCATCCAGGGACGCTACGACTTCATCCTCGTCGACACGCCTCCCTCGCTCCAGGTGAGGACGCTCAACGCCCTGGCGGCAGCAGATGACGTCATCATCCCCACGAGGGCGGACCTCAGCTCCGTCGCCGGCGTGAGTTCCGTCCTCGATGTCCTCGACGACATAATGACGGTCACCTCCCACGACATCGACCTCGTTGGAATCGCGCTCGCGGACTGGGACCCGAGGCTCTCGCTCGCCAAGGAGCTCGGAGCGGTTGTCGAGAGGCTCGCGGAGGACCGAGGCGCACGCGTGCTCGGGAGACCGGTCCGGCATGCTACCGCGGCCGCCCAGGCGCAGAGGCACGGCGAGCCCCTGAGGGTCTTCGCCCCGTCATCGACCGTCCACGAGGACTACAGGGAGCTCGTCTCCGCCTACCTCGCCGAGATCGGCCTCCAGTAGGCATAACAGACCTAACAGGAATAACGCCCATTACACGCCTAAGGGGGATTACATGACTAAGAACGACCCGCTGGAAACCGCCCTCGGCAGGAGGAGCGCGCTTGCAGGGCATGCGGTGAAGAGGGATGCGATGAAGGAGAGATACCCGAGGACGATCAATATCCCGATCGACGAGGAGACGTTCCAAGCAATTGCGCTCTTTGCCGCGAAGCACGGGCTGCAGAAGAACGAGACCGTTCGCAGGATTCTCTCTGAAGGCCTCGCAGACGAGATTGGCGAGGCTAAAGCGCTCGGTAAGAGCCGGGGCGCCTAGGAAATCAGGTGTTCGGACTCCTCGCGCCCATATCCTTAGAAGCTCCTATCGGGCTAAAGCCCCCCGTCGCGTACAGGAATGCCAACCGATGACGCTTCCCATGCGCACGCCTCCGTCCGTAGTCAAAGCTTCCTTGCAGTTGATGATACGGCTGCGGACGGACAGAAACGGGTTATGTCGTGACGGGATGTTCGAGCGGCATTACAAGGCAAATACAGGTAGTTTTGACAGGCTGTTGTTTTCCCAGCTCAGAATGGATGCAGCATCCAACGAGCGGAGGGAACATGCCTGTACCGAGGAAGCGTGGAAACGCGCAGCGCCGCAGCTTCACGACCATCTTTAGCAGCGAGCAGCGCTATCTGTCGATTACCGGCCTGAGCCGCGACATAGCCGATGCCTGCCTCGGGACCCAATCCAACGTGTTCGAGAGGTGCGTTGTGAGCAGCCTCATGCCCTCAAGGGCGGCAGAGAAGTATGCCGCAATGCTCTACGCCCAAGACGAGCCCTTGAGCGTGATGGAATGCGTCGAGGCTTTCGCGCGTGAGCTCTCGGTGGCTGCAGGAGAGCTGGCATCCGAAGAGGACCTAGATAGGCTTGTCCGCTTTGTCTACGACTACGCCGTCAGGCACCGCGTGAAAATCGCCTGCAGTGAGGAGCGTAAGGTGCTGATTGCCGATCTTGATGCAGTTATAGACCGGCTGCCACAAAGGAAGGCGGAAGACGGCCCTGATGCCGCATATCAACTACTTGCGCTGGTCTACGAGCTCTCGGATGACGGAGATGTGCCCCTGAGGAGCGTGCCGTACGTGATCCTCTCGGTTTGGGGCTCCTTAGGTGACAAGCGTCTTGCGTTTCGCTCGCTCGCCGATGCCGTGCTGGCAGCGCTCGCAGGAGATGGGGCGGATATCGCAGACGAACCGTCCGACAGGTGGGGATTCATCTCTACCATCGGGAAGGTCGGCGCCGACGAGCGCGGAACGGGGCTTTCGCTCGGAGTATGACGAGCGGAAGAGCAGCCGGCGGCAAATTGCTGCCGGCTACGTTCAGCAAGTCCCGCGCGATGTGGATACAAACGTTGTTTTTTGTATCCACATCTCGCCGAGCCGAAGGCTCGATTTGGACCGCGGGGACAATCGGCATAGCCATTCCCCCGGTCTCCCGCTCGTTCCAGCGGAATGAAAGTGCAAGAGTTGGAGCCTTGGTGACCACGGTTCCAACTCACGGGGGATACCCCGTGGCCCCTTGATTGGGCTGCGGGATACAATGGTTCTGATAACGGCGCTCCTTCCACCTTTGGCGCCGGCCGTACGAGAGGAAACCCTATGAGCGCTGATCGCGTGAGGCGCACTGTCGACCTGCATCTGAGGCTCACGCCGGAAGAGGCGGATGAGATCGATGCCAGGGCGGAGTCGTTCTCCATGACCCGTAGCGAGTACATGCGATTCGCATCGCAGGCCGTCTTCCCGAGGGAGGACCGCGACCCGCTATCCCGCTCCATCGTGTACATCGATGCCGAGACGTGGCGACGCATCCTGTTCGAGTTCCGCCTCCACGGAGTCAACCTCAACCAGGCTACGAAGGCGTGCAACACGCTCGTGAGGGCCGTCGGACCCTACATGAGGCTCGGAAGGCCCGATGCCGGCGAGATGGAGGAGTTCTCGAGGACGCTCAAGGAGGTCAGGAACGACCTCGCCGTCCTTCTCGACGAGAACCTGGAGCTCGAGATGAAGGTGAAGAGGGCCCTCTCCCTCGATTCGCTCATCAAGATCGACAGGGGGTGGCATCATGCCCGAGCTCAAGGTTAAGGATGGAAGATCCGCTTCTGTCAGGGGCTGCATCGCATACCTCACGCGCGACGGCCGTGCCATAGCCTCTGATTTCATCAACTGCAGCGAGGTCGACGAGCTGGGACGCGAGGTCTGGAAGCAGATGGACGAGACGAGGCGGGTTGCGGGAAATGACGGGCCGGACCTGCGCCATGGCGGCTCCTCTCCACGGACGTTCGAGCACATCATCATCTCCCCTGATCCGAGGGACGGCATAGACCTCACATCGCTGAGGGCGCTCTGCACAGCTTGGGCGGAGAAGCACTTCGGGGACTACGAGGTGGCGATCTACTACCACGACGACAACCGCGGGAACATCCCCCATGCCCACATCGTCGTCAACAACACTGACCTGAGAACCGGAGAAAGGGTGACGTCGAGGCTCCGGGGCGGGAACGAACGGAGGATCAACGATGACCTCCAAACGATGGCGAAGGATCTTGGACTCAATGCATTCGAGAAGACTGCGGGAACGGATGAAGGGGAGGGCAGGAGCAGGAGGCCTGCGACCGTACAGAGAACCGCGAGGACGCGAGAGGAGCGCGCCATCATCGCTTCCGGAGGCTACTCCTGGAAGGAGGACATCAGGCAGAGGATGGTCTGCGCGGTGAAGTTGTCCCGTACGCCGTCGGACTTCCTAAAGAGCTGCAGAGCGCTTGGGATGGAGGTCAGGGAGGACAAGAACGGGGAATGGGTTTATTCCCTCGCGGACCATAGGACATGGCAGACAACGGGGCGTAGGCTCGGGATCGACTACTCGAGGTTCGGCATCGAGCGGTGGCTCACACGCGAGAGGACCTCGGGGAAGCGGAAGATCGGATCCGATGCTGCGGAGCGCATGAGGGAGGCCATCGCACCCGTTGTCGCGGCTGGCGGCCCCACCCCCTCCATCCTCGGCATGATCGACGGGGAGAAGTACACCGTCAAGGAGGTGACGAGCATGCTCGACCTATGCGAGAATCTCGACATCCGCTCGATGGACGACTTCCACGACGCGTCGGTCGGACCGATGTCGAAGGATGCCCGCGAGAGCCTGAGGACATCATGGCGGCTCGCCCGGAGCCTCGGGCATCTACCGGAGCACCGCCAGAGGAGCGACGGGGAGCGCCTCAAGAGGAAGCACGGCCCACATGGTGCCAGCACATCCGCTAGGAGGACGGCCTCTGCTCCAAGGACCGCTGCGCCTGAGAGAACACACGCAGATATCGGGGAGCGTTAGCAATGGAGATAATCATCGAGTGGAAGAACGGCCTAATCGAGGTGGTCAGCACCTCGGAGGACGAGGCGGGGGCGGGTTCCGCCATGGGTGCGCAGGGACGCTCCGGAGCGATGGCGACGATGGCGCGGGTGCGCCTCGACCTCTTCGAGGAGGAGGGGCTCCGCATCGATTTCTGGTGCTATTCGTCCGTCCGAGATCGCTCCACCCCCTCGACCAAGATGCTCGAGGGGGATCTGGGAGAGGGGCTGGTGGTGCCCAACCTCAACCTCGAGCCCTGCCGCGTCCTCCGCCTCATCGATCGAGATCAGCTCGATGACATCGTCTCGATTACCGTCGATGAAAAATGGCGGATAAGAAGATACGGCGAAATGCTCATCAACGAGACGAGACTCGATACCCAATGCCTCTACTGGCTGGGCAAGGATTCATTGGATTGGTCCCTGATCAACAGGGTGATTCATCTTCATGAGAGGATCCGACAGGCGCATTCGGAATGGAAGGACGGAGAGATTGCCGACAGCTATGGTTTCCCATGCTCTCTATGGGCGAAGATGGCTGCCGAAGAGATGCCGAGCGAGGATGGGGGCACGCCCCTCGATGCCAAAGCGATTGCCAATAATTGCGGGGCTTGAGAATCCAGCCACTTCGAAGATTGAAGTCTCTGCATCCATCAATGGGAAGCACGCACCGTCTCATGGGATGATTACCTCGTAGCATGGGTTGACGACGGTGAATGGAAATCCAAGCAGCGCTGATGACGGGTTGCGCCGAGCAACCGAATCCTTGGTCTATCCTTGAACAGGGGTATCAGACAATTCCTCAGTGTCGCGAAGGCGGAGCTATTGATGGTGAATCCAGCAGATTATCTCGTCCTTGATGTGGAGACGAACGGGCTGAATGCAGCCGAGGATGACCTGTTGTCCATCTCCATCTACAAGCCCGATGACGGGAGGATGTACGACAGGCTCCTTCCCCTCGAGAAGCAGACCAAGCTAAACAAGGATGCTGCTCAAGTACACGGGATAACGAAGAGAGATCTTCGCGGAAAGAAGCCGCTGAACCAGGAGGAGCTCTCACTCCTGATCAACGAGTTCGAGATGGACAAGAGGACGATTCTTACTTATGGCGGGAAGCGCTTTGATGAGAGGTTCGTCAGGCAGTACCTCCAAGACCACGACCTCGTCGGTCTCGAGGATGCAGTATTCCTCGATTTCAAGACCATGGTCCATTCCTCTGGCGATCGCTTCTATCCCGCATCGAAAGACAACCTCTGCATTGCATTTGGAATCGAAGGCGTCAGGGAAGTCCATACCTCTGCGAATGATTGTCTGCTGGAATGGCAGCTGTTCGAGAGAATGGACGGGCACCACCTGCTTGTCACCGAAGCGAACGTGTTCAAACTCATGCCAGGGTATCTGTTCCCCGCCTCGTACCTAGACCGCTATTCAGGCCTGAGGGAATACGCAGGCATTCCTAAGAGGTATGTCATCGCCGAGAAGGTATTCGAGCAAGTGCTGTCCGAGGAGGAATCTGCCGCCTTCGTCAAGTATCCGAACAACTTCACTGGAAATGCATTCGAGCATCTTGTTAACACGATGCTCCACGCGGTGAAGGTCGATTCGAGGGAGTTCCTCCTAGAGAACAAAATGAAGCTGGAATACGTGGGCTCCTTCGAAGAGGCTGTTGAGAATACGTTCGAAGTTGTGAATACCGAGCGGAAATCAGACGGGTCAGTCGCGCTCTCGTCCGCAGACTACGATGCTGTCATCACCGAGCTCCTCGCTCTTGGGGGTAATGATGCTCTGGCCGACATCCTCCAGGAAGCAAGGGACCATGGCTGCTTCGGCGATCGAATGAAAGCATCGGAGCTGGCCAGAGGCCAGTACTTGACAATCTGCACCTCGCCCGAACATGTTGAGCTTGGGGAAAAGCTCAGAGCGCTATACCGAAAGAGCAGGCTTACAGATTCGATAACCCATACGAACATGGTCATCAAGCCCTTGATAGAACCGCTTGTCGGCTTCCTCTCGGAGCTTCTTGGACCAGAGGTTCAATCCCAGCAGCTTATGGTCAATTCAGATGACGGATGTCTCGCTCTTTGCGACCTCTCGTCGGACAACGCGGTCGTCGAGATAAAGACCGGGAAGAGAGGGCTCGATCTGAAATCGATCGCGAACCAGCTCTACTACTCCTCCGGAGGACGCGACTGCTTTGTCCTACATATCGAATGGAAGGACGAGTGGAACGGAGAATCTTGGAACGAGAACACAGCGTTTGTGGTCGAGAGAATCAGGTTCTCCGAGAATCGTCCGAGGAGGCGCCGGAAGATCGATAACGATGTTCGAATAAGGCACGCTGTTATGGATTGGCGCAGCGCAAATCCCGATGCCGAGTCGCTTGAATGCGCTAAAGCCCTTTGGCTTAGACACGAAGATGTTCAAATAGCTTGGGCGAAAAGCGATCCAGAACGTACGAACTCTTACGTTACTGCTCGTAGCAAAAAGTGGGGCCAATTCAAAGCTTTAGTGGGATGGCGCAAAGACAATCCAAATGGATTGCGAATCGATTGCGCCTCCGAAAGACCGGACATCTCTCTGGCAGATATCGAGAAGTGGTGGTTTTCCGCATTGAGCTTCTCAAGGATCCCGTCCGATGAAAAGCTTGTGCTCCTCTATCCTAGCGACGAGAGAATTCGAGAGACGATTCCTGATCTTGTGGATAAGGCGATTGCGTACTCGTACATGCCAGATGACGAGGTATCCGCCTTGCAAGATGAGGTTGAGGGGCTCTTCAGGCAACTGGGAATCAGCCCGACGAGCAATGCCCTGAAATCCGCCTATACCCTCTTCGCTCGAAAGGAAGAGTGCTCGGATTACGGTTGGGGTCGTCACATTGAGGCCTTAATGTGGGCTCGCGATTATTGCCTGAAGGAACTCGAGAGCGGTGTCCAGTGCATGAGGATCCCGCTTTCGATGACTAGGTACAAGAAAAGGGCCTCGTACTTTCCCATCTACTTTTCCTCAGATGGGCAGAGCATTGAGTTCGAGAAGGCATCAACAGCCGAAGATAGGAACCAGGTCGCCATCTTCATCAATAAGAAAAAGTCTGCAGTTATAGGCAAGGATTCAGGCGCCCTTTTCCAGATTGCGGAACAATGCGTCGGGAAGGATATTCTGCGAGTCTTTATCGAGTGCTCAAAGCTTGCTCCAGAAGGCGAGCTCGTCATTGCCGTTTGTGACCATGACTGTCCAGAACTGCATAAGGAATACCACGCGTTTGAATCACGATGGGAATTCTAGAACCTGAATGATCGTGTTCAGGCATCGGAACGCAATATGGCATGATATGACAGCTCGGTCGGAATAGGACGTTACAGCCTAAGCTCCGAAAGCACGGTTGCGGTAATCTCGTCGAGCGAGATATCCCAGATTGTCTTGAGCGGATCCGAAGGAAAGGACGTCGCTTCCGCTGATGGTGAAGGGGCTACGAAGACTATCTGGGGCTTGGTGTTGCGCGATGCCTGCATGATGTCGTACTTGTTCGTTGTGAGCTTCGTCTCAGCCATGGTGGTCTCCCGCTTCAGTTCAACTGATGAGACTATACGTCAGGGACCGGACAATTAGATCGGCCGTTACGGAGCCGAAGCAACGCATCTCGTTAACGGCTTATCCAACAGAAAACACCGAGACCAGGCCTGGCGAGCGCAATCGGCGCCATCCCAAGCTTAGGCGTTCGAAACCCATGTCGCCCATCGCTCGCGCCCCTCGCGATCCCCGACACCCCGCCCGAATCTCTTTCCCCGCAGCCTGGGAATGCTAGCGCACGCGGTCCCCGGGCACAGGTCCCCCCGAACCCACCTGTCCCGCCCGGACGCCTCGCGGGCTCCCGCGCTGGACGCTCGCGCGTCCCCAAAAGGGAGCCCGTTCGGCTGGCCCTGGCGTGCGCTTGCCTCCCAGACAGCGGGGCGGAAGTGCCGCCCTCCGAGCCGAGAAGGAGCGTGCATCATGAAGGGTCAGGTTCAGCTGGCGGGCATCGACTGGTCGGGCATGGGGGCGGTGGACATCCACGACCTCATCCTTCCCGAGCAGCCGCATGAGGTGGAGCGTGCGAGGAGCGCCAAGGAGGCCGAGGCGCCCGTGTGGGAGGTCGCGTTCTCGAGCGGAGCGGACGTGGCGGTGAGGCGCATGAAGGGCGCGTCCTCGGCCATCCTCGCCCTCATCCCAGCCAAGGGGCAGTACTACCTCTGGGACGAGGGGAAGGACACGAAAAAGCCGCTCACGGGCGCTCGCATCGCCTCCTTCTTCAAGGGATGCACGGACTGCGGCCTCATCCCGTGGTACGTCGGGGAGCCGTGCGGCATCACGCCCGCCCGCGGCGAGGCGCTGCTCGCCACCATCGGGAACGACGCCGCCAACGCGCTTTTGCGCCGAGGCCTCATCTACCTCGACGAGCACGCCCTCGACCGCCTCTCGGGGAGCTGGGGCAGGAGGATGCGCCCCGACTGGATGGAGGGGCGCTACGAGGCCGTCTCCAAGCTCGTCGTCGCCTGCCTGCTCTCCCGCTTCCCCAAGGACGAGGTCGCTGCCTTCCTCTCCGAGAGGCTGGGAGCGAAGGTCGAGCTGACCGACGCCTGCTGGCGCATGGCGTCGCTCGCAGGGTACGCCGACAAGCTCTCGAGCATCCTCGACTGCCTCGGCCTCGACTCCGCCCGCAAGCTCGTCTACCGCTTCCTCGACGGCGGGGACGAGAACGCCACCGAGCTCTACAGCATCGGGTGCGTGCTCGACCGCCTCAAGAGCTGCGGCTACGAATACGAGCCCAAGGTGCTCTGCCGCTACGCCCTCTCCCACTGGGGGAGCCTCGGGGATTGGAGCCGCTACACCTCCCGCGTCCTCTACGACTGCGGCACCATCGGGGACCCCTTCCCGAGGAACCCGACGGATGCCCTCGCGGCCTACGAGAGGCGCCTGTACGAGCTGCGGAGCCAGGGCATCAGGGACGGCTTCGCCTCCCGCATCTCGGCGCTCTCCATGAACGAGTGGAAGGACGGCGCATACCTCATCAGGCTCCCGCGCACAGCCTCCGAGCTGGAGCGCGAGGGAAGCGCCCTCCACCACTGCGTGGGGAGCTTCGCCTCCCGCCACGCCCGCGCCCAGACCACCATCTGGCTCATGAGGAAGGCCGACGCGCCCGACGAGCCGTTCATCACCGTCGAGGTCGCTGGCAAGCAGGTGCGTCAGGCGCACGGCCTCTGCAACCGCAACCTCACGCCCGCCGAGGGCGCGTGGCTCAAGGCGTGGTGCAAGAGGTGTGGCTACCGCTACGATGCGCGGACGGCGCAGGGAGTGCGCGGGTAGGTGATGGGACGAGGGGCGGCGATGCCGCCCCCGAATTGTGCGGTTTACGTGCAGAAACGCAGGAATCGCCCGATTCTCGGGCGGCCCGCTCGGGCGCGTTTTGTCCGCGCCGCGCCCTCGCGGGCGGATGGCGCTCGCATCGACTCTCGGGGCAGCCGATCCCGCTCGCGCCATCTGAAGGGATGAGCGTCGCGCTTGCGCGCTCCTCTGCGGATCGAAGAGCCACCGCCCTCCGCTTGCGCGGACCCCGGCACCCACCCGGTTATCCGCTCCCCTCAGCCGCGATTATGCCGATCGCGGACGTGCCACCCTAGACCCGTCACGTCCCACCGCGACCGGCTCCGGGCACCCGGGCCGAAGGGCGTGCCCTCCGCCTTCGGCTGATGCGCGGCCGAGGGGAGGGCAAGGGGCCCTCCCACGTCCGGAAAGGCGGTAATGGTATGGATAGGTACGACGAGCTCACGGATGCCGTCATCGATGTAACGCGACCCGCGTTCGAGGACATCGAGGACTGGGACAGGGCGAGGGTCGCCGAGGTCGGCGTCGCGGTCGCCCGCTGCTACCTCGAGGACTTCGGGTACGACCTCATGGGCAGCACCATCGGGGACGCCGAGGGTGGCGAGGTGCTCCTCGCCCGCAGCGGGGATGGGGAGGTCTGCGCCGTCTCGGTGACCGCGCGCAGGATGCTCGGGTATGTGCCGGCGGACATCGAGCCCGCCTGCGCCATGCCCTCGGGAGAGCTCCTCGAACGCGTTTCTGCGCTCGGGGACGGATGCTGCGTGCGCCCATGCGCCATCGTCATCGACTTCCTGTCCAACCGCATCGCCCACATCTCCATGGCCGTCTACCCGATGCCCGAGTAGGCTCCCCGACATGGGAGGGACAAGGCGGGGTGGGCGCGGCCCACCCCGCCTTTTTATGCGGATTGTGCCGTTTACCTGCTGATATGTACCGTCTGCGGATTGCCCTCGAAGGGCTCCGCGGACCGCGCGCTCCTCCTCGCCCACCCTCGTCGGCTCGAACGTCGGCCATGCGCGCTAGGGGCCGCGCATGTACGGGCCTCGTCCGAGGTGGCGCGCAAGGATTCCCAACGCCAATCAATCAGCATGGAGTTCAACCGAACAGAGTTCGAAAGGTGTCAGATTATCCGATGAAGATACGATTCCATCTCGGTTCCAGCTGTACGGACGAGGCGAGTCGTCCCCGAGTCACACCTGGAGTGCGTGGTTGGTGAGTTGGAGCATGTTCGACCTAGCTGCAAATCGCAATACGAACGTGAACTCCATATCGAGCTGTATGTCACGATCGAGGGGAGTTCAATCATTCAGCGGGACTACCGACCGCGAGGCCTTCAGGCACTGGTGAGGCGAGTAGAAGATTGCCGGTCTTCGTCTGCGACTAAAACCTGTGAGACTCCGTCCATTCTTCGAATAGCTCGGGATTCTGCAGTCTGGCCCTGTTGAGTACGTTAGGTTCTATAACCGATCCGAGTATTTCCGGGGCGAAGAGGGCAAGGAGTACTGCCAGAATGTCGGTGATTGGATTGCCAATCATATTCATCACGGGATCATGAGCCAGCAACAAGATGACTCCCACAAAGATATTCTCCACAATCCCACCGATACTGACTATAGCTTCGGTCTTCTTGAAGTACTTCATATCCTCTACTCTATCCTCACCGAGGGCGGCAAGGTCCGAGTAGAGGGTTTTGTTGTCGATCGAGATAATCGCGCAGTACATCATTGGCTGGAAGACAAGGCAGTTCGCAATCCCGATCAGCACCGTTGCGAAGAGGATGGTCTGGCCTACATCGATGACACGCGCGTCGTTTAGCGCGGGAATCGTCCACGAGCCTAGTCCCAAGACATATGTCATGAACAACGCAAGTGCGGACAATATCGCGCCAAATCGGAAAATGCGGTTCACCAGCCTTCCGATTCGAAATGCCAACCTTGTAGAGGTTCCGACTCTTGGATCCCTTGTCATTTCACTCTCCTCAGGACATAAGCTCCATCAGGCAGTTATGCAAGGAGGAGCGAATCGTTTTCATCCTAGACAATCTGTACTTGGGAGGGTGATGTAACCCTGATGTAGCAAACTCCTTCATAGATGTACGGCTCGCCCGTCACGCATATTGTAGTCCCCGCGTACATGGTCTCTGGAGGCTCAGGAAAAGCATTCCTGTCCTCGCCCCATATGACCAGCGTAACACGCCTTTCATCCGGATATGCCACCCCAAGGTCAATGAACGCCGGCTGACCGTCGCTGGTGTTGGCATACTCAGTTTCCGCAACTGGACCGCAGACAGTCACTGTCTCCCCAACATGCTGCTGGGCCTCTTGCCAAGGAAGAGCTCCTGACGATAGCCCGTAAGACACGCCTCCCGCACGGGTTCCCGACCCAGTCCCGATTGCTGTGAAAAGGTAGTTCTCGTAATCGGAGTAGTCGACAGGGTCGAGAACCGGATCGTAGTTGAAGTCAATACTGTACGCTTTCCCGTTAACCACAAACTGGAGAAGAGTCGACCGCATGCTTTTGCCTTCATAGTGATATATGCAGAAGGTGATGCCGTTGTATTCTATGAAGCTGTCCTCGTTTCCGCCATAGTTATCCCCTGCAAGCTCTATGATGTCCCGAGCTTCAGTCGGAGTCGAACGTAGCGTCATCCAAGGGCCTTCCATGTCACGGAAGGATCTTGCGGTGGCAGAATTCTCACCCTCCTGCCTGATCCAGTTATAGTAGTAGGTCACATCGATTGGAACATCGATGGTAATCCCGTCGAATTCGATTGTCCCAACCTGCAACTGGCTGCTGAAATCAAGCTTCTCGAAGTAGAAAACTGCATCGGATTGAGGCATTTCGAAGCTTTCGCCGCACCATAAACGGGTGTGACGCTCGATAGCGTTCACGCCGTCATTCGGCAATGCCAGGAGGCCTTCGACCAGCACGAAGTCTATGATGTCGCTTCCGCCCAAGCTGACTTCGTCGATACGTACCCCATCGTCAATCACATCCCATTCTCCGCTGAGGATGAGGTAGATGGAGTCGCTGTAAGGAAGAGGGCTGCGCAGCTCGCAAAACATAACATCGCCAATTCCATTGTCCCCCAACCTGAGGACAAGATGGGGGAACAGCCCCCTCTCCTCTTGCGACAGTGTGTTGTACGAGAAGACGGTGCCGTTTCTCTTGTACCCACAGCAGACCCAATACCCCTCGTAGTATTCCCTTGGGAGAATGGCACTGCGCTCAGAGGTCTGGCTCTCACCGTCGTCCTGGCTTTGTGCGGGCGGTTTAATGCATCCGGAGCAGTACAGCCCTACGAAGACCAATAACATGCAGGAAGTGAGGATTCTTATGAGAACCTTCATTCTAGATTCAGCCCTCTCCTTCACATCCATTAAGTTGCCCCTCTCGCACGCTTTCAAATTGAGCTAATAGTAGCAAGCCAATCGATAAGCTTCAGATGCTATGAAGCTTAATCTCTGCTATCGGAGATGGATTACGGCAGAGAAGATTCCTTGGAGCTCTCGGTTTCGAGTAATCGCAATCAAAATGCCGTATGAGTCATCATTCCTAATGCCATGCCCTCAATACGAGCTCAGCATTATTGACGTCCGATTTCGTTCATTTACCGTCTTTCATCGCCGGCTCTCGCATTGAAAAAACAAGCGCTGCTCATGAGCGGACTTTTCCTTAAGGGCGCGTGCCGATACATCCAGGTTTCCGTCCTCCCCATCTGGTACCTTGTGGTTCGCACGGGGTTGTTCGAGGGGAGGCGCCATGAAGCTCAGGGAGATCCGAAGCTTCGAGGAAGTCATGCGCTACATCGATCAGATGGAGTGCTTCCATGACTACCGCACGGGTGGGTTCATCTACAACGGGGACGGAGCATCCATCTATCTCGAGGAGGACTGGCCCTTGGAGATGATCAAGGACTACGAGGGCGCGGTCTGGAGGATCGACCTCATCGGGCTCTCCGATCTCAGGTTCGCGCTCGACACCGCCTGCGGTTTCTGGGTGCAGGAGATCGTCCGCGGAGAGAAGCCAGGCGAAGTATTGATTGACCTCGAGAACGGCTCCATCCGCGCCATCGCGGAGGATCTGAGGATTATCCTCATCAAGCCGGGGAACCGCGAGGAGCCGGTCTACTTCCCCGCATAGCCGAGGCAGGCATCCCTCGGCATCGCACGGTCCGGTTCATCCTCGGCGCGGTCCGATGTTCAGGGAAAGGGTACCGCCGTAGTTGACCACGACCGGCGCGATGCCCCGCCTGCCGCACTTCGGGCATCCGGTAGCGAGGATATGGTTGAGATGGGAGCAGATGTCTCCCGTTCCCAGCAATCGCGCCGCTTCCCAGCCGGGGAGATCCTTCCCGCAGCCCGGGCAGGGACCGGGCCTGATGCGGTACCTCACCCATCCTCTTCCCCTGCTCCTGACAGAGATACGCATACCTTGGACGATGCCGCCGCATGAGGGACACCGGTAGGCGACGTCCTCGTCCTCTATCTCGCATCCTGCAGGGATACCGCTCTCGAATACGGATTTGAGGTTCGGTCCAAGCTCCCCCGAACGGGCCGCCTCCGCATAGCCTGCGATGTCGAGTCCCCTCGACCTCCGTCCGATGGAGATCAGCTCGCCCGCCTTGCATCCTGTGCAACGCCACCAGAGAAGGGTGCCCATGGACAATCCTCTCCTTGAGAGGATTATCCGATGCATGATGGACATTAAATATGCAATGAAGCTTCGAGCCTATCGGTCATCTAGCTGCGCATATTCGATTATTCCATATTGGAATATTGCATCTTCGTACCCGAGCTCATCGACGAGGTCGGGCTCGTCGTAGAGCACTGAGTCGAGCTCCGACTCGAGCTCGTCGAAGCACTCGTCGATGGCAACGGTCCTGCGCTCGATAGATGAGCGGCCCGCCTTCACCATCGTGAGGGACGTGCCGTCGTCCTCTGCCATGAGCTTCAAGAAGGAGCCCTCGCAGGCGAACTCCTCGACGAAGGCGTCGAGGACCTCAAGGGTTCCGTGGGCGACCTGCCCCCAGAAGGGCCCCTCGTCGGCTGCCTCACCGAAGGAGAGGCGCATGAGGCCGTCTCTGACCTCGCCGTGGGAATCCGCGTACTCGTCGAGCACGTCGTAGCCCATCTCGTCCTCGAGCCACTCCCGCGCCTCGTCGTAGCGGTCCGCACGGATGATGATGTCGTATCCGAAGCACCCGACCCTCATCGCCATCCTCAGCGCTCCTCATCGGATATTCCGATTTGGAACATCCCCACGTCGGGGGCGAGGTCCTGATCGAACTCGGGGGCGATGGGATCCGCCGAATGGCGCCAGGAATCGTCCTGCTCCCGGAGGCGGTTGATGAAGCCGGCGGCGTCCATGCAGGAGATGTCCGCGATGCGGCTGTCGAGGGCCTCCTCGACGAGCCTCCCCGCCTCATCGGCCTCGTACTCCTCGGAGAGCACCTCGGCGAGGGCGTCGGCGAGCGCCTCCTGCTCGGAGGCGTCGAGCGTCGCCCGCACGTAGTCGGTCGCCATGAAGCCGCAGGTTACGGTCGTCTGCCCGAGCGGGAAGCCCGCGACGGGGCCGAGCCCGTGTATGAGAAGCGAGAAGCCGTCGAGCGTGGCCTTATCGATCGCATCGTCGTCGAGCTCCGCCTTGAGCCCCTCGAGGACGAAGGCACGCCCCGAGGGCGTCTGGAGCTGGAGCTCGATCTCGTGGACCGCCTCGTCCCATGCCGTCTCGGGCGTCTGCCAGGTCTCCGCGGCATCTGCGACCTCGTAGGGGTCGAGGAGGATCTCGGCTGCGCATCCGGCGATGATGTAGGGCGTCATGATGTCCCTCAGCTCCCTCGTGTCTGGGGTTCTAAATGATGCCATGCACTTCGCTTCAAGCTCTTCCCGCGATATCCCGAGGTCCTCGCAGAGAATCGGAAGGGAGAGGTCGCAGTCGGAGGCGCGCTCGGACACCACCTCGAGCGCTCCAAGGCGGAGGACCCCGAGCATCTCGTCATCCAGGCACTTCAGGATGGCGTCGGCGAGGCATGAGGTCTCCGTCCAGATGGGGTCGTCGAGCGGGCGGATCGTGCCGTCGCGTGCGAAGGAGAATACATTGCAAAGGTATGTATGCATATCATCCGACGAGGGGAGGGCGGAGATCAGCTTTCCGTTGATGGCGACGGTGCCCTCATGTCCCGGCTCGAAGAGCCCGCGCGTGAGGAACCAGCGGTGCCCGACCTCGTCGGCGAACTCCTCGTGCATGTGGAGCTCGATGTCCCAGCGCAAGGCCGACGCGACATCCGGATCCGCTCCTCCCATCTCCTCCCTGGAGAGGGCGATGAGGGTGCGGCGGCAGCCTGTCGCGGTGGCGAGCTCGCGCTCGATCTCTGCGGACGTTCGGCCTCCCGGCACCAATCCCGCGACTGCGGAGGGGAGCTCGTCGGGGTAGGCCATCTCAGCGCTCCTCCAGGTCGTATGCATACGCTTCTTCGAGGCCGTCCTCGACCTCCCAGTCCCAGTCGGAGACGCACCCTATCGCGTAGTACTCGCCGACATCGGCGAGGTCGCGGAGAGGCGTGTAGCGCTCGATGACGGCGCCGTTCGTGTCAAACTGCTCGAAGACGCGCTCCTTCGGGTGGAACTGCGTGAACTCCTCGGGGAAGAACTCGGGATGGGCGCGGAAGTGGTCTGCGATTTCTGCCGCCGTATCCCTGTCGAAGGCGGGCATGCCGCGCCAGGTGATGGCGGAAAACTCCCGCCCGTCCTCGGGGAAGCGCGCGGTGATGCGCCTGGGCTCCGATCCTGCCATGGGCTCAGACCTCGAGCGGGTCGCGCTCGGAGGCGCCCTCGCCGAACGCCCCGCCGATCCCGCCGTCGGCATCCATGCGCTCCATGGCGTCGAGCTCGTCGAGCATGTCGACGCTCTCCTGCTCGATGGTGGGCTTTTCCTTTGCTGGTGCGGGATGCGCCTCGCGCCAGGCCCTGCGCTCGGCATCGACCGCGACCTTGAGCGCCTCGGCGGCGACCTTGAGGCTCTCGTACCCGGTGACGTTGCCCTCCTCGTCCCGCTCGGGGATCGAGAGTGCCACCGCCTGCTCGGGCAGGAAGGAGAAGGCGACATCGTTCTCGTTGTAGCGCGATTGGTAGGCGTAGCGGGCGAGGAAGGAGGCGCCGCCGATGTCGCGGCCGCCGAGCACGGTGCCCGACGGGATCGACACGCGGATCAGGGGCCTGACCACGCCCTCCTTGTCCGTGAAGGTGGCGGTCGATGCCGCCGTGAATGCCCTGTGGAAGGTCAGGTAGGTCTTTCCTTCGTTCGCCATGGTCTTGTCCTCTCTCTTCGGTTGCTAGCGCTCTGGCGCGCATCCGTCCGCGCGCATATCGTCCATTTGGTATTCCGTGAGGTCGTACGGGTCGTCCATCTCCCTCAGGCGGTCGGGGAAGTCCTGTTCTTGGTCCCCGGCTTCCCCGCCCTCTTGGCGGACGATGTCCTCCCAGCTGTCCGCGAGCGAGACGAGCACGGCGTAGAGGTCCCTCATCGAGCAGAGCCTTCCCCGGTCCCTGTAGCGGTCGATGGCATCTGTGATGGCGGAGACCGCCTCGTCCGCGTCGCTGTACCTGGTGGGCTCGAGCCTCATCGGCGCCCTCTCCTGCGATGCATCCCTCGCTTTCGCGTAGCGGCGTGCATGGAAGGATGCCCTCTGGTCTGCGAGGGCCGCCTCCAGGTCGTTGGGGGTGATGCCGACGGTGGCGAAGGCCGCGACCTCGCCGCCGGCGTTCCTCACGGGGACGGAGAGGTTGACGAGGGTGCCCGGCTTGAAGCCGAAGACGAGGAAGTCGGGATTTTCCCTGTCGGGGTGGCAGTAGCGCGCCGTGAAGGTGGCCCCTCCCACGGGCGTGCCGTTGACGATGAGCCCCTTGGGCATGTGGGCGACGAGGTAGTGCCTGGTTTCCCCCTCCGCGTCCTCGAAGGTCTTGTCGGAGACGGTGACGAACGCCTTGTGGAGGCGCACCTGCTTCCTAGCGCTCATAGCCGTCTCCTCCGCCCAGGTAGCGGTATTCGAATTCCGGAAAAACGCTTTCGGGCTGGAGTTCCTCCCATACCGGGGGACCGGGAAGGGGTTCCGGGGCATCGGTGTCCTCGCAGAGAGCCCGGATGTCATTCCAGCTGAAGCGGTCCTCGGCAGGCATGTCGAGGCCGAGGTCGACGTATCCGTCGTCTCCGAGGAGGCAGTCCGCTCCGATCCTCTCCCCGTAGGCGGAGAAGTCGAAGAAGCCCACCGCATCGAGGTCGTCGAGCGCACCGTAGAGGCCGGAGCCGATGGCCCAGCTGACGCCCATCTTCTCCTCGGGCGTGGTCGCTTGGAATGAATCGTTGTCGAGCCCGTAGGCATAGAAGGGGATGTCGTCCGCCTGCAGGATCCAGTTGGCGAGCCCGAGCACGCTTTCCGGGCAGTCGCAGCCGGCGTCGAGCGCCATCTGGACGATCCCGCACTCGCGGGGATGGCCCTCCATCACCTGCGCGAGGAGGTTCAGGGACTCTATCGAGGTGTACTCGGAGAAGGGTCCGCTCCCGCCGTAGGCGATGCCGAAGGGAGTGCCGTCGTAGTCGGAGACGTAGAACTCCTCGCCGGCTCCGATCTCTCGGTTCTCCTCCTCCATCTTCTGAAGGAGGCGGGCGAGATCGCCGGAATTCATCGGCAGGTCGACCCAGCGGTCGATCAGGCACCCGTTGTTGTAGGCACCATAGTTGCCGATGCAGATGGCGATCCCGCCCATGGCGGACCTCCCTCGTACGGATGGCGGGGTGGAGTGGTGGAAGGCCCCGCCAAGCTCAATTGTCCCAACTGGATTAAGCAATCAGCAGGTGGACGGCCTATATGGGCAAAGGTTGCCATGAGGCGGCGCATGCAAGCGGGAAACGGGAGGGGCTGCTCAGATTCCGGATCGGGAAGATGATTCGAATGGAATGAGGGAATTGTGGACAGGCTGTGTTATTTGTCCCAAACCTTGGACCCTAGGGTCGAAAATGCCTTCACCCAGAGGGGCTCAAAATGACCCATATGTACCGAGATGACGCCAGAAGCGTCGAAATGCCATGTGTGCCACCGCTTTTTCGCGATGAGCCGACAGTGGAACCGGAAGCTAAGACCCGCTAGCATGTGCCGCAAGTGCATGAGAGGGAGGGCGGGGAGATGAACCACTACATCAAGGTGATAAGGCCTCGGGAAGACGGTACGAAGGAGCAAATCGACTACACCATCCAGTCTGCCGACCCCATAGAGGACGACGATGTCGTGAGGGCGATGGTCTTCGTCGACGAGTGCGGGCTTCACTTCGTAAACAACGATGGGGTGGACAGGGTGATCGACTCGCTCGTCGGAGCAGATGTCGCCTACTGCGACAAGGCCATCGTCTTCGATGTCCGCGAGAGCATCAAAATGTCGAGGAGAACAGTCTAATATCGTTTCTGCATTTCCGCTGGTAGACGGCTTGTTCTAAGCCCTTCTAAGGCCTTGGAATCACGAAGATGACCAAATACAAATACCCATGGTTTTGGGGAAAACCGCTCGAATCGTGTCAATCGAACTGGCCCTCCTGACCCATCGAGCGAGTCCTATACTGCTTTGCACGGCCTTCTCGATGGCCGAAGCATGTTGAATCATCCTTCATCCAGGAGGAGTGCATGGGGAAGCTCCAGATACAGTTCGATTCGGATGGCTACCATCTCTACAAGGTCGCCTGGGACAGGTATCTGGTGGAGCACGATGGCGACGACCCGATGCTGCTCGGCCCTGCAGATGCGAAGAAATGGGCTGAGGAGCATTGGCACGACCGAGTCGTCCTCATCGACGGACTCGATGAGGACGAAGATGGTTGGAGCGAAGTCGGAGACATCACTCCATTATCGAAGTGATAGAGGGACTCTAAAGGAATGCGACTGTACCTTGATGAAACTCTTTCGATACTCATTATCTGGCGAGCAAGAAGTGTAAACATCTTTGTCTTGTCGCTTTTGTTTTGCTTCAACCGTTTGGCCTCCTAGTGCCTTTCCGCTGCACACAGCGGTAAACTTGCCTATGTAATGTATTGCAAACCGCAAGCAAGGGCGACGAACATGGGCTATATTGACCTGCTGAATAATGGGGCGTCATCTACCGAGGTGCGCTCGTACCTCTCCGACGGCCCCTCGACGGCAATCACGATCAGAATCCCCGCGAACCTCAAGGAGGCCACAGCAGAGGCGGCGGAGCTTTACGGCATGAGCTTCTCGGCCTTCATCCGCGGATGCCTCATAGAGAAGCTTTCGAAGAAGGAGGCCCAGAGGTAATGGACTTCGCTTCGTTCGATAACCGCTCCAAAATCCTGAAGGACGACCTCGTCGTAAGGCTCAAGTCGGGCGACAAGGTCTCGCTTGCCGCTGCGTACTTCTCCATCTACGGCTACAAGGAGCTCAAAGCTGAGCTCGAGGGTCTCGACGAGCTGCGCTTCCTCTATACCTCCCCGACGTTCCTCAAGGAGAAGGCCGATCGCAAGGCGCGCGAATTCTTCATCCCACGTATGGGCCGCGAACGTGGAATCGCGGGCACGGAGCTCGAGATCCGCCTGCGCAACGAGCTCACCCAGCGCGCCATCGCGAGCGAGTGCGCCAAGTGGGTGAGGGAGAAGGCGGCCTTCCGCTCGTTCGTCGCGGAGCAGAACATTCCCTCGTTTCTGGAAGTCGAGACCGTGGGCGACTCCTACGTGTACCAGAACCTCGAGGGTCTCACCGCCCCGGCTCTCGGTGTCGCTCCCGGATCTTCCCCCTACACGTTCATCGCCCGCTACGGCGCGGAGACGGCAAAGGGCCTCCTCTCCCTCTTCGACCAAGTCTGGAGCGATGAGGCTGCAACGGAGGACGTGACGGAGCAGGTCCTCGACTCGATCTCCAACATGTACAAGGAGAACCCTCCCGAGCTCGTCTACTACTCCGCTCTCTACGACATCTTCTCGGAGTTCCTAGCCAACCTCGATGAGGACGAGCTGCCCAAGGAGGCTGCGGGCTTCAAGGACTCCCTCATCTGGAACATGCTCTACGACTTCCAGCGCGATGCGGCCCTCGCCATCATCAACAAGCTCGAGACCTACAACGGGTGCATCTTGGCCGACTCGGTGGGTCTGGGCAAGACCTTCACAGCGCTCGCCGTCATCAAGTACTACGAGGCGCGCAACCGCAACGTTCTGGTGCTCTGCCCCAAGAAGCTCTCCAACAACTGGATGACCTACCGCAACAACTTGCGGAACAACCCCATCGCCGACGACCACCTGCGCTACGACGTGCTGTTCCACACGGACCTCAGCCGAGAGCGCGGAACCTCCGAGTCCGGAATTGACCTCGCGACCATCCGCTGGGAGAACTACGACCTCGTGGTCATAGACGAGTCCCACAATTTCCGCAACGGCGGAGACTCGGCGGTGGACAACAAGGAGAACCGCTATCAGAAGCTCATGAGGCGCGTGATCTCCGAGGGCATCAAGACCCGCGTGCTCATGCTCTCCGCCACCCCGGTCAACAACCGCTTCCGCGACCTGCAGAACCAGCTCGAGCTCGCCTACCGCGGGAGCGACGTGGACTGGAAGGCCGAGATCGGCCTGCGCAACGACGTGAAGACGACCTTCGCCAAGGCGCAGGCCGTCTACAGCGCATGGTCCAAGCTGCCCCCGCGGCAGAGGACGACCAAGGGGCTCATGGGCATGCTCGACCCAGACTTCTTCAAGCTCCTCGACCAGGTCACCGTGGCGCGCAGCCGCAAGCAGATCGTGCGCTACTACGACGCCTCCGCCATCGGCCCGTTCCCCGAGAGGCGCACGCCCATTACCATCAGGCCGGTCCTCTCGACGTCCGACAAGGTGGCGAGCTTCTCGGAGATCGCCAACGCCCTCAACAAGCTGCTGCTGGCGAACTACATCCCCTCGCTCTACATCCATCCCTCCAAGATCGCCAAGTACAAGGAGGTCGGCAACCTCTCCCTGACCGGCCGCGAGACCGGCGTGCGCAGGCTCATGGCGGTGAACCTCCTCAAGCGCCTCGAGAGCTCCGTCTACTCGTTCAGGAAGACGCTCTCCAAGGTGCGCGAGTCGGTCTCGGAGCGCATCGCGCTCGTGGACGAGTTCGAGAAGAGCCCCACGAAGATGAGGGCGGTCGTAGGTGATGTCGCAGTTCCCGACCTCGACTTCGACGACGAGGAGTCTATGGACTTTAAGGTGGGCAAGGCCGCCGTCGACCTCGCGGACATCGACTGGATGCGTTGGCGCGATGACATGGGGCGCGACCTCGAGGTGCTCGATTCGATCAGAGACATGGTCGTCGCGGCGGACCCAGAGCACGACGCCAAGCTGCTCGACCTGAAGTCTTACATCGCGGAGAAGGCGAACCACCCCTTCAACGACGGCAACCGCAAGCTCCTCATCTTCACCGCATTCACGGATACCGCGGACTACCTCTACGAGCACATCACCTCTTGGGCGAAGTACACGCTCGACATGGATTGCGCGCTCATCACGGGAGACGGGTGCAAGACGACGATCAAGCGGATCCCCAACGACACCCAGTCGGTGCTCGCATGCTTCTCGCCCGCCTCGAAGGACAGGGACCTCATCGCCCCGAAGCTCGCGGATGCGGACATCGACCTCCTTATAGCTACCGACTGCGTCTCGGAGGGCCAGAACCTCCAGGACTGCGACTGCGTGGTCAACTACGACATCCACTGGAACCCGGTGCGTATCGTCCAGCGCTTCGGCCGCGTGGATCGCATCGGTTCTAAGAATGTGACCATCCAGCTGGTGAACTTCTGGCCCGACGTGGAGCTCGACGAGTACATCAAGCTCAAGAGCCGAGTCGAGACGCGCATGAGGGCCGTCATCATGACGTCCACCGGCGACGATGACTTGGTGAACGCCGAGGAGGAGGGAGACCTCGAGTACCGCAGGGTTCAGCTCGAGCAGATGCTCTCCTCCAATATCGACCTCGAGGACGTTTCGGGCGGCGTCTCCATCACCGACCTCGGCCTCGACGAGTTCAGGACGGATCTTCTCGCATGGGTTAAGGAGAACGGCACCGACGACCTCCCGCCGCACGGCATCCATGCGGTCGTGCAGGGGGAGATTCCTGGCATCATCTTCGTGATGCGCAACGTCAACCAGGGCGTCAACGTGAGCAAGGCAAACAGGCTACATCCCTTCTACCTGGTCTACGTTGGCGAGGGCGGCGATATCGTCTACGGCCAGCTCGACCCGAAGCAGACGCTATCCGCAATGCGGACGCTCTGCAGGGGCAAGAACGCGCCGAACAAGGAGCTCTGCACGTCCTTCAATAAGCGGACGAGCGACGGCCGCGACATGCGCAACCCCACGAGGCTGCTCAGGGCTGCCGTCGGCTCAATCGTCGAGACCGACCAGGCATCGGTCGTGGACAGCTTCTTCGGCAGCGGGGAGTCGCTCTTCGGCAAAACAGGTGCCGTGAAGGGAATCGACGACTTCGAGCTGCTGTGCTTTTTGGTGGTGGCCTAGATGCTCGGGCTCCCGTCCACGACCGAGGTCTCCCAGCGCCTGCCCAAGGAGGCGTTCTATCGCAACATGACCCTCGATGCAAAGGTCAAGGCGCAGTTTGTGTCCGGTATCGAGCGTATAGTCGTGGTGAACGCCGTGAGGCCGGGCACCGCAAACATTGTGGACGGTAAGCACGCCCACGAGATCTTGGTCGTGGAGGTGGAGCCAAAGGGAGGGGAAGTCCCTGAGGCCGTCGTTCAGACGGTTCTCAAAGCCAACCCCAACCCCATGGTCGTCGTTGACGGCGCTACGGGTGCAGTCTGGGCGAAGGCCTCTGGCCGCACCGTCCGATCGAAGGGCGTCGGAGCGCTCAAGCTCGTGGGGCCCACCATGGACGAGGCATGGGACTCCATCCTTGCTCAGCTGGCGTTCGAGGAGGAGGACGGTGCAGACATCCAAGCTCGTCTCGACCGCAAGGAGGCCATTGAAGCTCTGGAGCGAGAGGTGGAGGCGCTCGACAGGAAGTGCCGCAAGGAGCAGCAGATAGCGCGGAGGAACGAGCTGTTCGCGCAGCTCAGGGATAAGAATGCAGAGCTCAGGGCTCTCAAGGAGGACCAGTGATGGAGAAGATCGAGCGACATACCCCGGACCTCACCGAGGAGCTTGTGGACAAGCTCGCAGAACTGATGCCGGGGATTGTGACCGAGAGCCTCGACGAGAGCGGTGAGATTATCCGATCCGTAGACTTCGATGCTCTGAAAGAGAACCTCTTCGGGTCCGTCGTCGAGGGGCGCCGCGAGCGCTATCAGTTCACCTGGCCGGGGAAGGCCAAGGCGCGCCTCGAGGCCCGCACGCCCACGTCCAAGACCATGCGCCCCTGCCCGGAGAAGTCGGTGGACTGGGACACGACCCAGAACCTCTGCATCGAGGGCGACAACCTCGAGGCCCTGAAGATCATGCGCGAGACGTATGCGGGGAAGATCAAGCTCATCTACATCGACCCTCCTTACAACACGGGCCACGATTTCATCTACGACGACGATTTCGCCGAGACCCACGCTGTGTACTCCGAGAAGAGCGGTGAGCTCGACGAGGAGGGCGGACGCCTCGTCGCCAACCCAGAGTCCAACGGTCGCTTCCACTCTGACTGGTGCTCGATGATGTACCCGAGGCTCCTGCTTGCGAGGGATCTGCTGTCTACGGACGGAGCCATCTTCATCTCGATCGACGACGGAGAGACTGCTAACCTTCAGAAGATATGCGAAGAAGTCTTCGGTGCCCAGTGCTTCGTCGGGAACATCTCCGTAGAAAGGTCTTACTCTCCTCGCAATGATTCCCAAGGCATCCCATCCGTAGCTGAGCACGTGATGGTCTTCTCCAAGCAACCGCAGTGGAATCCGCACTACTTGCCGCGCACAGAGGAAATGGATTCGAAGTACAGGAATCCTGATGGTGATGATTCGCTTTGGCGCGCTGATAACCCATATGCACCTGGAGCTGGCTCACACCAGGGGATGGTTTATGCTATTCAGCATCCTTTTACTGGAGAGTTGCTCTATCCGACGGTGGGAAGGTGTTGGACTTTTGGGCAAACGGACATGCTGTCGATAATGAACGAGTGGTGCCCTTACGAACTCCGAGAGATCGATGATTCTGATCGTCGGGCATTGATTTGCGGGACGTCTCCAAATGAAGTGCGCAAAGGTGTTAGGGGCATCGTTCTTTCGCTGTCTCTAGAGGAATCTCGCCAGCTCGCGCGCACGAGAATGGATGCGGGAAGATGGCCTCGCTTCTACTTTACGCGTGATGGACAGGGCGGTATTGCTAGAAAGACATATCTCGATCAAGTCGCAGGTCGCAAGGTAACGAATCTCTGGCTGTGTAGCGAAGTCGGCCATACTGATGAGGCGAAGAAAGCGCTGCGCACACTTTTTGATGGGGTTATTCCCTTCGACACTCCCAAACCCGTGCGCCTCATGGACCGCATACTTACTATTGCAAGCGACAAGGATTCCATCGTTCTCGATTTCTTCTCCGGCTCCGCATCGATGGGTGAGGCAGTTATGCGGAAGAACGCAGAGGACGACGGCAGCAGGAAGTTCATCCTCGTACAGATTCCCGAGAAGGCTTCGGGTGGTTTCGACACGCTCTGCGATGTGGGTGAGGAGCGCCTGCGCCGCGTGCGGGTAGACATGCAACCTGGCACCGACCAGCTCTCATTGGATATCGACCCAAAGACCGACCTCGGCTTCCGCGTCCTGCGCGTAGACGATTCAGTTCTGAGGGACGTCCGCTCCGACCCAGCCTCCACCGCTCAGGCGTCGCTCCTCGACCTCATCGACAACATGGAGGAGGGCGCCACGCCTCTCGACCTGCTCTTCCAGGTGCTCCCGAAGTTCAGGATCCCGTACTCGTGCAGGATCGAGGAGCTCGAGGTGGACGGCAGGACCGTCCTCGACGTGGAGGACGGCCAGCTCCTGGCCTGCTTCGACGAGGACGTCTCCACCGCCACCATCGAGGCGATCGCCAGGCGAAGGCCCCTCTACGCGGTCTTCCGCGACGCATCCTTCTCGGACGACTCCGCGGTCGCCAACCTCGAGGAGCTCTTCAAGACCTTCAGCCCGGACACCATCCGACGCATCGACACCAAGACCCCAGATCTCACTCAGGAGAACATCGACAAGCTGGCTGAGTTGTTCCCCGATGTTGTTACCGAGATGATTGACGATTCTGGCAAGGTTGTCCGCGCTATCGACTTCGATGCTCTTCGAGAAGACCTCTCCGGCTCCGTCGTCGAGGGACGCCGCGAGCGCTACCAGTTCACCTGGCCTGGGAAGGCCAAGGCGAGGCTCGAGGCGAGGACGCCGACCACCAAGACCATGCGCCCCTGCCCCGAGAAGTCCGTCGACTGGGACACCACCCAGAACCTCTACATCGAGGGCGACAACCTCGAGGCGCTGAAGATCATGCGGGAGACCTACGCCGGCAAGGTCAAGCTCATCTACATCGACCCGCCCTACAACACCGGCCACGACTTCATCTACGACGACGACTTCTCCGAGACCCACTCCGAGTACGCGGCCTCGAGCGGGGACTACGACGAGGAGGGGGGACGCCTGGTAGCCAACCCCGAGTCCAACGGCCGCTTCCACTCCGACTGGTGCTCGATGATGTACCCGAGGCTGCTGCTTGCCCGCGATTTGCTGTCATCGGATGGCGCCATCTTCATCTCGATAGACGATAGAGAATTATCATCATTGAAATGTATGTGTGACGAGCTTTTCTCAAGTGGAAACTTTGTTACAGATGTCATTTGGGAGAAGTCGGATAGTCCAAAAATGGACTCTCGACTGTTTTCGATAAGGCATGACCATATCCTGCTTTATGCAAAGAGGATTGAATCTCTTGAGGTTCAACGACTTCAAACGGATGAGATTCCAGAACACTTCAATAGAGTTGACACCCACGGAAGACGGTATTATCTGAAGCCGCTTCGAGCGATGGGAAAAGCAGATGCTAGAGAAGACAGACCGAGTCTGTTCTATGCAATTGAAGCACCTGATGGGAGTCAGGTTTTTCCAAGACGAACTGACGGAAGCGATGGTCGATGGAGGTGGAGTAAAGACAAACTATCCCAAGAGAGGGATCGGATTGAGTGGACAAGGTCAGGTGCTGGGTGGAGTCCAAATTATCGAATTTATGCGGATGATGGACTGGATACTCCGCCGGAGACAATTTGGTTCAACAAAGACGTTGGAAGCAACCGAACATCAATAATGCAACTCAAGGATCTTCTTGATGGGGACAAGAGCTTTACAACCCCCAAGCCAACGGGGTTAATTCTTCGAATGGCTCAGTTGCTAACCTGCGACGACTCTGTTGTCCTTGACTTCTTCTCCGGTTCTGGCTCAACAGCTGATGCGATTATGCAGATGAATGCAAAAGACGGCGGTTCGAGGAGATTCATCGTTGCGCAGATCCCTGAGGTTAATTTCAACCCGGACTCTCCATACAAGACAATTTGCGAGATCGGCGAGGAGCGCATCCGCCGTGCCGCGGCGAGGATCCGCTCCGAGATAGAGGAGTCGAACAGGCACCTCCGCCTCGGCGAGGAGCCGAAGCCCCTTCCCGACCTCGGCTTCCGCGTCCTGCGCGTCGGCGACTCGGTCCTGAAGGACGTGCATGCCGACCCCGCGTCCACCGCGCAGGCGTCCCTCCTCGACCTCATCGACAACATGGAGGAGGGCGCCACGCCTCTCGACCTGCTCTTCCAGGTGCTCCCGAAGTTCAGGATTCCGTACTCGGCGAAGATCGAGGAGCTCGAGGTGGATGGCCGCACGGTCCTCGACGTGGAGGGAGGCCAGCTCCTTGCCTGCTTCGACGAGGACGTCTCCACCGCCACCATCGAGGCCATCGCCAGGCGCAGGCCGCTCTACGCGGTCTTCCGCGACGCATCCTTCTCGGACGACTCCGCGGTCGCCAACCTCGAGGAGCTCTTCAAGACCTTCAGCCCGGACACCATCCGACGCGGTTCAAGATCCAGCAGTACCAGACAGACGCGGCACAGGCGGTGACGGACGTATTCTCGGGTCAGCCTTATCAAGGCGCGGTCGCCTACGTGCGCGATCTTGGTGTTCGGACGGACAAGTGGGGCATGGGCAAGCTCTTCGAAGACCCGGACGAGGTCTCTGAGGGCTACGGCAACGCCCGTTTAGAGCTCTCAGGCACCCAGCTCCTCGACAATCTTCGCAAGGTCCAGAGGAGTCGAAGGGTGCAGGAGTCATCAGCCCTCGCCAAGGGGCCAGGTGCCGTCTCGCTTGACGTTGAGATGGAGACGGGTACGGGTAAGACCTACGTCTACACGCGTACCATGTTCGAACTCAATCGTCTATATGGCTGGAGCAAGTTCATCATCGTAGTGCCCTCCATTGCAATTCGCGAGGGTGTTTTCAAGAGCCTCCAGTCCACTGAGCAGCACTTTTACGAGCAGTATGGCAAGGCCATCCGCTATTTCGTGTATAACAGCTCACGCCTCAATGAGCTTGACTCGTTCTCGCAGAGTCCCGATATCTGCGCCATGATCATCAACATGCAGGCTTTCAATACATCAATGAAGGAGGGCGGGAAGTCCAAAGAGGCGCGTATCATCTTTGACGAACGTGATGAGTTTGGCAGCCGCCGTCCCATCGACGTTATTGCAGCGAACCATCCAATCGTTATCATGGACGAGCCGCAGAAGATGGGCGGGGCAGCTACACAAGCGGGCATCGAGCGATTCAAGCCGCTCTTTGTACTTAACTACTCTGCTACGCACAAGACAAAACATGACTGCGTGTACGTGCTTGATGCACTCGATGCTTTCAACCAGCGGTTGGTCAAACGCATCGAGGTGAAGGGTTTCGAGCTTAAGAACATGCGCGGCACCGACGGGTATCTTTACCTGCAGGATATCAAGGTGTACAAGGACCGTGCTCCCGAGGCAGTCATTGAGTATAAGCGCCTCAACGCGAGCGGTTCGGTGAGCAAACGCGTGGGTACGTTTCGCGAGCATGATGACATCTATATGGAGTCCAAGGAGCTTGAGGCTTATCGCGAAGGATTCACCGTTGCCGAGATTGTGCCTGATCAGAATGGCTTCCTAGGATACGTCAGGTTCCTTAACGATCTCGTTCTCAACCGAGGCGAGGTGTATGGCGATTCTGAAGAACGCGATATCCGCCGTGTGCAAATTCGCGAGACCATCAAGAGTCACCTCGAGAAGGAGGAGGCTCTCTTCGCTCGTGGTATCAAGTGTCTTTCGCTCTTCTTTATTGACGAGGTTGCCAAGTATCGCAGCTACGGTGAAGACGGAGAAGAGATTCCAGGCGAGTACTGCCGTATGTTCGATGAGGAGTACGCTCGCGCGGTCAAAGAGACTCTTGAGGGGAAGCTCGAGATTGCGCCGGGTTATCACGATTACCTGCGCGGCATCGACGCAGAGCGCACGCGCAACGCCTACTTCGCTATCGACAAAAAGGGGAGGATGACGGACCCCTCCCTCAAGCGTGGGAGCGACGAATCCGATGACGAGAGCGCCTACGACCTGATACTGCGCGACAAGGAACGCCTCCTCTCGTTCGAGGAGCCTACGCGCTTCATCTTCAGCCACTCCGCGCTTCGCGAGGGTTGGGACAACCCCAACGTGTTCCAAATCTGCACGCTCAAGCAGTCGGGATCCGAGACCGGCAAGCGCCAGGAGGTCGGGCGCGGCATGCGCCTGTGCGTGAACCAGGACGGCGACCGGCAGGACCTCGATGTGCTGGGCGAGACCGAGGTGCAGCAGGTGAACATGCTCACCGTGGTCACGTCCGAGAGTTACACGGACTTCGTGAACGCGCTGCAGGCAGACATCAAGGACGACCTGCGCGAGCGGCCCAAGCGCGTGTCCGCAGACCTCTTCCGCGGCCTCAGGGTCACCGCCGGGGAGGGCATGGAGTACACGTTCACGGACGGGGATGCGGACGACATCATGTACGCGCTCGTCTCCAACAAGCTCATCGACAAGAACGGCATTCCCACGCAGAAGTTCCGCGACGAAGGGCTTGAGGGCGTGGAGGACGGCGAGCTGCCGGAGCACCTCGGCGGCATGCGCGACCAGATCCGTGCCGCCGTTGCGAGCGTCTACGATGCGAAGGCGCTCGACAGCTACATCTGCAACGGCCTTGAGGGCAAGGTCAAGAGCAACCCGCTCAACGCCAACTTCGGGAAGGCGGAGTTCCAGGCGCTTTGGAAGATGATCAACGCTAAACACTCCTATACCGTGAGCTTCGACGATGAAGAGCTGCGCGACAAGGCCGTGAAGCGCATCGACGCTGAGCTCGTGGTAGGTAAGATGGCGTACACGATGACAACTGGCTCCCAGCGCGGAAGGCAGACACGCGAGGCCCTCGACAAGAAGGATTCCTTCATGCGCACGAGCCTCGAGACCAAAGCGGTAGGCGTTGACGACATCTCCGTGACCTACGACCTGCTCGGTGAGGTGGCCCAGGCCGCGACCATCACGAGGCGGAGCGCCGCGCACATCCTCTCGAGGATCAACCCCGCCAAGTTCGCCCTGTTCCGCGAGAACCCCGAGGAGTTCATCGCCAAGGTCGCAAAGCTCATCCGCGAGGCAAAGGCCACGATGATCGTAGACCACATCACCTACCACCGCCTTGAGGACCGCTACGATTCCGACATCTTCACCGAACGCATGCCGGAGAACATGTCGCGTGCCCTACAGCCCGCCAAAGCCATCCAGGACTATGTGTTCTGGGACTCCGAGGGCGAGCGCGACTTCGCCAGGGACCTCGATTCAGCCAAGGAGGTTGTGGTCTATGCAAAGCTGCCGAGGTCTTTCCAGATCCCCACGCCAGTTGGCAACTACGCTCCGGATTGGGCGATCGCCTTCGAGGAGGGCAGCGTGAAGCACGTGTTCTTCGTCGCCGAGACCAAGGGCTCGATGAGTTCGCTCGACCTCAGGCCCATTGAGGATGCCAAGATCTCCTGCGCTAGGAAGGTCTTCAACGAGCTCTCAACGGAGGATGTGCGCTACGACGTGGTGCACGACTACCAGGACCTGCTGAACATTATCGGAAGCATGGAGTAAATGATGTCTGGAAACAATGCAAAATATCAGACGACAACCTACACCGTTGGGAATCTCCTGAACTACATCAACACCGACGAGATTGCCGTGCCTGACATCCAGAGGCCCTTCGTCTGGCAAGGGAAGCAGGTTCGCGATCTTGTCGATTCCTTATACAATGGCTATCCGACAGGCTACCTCATCATCTGGCAGAATCCCACGATCAAGCTCAAGGACGGCTCTGAAGCTGGTGGGAAAAAGCTCCTAATCGATGGCCAGCAGCGCGTTACTGCTCTCATGACGGCAATAGCTGGGGAGAAGGTACTCAACTCAAACTATGTGAACAAGCGAATATCCATCGCATTCAACCCGCTTGCAACTGATGACGAGGAACGGTTCCAGGTGAAAACCGCCGCTCATGAGAAGTCGAGTTTCTGGGTTCCTGACATAGCAGAACTCTTTGCGGATGATTTCGACTCATACGAGTTCGTTCAAGACTACGTCGAGAGGAACGAAGGGTGCAGCTCTAAGCAAGTTAACGCAGCTATCCAGCGCCTGCTGAGCATCCGCTCAGTTCAGCTCGGCGCTATCGTGCTCGACCCTGGTCTCAGTATTGACGAGGTTACCGAGATCTTCGTGAGAGTCAATTCGCGTGGAAAGATCCTCAATGAGGCGGATTTCGCGATGTCCAAGATTGCGGCAGACGAAGAGCATGGAGGTCATGATCTGAGAAAGGCAATCGACTACTTCTGCCACCTCGCTGCAGACCAGACTTTCTATCAGACCATGACCAACGACGAAGAGTTCATGGGAAGTCCGTATGCCTCGAAGATTTCTTGGCTGAAGGATGGCCTCAATTCGATTTATCAGCCAGACTACAGCGATATGTTGCGTGTCTCATTCATGCACAAGTTCCGACAGGGCAAGCTTGCAATCCTCGTAGGCAAGTTGTCGGGAAGGGACTACGATCTCAGGGCATACCGCGAGGAGATTATCGACCAGAGCTTCGACAGTCTCTCTCAAGGCGTTTTGGAATTCGTAAGCAAGTACAACTACGACAACTTCACACTCGCCCTCAAAGGAGCTGGGTTCGTCGATCAAAAGCTTGCAAGGTCCCAGGTTACCCTCGACTTCGCCTACGCCCTGTCTCTTTTCCTGAAAGACGAGGAGAAGATGGGGCAGGCTGAGATCAAGACCGCTGTTGCAAAGTGGTTCGTGCTTTCTACACTAACAGGCAGATATAGTAACTCTCCAGAGACCGCGATGGATCGCGACCTTAGGTCTTTAGCCGCTTTGGGATATGAGGAGACCTTTAGAACCATTGAGTCTGCTGCCTTCTCCGAAAGTTATTGGGAAAATACGCTTCCGACTAACCTCCAGACGACTTCTTCGACGAGCCCGTACCTCAACGTGTTCCTTGCAGCCCAATGCTTCTTTGATGATCGATCCTTCCTCTCGCCAATGGTCAAGGTATCCCACCTTATCACCCACTCTGGAGATATCCATCACATTTTCCCAAGGGCGTATCTCAGGAAGAAGGGATTCGACGATAAGAATATCTACAATCAGGTCGCAAACTATACCTATCTCGACACGGGCGTAAACATCGAGGTGGGCGAGAAGGCTCCACATGAATATCTCGGAGAGGTTCTTGAGCTCTGTCGTGCCTCCGACGGATCAGGTCCTTGGAAGAGCGAGAAGTGGCTCATGGAGAACCTCGCAGCGAACTGCATCCCGGCCGAGGTTATCAAAATGGGTGTCGACGACTATCAGGACTTCCTCTCGATGCGGAGGGTTCTCATGGCAAGGAAGATTAAAAACTATTACGAGAGCCTCTAGGAGCGATTCGTACAGAAACGTGTCCTATGGGATTGTTCCCTCGCAACAACACTACTATTGGCGGGGTAAGAGCTGGCGATTGCCAACTGGGCCCTTGTATCACCTTGCCATTCCAATAACCATCAACAATCAAACGACGTTTTATTAGGTTGTTGGCATCGCAATTAGTGTCAATCAGGGTGCACCCTGATTAACGCGCTGACAATAACGGACGGTTCAGCGAAGGAGCTGTAAAGCGAAATTGCCTCACAATTTGATTGCCAGATTCGGACGCGAGGTCAAGGCATAGCTTTACAGGGATGAGCGTATATCGTACGAAATAACACCTGATATTGGATGGGTTTGAGTAAGCAATCTTCAATTGGGCTTTCATGGCCATAAGACCTTTCAATAACCTGTTCACAATCAATTGACGATTTGGAAGGTATTAGGAAGAAGCAATCATGGAGGAAACAAACCTCGTGCTCCGTGAACTATTGCTGAGCTAAGAGATGACTCCATAACGACAACATCTATCGATTCCATTCGAAGCAATCGATAGACGCTATACCGAATAGCCTATTGACTAGATTGTTCAAGGCTGTATCTTATCATCATAGTATGTCCGATATTTTTATATCAATGTCCGATTATTGTACATAAGAGAACGGGAGGAGAGAATGGCGAGGAACTTCCTAGACCTGATGGACTTCACCAACGAGGAGGTGTACAAACTCATAGAACTCGCGAAGATGCTCAAGTCAGCCGACAAGAAGGACGCCTGCCCGTACCTTCTCAAGGACAAGAGCCTGGGCATGATTTTCGCCGAGCCCTCCACGCGGACGAGGATTTCGTTCGAGGTCGCGATGACCAAGCTCGGCGGCCATGCGCTCTATCTCAGGCCGGGCGAGATCCATCTGGGCGTCTCGGAGTCGGTCAAAGACACGTCGCTCGTCATGTCGCGCCTCCTCGACGCCATCGAGATCCGCTCCACAGACGACGAGGGCATCTACGAACTCGCGAAGCACGCTGGTATCCCGGTCATCAACGGCATGGGCACCTACCTGCATCCCTGCCAATGCCTCTGCGACCTGGTCACCATGAGCGAGCATCTGCCCGAGGGCAAGGAGCTCAAGGACATCACCCTCACGTTCGTGGGCGACGCGACCATCTACGAGAACGTGGGCACCGCGCTCTCCCAGATCCTTCCGCGCCTCGGCGCCAACTTCATCTACTGCGTGCCCGAGGGCTACGTTGCGGACGATGGGTTCTATGCGCCGGTCTACCGTGCGTGCGAGGAGGGCGGCGGCACCTTCAAGATCGTCCACGACCCCAAGGAGGCCGTGAGGGACGCCGACTACATCTACTCGTCGGTCATGTGGTACGAGGGCTACGACGACGACAAGGAGAGGCGCTGCAGGGACTTCCTGCCCGACTACCAGATCAACGAGGAGCTCGCCTCCTATGCTCCCGCCCACTGCATGTTCATGCACTACCTCCCCGCGCAGCGCGGGTACGAGATGACCGACGCCATCATGGACCACGAGCGCTCGCTGCTCTGGGACGGCGCGGAGAACAGGCTCTACGGCGAGATGGCAATCCTCGTCTACCTGATGCACTACCAGAAGAAGGCGGACGAGGAGCTCCGCCGCGAGGAGCAGGCCAAGATCGAGGCCTGGCTCGAGGAAAACGTCAAGTAAGGGGGAAAAATGGACAAGAAGAAGGCCCTGGGTTCGGTCGACGTCTTCTTCGGGATGGTCGTAGCGATCCTCTTCGCCGACACCATCGCGAGCAATGCGTCGATGGGCCCTGCGATCATCGTGTGGTGGATCATCCTCGGACTCCTATTCTTCGTTCCGAACGGGCTCATCACCGCCGAGCTCACCGCCGCGTATCCCGACCAGGGCAGCATCTACTCGTGGGTCCTGAGGGCGTTCGGCCCCGTCTGGGCGGCGCGCCTCTCGTGGCTCTACTTCATCAACTGCGCCCTCTGGATGCCCTCCGGGTTCATATGGTTCTCCGGATGCCTCTGCGATGCGTTCTTCCCGGGGACGAGCTACTTCGTGCAGATCGTCATCAGCATCGCGATCACCTGGGTCTGCGTGGGCATCGCATGCCTGCCGCTCTCCGACAGCAAGCTGGTCATCAACATCGGCGGCATCTCCAAGATCCTCATCTTCCTGCTCGTCATCGTCAGCGGCTTCGTCGCGGCCGCCAAGGGCCTTCCCATGGCAAACGACATGAGCTGGGATGCCTTGAAGCCCACCTTCGACGGCAGCCTCATGTACCTGCCCGTGGTCATCTACTGCTGCTGCGGGATGGAGGTCATCGCCACCAACTCCCATGAGATGCGCGACCCCAAGAAGGACCTCCCGCGCGCCGTGCTCCTCGTCGTCGCCATCACCATGATCGGCAACATCCTCGCGAGCTGGAGCCTCCTGCGCGTCGTGCCCCTCGACGACATCGACCTCGTCACCGGCATCGCCACCATGGCGTCCACGGTGTTCGATTCGCCCTTCTTCTTCAACCTGATCGTCATCACCCTTCTCATATCCGTCGCTGTGCAGATGGTCGTCTGGGCGCTCGGCGGGGCGCGCGGCGGCGCGGAGGCGGGCAAGGGCGGCGAGCTCCCCGCAGTCTTCGGCCTCGAGACCAAGGGGTCCGGCATGCCCTACGGCGGCCTCGTCATCTCCGGCATCATCTCCACGGTGATCCTCATCGTCTACGGCTTCATGGCGGAGAGCGCGTCCGACCTCTTCTGGACGCTCTTCGCGTTCAGCTCCGTGCTGTTCTTCATGCCCTACGCCATCATGTTCCCCGCCTACATCAAGCTGAAGAACACCGACCACGAGACCGAGCGCCCGGTGGTCGCCCCGGCAGGCAAGTTCTTCTCCGTCATCTGCGAGATCATCATCTTCGTCGTCATCGTGCTGTTCATCCACGTGCCCGGAGAGCCCTTCGATGCGAGCTACTCGATGCCCATCATCATCGGCCTCATCATCACGCTGGTCTTCGGCGAGTGGCTCGTGCAGCACCAGCTGAAGAAGGGTGCAGCCGAGGGGTCTGCGGAGTAGGGAGGCTGCCATGAGCATCACCATCGAGAGCACGCCCAAGGCGGACGGCTTCCGCATGCCAGGCGAGTTCGAGCCGCAGGAGCAGGTCTGGACCGGATGGCCCATCAGGGGAGATGTCTGGCCCGGGTTCGCGCGACCGGCGCAGAAGACGATGGCGAAGGTCATCGAGGCGATCGCGGAGTTCGAGCCCGTCACGGTGCTCTGCTGCGAGTCCCACTACGATTTCTGCCGCAAGGAGCTGCCGCAGTCCGAGAACATCCGCGTCGTTGAGATGTCGTACAACGATGCCTGGCTGAGGGACTGCGGGGCCACGTTCGTCACGGATGGCCAGAGGGTCCGCGGCGTTGACTGGGGCTTCAACGCCTGGGGCGGCCTCGTGGACGGCTTCTACTTCCCGTGGGACCTCGACGACAAGGTGGCCCGGAAGATGCTGGAGATCGAGCGGGTCGACCGCTACAAGGCCCCGTTCATCCTCGAGGGCGGATCCATCCACTGCGACGGGGAGGGCACCGTGATGACCACGGTGGAGTGCCTCCTCCAGCACAACAGCAACCCCGAGCTCGACCAGGCAGCATATACCGAGCTCCTGTGCGACTATCTGGGCGCCGAGAAGGTCCTCTGGCTCCCCAAGGGCATCGCCTACGACAGCGTGTGGGGCCATGTCGACAACATGGCGTGCTTCGTGCGCCCGGGGGTCGTCGTCATGGACTGGTGCGACGATCCCGACGACGAGCAGTACGAGGTGTCGCGCGAGGTCTACGACTATCTGAGCGAGCAGACCGACGCGAGGGGCAGGAAGCTCGAGATCCACAAGATCCACCAGCCCGACCCCCTGCACGTGACCCAGGAGGAGATCGACGCCTGGGTCTACACAGATGCGACGACGTCATACGAGGCGGGCGACAGGATCGCGGCGACCTACGTCAACTTCCTCATCGTCAACGGTGGCATCATCTGCCCGTCATTCGACGACGAGGTGCACGATGCGGCGGCGAAGGCCAAGCTCGAGGAGCTGTTCCCGGGCAGGAGGGTCGTCCAGATCCCCTGCAGGCAGCTCGTCCTGGGAGGCGGGTGCATCCACTGCATGACGCAGCAGCAGCCGGCGGTCTAGCCCGTCCGGTCGCACAAGGATGCTAAAGCCCCAGAGCCCATGCTCTGGGGCTTTCTCGTTTTGATCGGTTGCCGACTACTCGCCGTCCGCGCCCAAGCTAATGCGCTGGCTCTCGGCGAAATCCGCGCGCAGCGGCTCCCAGCTGTCGGCGTCGCGGTAGATGCGAGCCTGGAAGTAGTAGCTCTCGACCTCGACGCCCTCCAGCTCCGCGAGGAAGGTGTTGATGAAGAAGCTTACGTCGTCGGTGCTCTTGAACTTGCACTGCAGGGTCACGCTGTTCTTCTCCCACCCGCTCGACACGTAGCAGACGCCGGGGTAGTTGACTATCTCGTCCATGGAGGCCTCCCCCTCGGGGGAGGCGAGCCGGAGGTTCACGTCGATGATGTTGTTGTACCCGAAGCGGTCCGGGGTGCAGATGGTGGCGAAGCGGATCGCGCCGGATGCCACGAGCGCGTCGATCCTCCTGCGGGCGGTGCGTTCGTTTATGCCGACGATCTTGCTGACTGCCGAGGCGGAGAGGCGGGGGTTCTCGCGGAGCGCGCGGATGATGAGGTAGTCCACCTCATCGTAGACCTCGGGCGGCTTCCTGCTTTCCTCTATGAGTTCTCTCCATGTCGTTCCCATGGGTCCTATTTTACCATCTTCCAGCGGAAGCCCCCGTTTGCTTTCGCTTTGTCTTTTTCCTGCCACAGCCTGCGGCTATAGTAGTCTTGTCCGGGCAAATGCGACGAGAGGGAGCGACGATGAGGAACGTCACCTTCGCGACGACGCAGATGGCATGCACCGCGGATGTGGACGAGAACATCGGAAGGGCGGAGGCGCTGATCCGCAAGGCCAAGGAGAGGGACGCCGATGTCGTCTTGATTCAGGAGCTGTTCTCGGACCTCTACTTCTGCCAGGTTATCGACCGTGATTACCTGCTCACCGCCAAGCCCGAGAAGGGGCATCCCATGCTCGAGCGCATGTCGAAGCTCGCCAGGGAGCTCGAGATGGTGATCATGGTCACCTTCTTCGAGCAGGCGGGGGAGGCCCGTTTCAACGCGGGTATCGTGTTCGATGCGGACGGTACGAACCTCGGCAAGTACCGCAAGTCCCACATCCCCGACGATCCCGGCTACTACGAGAAATTCTACTTCGCGCCGGGCGATACGGGCTTCAAGGTCTTCGACACGCGCTTCGGACGCTTCGGCCTTGGCATCTGCTGGGACCAGTGGTTCCCCGAGTGCGCGCGCAGCATGGCCATCCAGGGTGCCGAGGCGCTGTTCTACCCGACGGCTATCGGCACGTTCGCCGTGCCGCCCGAGCAGATCGACGACGAGCCGCTCTACATCAAGCACTGGCAGAACGTCATGCTCGGGCATGCGGCGGCGAATGTCATCCCCGTCGTCGCCGCGAACCGCATCGGAGTGGAGAAGCTGGGCACAACGGCAATGCGGTTCCACGGCTCCTCGTTCATCTGCGACCAGACCGGCACCATCGTGGAGGAGCTGGACGCAGAGACCGAGGGCGTCGCCGTCCACACCTTCGATCTGGATTCCATCGCCGACGAGCGCCGGACATTTCCGTTCTACCGCGATCGGCGGCCGGAGCTCTACGGGCGTCTTATGACGCTTGACGGGAAGGTCTGACTAGCACGGCTTCGTCATCCCCCGATTTTTCCGATGAGTGCTCCTTTCGTCTGCGACGGGCTTTGAAGAAGGCCAAGGATTGGGTTGACGACCTACGAACCAGCAATGTTGTCCAGAAAACGTGCTAAAATCATAATTGATTTTTGTACGTTTTCGTGAACATACTTGCTTTACAAAAGTGCAGCTAGAAGACTCGGATACGTCTGAATCCAATCTGTCCAATAAACACATGTTTTCTGGACAAACTGCAGTCGAGGGAAGGATGTAATGATGCTGGTTGGATACGCGCGTGTGAGCACGCAAACGCAGTCTCTAGACAGGCAGATCGACGCCCTTGTCGCCGCTGGCGTCGACCGGCGGAATATCTACAAGGAGAAGGCGAGCGGCAAGAAGCGCGACCGGCCAGAGCTCCAGAGGCTCCTCGACGAGCTCCAAGAGGGCGACGTCGTCATCGTCGCCGAGACCACACGCGTGTCGCGCTCGACCAAGGACCTGCTCGAGCTTATCGATGCGATCCGGGGCAGGGGAGCGGAGATTCGCAGTCTATCCGAACCATGGCTCGACACGACCGATTCGAGCCCTATGGCAGAGTTCGTCCGCACCGTTATGGCTGGATTCTCCCAACTGGAGCGCCAGATGACGAGCGAGCGCGTGAAGGACGGCCTGAAAGCCGCGAAGGCGAGGGGCCGCAAGGGCGGCAGGCCTAGCAAGAGGAACGCCCATGCCGACGCCGTCATGGCGCTCTATAAGGGTGGGTTGCATATCTCGGATATCGCGAAGCACGAGGGAATCAGTCGGACGACGGTGTACAAGATCATCGGCGAGCAAGAAGAACTTGAGAGTTAGTCATTCATAACGCTTCTAGCAGCGGAAACGCACTGAGAGGCGTTTTAAGGGCATGGAAACCCTAATACGAGTTATTAGTCGTCTAAAAATCCATAATTGAGTTGTTACAGCATGCAGGCCTCGTGCTTGACTTACCTCTGCGGTTGTGTTGAACATGGCTCACGTTTGTAAGGTAGATTCGACGCCATCTTCCAAATGCTAAGGATGCTGGCGTGCGTGCTGATGACGCTGGCTCTTCTCGCCCTTGTCGGCTGATTCTTCGGCTTATGCGCGGGCGTCTTCCCACTCTTCCCGCGTGATGCAGGTGATGTGCTCGGTTCTCAGAAGGCCGTCGATCTGGCAGGGAACATCCTCGGCGGTATGGTGGTAACGAAAGCCGCACTTCTCCTGCACTCGCTTGGACTTCTCGTTTCCGTCGAAGTAGCCGCACCACAGCCTCGCGAGACCCAAATCCTCGAAGCCGTGGCGCATGACCTCGCGGGTGGCCTCCGGTATGAGGCCTCTTCCCCAGAAGGGAACGCCTATCCAGTAGCCGATCTCGCCCTCGGTGTCGGGGATGCCAATGTTGCTTGCCTTCCCCAGCATGAGGCCGATGCTGCCGACTGCGTGCCCCTCTTCCCTCAACACGACCGCGTAGGTCTCTGGCGTGGACAGGACTTCTCGGATGATCTCGCGGCTGTTCTCCACGCTCGTGTGGACCGGCCAGCCGGCAATGGGCCCGACCTCGGGATCGCTCGCATACCGATACAGGTCTTCGGCGTCGCTCTCTTCCCACGGGCGAAGAATAAGGCGCTCGGTCTCCAGCATCATGT
>CADBJR010000004.1 GCA_902795065.1 uncultured Coriobacteriaceae bacterium
TGCGCGAAGGAGACCGTGTCGATGTAGGCGAGCTTGGCGAACCACTCGTCCTCGCGCGTGCCGTCGGGGTCGAACCAACGGGAGTAGTAGCGGATGCCCTCGTAGGCGATCTCGTCCGCCCCCAGCTCGAAGACCCTGCGGTAATCGGAGAGGAACGGATAGAGGATCGTCGCCTTGGCGATGAGGTCGCTGTTCAGCGCGCAGCAGGCAAGGCCCATGCCGCCGCCCTGGCTGGCGCCGTTGACATAGATGCGGGACGTATCGATGCCCGGAAGCTCGCGCACGATACGGCAGAGGATGCGGACATCCTGGTGGAGGCGGACGTAGTACATGTCCTCGAGCGGTCCGTCGAGGCCGGCGATGATGTGGCCCGAGACGGTGGTCCCGAGAAAGCCGCCGACATCCTGGCTCTTGCCGCCCTGACCCGGGTTGTCCATGGCGATGAGCGCGCAGCCCATGCCGGCGAACGAGGACTGCTCGAACCAGCTGCGCGAGCTGCCGGGATAGCCGTGGAACTGCAGCACGAGCGGGATGGGCGTCTCAGCGCGCGGCTTGACGTACTTGGCGTAGATGCGCGCGCCGCCCATGCCGGTGAACCACAGGTCGAGGTAGTCGACCGTATCGAACGGGTCGATCTCGGAGGGCATGATCTCGTAGTCGAGGTCGACTGCGTCCGCCTCGGCCATGCGCTCCTGCCAGAACGCATCGAAATCGGCGGGTACCGGGGTCATACCCATATACAGATCATCCAAGGGATGCTCCCTTTCAATCGCGGACGTTCAAACGGGGCGCGTCCGCTCGGACGCGCCCCGATGGCGTTCTTCTGTTCCCTAATCTCCCAGTTTGGGGTGCAGCAGCGATGGCGCAGCTGCAAGCAGGGTCCTGGTGTACTCGTCCTGAGGATCGTTGAACACCTGCTCCGCCGTGCCCTGCTCCATGATCTGGCCATGGTTCATGACGATGATGCGGTCGGAGATGTAGCGCTCCGTCTGGATATCGTGGCTGATGAAGACCATGGCGAGGCCGAGCTCGGCCTTGAGGTCGGTGAGGAGGTTGAGGATCTGCGCGCGGACCGAGACGTCGAGGGCCGACGTGGGCTCGTCGGCGATGATGACGTCGGGGTTCAGCGACAGGGCGCGTGCGATGGCGACGCGCTGGCGCTGGCCGCCGGAGAGCTGGCCGGGCAGCACGTACATCGCGGAGCTGGGCAGGCCGACGAGGCCGAAGAGCTCCTGGATGCGCGCCTCGCGCTCGTCATCGGAGCCCACGCTGTGGACGATCAGCGGATCGAGCAGCTGGTCGTGCACGGACATGCGCGGGTTGAGAGCGGTCGCGGGGTTCTGGAAGACGACCGAGACGACGCGGCCGATCTTCTTGCGCAGGTCGGCGGTGCGCTTGGTGACGTCCTCGCCCTTGAAGAAGACCTTGCCCTCGGTAGGGCTCTGCAGGCCGCACATGACGTTGGCGGTCGTCGACTTGCCGCAGCCCGACTCGCCCACGATGCCGATCGTCTCGCCCGGCATGAGCTTCAGGGTGAGATGGTTCACGGCCGTGACCAGGTTGGGATGGAAGATCGAGCCGGTACGGGTGCGGAAGATGACGGAGATGTCGTCAAGGAAGATGATGGGCGTGGTCTCGGCCATTACTCATCGCCTCCTTCCGAGGTCATGCCTTCTGCAAGCGACTTGATCTCCTCGAGCACATCGGAGGCATCGACGGGACCGCCGGTGACCTTCTCCATCGAATCGCGGATGATGTCGGTCGCACTCGAGAGCGCCTCGGTGACGATCTCGTTCACGGCGTCGACGGCGCCCGGATCGTCGTAGCCGGCGCGGGACGTGAGCCCGTTGGCGGCCAGGTAGTCATCGGGCAGCTCGTAGATGTAGTGGTCCTTCGTGCCGGCGACGAGCTTGCGGACCGGCTTGACGTCGAGGCCGACCGTGGGGTGGCTCGAGCGCGGTGCGAAGCGATCGCCCTTGGGGAAGTCCGCGGGGCTCGGGACGGAGCCGGGCACCTGGTGCAGGCGCTTGCCGTCGTGCGCCTCGATGGAGAGGACCGAGCCGAGCAGGCCCTGGGTGTACTCGTGGCGCGGATCGGTGAGGAGCTCCTTGGTGGGGGCGCTCTCGACGATCTGGCCGGCGTACATGACCGTGATCTCGGAGGCGACCTCGGCGACGAGCGCCAGGTCGTGGGACACGAAGATCATGGCGAAGCCGAGCTTCTTCTGCAGGTCGTTCAGGAGCTTGATGACCTGCTTCTGGACGGTCACGTCGAGCGCGGTGGTGGGCTCGTCGCAGATGACCAGCGACGGGTCGCGCGTCAGCGCCATTGCGATGACGACGCGCTGGCACTGGCCGCCGGAGAGCTCGTGCGGATAGGACTCGAGCGTGCGCTTGGGGTCGAGGCCGACGAGCTCGAGGAGCTCCTCGGCGCTGCGGGTGCCGCCGCGGCTCGTGAGCTGCTTCATCTGCGCGGAGATGAGCATCGAGGGGTTGAGCGCGGAGAGGGAGTCCTGATAGACCATCGCAATCTCGCGGCCGAGCAGCTGGCGATGCTGCTCCTCGGTGAGCTTCAGCAGGTCCTGGCCCTTGTAGAGGACCTCGCCCGTGATGCGCTCGCCGGGGGCGGTGAGGTTCATGATGACCTTGGTGGTGATGGACTTGCCGCAGCCGGACTCGCCCACGAGCGCCATGCACTGGCCGGGACGGACGTCGAAGCTGACGTTCTCGACCACGTTGACGTCGCCGTGGTTGGGGAAGGCGATGCACAGGTTCTTGACCTGCAGCAACGGTTCCACATCGTAATCGGGCATACGGCGGTCGGTGCGCGCGAGCTCCACCTTGCGCAGGGCGCTGAGGCGCTCGCCCAGCGTCTCCGCCTGGACGGCGTAGGCGCGCACGGGGTCGGCCACGAGCAGGTCGGCAGCGCGGCGGCTCTCGGAGTTGACGGCGCTGACAGGAGCGGACGGGGCGGACGCCATGGCGTCGGTGATGCCCTCGGAGAGGATGTTGAGCGCGAGGCAGGTCATCATGATCATGATGCCCGGGAAGAGCGCCTGCCACCAGCGGCCCGCGAGGACGCCGTTGCGAGCGTCGGCGAGGATGTTGCCCCAGGTGGGCGTGGGCTCGGCGATGCCTGCCGAGAGGAAGGTGAGGGACGCCTCGAAGATGATGGCGTCTGCCACGAGGGTCACGGTGAAGACGAGGATCGGGGCGGCGCAGTTGCGCAGCACGTGCTTCATGAGGATCCACGGGGCGCGGGCGCCGGAGACGATGACCGCGCGGACGTAGTCCTCGCCGTACTCGGAGACGATGTTGGCGCGTACGATGCGCGCGATCTGCGGCATGTACATGAAGCCGATGGCGAAGATGATCGCCGGTACCGATTTGCCGAGGATCGTGACGAGAACGGCCGCCAGCGCGATGCCCGGGACGGACATGATGACGTCGAGGATGCGCATGATGACCTCGGAGATCGCCTTGCGGGTGACGGCCGCGGCGGCACCGATGATGGAGCCGGTCACAAGCGCGAACGCCACGGCGCCGAAGCCGATCACGAGGGAGATGCGGCCGCCGTAGAGGATGCGGGACAGGATGTCGCGGCCCTTATCGTCGGTACCGAAGAGGTGCGCCGCATCGGGAGCCTGGCGGGCCATGCCGATCTCGAACGGGTCGTACGGAGCGATGGCGGATGCCAGGACGGCGAGCAGGACCACGACCACCAGGATCACGAGGGCGATCTTGGAGGAGGTCTTCATATTCTTGAGACCCGAGAGCTTGGGGCCCTTGGAGGCCATGGCCTCGAGCTTCTCAGCGTTTTCTTTTCTGGTTGCCATGGCTACACGCTCCTAATCCTGGGGTTGATGAGCAGGTAGAGCATGTCGACCACGATGTTGATGACGATGAAGGACAGGGCGACCACGATGACGACGCCCATGACGAGCATCGGCTCGTTGCCGGACACGCCGTCCAGGATCGCCATGCCCATGCCGGGCAGGTTGAAGATGACCTCGATGACGACGGCGCCGCCCATGAGGTAGCCGATCTTCATGCCGAGCGTGGTAACGGGGGTGATGAGGGCGTTGCGCAGCACGTTCTTGGCGATGATGACGCCCTTGGGAAGGCCGGAGCCCTTCGCCGTGCGCACGTAGTCCTTATCGAGCTCCTCGACCATGGCCGTGCGGACGATACGCGTCATCTGGCCCGTCAGGGGAACGGCGAGCGAGATGGCGGGCATGATCATGCGCGCGAGATAGCCGCCGAAATCGGTGGCGGGGTTGGGCAGCGGGCCGGAAGCCGGGAGCAGATGGAGGTAGGACGAGAAGATGAGGATGAGCAGGACCGCGAGCCAGAACGACGGTGTCGCGAGTCCGGCGATGGAGAGTATTCGAATCACCTGATCGGGCCAGCCATCTCGGTAGAGAGCGGCGAGGATGCCCAGGGTGAACGAGACGATCGTCCCCAGCAGGAGTCCGAAGAAGGTGAGCTGCATGGTGACAGGCAGGGCAGTGGTGATGCGGTCGGCCACGGGACGGCGCTGGGCGCTGTAGGTGCCGAGCTCGCCGTGGAGCAGATCGCCCATATAGCGCACATAGCGCACGGGCCAAGGATCATCAAGACCATATTCCTCGTGATACCTCTGGATCTGCTCAGGAGTCGCAGACTCGCCGATCGCCTTGTAGGCGGGATCGATGGGCGAGAACGACATCAGGAAGAAGATCAGGAAGCTCACGCCTAATGCCATGATCGGCAACGCGATAAGACGTCGTCCGATGAGGCGCAAGAGATTGTTCACGCGTTCCCCCTTACTTTTCGGACCCGACAAAAACGATAGTGCCATTTTAAAAGGGAGGCTCGGACGATAGTGTCGGCCGAGCCTCCCGCAATCACATCTCAGCAGCTATGCGCTGAGGAAACCCTGTGATTAGCCGTTGACGGTGGCAACGTCGGTGAGGTCGACGCCGGTGGTGCCGATGCCGGAGAAGTTGGAGGAAACCTTCTGGCCGGCGGGGCTGGCGTTGTCCATCCAGGACGCCGTGGGGGTGATGACCTGGAGGACCGGGTACAGGACGCACTGCTCGGCGATGATGTCGAAGACCTGGTTCCAGCAGTCCTGCTGCTCGGCACCGGTCTTGGTGAGGGCATCGGCCATGAGGCTGTTGACCTGCTTCCACTCATCGGAGGAGTTCCATGCGCAGCGGGTCTTCATCCACACGTTGTCGCCGAACCACCAGTTGAGGAGCAGGTCGGGGTCGCCGCCGAAGCAGGACGGGTCGCCCGGGGCGATGAGGATGTCCCAGGAGTCGTCGGCCTGGTCGATGGCCGCGTAGGTAGCGGGCGACTGGTCGGAGGTCAGGTTGACGGTGACACCGAAGGCGTTCTGGAGGTCCTGCTGGGCCTGGGTGCCCATGGAGACGACCTGCGCGTTGTCGGTGGTGCGGAGCTCGATGGTCTCGGTGATGCCGGCGCCGAGCTCCTTGGCCTTATCGACGTCATAGGAGTAGACGGTCGAGGCGGTGTGGTGGTTGGTGAAGGATGCGGGCAGATAGCAGTCGGGCTTGGCGGCGAGGCCGGAGAAGGCGTTCTGGATCATGTTGTCGGTGTTGAGGGCATACATGACGGCCTGGCGGTTCTCCTTCTTGTCCCACGGGGCCTTCTTGACGTTGAACATGATGAAGCGGGTGCCGAAGCCCTGGACCTGGTCGACCTTGCAGCCGACGCCCTCGAGCTGGGCGATGCTGTCGGGCGGAACCGACTCGGAGACGAGCGTGGAGCCCTCCTGCTGGGCAGTGACGCGGGCGGTGGGGTCGGTCATGGAGTCGATGCGGAGCTGGGTGTCCTGTGCGGGGTGAGCACCGTTGTAGTTGGGGTTGGGCTCGAGGACGACGTAGGTGTCGGAGACCTCGGTGTACATCCAGGGGCCGGAGCCGACGGGCTTGGCGGCGGCATCCTCGGGGCTCAGGGTCTGGGGCATGATCTTGACGATGGCCAGACGGTCCTTGAGCAGGGAGAACTGCGGGATGGTGACCTCGACGGTGAGGGTCTTGTCGTCCTTCTTCTCGATACCGGCGATCGGGGTGAGGAACGAGACGTAGAGGCCGCCCTCAGCGGTGGCACGACCGAACGAGAAGACGATGTCCTCGGCGGTGATGGGGGTGCCATCGGAGAATGCAGCGCCATCGCGCATGGTGATCTCGGCGTGGGTGTCGTCGATCCAGACGGGGTCGCCGACGCAGACGCCATCGGAGATGCTGTAATCGTGAAGGTTGGTGGTGTAGATACCCTCCATGACGTTCATGTTGGCGCTGAAGCAGAACGCCGAGGAGCAGTTCGCGGGGTCGAACGAGCTGGGGCCGTAGGCGGAGCCCACGGTGAGGGTCGCGCCGCCGGTGGTGGACTCGGCGGAGGGCTCGGGCTCGGGCTCGCCGCCCTCGCTGCCGCCCTCAGGCGCAGGTGCGCCGCCGCCATTGCCGCCGCAGGCGGCGAGGGTGAGTGCGGCGCTGCCGGCCACACCCAGGAACGCACGACGAGTAAGCTTTTCGTTCATGTTATGCCTCTCTCTTCCTTCCTTATTGGCTACTCCCGTTGCAGCCATACACTGTTACAAGATTATTTCACAATGCAGGGGTTTTGAACACCTCTCCGATAGGCGGCCTGTTTGCGTTCGCGCACGGTACAGGCCAAATCTTAATTTGACAAGACTGCTGGAAACAGCTAGATAAGCCGTTTTCCGTTTAAGTGTTATGCATTCCGCAAACCGTTCTATGAACGGTCAGCCTGAAGCGCATCCCGTCAGCGCTCGAATGCGTGGATACCTGCGAAGATATCGGCAGCGACGGCAGCGGGAATGCCCTCGACGGCTGCGATGTCCTCGACGCTCGCCGCCCTGAGCCGCTTCATCGATCCGAATACCTTCATGAGCGCCTTCTTGCGCTTGGGGCCCACGCCCTCGATCTCGTCGAGGATCGAGGCGGTCATCGCCTTGTCGCGCAGCTGGCGGTGGAACGTGATGGCGAAGCGGTGGCTCTCGTCGCGCACCTGCTTGATGAGGTAGAGGGAGGCGGAGCCGCTCGGAAGCACGATAGGGGCGTCGTCCCACGGGACGAAGACCTCCTCGTCGGATTTGGCGAGACCGCAGACCGGGATGTCGAGCCCGAGCTCGGCGAGCTGGTTCATCGCAGCCGTAAGCTGGGGCTTTCCGCCGTCGACCACGAGCAGGTCGGGGCGGGATCCGAAGCGCTCGTCAGCCATGCGCTCGGGGGCGTAGCGCCTGCCCAGAACCTCCGACATCGACAGGAAGTCGTTCGCCTCGTCGAGCTCGGCGCGGACCTTGAAGCGGCGGTACTGGCCCTTGTCCGGGCGCCCGTCGGTGAAGACGACCATACTCGCCACGGTGAAGCTCCCGTGGAGCGTCGAGATGTCGAAGCATTCGATGCGCAGCGGCGGCGCGTCGAGCGCAAGCGCGCTCTCGAGCTCGAGCAGCGCCTGGTTGGTGCGGTCGTCGGCATACCCCGTGCGCACCATGTAGCGCATGAGGGCGTGGCGCGCGTTGGACGCCGCCTTATCGAGGAGGCTCTTCTTGGTTCCGCGCTGCGGCACGTGCAGGCGCACCGAACGGCAGCGCCGCTCGGAAAGCCATCCCTCGATGAGCTCGGCGTCGGAGAGCGCCAGCGGCAGGTCGACCTCGGCGGGGATGTCCTCCGTCTGGTCGTAGTAGCGCTTGACGAACCCCTCGACGAGCTCCTCCTCGCCCACATCGAGGCCCTTGTCGAGGATGAACTCGACCGTGCGCACGGTGATGCCCTCGCGCACGACGAAGACGCAGGCGCAGCTGATGGTCTCCTCGCGGTAGAAGCCGATCGCATCGAGGCTCACCGCGGACGAGAAGTCCACCTCCTGCCGGTCCTCGAGCGCCTCGATGGCGTCGAGGCGCGCCTTGAGCCGGGCCGCCCGCTCGAAATCGAGGTCGGCTGCCGCCTCGTGCATCTGGTCGGTCACCTCGGCGACGATCCCCGCGCGCTCGCCGCGCAGGAAGCGCTCGACCTGGGCGATGTTGCGCGCGTACTCGACGGTTCCGATCGCGCCGACGCAGACGCCGGGGCCCTTGCCCACGTGGAAGTCGAAGCAGGGCCTCCCCTTCCCCGCGAGGACGAGGTTTGCCACGGCGGCGTCCTCGGGATGCTTCTCGAGCAGGCGGGTGGCGCGGCGCCACTCCGCGCAAGTGCCGATGCAGACCGGCACCACCTTGCGGAGCGTCTCGATGGTCTCCTTCGCGGCGCGCGCATCGGTGTAGGGCCCGAAGTAGCGCGTGCCCTTGCGATGGTGCTCGCGGGTGTACTTGATGCAGGGGAAGACGTCGCCCTCGGTGATGGCGATGAACGGATAGCTCTTGTCGTCCTTGAGGTCGACGTTGTAGTAGGGATGGTGCTGGGCGATGAGGTTGCGCTCGAGCAGGAGCGCCTCGTGCTCGCTCTCGACCACGACGTAGTCGAACGAGCGGACGGCATCCATCATGAGCGGGATCTTGGCGCGCTCGTCCGAGAGCGTGACGTACTGGCGCATGCGGGCGCGCAGGTTCTTGGCCTTGCCCACGTAGATGACCGTGCCCGACGCATCCTTCCACAGGTAGCAGCCCGGCTCCTGGGGAACCTGGGAGACTTCGGCCGCGAGCGCGCGGAGCCTCTCTGCCAGCACGTCGTCGGACATGGCCTAGAACGAGCTCTCGGTGGGCTTGGGATAGTAGCGTGCGAACTTGCGGATCTGGTTGAGCTCGGTTGCACGCACGAGCGCCTCCCGCACGGGGTCGGTCTCCGCCGCGTAATGCTGGGGGTCGAAGATGCGCCCTTCGGAAACGAGGCCCTTGACCTCGGCGAGCAGCTCGGGGTCGGTGATGTAGCGGTAGAGCAGGCGCAGCGGGATGAGCGTGTAGAGCGCGGGCTCATCGGCGGTGAGCAGGCGGGCGGGCTTGCCGTCGACGAGGTCCTCCACCATCACGCGGACGGGGTTCACGCCGCCGCACACGCTGATGTAGGAGTTTCTGCCGATGCGGGGGTTGATCTCGAAGAAGACGTGCTCCCCCGTCTTGGGGTCGCGCTTGACGTCGATCTCGACGAAGCCCGCGTAGCCGATGCCGCGCAGCATCTCCTCGACGGGTGCGCGCAGCTCCTCCATCGGACGCGTCATCATGGCGACCGAGTTGCCGCGCATGGTGGGCGCATGGTCCTCGAGCAGCGCCTGCGCGCCGCTCCAGAGCCTGAGCTTGCCCTTCCCGTCCATGTAGCAGGTGATGGCGCCCATGAAGGTATCGTCGCCCAGGATGCGCTCCTGCAGGATGAAGGGGTCGCCGTAGCCGGCAGCGCGCAGCTTGGCCACGAGCATGTCGAGACCGTCCTGGCCGTCGAGGGCGTAGACCTTCTTGAACCCCTGCTCGTAGAGGGGCATGAAGGAGGATGAGCGGGCGGGCTTCGCGATGAGCGGGAACGGGATCTCCGAGAGGATGCGCCCGGTTCCCGCAAGGTCGATCACCTGGGTCTCGGGAACGCGCAGGCCGTGCGCCCGGGCGATATCGCCGAACGCGATCTTGTCGGAAACGGACGCGAAGGCCTCGGCGGAGGGGATCGGGAGGATGACGTTTCCGGGCAGGCCCTCGCGGATGCGGATGAGCTGCGCGATCTGGGGGTCGGTGTTGGCCATGACGATGACGCGCTGCGTGGGATGCGCGCCCGCGATGGCGGCGAGCTCGGAGGCGATGGCGTCGTCGTCGGTCGAGGAGACCGTGCGGCAGGTGAAGATGGACGAGCGCTCGATGGCGGCGATGAAGGCGAGGTGGAGCGCGATGGACTTCACACCGAACGCCTCGTGGAACTGGCGCCCGAGCGCGTAGATGGAGAGGTCGCCGCCGAGCAGCACGGGGACGATGTCCTCGCGCGGTGCGGCGGGCTCGGGGGCTGCGGAGGCTGCGCGCAGGTCGCGGACCTTGGCGCGCAGATCCTTGGCGCCCTGGAGGGCGCGGTAGATAGCGGGCTTCACCACGAGGTCGCGGTCGGGGGCCACGTGGGTGGTCTGCTCGGCGAACTTGCACTTGAACGTGTTGAGCGACGAGAGCCCCGGATAGGCCTCGGACCCGACGCCCATCTGGTCGAAGGACGTGCAGCCGCGCTCGGCGAGCGCGCAGCTCTCGAAGTAGATGAGGCCGTCGGTGAGGAGGCTGCGCTTGGGCGCGTCGGTCGCGGAGGCGCCGTAGTAGCGGCCCGCGCGCGAGCCCGCGATGACGACCATGTCCCAGTTCACGAGCCTGCCGTCGATACGGCCTCCGAAGACGCGGCACCGCTTATCTCCCAGCTCGCGCATCATGTTCTCGTAATCGGACTGCGGCGCGGGTGAGAAGCCGTCGCGCGCGCCCGTCTCGACCATGAGCCGGTAGAAGTCATCGAAGCAGGCGCGTGCCGCCTCGGTCTCATCGGCGTAGACGGCAGGGCTCTCGCGCAGCGACTTGCGCACGTCGCGGCGACCGCGGGACCTCATGTGGGCGAGGATGTCGTCGGGGGTGCCGGCGAGGTCGATCACGACCGTCTCGTCATAGGGCACTGTGGAGAGAACCTCCTCGACGAGGCGCGCGTGGGGCGTGCCGATGTTGAAGCGCACGAAGACGATGCGCCGGTCGCGGCTGCGGATGAAGGAGACGAGGGACTCGAGCACCTCCCGCTCGAGCGCGTCCGTGCGCTCGACCGCCCACACGGGAGCGTGATGCGCACGCAGGTAGTGGTAGCCGTGCGTCTGGTAGTCCATGAACGCGGCGAGCGCGATGACCTGCTCCCCCTCGGCGATGGCGACCGTTCCCCAAGGGGTGCGGCCCTCCGCCGTGGACTCGAAGCGCGCCCACGCCTCGGTCTGCTCGACGGGCAGCTCGATGCAGAGCTCGTCCGCGAGCGCCTCGAATTCGGGGAACGTGAGCGAGATGACGTGCATGGGATCTCCTCCCTAGCCCCGCTTGAGGAGGCGGTTCATGAGGACCGAGACGACATCCGCCTCGGGAACCTTGAGCGCGAGCGCGAGGCCGTAGGTCGCGATGACCGACGGGATGCCCGCGACCACGCAGAGCAGAACGGAGCTGATGACGATCGAGAAATGAGCGGTGAAGAAGGGCGTCGCGAAGTGCAGGATGGTCCAACCCACGGCAGAGCCGGCGAGGCCGAGCGCGAGCGAGCGCAGTATTCCCACGGCGAGCGGCCTGAGCGCGATCTGGGGGTAGTCCCGTTTCAGGCTGAGGAACATGAAGGCGTCGAAGAACGCGAAGAAGATGAACGAGGTGAAGGGCACGAACCAGAGGCCGATGTGGGGCGCCACGAACAGCAGCAGCACGACCTGGAGCGCGGAGCCGAGCACGTTGGCGAACGCGAAGAGCTCCATCTTGCGGGTGGACGAGAAGACCTTCTGCAGGTACATGCCCACGCCGTAGACGGGAAGCGACGGGGCGCGGCCCATCAGGTACACCGCCGCGAGCGCGATCGCCTCGCTCGAGAAGCGCGTGCCGAAGACGGAGATGAGCGGCGTCGAGAACACCATGAGGTAGAGCGCGAAGGGGATGAGGAAGAACAGGATCTGCGAGGCGCCCAGCGACACCGTGGAGCAGAACGCGTCAATCCGCCCTTGGGCGAACTCGTCCGAAAGCTCGGTGAACAGCGTGGTCATGATGGGCACGCAGAGCACGGCATAGGGCAGCGTGTACCAGGGATGCGCGTAGTCTGCCACGGCGGCGCCGACGGCCGTGAACCCCAGCGCGGCGTTGACCTGGATGGACGCCGTCACGAACGAGGTGATGAGGATCACGATGGAGGGCACGCCGATCTTGAGCGTGTCCTTGAGGGCGGGGTCCTTCAGGTCGATGCGGAACCGCAGGCGGACGCCGTGGCGGTACATCGAGGGGATCTGGAGCGCCATCTGCATGAACACGCCCAGGGGGTTTCCGATGCCGAGGATGACCAGGCCGAGGACGGGGTTGGTGTCGGCCAGAACGACGTAGATCAGAAACGACGCGATGGTGCACAGGTTGTAGAAGATGGGGGCGAGCGACGACCACAGGTAGTCGCGCTCGGCGTTCACGACGCCGGAGAAGATGGTCGAGAGCGCGTAGAGGACGATCTCGATGGCGAAGAAGCGGAAGAACCAGACGGCTAGGCTGGCATCGAACTCCTCGGCTGCCGAGAAGGACTGCGTCCAGACGATCTGCGCCGCGAAGGCGATGGAGAGCAGCGTGACCGCCAGGGTGATGACGAGCACGATCGACGTCAGGTTGGAGACATAGTCGGACGCGGCGTCGGTGCCCAGCCGCTTCTTGACCGACATGTACACGGGAAGGAATGCCGTGACGAGCATGCCCGCGGTGACGATCTCGTAGATCTGGGTGGGGAGGTTGTTGGCGACGGCGTAGCAGCTGGCGAGCACCGTGGCGCCCAGCGCGAATGCCTGCGCCCAGGTGCGGACGAACCCGGTGATGCGGCTCACGATGACGAGCGCGCTCATGAGCATGGCGGACCTGCCCACGGAGGCTACCTGCTCCTCACGGACCTGCACGTCCGTCTCCTCGGGCGTCGTGCCCGTATGCTCCTCGGCCATCTACACCTCCTCGCGGCAGATATCGGCCAGCGTTGCGCCTAGGAACGATACTACGTCATCCGGCGCGAGGCGGAGCGACAACCCCCGCCTGCCACCCGAAATCCCTATCTCGTCGAAGAGCTGCGCGGTCTCGTCGATGATCGTGGGGAAGCGCTTCCTCATGCCGATGGGCGACACGCCGCCGCGCACGTAGCCCGTCGTCGCCTCGAGGTCGCGGACGTGCATCATCGAGAGGCTCTTCTCCCCCGCCGCCGCAGCCGCCTTCTTGAGGTCGAGCTCGGATGCGGAGGGGATGCAGCAGACCACGTGCCCGCCCGACGGCGTGACCGTGACGAGCGTCTTGAAGGAGCTTTCGGGGTCGTGCCCGAGCAGCTCGGCGACATGGACGCCGTAATCGCGTCCCGGTATGCCGTCATCCGCCTCGTAGGTCTCGACGGTGTAGGCAATGCCCGCGCTGTCGAGCTCGCGCAGGGCGTTCGTCTTATCGAAACGCGCGGAACGTGCCATCGGTTACGCGTCCTTCCCGGCCATGCGAGCATAATCGCGCTCGAGGATCGGCGCGAGGAAGGCGCCCGTGTAGCTCGCGGGGTTGGCGGCGACCTGTTCGGGCGTGCCGTAGGCGACCACCTGGCCGCCACCGTCGCCGCCCTCGGGACCGAGATCGAGGATGCGGTCCGCCACCTTGACGACGTCGAGGTTGTGCTCGATCACGAGCACGGTGTTGCCCGCGTCGACGAGGCGCTGGAGCACCTCGATGAGCTGGCGCACGTCCTCGAAGTGCAGGCCCGTGGTGGGCTCGTCGAGGATGTAGAAGGTCTTGCCCGTCTGCTGGCGGTGCAGCTCCTTGGCGAGCTTGACGCGCTGCGCCTCGCCGCCGGAGAGCGTGGTGGCAGGCTGTCCGAGGTGGATGTAGCCGAGACCCACGTCGTAGAGGGTCTTGAGCTTGTTCTTGATGCGCGGGATGTTGGCGAAGAAGGACAGCGCCTCGGTCACGGTCATGTCGAGCACGTCCGAGATGGACTTGCCATGGTAGGTGACCTCGAGCGTCTCGCGGTTGTAGCGCTTGCCGTGGCAGACCTCGCAGGGCACGTAGACGTCGGGCAGGAAGTTCATCTCGATCTTGATCTGGCCGTCGCCCTTGCATGCCTCGCAGCGGCCGCCGGGCACATTGAACGAGAACCGGCCGGGGCTGTAGCCGCGCGCACGGCTCTCGGGCGTGGATGCGTAGAGGGCGCGCAGATCGTCCCACAGGCCGATGTAGGTGGCCGGGTTGGAGCGCGGCGTGCGGCCGATGGGGCTCTGGTCGATGTCGATGACCTTGTCGATGCGGTCGATGCCCTCGAGCTTGCGGTACGGACCGACCATACGCTTCGAGCGGTGGATGGCGTTGGTGAGCGCAGGCGCGAGCGTATCGGTGACGAGGCTCGACTTGCCCGAGCCCGAGACGCCCGTGACCACGGTGAACGTGCCGAGCTCGATAGCCACGTCGATGTCCTTGAGGTTGTTGGCGGAGGCGCCGGTGAGCTTGAGCTTGCCTCGGCGCGGCTTGCGGCGCTGGTCGGGCACGGGGACCATCTTCTGCCCCGTGAGGTAGGCGCCCGTGAGCGACGCGGGGTTCGCCTCGATGACCTTAGGCGCTCCCTCGGCCACGACGCGGCCGCCGAGCTCGCCGGCGCCGGGGCCCATGTCGATCACCCAGTCAGCCGCGCGGATGGTGTCCTCGTCATGCTCGACGACGATCACGGTGTTGCCGAGGTCGCGCAGGCGCTTGAGCGTCTCGATGAGGCGGTTGTTGTCGCGCTGGTGGAGGCCGATGGAGGGCTCGTCGAGGATGTAGAGCACGCCCATGAGGCCGGCGCCGATCTGGGTTGCGAGGCGTATGCGCTGCGCCTCTCCGCCGGACAACGTCGCCGCCGCGCGGGAGAGCGTGAGGTAGTCGAGGCCGACGTTGACCATGAAGCGCAGGCGCGCGAGGATCTCCTTCACGATGGCGCGGCCGATGGCCTGCTCGCGCTCGTTGAGCTCGAGGATCTCGAAGAAGTCGAGGGCGTCGCGGCAGGAGAAGTCGCAGACCTCGCGGATGGATTTGCCGCCCACGGTGACGGCGAGGATCTCGGGCTTCAGGCGCGCGCCGCGGCAGGTCGGGCACGGCACCTCGCGGATATACCGCTCGAGGGTGGTGCGCATGGTGTCGGAGGTGGTCTCCTGGTACTTGTCGAAGAGCGTGGAGCGCACGCCGCTGAACGTGGTGAACCAGTGCGTGTTGCGGCCGTCACGCGTGACGTAGTCGACGCGGACCTTCGTGGAACCGAGGCCGTTCAGCAGCGCCTCCTGCGCCGCGGCGGGCATGTCCTTCCACGGCGTGTCGGGCGAGACGCCCATGTGGCGGCAGACCGCGGCGAACACCTGCGGGTAGTAGTTCGACCGCTCGAAGAGGCCGCCGAAGACGCCTTCGGAGACCGAGAGCGACGGGTCCTCGATGAGGGCAGCGGCATCGACGATGCGGCGCGTGCCCAGGCCGTCGCAGTCGGGACAGGCGCCGTAGGGGGCGTTGAACGAGAAGTCGCGGGGCTGCAGGTCGTCCATGGAGTGGCCGTGCTCGGGGCAGGCCAGCGCGAGCGAGTACTGCAGGAGCTCGCCGGGCTCGCGCTCGGCATCCTTGCCCGGGAGCAGCCAGAAGCCCACCTTGCCCTGCGCGAGCTTGGTGGCCTGCTCGACGGCCTCGGCGATGCGGCCGAGCGAGGTCTCGCGGATGACGATGCGGTCGACCACGACCTCGACCGTGTGCTTGATCTGCTTCTCGAGGCGGATCTCGGTGCCGTCGAGCTCGCGCACCTCCCCGTCGATGCGCACGCGCGAGAAGCCCTCGCGGCGCAGGTCCTCGAAGAGCTTGGTGTACTCGCCCTTGCGGCCGAGCACCACGGGCGCGAGCACGAGGGCGCGGCGGCCGTCGGCGTGGGCGAGCACCTTGTCGGCCACCTGGTCGGTGGTCTGGCGCTCGATCACGCGGCCGCACTCGGGGCAGTGAGGGATGCCGATGCGCGCGAATAGCAGGCGCAGGTAGTCGTAGATCTCGGTGACCGTGCCCACCGTGGAGCGCGGGTTCTTGCTCGTGGTCTTCTGGTCGATGGAGACCGCGGGCGACAGGCCGTCGATCGAGTCGAGGTCGGGCTTGTCCATCTGGCCCAGGAACATGCGCGCGTATGCCGAGAGGCTCTCGACGTAGCGGCGCTGGCCCTCGGCGTAGATGGTGTCGAACGCGAGGCTCGACTTGCCCGAGCCCGAGAGGCCCGTGATCACGACGAGCTTGTCGCGCGGGATGTCGACGTCGATGTCCGCGAGGTTGTGCTCGCGCGCACCGCGGATGACGATGGATTCCGAAGCCATGGAGCGCTTCTCCCCTCGTTTACGGAACGTGCTTTTTGCCAACTCTCTAGTTTAGCCGAGAAGATCCGCTCCGCGTACGCGGCAGCGCTCTCCATCTATAGAACATATGTTTGCTTTCAGCGGGACGCAATCACGAGCCGAGGCACCAGGCGAAACCCTTTGCGAGCCGCTCCTCGGGATCGGCGAAGTGGTTGCCGCGGTTCCATGCGAGCACGGTGTCGACGCCCCGATCTTCGAGCAGGGCGTGCTGACGGCGGATGCAATCCCCCACCTGCGCCATGACGGGATTCTTGGCCTTCTCCTCGCGGTCGCCGAGCGAGAGGTAGATGCACTGCGCGAGCGGGTCATGGCTCTCGGCGAAGCCGATCCATCCCGGGAACCACACCGACGGCGATACGGCAGCGATAGCGGCGAAGGCGTCCGTGCGATAGCCGCTCCAGAGCGCAAAGAGCCCTGCGAGCGAGTATCCCCCGAGGATGACCGGCGCGTCCGAGGGAAGCCCGCAGCGCTCGAGGGCGAGCGGGACGAGCTGCCCCTCGATGTAGGCGAGCGTCACCGCGGCACCGTTGCCGAACGGCTCCTTTCCGAACACAGGCGGAGCCTCCCAGGGCGAGAGGTCGCGGTTCCAATCCTCGACGACCAGCCCGGCAAGCGCGAACGGCTCATGCGTGCGCGCCGCGATGAGCTCGGCCTCGTGCTCGAAGCCGGCGACATCGCGCTCGTCCATCGGTTGGATGAGCAGGTACCCGGGGTCGTCTCCCGCGATGAGGCAGATGCGCTTGGAGCGCCCCAGCCGCTCCATGGCTATATGCGCACCTTCACGCAGACCTTGCGGAGCTCCGCAGGACCGGCGGGACCGCAGCAGGCGGGTTTATGGGCGTCGGCGGGAGGCGTCACGCAGAAGTCGCCTGGACGCAGCACGACCCAGGTGGCATCCTCATCGGGATAGGTGTAGAGGCTGAAGTCGCCCGCCTCGTCGAAGTCCTGCAGAGCCTCGCACGCCGCGACCGGTGCGATGCCGATGCGCTCCTCTCCCGCGATGACGCAGTGGATGTCGGCGTAGGCGCGATGGGCCTCGTAGTTCTTCTCGCTGGCAGCGCTGGAAGTGATCGCCATGACGTTGGCGAAGATGTCGTCCCCATCGATCTCGTTGCGGCCGGGCTCGAGCGCCGCGAGGTCGGTCGAGGCGAGCCAGGCGAAAGCCTTGGCGAAGCGCTCGCCGGCGATGTCGTTCTGGAAGCGATCGGAAAGAGCTGCGGTGATCATGAGGACTCCTCTCTTTGCGGGCTGCCCCCAGTATACAGGGTCGGTCGGCTATGATTGGGGAACGGAGGGGAGACGGCATCGTGAAACTCAGCTCGGAAATCTCATGCGATGTGCTCGTGGTGGGCTCCGGCCTCGCCGGGTGCACGGCCGCGCTCGAAGCGTCGCGCGTCGGCCTGCGCGTCATCCTCGCGAGCGCGGGACCGACCTTCTCGGGCTCGAGCTTCTTCGGGGGCACGTGGGGTCTGGGGTGCATCGCGGCGAATGACCGCGAGGACGACGCCGACCTCGTGCGGTCCATCCTGGACGTCGGACGCGGCATGGCCGACGAGGAGCTCGTGGGCGAGCTCGTGGGCGGAATCCGCCATCGCCTCCACGACCTCGAGGAGCGCGGGGTCTGCCTGCGCACACCCGAAGCGGCTGCCGAGCGCGAGTACATCCCCTGCTTCGACCGCACGCACCGGCTCTGGCGCGGCCTCGAGCATGCGTCGCTCAAGCGCGTCCTAGGGCGGGCGCTCGATCGCTTCAACATCTCCCTGCTCCCCCACCACCTGCTCATCGATCTCGTCGAATACGCCCAAGGGCGCGTGGGCGAGGCGAGCGGCATACCCTCGCAGCTTGCAGGCGCCGTGCTCTTCGACACCCGCAGCTCGTCCTTCGTCGCCGTGAGCGCACGAGCGGTCGTGCTCGCGACGGGAGGCATGGGCGGACTCTTTCGCAGGCGTCTTTGCGGAAGCGACTGCCTCGGCAGCGCGCAGGCGGTTGCGCTCGCACACGGCGAGAAGCTCGTGAACATCGAGTTCCTGCAGCTCATGCCCACCATCGTCACACCCAGGGGACCCGTCGTCTTCAACGAGAAGTGCTTCCGCTTCTCCGACCTGTCGGTCGACGCCGCCGACGAGCTGCTCGACCAGCGCTCGACCTACGGACCCTTCACGTCGCGCCTCCCGTCGCGCGAGATCGACCTCGCCATCGCACGGGCGGAGTCCTCCGTCACCGTGCGGGTGGACCGCCTGCCCGACCCCGTACCCGAGTTCATCGGCACATATCGGAGCTGGTATGAGGACGCCACGAGCCTTTGCATCGAGGATCCCGTCGAGCTGTTCCATTCAGCGCATGCGAGCAACGGCGGCATCGCCATCGGAACGAACGGCTCGTGCGCGCTTCCCGGCCTCTTCGCGGCGGGCGAATGCACGGGCGGCATGCATGGTGCCGATCGCATCGGTGGCCTCGCCAGCGCGAACGCGCTCGTCTTCGGATGGAAGACGGGCCATTACGCCGCCATCCATGCTCTCGGCGAGGTGAACGTGCCGGTCGAGGTCGACATCGAGCTTGCCAAGGCCTCCGAGCTCGAGGCCGTCGGCTCGGAGCTGGGCTCCGTCCTCGACGCGCACGCCCTGGTCATTCGGACCGAGGAGGGGCTCGCCCAAGCGGAGCGCGCCATCGCCGACCTCGCCTCCCGACTCGAGCGAACCGAGCCGGGAAGCCAGAAGGAGACGGCCATGACCCTGCTCCAGCGCCAGCGCGTGCTTTCCGCACGTGCGCTCATCTCGGCGATGCGGGCACGCACCGAGAGCCGCGGCGCGCACTTCCGCGCAGACCATCCCGCCGAGGATCCCGCGCAGGCGCGGCCCAACATCGTCACGCTCGGCGCGTGCGGCTCGATCCGCGTCGAGCCAGCCGAGCATCCGGAAGGTAGTAGAATGGACAATCGGTCCATCAATCCATAACGAGGAGGTCCCCATGCCCCTGTCACCCGAAGAGGAAGAAGCCATCCGCCGCGAATTCGAGGCGTCGCGCAAGTCAGGCCACGAGGAGAAGGCGGCCGACCAGGGCCCGCAGTTCTTCGAGCAGAGCCCCAAGTCAAACATCCAGCACGTCGTGGGCGTGGTCTCCGGCAAGGGCGGCGTGGGCAAGTCGCTCGTCTGCGGCATGCTCGCCGTCGAGCTCAAGCGCCGCGGCTACCGCGTGGGCATCCTCGACGCCGACCTCACCGGTCCGTCGATCCCCAAGATGTTCGGCCTCTCCGGCGTGCATGCCACCGCATGGGACAACCTGCTCATGCCCTCCGAGACCGTCGGCGGCATCAAGATCATGAGCGCGAACCTCGTGCTCGAGAACGAGACCGACCCGGTGATCTGGCGCGGCCCGGTCGTGGCCGGCGCCCTCCAGCAGTTCTGGAGCCAGTGCGCCTGGGGCGACCTCGACTTCCTGCTCATCGACATGCCCCCGGGAACGAGCGACGTCGCCCTCACGGTGTTCCAGTCCCTCCCCATCGAGGGCATCGTCATCGTCTCCACGCCGCAGGACCTCGTCCAGATGGTCGTGGGCAAGGCCGTCAAGATGGCGGCAATGATGGACATCCCCGTCTTCGGCATCGTCGAGAACATGAGCTACGTCGAGTGCCCCGATTGCGGCAAGCGGATCGAGCCCTTCGGGCCGAGCAAGCTCGCCGAGACCGCCGAGCTCTACGGCATCGACGTCCTCGGACGCCTGCCCATGACGGGCGATTTCGCCAGGATGTGCGACTGCGGCGCCATCGAGACCGCGCTGCCCGAGGACCTGCTCCCCGACGCCGTGCTGAAGATCGAGACCGTCGCAGCCTTCTTCGACGACGCGAACAGCACCGACTGACGGTGGCGAGAGGACCGAGAAAGCCATCGCGTGCGCAGCTGCGCGAGCAGCTGCTGGATGATGCCGCCTCGACGGCGCTGCCCGATGCCGTCGACGTATGCGTCTGCGGTGGAGGCGCCGCGGGGCTTGTCGCCGCCATCTGCGCGGCAGAGGCGGGCGCCTCGACCGTCGTGCTCGAGCGCGACCTCGCCTGCGGACGGCCCATCCTCGCCACGGGCAACGGCCGCTGCAACCTCACGAACCTCGACGTGCGCGCGGGCGTCTACAACAACCCCGCCTTCGCCGAGGAGGTTCTCGGTCCCGGAAGCCTCGCAGCCAACGACGTGCTGGGCTTCTTCGATGCGTGCGGGCTCGCAACCGGATTCGAGAGCGAGGACGATTCGCGCGTCTATCCTTTGAGCGACCAGGCATCCTCGGTGCGCGAGGTCCTGCTCGCCCGTGCTGAGCGGGCGGGCGTGACGATGGCCTGCGCCCGCGAAGTCACCGATATCCGCACCGGAGCGGTCACGTTCACAGAGCTCTTCTCGGGGAGGACGGGCAGGCTGGCGGCGACATCGATCGTGCTCGCCGTCCGCGACGGCTTCGTTCCTGAGGGCATCGACGCCGAGCCCTTCTCGCCCGCGCTCTGCCCCCTCGCCTGCGAGGGCCTTCCCTTCGAGCAGCTCGACGGCCGCCGAGCGGACGCGCGCGTGACGCTTCTCCGTGACGGGCGGGCCGTTGCGCAGGAACGCGGCGAGGTGCTGTTCCGCAGCTACGGGCTCTCGGGCATCGTCATCTTCAACTTCTCGCGCCTTGCGCTTCCGGGCGATACGCTTCTGCTCGACCTCGCCCCGCTCGTGAACGAGGAGCGTTTTGCGAGCATGGTCGCAGCGGCGGGAAGCGCACGCGGCGTCATCGACCCCGCGATCGTCGAGGTGCTGGGCGATGTCAAGCGCGTCTCCTGCACGGTTGTCGGGAAGGAGCAGACCGATCGCGCCCAGGTTCGCCAGGGCGGCCTGCTCACGACGCAGTTCGATCCCGCGACCCTCATGGTGCGGGACATACCGGGGCTGTTCGCAGCGGGCGAGGTGCTCGACATCGACGGTCCCTGCGGTGGATACAACCTCACCTGGGCATGGAAGTCCGGCATGGTCGCCGGGGCCGCCGCTGCGGACTATGCGAAGGCCCGCGCGTGATCGAGGTCGCCAACATCCGCATCCCGCTCACCCGTCTCGGCAAGACGCGCGAAACCGAGCGTGCCGCGCTGGTGCGCGAGCTCTCACGCAGCCTGCGCGTCGACGGGCAACGTCTCGCTACAGGTCTCGAGCTGCGCAAACGCTCCATCGACGCGCGCAAGCGCGATAAGGTCTCCCTCACCTACATCATCCGCACATCCCTCGACGCAGCCGCCGAGACGCGGCTTGCACGCCAGGGCAGGGATATCCGCATCGTCGAGGATGCGCCGCGCACCTACCCGTCCCGAACTGCGAAACCGCTCGAGGAGCGTCCCATCGTGGTAGGTGCCGGGTGCGCCGGGCTGTTCTGCGCGCTCGTGCTCGCGCGCGCGGGTCTCGAGCCGCTCCTCATCGAGCGCGGCGACGATGCCTCGCGGCGCGGAGCCGTGGTGGCGGAGCACAATGCGACGGGTGCGCTCGACCCCGACTGCAACATCCAGTTCGGCGCGGGCGGAGCCGGCACGTTCTCCGACGGCAAGCTCGCGACAGGCACCAAGAGCTCCTCGCACCGCTTCATCCTCGAAACCTTCGTCGAGGGCGGCGCCGATCCGTCGATCCTCTACGATGCGCACCCCCATGTGGGCAGCGATGTGCTCCCGCAGGTGGTCGACCGCATCGTGGAGATGATCCGCAATGCGGGCGGCGAGGTGCGCTTCCGCACGCGTATGACCGAGCTTGTCCGTGACGGCAGCTCCGTACGCGGCATCCGCGTGGAGCAGGACGGCCGCGAGGAGGAGCTCCCCTCGCGCCGCGTCATCCTCGCGACCGGCCATTCCGCCCGCGACGTCTACGCGCTGCTCGCCGAAGGCGGCATCCCGCTCGAACGCAAGCCCTTCGCGATGGGCGTGCGCATCGAGCACCTCCAAGCCGATATCGACCGCGCGCTCTACGGTGCGGCAGCAGGCCATCCCCTGCTGGGGGCCGCTCCGTACAAGCTCTCCTGCCACCTCGACGGCGGACGCGGCGTGTTCAGCTTCTGCATGTGCCCCGGAGGCTACGTGGTCTCCGCGGCGAGCGAGCCGGGCGGCGTCTGCACGAACGGCATGAGCTATTCCGGGCGCGCCGGCACCAACGCCAACGCGGGGCTTCTCGTGAACGTCTTCCCCGAAGACCTGCCCGGCGACGACGTGCTCGCGGGCGTCGCGCTGCAGCGCGGATGCGAGCGGTCCGCCTTCGATGCTGGAGGCGGCGCTTTCGTCGCGCCCGCCCAGCTTGTGGGCGATTTTCTCGCATGCGTGCCCTCATCGGGTCCCGGGCGCATCCAGCCCACCTATCCGCGCGGGGTCGCCTGGGGATCCATCGACGGGTGCCTGCCGGGCTACGTCACCGAATCCATGCGCGCCGCCATCCCGCTCCTCGCGCGCAAGCTCGCCGGCTTCGACGCTGCGGATGCGGTTCTCACGGGTGTTGAGACGCGCTCGAGCTCGCCCGTGCGCATCACGCGCGGGGACGGCCTCGCGAGCATCGGCTGCGCGGGTCTTATCCCCGTGGGCGAGGGTGCGGGCTATGCGGGCGGCATCATGAGCGCAGCAGCCGATGGCATCCGCGCCGCAGAGGCGATCATCGCGCAGAGCCCCTCAGGCGGACTGACTGCGTAACGGTCGAACCTGTCCCTCTGTGCCAAAAGGGAACGAACAACCTGTCCCCATGTGCGGTTAGAGGCCGGCGAGGCGCTCGATCTGGGCAAGGCGGTCGTTGAAGCGCGCGGTGGCGTCGTCGATCTTGTCGCCCGCCTCCGCGACCTTCTCCGTGGGGGTGACGGCCTTCTTGGGCGCAGGTCCCAGAAGGATCGTGGCCACGAGGTCGGAGAGCGCGTCCGTGAAGAACTTCTTGTCCTCGGCCGACATGTTGTCGAGCTTCTGGAGCATGAGCGAGAGCGAGCCGTTCTTCACGCTGTCGGTGAGGCCGGAGAACGTGACCTCGCCCGTCGACTCGGCGAGCTTGTAGAGGATCGTGACGAAGCGCTCGCGGCCTGCCTCGTCCATCGTCTTGAGCCATGCGTTGAGGCGCTTGCCCGTCTTGTAGGAGTCGTAGGAGACGGCGCGCTGGATGTCGAAGTCGGTCCCCTCGATCTCCCACGAGAAGGGCGCGTGCTGCAGCAGGCCGGGGTTGGTGCTGCGCACGATGACGGGGGTGATCTCACGGCCCTCGAAGATGAGGCCGATGATGGACTCCTCGGGGATGGTCTTGTCGACCAGCGCCGCGGTGGTGGGCCAGGCGGCATCGGACATGCAGGCCTCGTTGAGGCCGGGGCCGTCATGCGAGAAGCACTTCTCGACGCGCAGGCGCACGAGGTCGTCCGCCTTGAGCACGGCGTAGACGGCGAGGTTGCCGCCCTTGGAGTGGCCGCCCACCCAGAGGTCGCCCTTGAACTGCTCGGCGGCGAGCAGCAGATAGCCCCCTGCCGTGATCTGCGCGGGAACGGCGGCCGCGAAGGCCATGTTGAAGTCTTCCTTCCAGCCGATCAGCGTGTTGTCGGTGCCGCGGTAGGCCACGTAGGTGCCCTTGTCATCGGGGAGCCTGAAGCAGATCGCGGAGAACTGCTGCTCCTCGACCTTCGAGGACTTCTCGTAGTGGAGGCACGCGACGACGTCCTTGAAGCGCGGGCTCGCGGCGATGGCCTTGAGCAGCTCCTCGGTCTCGCGCGGATCGTGCAGCGGCGCGACCATGCCGAGGAGGCTGCCGAAGCCGAAGGTCTCATAGAGGGTCTGGCCCTCCTTGGTGCGCACGGGGGAATCTTCGGGATAGCGCACGTAGGCGAGCCACGAGAAGATGAGGCTGTCGACGCGGTTGATGGCACGCTCGGCGAACGTGTCGGGGTTCTCGCGCACGTAGTCGATGATGTTTGCCATGGAGGCCTCCTTGGAACGGTCCGATACGGAAAGCGTAGCACACCTGCGCTTTCCGGCCATCACCGTCGGGCCGCGCAGGGCATCATCCGGCGAACGATTTGACGATTCCCTTGAGCGAGAGGTCGGGGGCGAGCTGGCGGAAGAGGTCTCCGATGACGCTGCGGAACGACTCGCGGGTCTCCTCGGGCATCTTGTTCGCGAAGTCGAGCATGGCGGGCACCGTTTCGATCCAGCGGTCCCCCATGCTCGCGAAGGTCGTCTCCCCGCTCGCCGCGAAGATGGAGAACAGCGTGTCGACGAACTGCTCGCGCTCCTCGGGGGTCATGTTGGCGACCCATTCGTTGAGGCTGCGGTCGACGTGGCGCGCTCCGAGCGAAAGCTGGTCAACGAGCTTGAACGAGCAGCTGTCGATCTTCCATGAGAAGGGATCATGCTGCATGATGCCCTGCTCGGTCGAGGCGACCACCTGGTAGTCATCCTGCTGCTCGAAGATCATGCCGATGAGCGACTGGTTGGGGATGGTCTTGCGGATGAGGCCCGCGCGCTTCGCCCATGCCTCGCGCGACATCATCTCGGGCGTGAACCCGGGGCCGTCGTGCGAGAAGGCCGCGCGCAGCCGTTTCGCCGTGCGATCGTTGCACATGACGGCAGCGTAGACGGCAAGGTTGCCGCCCTTGGAATGGCCGCCCACCCAAAGCTGCCCGTGCGTGATGGAGGCGGCGTGCTCGAGATACTCGACAGCCTCGCGCTGCGAGGGGATCTCGGTCTCGAAGGCCAGGTTGAAGTCCTCCTTCCACCCGACCAGGGTGTTGTCGGTGCCGCGGAAGGCGACGTAGGTGATGTTGCCCGGGAACTTGAACGTCATGGCCGAGAATTGCTTCTCCCGCTCGGGATCGACCTCCTCGACGTAGTTGCAGATGCGCATGCCGCGGAAGCGCGGGCTCGCCGCGACGGCCGCGATCAGGTAGCGGTAGCTATCCGCGTTGCCGGTGATGGCGGTCACCTCGTCCAGGTAGCCCTTGTCGTAGAGGTCCGAGAACCGCATGCCGCGCTGCGTGCGCGCATCGGCCGCCTGCGCGGGAAGCCGGTAGTACGAGAGCCACGAGAGGATGAGCGAGTCGACGTCGCCCAGCGGACGCGCCGTGAGCGGATCGAGCTCGCAGCACGCGTAATCGATGATGTTCGCCACGTTGGGATTCTTCCTTCTAGTCGATGATCCTCACGTTGGGAGTGCGCGGCTGGCCCATGGGCAGGCTCACGTCGGTCGGCCACCAGGTCTCCTCGGGCCTGAAGCCGACGGTGACCGTCTTGCCATCGTACTTCTCCCACGTGCTCTTGCTCTGCTTGGTGACCGCGATCATGGTCGCGACGTCGGTCCGCAGGCCGGAGCCGTCTGCGCTCATGCAGTTGAGCTCCGTCTCCTCGTCGAACACGATGACGACGTAGACCCTCTGGGCCTCCTCGTTCGCCCAGTCGCCCGTGCCGAAGACCTGCTCGAACTCGTATCCCTGGAACGAGCAGAGCTCGCTGCCGGTCATGATGTGGACCGTGCCAGAGACGACCGTGAGACCGTCCGCCTGCGCCTTGCTAACCGCCTGGTCATGCGCCGCCTGGTCCTGCGCGTCGAACGCAGCGGACTTCTTCGCGTTCACGGCGTCGGAAAGGGCGCTCAGCACGTCCGCGGAGAGGTCGGGGTCCGCCTGGGCGAAGGCGAGGGCCTGCGCGATGACGTCGTCGGCCGAAAGCGGGTCGAGCGGGGTGAGCACGATCGATCCGGGAGCCTTGAACACGCTCCCCGCCTCCTGCGTATCGGGGATCGTGAACGGGAAGGAGCCGCTGGGAACCGCGTAGACCGTGCCGTCGGAGGCGATGGGCGAGGCAAGGATGGTCACCTCATAGCTGCCCTTGCGGACGTTGATGCCCGCGCCGTCATAGGACACGTAGAACGACTGGTCGAAGGAGTTGCCCTCGAAGTCGGTGCCCTTCACCTGGACCGGGATGCGCGAGCCGTATGCGTCGAGGCCCTCGGCGGAGATGGGCAGGATCACGTCGTGGGGCTTGCGCTGCTCCTCCTTCTGCGCAGCCTCCTCTGTTGCGCGGCGCTCGGCCTCCTCCTGCTCGATGCGCGCCTGCTCGGCGGCATCGATCTGCGCCTGGTAGTGCTGCCAGTACATGATGCCGAACGCTGCGCATGCGAGCACGATGATCGCGAGCAGCGCGACGATGATGCCCCTGCCGCCCTTCTTGCGCTGCGGCGCAGGGGCGGGCTGCGGTGAGGGCTGGTAGCGACGCTGCTGGGTTGCGGGACGCGGGGCGACGCGCGTGGCGTCGGGGTCGTCGGCCTGCGACGGGAGCACCGTCGTGGGCGGCGCCATCACCGTGGTCGGAGGAGCCATCACCGTGGTGGGAGGCGCCATCACTGTGGTCGGAGGTGCCGCCACCGTCGTGGGTTCGAGCACATCGGGGATGCCGTCGCCGTTCGTATCGAGATGGGACGCCCTGGTCGGAGCGGCCATGTTCGGCAGCTCGGCCCCGCATGTGGAGCAGAAACGGACGCCGTCCTCGTTCTTGGTTCCGCAGATCGGGCAGAACATGCTTCCTCCCCTACTTCTTCGGGCGGTACTTCCTGCGTGCGGCGTGCGCGCTGCCCTTGCGCGCGCCTGCCTTGAGACGGGCGATGACCTCCTCGGAGCTCGTGCCCTCGACGGCTCCGCGCAGCTCGACCAGCTGGTCGCGCAGGCGGGCCGCCTCCTCGTACTCCATATTAGCCGACGCCGCCATCATTTCCTCCTCGAGGGAGGCGATGATGCGCATGACCTCATCGCGCGGGAGCGCCTTGAGCTCCTCGGCGACGGTCTCCGCCGTCGACGGTGTGAAGAACTCCCCGTGGCTGCCCGTCCCGCTCGCACGCTCCTTGCCCGCGAGCGTCGCCGTGGCATCGGCGAGGAATCCGGTGATGTCCGAGATGGCCTTGCGCACGGTCTTGGGCTCGATGCCGTGCTCGGCGTTGAACGCCTCCTGAATGGCGCGGCGCCTGCGCGTCTCGTCGATCGCGAGCTGCATGGAGTCGGTCACGTCGTCGGCGTACATGACGACCTCGCCCGAGACGTTGCGCGCGGCACGGCCCATCGTCTGGATGAGCGAGCGGCGGTTGCGGAGGAACCCCTCCTTGTCGGCATCGAGGATCGCCACGAGCGAGACCTCGGGGATGTCGAGGCCCTCGCGCAGCAGGTTGATGCCCACGAGCACGTCAATCGCCCCCTGGCGCAGGTCGCGGATGATGTCCACGCGGTCGAGCGTCGCCGTGTCGGAATGCATGTAGTTGACGCGGATCCCCTCATCGAGCAGATGGTCGGTGAGGTCCTCGGCCATGCGCTTGGTGAGCGTGGTCACGAGCACGCGCTCCTTGCGGGCCACGCGGTCCTTGATCTCGGAGATGAGGTCGTCGATCTGGCCGCGCACGGGGCGCACCTCGATCTTGGGATCGAGAAGCCCTGTAGGGCGGATGATCTGCTCGACGAGCTGCTGCTGCACGCGCTCCTCGTAGTCGCCGGGCGTGGCCGAGACGTAGATGAACTGGCCGATGCGCTGCTCGAACTCGTCGAACCGCAGCGGACGGTTGTCGAGCGCCGAAGGCAGGCGGAAGCCGTGCTCCACGAGCGTGACCTTGCGCGACCGGTCGCCCTCGTACATGCCGCGGATCTGCGGGACCGTGACGTGGCTCTCGTCGATGATGCAGAGCATATCCTCGGGGAAGTAGTCGATGAGCGTGTAGGGCGGCTCGCCCGGCGCACGGCCGTCGAGATGGCGCGAGTAGTTCTCGATGCCCGAGCAGAACCCCATGGTCTCGAGCATCTCGAGGTCGTAGGCGGTGCGCTGCGAGAGGCGCTGAGCCTCGAGGAGCTTGTCGGCAGCCTTGAGCTCCGCCACGCGGACCTCGAGCTCGTTGGCGATGGTCTCGAGCGCGTGGGTGACCTTGGGGCGCTCGGTCACATAGTGCGACGCGGGCCAGATGGGGATGGCATCGAAGGTGCGCAGGATCTCGCCCGTGGTCTTGTCGACCTCGGCGATGAGCTCGACCTCGTCGCCGAAGAAGCCGATACGCAGGGGGTTCTCCGCGTAGGGCGGGAACACGTCGACGGTGTCGCCGCGCACGCGGAACATGCCGCGCTGCAGGTCGACGTCGTTGCGGTCGTACTGGATGTCGATGAGCGCGTGGATGAGGTCGTCGCGCTCGAGCGGCACGTCCTTGGACACGGTGGGCGCCAGTCCCGCGTAGTCCTCGGGGCTGCCGATGCCGTAGATGCAGCTCACGGACGCCACGACGATGACGTCGCGGCGCGAGAGCAGGCTCGAGGTCGCCTGGTGGCGGAGCTTCTCGACCTCCTCGTTGATCGAGGCGTCCTTCTCGATGTAGGTGTCGGTCTGGGGAACGTAGGCCTCGGGCTGGTAGTAGTCGTAGTAGCTCACGAAATAGACCACGGCGCTGTCGGGGAACAGGTCGCGCATCTCGCTCGCAACCTGGGCCGCAAGCGTCTTGTTGGGCTCGATGATGAGTGTGGGCCGGTTGAGCGCCTCGATGGTCTTGGCCATGGTGAAGGTCTTGCCCGAACCCGTGACGCCCATGAGCGTCTGGTAGCGCAGCCCCGCGCGCACACCCTGGGCGAGCTTCTCGATTGCCTGGGGCTGGTCGCCCGCGGGCTCATAGGGGGATTGCACGGTGAGCGCGTGATCGCCCTCGCCCGTTACGCCGAAACGCCTGAGTTGTGCCCCGACATGCATGCGCATCCCTCCCTGTAGCCGACACTACATGGTATACCCACGGGAGGACGCGCACGGACCGTGCGCAGAATACTCATTCGGGCTGGCCGTAGTAGCCGCGCTCCTCAGCCTCGTCGGCGATCTGCTCGGGCGTGAGATGGGCGATGGGCAGGCCCGTGGCAAGCGCCGCGAGATACGCCTGGCAGGATTCCTCGAGGTAGATGGCGGCGGTGAGCGCCTGGTCGATGCTCTTGCCCACGGCGATGACGCCATGGTGCTTGAGGATGACGGCGAGCGCATCGCCGATATGCTCGACCGTGAGGACGCCCATGCCCTCGTCGGAGCTGCGTGTGAACGGCGCCACGTGCACGGCGGCATGCAGCTCGTCGATGACGGTGGTGAAGTCGGCGGGCAGCTCGTCGCACACGAGCCCCAGCGCCGTGGCATAGGGCTGGTGGGTATGGATGACCACGTTGACCTCGGGCATGTTGCGGAAGATGTAGAGGATCGCGGTCTTGTCGGAGGAGGGCCTGCGGCATCCGTCGAGCGTGGCGCCGTCGGCATCGACCAGCACCACGTCGGACGGCAGCATCGTGTCGTAGCCCATCGCCGAGGGCGTGATGAGGAAGGCATCGGCACCGTCGGGTCCCGCTCCAGGCACGCGCATGCTCACGTTGCCGCCGCTGCCCTTGATGAGGGCGTTGGCGCGCATCTCGAGCGCACAGTCGATAAGCGCCTGGCGCTCCGCCTCGAAAACCGGCGCGACGCGCTCGGCCTTCTTGCTCTTCTTCGAATCCTTCTTGCTCATGCGTCGCGTTCCCTCCTGTAGCTCTCCCCCAGTGCAACAAGGCGCTCGTAGGCTGCGACGGGATCTTCCGCACCGAAGACGGCACGTCCCATGACGACGGCATCCGCCCCCGCCATGACCACGTCGGGCAGGTTCGTCTCGTTCACGCCCCCGTCGACCCACAGCTGCACGTTCGGCGGCAGGATCTCGCGGGCGCGGCGCACCTTGCCCAGCGTCATCGGCCGGAACGGCAGGCCCTCGCGATCGGCCTCCACACTCACGAAGATGACGTAATCGAGCTGGTCGGCGTAGTAGCCGAGCACGTCCACCGGGGTGGACAGGTTGATGGCGAGGCCGCGCTTGGGGCAGCCGCCCACCTTGAGGGCGGAGAGCCACTCGCTGGGATACGGCAGCGCCTCGACGTGCGCGCACGCAGCGGGCACGCCTATCTCGAGGATGGGCTTCACGTAGTCCATCGGATTCAGCACCTCGAGGTGCACGTCCACGGGCACGGAGGTGTTCTCCACCACCGTGCGCACCGTGTTCATGCCGAAGGTGATCTCGTGCACGAAGTTGCCGTCATCAACGTCGAGGTGGATATGCGCCAGCCCGCGCGTGGCGTCGAGCACTGCGCCTAGGTTGAGCTGGCTCCCTGCGGAGAGGGACGGGCTGAGCTCGAACATGGCTACTCCTTGCCGAAGGTCGCGAGCGCCTCGAGCGCGCGCTCGTAGGCGGCGAACTTCTCGCGGTAGAGGCCCACGTATTCGGGACGCGGCTCCACGACCTCGCCCACGCGCACCGACCGCGCGATGGCATCGTCGTAGTCGGCGTACACGCCCGCGGCAACGCCCGCAGCCATGGCAGCGCCCTGGCAGCCGAGCTCGGTGTTGGCGAGGGTCTCCACGGGAACGCCCAACACGTCCGCCATGACCTGGGTCCACTCGTGGCTCTTGGCCACGCCGCCCGAGAGGCGCACGCGGCGGCCTGCGAGATCCTCCCCCACCAGCTGATGTACGTTCCACAGCGTGGAGAAGCACACGCCCTCGTAGACGGCGAGGACCATATGTTCGCGCGTGGTATAGCTCGAGAGGCCCAGGAAGCAGGCGTCGGCTCCGCTGGGGTGCGACGCGCCGTAAAGGTAGGGCACGAAGACCACGTGGGAGTCGCCCGGGTCGAGAGCGCCGACAGCGGCGTTGCACGCGGCGTAGATCTCGCCGCGCGAGATGCCGGGGCGGTCGCGCTCGAGGAAGTTGGCGACGAACCAGTCGAAGTTGGACGCCGAGGTGGGCCAGGACTCCTCAACGTTGAAGAAGCCCGGACGGTAGCCCAGCGTCACGGTGTTCTTGTTCTTGTCGTAGTCGGTGTTGGCGGTGGTGGCGAGGCGCTCGTTGATGGACCAGGTGCCCGCGATGAGGCAGAGGGTCTCGGTGTCGGCCACACCGCTCGCGAACTCGTTGGCGTCGATGTCGAAGAAGCCGCCCACCACGGGCGTCCCCTCCGCAAGGCCCGTCGCGGCCGCGGCCGCGGCCGTGACGGTACCGCCGCTCTCGACGCTCTCGATGATGCGCGGCATCTTCTCGAAGCAGTCCGCGATGCCCGCTGCCTCGAAGATGGCCGGGTCGAACAGACGCGTGTGCAGGTTGCAGAGGCACGTGGAGCTCGCCTCGGTGATCTCGGTGGTGAACTCCCCGGTGAGCTTGAAGCGGATCCAGTCCTTGATACCGAGCACCCAGCGCGACGCCTCGAGAGCTGCGGGGTTGTAGCGCTTGAACCACGCGAGCAGGGCGATGGGCTGCGCCGCCCACGTGGACTGGCAGGTCATGGGGTAGATCGCGCGCTCAACGCCCGTCTCGGCGAACTCGTCGCAGATGTCGTTGGCACGCTCATCGGTGGAGACTATCGACTTGTAGGTGGGGTTGCCCTCGGCGTCCACGAGGCAGAAGCCGTTGCCGTAGCCGGTGAGGCCCACGCCCGCGACGTCGGCGCCGGTGATGCCCGCAAGCTCGAGCGCCTCGGCGATAGCCTCGGCGTTCTTCTCCCACACCTCGAGCGAATCGCGCTCTGACCAGCTGGGGTGCGGCACCTCGATGGGCAGGCGGCGGCTCGCGACCGCAACCTCGCGTCCGTCGAGCGAGAACACCGCGCACTTGATCTCCGAACCGCCGTTATCGATGCCGACGAGGTACTTCTCGGACATGGCTCCTCCTTCTTTAGCACTTAGGGGAGTACCCCCAAAGTACTAGCACTTAGGGGAGTATCCCCTAATTTAGAAAAGCTACAGGGTCTCGCGGTACTTGTACACGACGGCCATGAGCTCCTCGACGCGGGCCTGGTCGACGCGGACGTTGTTGAGGTCCTCATCCTCGAACTGCCCGCCGGCCTTGAAGTAGGTGCCCACGACGGCAGCGTCGGAGGTGGAGAGCTTCGCCTCGATGGTGTCGGGACGGCAGCCGGTGTTGCACAGGACGACGACCTCGGGGTTCTTGGACTTGACGGAAGCCATGAGGTCCTCATCGACATCCTGGCCTGCAGCCTGGGCGGAGATGCACAGCCCGTCGGGATGGGCCTTGAAGATGGTGGAGGAGGCGATCTCGGCGAGCGGGCGCGGGTCCATGGCGCGGTCGGACTCGGGGTTGATGAAGTAGAGCATGCGGAGCTTCTGCAGGTGGAGCTCGGTACGGCGGCGCTGCAGCTTGGAGAAGTCGTTGTTGTAGAAGCCGCCGTCACCCACGTAGACGCCGTGGAAGGTGCCGCGGACGAACGCCGCGCCGGTAGCGGCGGCGAGCTCGATGCAGGCGGCGCCGTCGGAGATGGCGTCCACACCGAACGGCACGCGGATCTCGGAGCGCAGGTTGCCGATGATGTAGGCCATGGTGGCGGGGGTGACGAAGCTCATGGAGCGCTCATAGGGCAGGCTGAACTCGTTGGAGAAGAGGATGCCGTCCACGCCGCCATCCTGAAGGGCGTGCAGATCCTGGCAGGCATGCTCGATGACCGTGTCGAGGCTGTCGCTCTCCTTCCAGCGCGGGTCGCCCGGCAGCGGGTCGAAGTGGAGCATCGAGATGATGGGCTTCTTGACACCGAACATTTCCTCGATCCAAAGCATGGTTCTCTCCTCTCTTGGAGCCGCTCTGCAGCGCGCTCCGTTTGTGGCAAACTGGTATGAAAAACCTAACCAGTTATATAGTTTCATCCAAGATATGCCGACTGTCCACATCCATTCCGCGAGCGGAGGCGCAGAGCACACCTACCAGATCGGTGTGGTCTTAAGATCGAACCCCAGCAGGTACTGGAGCGCGCGCTGGATGGCGACCTGCCAGAACTTCCACTCGTGATCCCCCGGCCACTCCATGTACAGGTGGTCGTAGCCCAGCTCGGCGGCTCGGGCGTCGAAGCGGCGGTTGGTCTCCAGCAGGAAGTCCTCGGTTCCGCAGAACTGGCAGAGGCGCGGGCGGCACTCCTCGGGCAACGCCGCAGCCTTCTCGATCAGGGCGAAGACGTCCGCCTCGGAAGGCACGGGCGCACCCGCGCCGAACATGAGCTCGAACTCGCCGAGCGGCATGTCGGGGAAGGTACCGTCGGCGCACATGCGCCCGAAGCCGGGCAGGTCGAGGGCGCCTGACAGCGTGGCGATGCCCCCGAAGCGCTCGGGAAAGGTGAAGCCCACCTTGCATGCGCCGTAGCCGCCCATGCTCTCCCCCGCCACGAAGGTGTGCTCGCGGTCGGTGGGCAGGCGGAACCACGTCCCGATGAACTCGGGCAGCTCGCACGAGACGTACTCGAAGTACCTGATGCCGTTCTTCATGTCGGTGTAGAAGCTGCGGTCAACGTCGGGCATGACGAAGGCCACGTTGTACTTCTTGGCCAGATACTCGAGGTTGGTGAAGCGCGGCCACTCGTCGCCGTTCGCCGTGAGCCCGTGCAGGAGGTACATCACGTAGAGCTCGTCGGTCTGCAGCGGGTCGCAATCGCCCGACAGGTCGGGCACGATCACGTTGATGCGCGTGGTCATCTTCATGCATGATGACCAGATGGAGCCGGTGAACATGAGACCTCCTCTGCACGGACGGTTTTCCCACTTCGGGGATACTCCCCAACATGGAAAGCCTACAGCTGGTGCGCAAGCTCCTTGGTGGCAGGATAGAGCTCGTCGAAGATGGCCTGGAACTTCTTGTAGGCCTCGTGGTTCTCCGCGCAGGGCTCGAAGGTCTTCGCGATCTTGACCTTGCTCGCCAGCTCGTCGAAGTCCGCCCAGTAGCCTGCCGCGATGGCTGCCATCATGGCGTCGCCGTAGGAGGCGCCGATGGTGATCTCGGGGACGAAGAGCGTCTTGCCGGTGACGTCGGCCACGATCTGCATCCAGGCATCGTTCTTGGTGCCGCCGCCCGCCACCAGCACGCGGCCGATGGGGATGCCGTCCTCCTCGAAGATCTTGAAGTGCTGGTTGATGGAGTAGGCGACGCCCTCGAGGCCCGCGCGCAGCATGTCCTCGCGCGTGTGGTTGATGGTGAGGCCGAGGAACGCGCCGCGGGCGTTGGGGTCGTCGATGGGTGTGCGCTCGCCGGCGAAGTACGGCAGGCAGACGAGGCCGTTGGAGCCCACGGGCACCTCGGCGGCCATGCGCGCCATCACGGAGAAGGCGTTCTCTCCCCCGGCCTTCTCGGCAGCGAGGAGGTCCTGGAACATGGTGTCGCGCAGCCACTTGGTCATGCTGCCCGCGGTGTTGGTGGCGCCGGAAACGTCGCAGGTTCCGGGGATGATGAACTCCTCGTGCCACACGCGCGGATCCATGACCAGATGGTCGCAGAGCAGGAACATGTAGATCGTGGAGCCGAACTGCAGGATGAGGTCGCCCATCTTGCCGATGCCGCAGGAGATGGCCTCGCAGGCGGAGTCGTCGCCGCCGGGCGTGACGGGCGTGCCCTCGGCGAGGCCCGTCTCGGCGGCTGCCTTCGCGGTCACATAGCCGATGACGTCGGTCTCCTCGGCGATGGTGGCCAGCTGATCGGGACGGCAGATGCCCTTGCAGGTCTCCTCGGTGGGATGGCCGTCCTCGCCGTAGAGGGGCTTGAAGCCGCCGGCCATGCCCAGGAAGGTGTCGATGTAGTACTCGCCGGTGAGCTTGGCGGTGATGTAGGTGGAGCTGTTGATGAACTTGGCCGTGCGCGCGTAGGCCTCGGGATCGTTCTCCTGGATCCAGCGGATCTTGGGCGGAACGTCGGAGGAGCAGAGCTGGCGGCCGAAGACGCGGTCGATGAACTCCTGGCCCCATTCCTCCTCGAGGTCGCGCATCTGCTTCTCGGCGCGTCCGTCGATACCGTAGGAGATGGCATAGCGCGTGGGCACGCAGTTCTCGTCCACCGCGACGCAGCAAAGACCGAGAGCGCTCGTGGTCACGGCCTTGATGTCGGCGGGATCGACGCCGCTCTTGGCGATAAGGTCCTTCGAGACGGTGCAGAAATCGCCCCACCAGTCCTTCTCGGCGTCGTACTCGTAGGCGTTGTTGAACGGGCTCATCGCCTCGTGCTGAGCGGAGCTCTGCGCCACGATGTTGGCGTCGATGTCGATGAGGACGCCCTTGGTCTCGGAGGTGCCCGTGTCGATTCCCATGAAGTAGACTGACATGCCCGTACTCTCCTTCCAGATACCGAAACGGGACGCGGAAGCCGGGTCCCGCGCCATTCCTATGCCCTGTTGTGGACCTTGAAGCTGCACTTATCCCCGCGCGTGTAGCTGCACGTGTACTCGATGACGTCGTCGTCCTTGTCGTAGGTGTAGCAGGTGAAGAGCAGCACCACCTGGCCGGGATCGACGCCGAGCATGCGCGCGTCGCGCGCCTCGAGCGTGACCAGGTCGAGCGTCTCGTAGGCCCTGACCGGGCTCACGCCGTAGAAGCCGTAGACCTCGTAGAGGCTGAACACCCCGAGGTCGATGCCGTCGAGCTTGGGGACCTTCGAGGCGGGTATGAAGGTGTGCTCGACGGAGATGGGCTCGCCGTTGGCGGTGTTGAGGCGCCTCACGTAGAAGATATCGTCGTCCTCGCCGATGCCGAAGATACGCGCGTACTTGCCGCCCGCCTTGCGGCGCGTCTTGGCGAGGATCTTGGTGCCGGGTTCCGCGTTGCGCTCGTGGATGGTCTGGCGGAAACCCGAGAGCGAATCGAGGTCGCGCTCGAGGCGGTCTCCCACCACGAACGCGCCCTTGCCCTGGATGCGCCTGAGCAGGCCCTCGTTCACGAGGGCATCGACGGCGTTGCGCACGGTGAGGCGGTTGACGCCGTACATCTCGGAAAGCTCGTTCTCGGAGGGGATGGCCATGCCGGGGGGATACTCCCCCTCCTCGATCTTGCTGCGCACGACTTCGCGCAGCTGGAGGTAGATGGGCGACTTGTAGTCGACGTTCGCCATGGCGCTCACCTCGCCTTCATCTCGGTCGCATAGCGGATGTACTCGGAGAGCGCCACGGTGCGGTAGTACTCGAATGGCTCGCCGTTCTCGTCGAACACGACGCCCGACTTGTAGAAGGCGGGGTGGCCCTCCTCCATCTCGAGGAGCTCCGCCTCCGCGGCATCGAGCGTCGTCACCGAGATCTTCTCGTCACCGCTCTGGGCCTTGATGCCGTACTCCCAGCGGAGAACGTCGAACAGCGACTCGCGGCCGTAATCGCGTTGCTCGACGCCTGCGCAGCGCTCCATGTTGACGAAGACCGTCTCGATCGAGCAGGGCACGTCGTCGATGAGGCGCAGGCGCCTCATGGCGAAGACCTCGGTTCCCAGGGGAATATGGAGCTTGCGTGCGATGCTCTTGTCCGCCTCCTGGATGGTTGCGAAGACGACCCGCGAACCGGGCGTGCGGCCCGCGATGCGGACCGACTCCGAGAAGCCGTAGACATCCTGCAGGTTGCCGACGAACTTCGGCGGCGCCACGAAGGTGCCCGAGCCCATCTTGCTGTAGAGGACGCCCGTGTCGACCAGGCGCTGGATGGCGTTGCGCAGGGTGGTCCGGTTGAGATCCCACATCGAGCACATATCGCGCTCGGACGGGAGACGGTCATCGGGTTTGAGGCCCTGCTCCTGGATATAGCTCTCAACGAGCTCGGTAGCGAAATCCCTCGAACTCATCGCATGCTTCCTCTTCATGGCGCGCATCCTCACGTGGTTGGTATTTGGAACGATGAACTGTGCCAATTCTACCAACTGCGACACGAGCATGCAGTAATTTCATACCAATTTCGGAAAACCCAGCGGAGCCGTCGGAAATTGATCGACGGCTCCAGATTGGTCGTTCTCGCTACTCCCCCATCACCTGGATCATGATGGTGCGCGACGACGGTCCGTCGAACTCGCAGAAGTACACATCCTGGGCGCCGCCGCGGTCGACCTTGCCCTCATGGATGAGGAAATGCACGTGGTTCCCCATGATCAGGCTCTTGAGATGCCCCGTGGGATTGCCGGCCGTGGAACCGTAGTCCCTGAGCATGCGCGCATGCGCGTACGGATGGTCCTCGGGAGCAAGCCTGCCGAGGAACTCCTTGATGTCGCTCTCGAGGCACTCGAGCGCCTCGTTGGTGGTCACGCCCGTCGTGGTGTGGCGGGTGATGACGGTGACGATTCCCTCGGTCACGCCGCTCTCGGCGACGGCCTTCTCGACCTCGTCGGTGATGATGAAATACTGGTTGTACTCGCTGGTGAGGAAGGTCAGCGACGTCGTCTTGACCATGCTCGCACCCCCTTAGTCCAGTCCGCCGAGGAACTCGATGGCGTTGCCGCCCTTGATGAGCTCGAGCGTGCTCTCGCGCAGCCCAAGCCCGTCGAGCGCCTGGGCCATGCGGATCTGCTCGAAGCGCGGGTTGTTGCTGCCGAACATCACCTGATGGCGCAGGCTGCGGTCGATCCACGTGAGCGCGACCTCGTGCTTGAAGAGACGGTCGAAGAACTCGCGCGCGTTGTCGAAGTAGAGGATTCCCGTGTCGGTGTAGACGTTGGGATACTTGACCATGAGCATCGCGCACTCCTCGGCCCACGGCCATCCGAAGCGCGAAAGGCAGATGCGTAAGGAGGGATGCGTGGCGGCAAGCTCCTCGTACTCGATCGGCCTGCCGTATTTGGCGAGCGAGCCGGGCTCCCACGACATGCCCGCGTTGAAGATGATGGGCTTGTTGAAGGCCTCGCAGATCTTGTAGAGGGGTGCGAGACGCTCGTCGCCGGGCATGATGTGGGTGCGCCCGAGATGCAGGTGGAGACCCTTGAGCTTGAGGTCGGCGAAGGCGCGCTCGAGCTCGTCGGCAGCGCCCGGCATGAGCGGGTCGACGCTTGCGATGCCGATGAAGCGGTCGGGCTCGCAGTCCACGAGCGTGCGGATCTCATCGTTGGAGACGACGGGTTCGCCGTGCTCGGAGCTGTAGTCGATGGCGAGCAGGGCCATCTTGTCGAGGCCCGCGCAGCGCATCTGGTTCTTGATGTGCTCGAGCTTGGCGATGCCGTTGAGGTGGATGTCGAGCGCCTCGTGGCGCAGGTCCTCCTTGCGCTCGTCCCCATTGATCGGCTCGTAGAATGCCGGAAGGACGTGGATGTCGATGAACATGGGAAGCGGCTCTCCCTTCTCTCGCAGACAGGGGAGTATCCCCTATCTGCGAAATGTCGTTCTTTTTCAGAAAAGGGATACTCCCCTATCTGAAAAACGTCGCGTTTAGGCCTCGAGCATGGCGCGCACGTTGGTGATGGCGCGCTTGGCGTAGAGGCGCGGCTCGTTGATGTAGCCGGTCACGAGCTCGATGGTCGCGGTGCCCTCGTAGTGGTAGTAGTCCTGGATCTCCTTCATGAGCTCCGGCATGGGCAGGACGCCCTCGCCCGGCATGACGTGGGAGTCGTCAACGCCGTTGGAGTCGATGATGTGCAGGTGGTACAGCTTGTCGCCGAGCTTGTTGAAGTAGCTCGTGATCTGCTCCTGCTGCTGGAACGGCGGGCAGATGTCGCACATGGCCATGAGGTAGTCGGAGTCGACATGCTCGAAGAGGTCGAGCAGGTCGTTGGCGCTCTTGAAGACGTTGGACTCCATCGTGGTGAGCGGCTCGACCACGATGCGGACGCCCACGTTCTCCGCGTAGGCTGCGAGCTCCTCGCAGGTGCGATACAGGCGATCGCGGATCTCGTTGGGCTTGGTGTCGTAGCCGGCGTGGGCGGGCGAGATGAGCATGTAGTCGCTGCCCAGCTCCTTGCCCGCGTCGAGGCAGAGCTTGAGGTAGCGCACCGCATCCTCGCGCTGGCGCTCGGTGCCGATCATGAAGTTGTAGGGATAGCCGTTGTGCTCGGGGCACCAACCCGTGATGGGCACGCCATACTTCTTCTCGAGGCGCTTGACCTCGTCGATCTCGCCGGCGAGCAGGTCGGGCGCGTAGGCGTGCGGACGGCCGCCCCAGAGCTCGATGTAGTCGTAACCGAAACGAGCCGCGTCCTCGAAGATGTCCTCGAGCGGGTTGCGCTGGTAGCCGGAGGTGAACATGCCGAGCTTCATAGTCATATCGATCATCCTTTCCTCTGTGCGGTGCCTGCTTGTCGAGCGCGTCCGTGCGCGCGTGATACCTGTTGGGAATCCGTCCTACTCGTCGATGACCCAGGGCTCGAAGACGCCGACGACCCGGGACGCCACACGCGCGCCATCGCGCAGGCAGCCGGAGATGTCCCTGCCCTTGAGCACGCCCGCGAGGAAGCCGGCGATGAAGGAATCGCCCGCACCCACGGTGTTCACGACGTTCTCCTGGGGCACGGCGTTGCCCTCGATGAAGTACGCGCCGTTGTAGGCGAGCGAGCCCTGCTCGCCGAAGGTGGCCACGGCGACCTTCATGCCGTACTCCTTCACCATCTTGGTGAGGAAGACGCGGGGCTCGGGATCGCTGCGGTTGCCGATGCCCTTGTAGGAGAAGAAGCCGTAGTCGATGGCGCCGCGCGTCACCTCGAGCATGGCCGGAAGGCGCTCGTCGTCGGTGGTGGCATAGTCGAAGGCCGTGATGGCGCCGAGGTCGTGGATCTTGCCCATGACGTGCTCGGCCTTGCCCCAGAAGGCGGTGAAGACCAGGTCGTGCTCGGCGGCGAAGCGGATGTCCTCCTCGTCGAAGACGATGTTCTCGAGCACGCCCTCCTCATACTCGCCGTGGACGCGGTCGTTCTCGTCGAGCGTCATGTAGGTGATCGCGGTCTTGCCCTCCGCCACCTTGAGGTGCGACAGGTCCAGGCCCTCTTTGGTGAGCGCCTCGATCATCCACTTCCCGTTCTCGTCCGAGCCGGTGGTCGAGATGATGGCGGTGGGGATGCCGAGCTTCTGCAGATTGACGCCGGTATCGACAACGTTGCCCGTGGGGTAGCGGCGGCCGATGTTGGTGTAATCGTCGATGCAGTTGTCGCCGATGCCTGCTGCCGTCTTCATGGGAACCTCCCTCTCTGATGCGCGAACAACGCGCACAATCGGTATGGAAATATGGCTAACTTATATAGCCATAGTATCCTAGGACAAGTGTTATACGCATCGGGACGCCGTTTCGTCCTGTCAACGGCCATTTGCAGCCGATGGGCGTACTTTCCCTATCTTGTTCATAAAATTGGTATAAGATTGGCGCTAGGTTATCCAGTTGAAGCACGATCGGGCAAATCGACGAGAGGAGTATGATATGAAGGTTGCAGCGGCAGGCGACAACTGCGTGGATGTCTACGAGAAGGAAGGTCAGAGCTATCCGGGCGGCAACCCCGTCAACGTGGCCGTGTACCTCAGGCGCATGGGCATCGACGCGTCGTTCACAAGCGTCGTGGGCGATGACGTGTGGGGCCAGCGCATGGCCGATGCGCTCACCGGCAAGGGGGTGGACATCAGCCATCTGCACGTGGAGCACGGCGACACCGCCGTCACCAAGGTCGAGATCGTCGACGGCAACCGCGTTTTCGGCGACTACATCGAGGGCGTCATGGAGACCTTCAAGCTCTCCGATGAGGACGTGGAGTTCATCTGCGGCCACGACCTCTTCGTGAGCGGCATCTGGGGTCACTGCGACGACCGCCTGCAGCAGATCCACGACGCCGGCATCACCACGGTCTTCGACTACTCCGACCAGCCCCAGGACCCCATGGTCGACGCCACGCTCGCCTATGTCGACTACGCCTTCTTCGGCCTCGAGAGCGATGACAACGAGGAGGTCCGCGCCTTCATGGTCGAGAAGCAGGCCAAGGGCCCCAAGGCCGTCATCGTCACCCTGGGCGAGAACGGCAGCCTGGCCTACGACGGCACCGAGTTCCACAAGGGCGACATCGAGAAGTGCGAGGTCGTCGACACCATGGGCGCGGGCGACTCCTTCATCGCCGGCTTCATCGTGGGCATCCTCGAGGGCCAGTCCATCGACGAGTGCATGGTCACCGGCGCCAAGTCGAGCGCCGTCACCCTGGGCTACTCCGGCGCGTGGTAAGAGCATCTGTTCCTGACATGGATTAGGGTGAGCGGGCCGGCGTCATGCCGGCCCGCTCTTTTCATGTCAATTCCAAACGAGCCGTTTGTCCGAAAAGACATTGACAAGGAACCCCCCCCCCTAAATTTACGCCGTGCGGTCAATTAGCGAGACAGCACATGGTCTGGTAAACGCAAAAGGTGTAAAGGGGTTTCAGCATGGCAACGCTATCCGAAGAACTCAGCACTCTAAAGGAGCTGCTCGACAAGGGAATCATCACGCAGGAGGAGTTCGAGTCGAAGAAGGCGCAGCTGCTCGCCGCGCCCGCGGGAAGCCTCAGCAACCAGGTGCCGTCCGGCACAGACGACGGCGGCGTGGGCTGGCTCGTGCTCGGGCTCTTCATCCCCATTGTGGGCCTCATCCTCTACTTGGTATGGAAGGACACCAAACCCCTCTCTGCCCAGCAGGCCGGCAAGGGCGCGCTCATCGGCTTCATCATCGGCATCGTCGGCTATATCGCCCTCACCGCGATGGGCGCCTCGATGCTGTACTCGTACTAAGGGGTTGAGATGGAGAAGGAGGCGCGCGGCAAGCGGCCGTCCTCGCTGCTTGCAGGTATTGCGGCGGCTGTGACGCTCGTTCTTGAGGTGTATTTCACCTATCTTCGAAACGATGCAGGCACCGCACCGAACGCATGGGGCTATCTGCTTATCGCCGGATATCTCTGTTTGGCGGTAGGGTGCTTTGCCCGCAATCGCATCGTTCTCGGGATCGGCTTCGGCTGCATCGCAGTAGAGTACGTCACGTTTACCATGCAAAACCTTTCATGGGCATCCCAGAGCAACTACTACGAACTCGATCTGAAGCTCCTCGTGGTATTCCAGTTCTCGGCAGGCATTGCCGCAACACTCATTGCTGTCATTTGTTTTTTCAAGAAGGCGTCTGGGCTGCCTCTCTTTGCTTCGGCAATCGTCGTCGAGGTTATCCACCTTGGCACCCGGGTGGCATACCTAGTGCACGGTACAACGCTCGGTTACCCCTTGTCCGAAGTCTCGCCGCTCATCATCTACACCCTTGTCTATGCGGTTAGCGTAATCCTTGCTGCCGTTGCCCTCTACAAAGGCGAGTTCGGTGTTGCTGAGCCGGCGCCCCAGCTCAAACCGCAGCATTCCGTCTCGGCCGATGAGCTGCTGCGCCTCCATGCCCTTATGGAGGAGGGCGTTCTCTCCCAAGAGGAGTTCGACGGAATCCGCTCCAAATTCGCCCAGTAAGAGCCCGTCAATACAATGATTATCGAAAGTGCGGGTGTGAGCCTCTGCTCGCACCCGCACTGGCAATGAACGTAGGGTTTATCGCTTATCCTCGCTGAGCACTCTCGCGACAGAATACAGCGGTACATTGACGAGCCACCCCTGATCCTTGTAGCCAAGCAGCGACAGCCGGACAGCGCGATCAAGGCCGAACCGCTTGCAGAAGCGAGCAATACTGCCTCCAGCAACATTGCCTTCCGCCTTGACTTCGATTGGCAAAACAACACCTTGCTGTTCGATGACGAAATCGACCTCCCCCTTCTCGTCTTTTCCGTCCGCAGACCAGTAATAGGGAGATCGCCCACTTGTCGCCAGAAGGTGTTGGCAGACAAACTGCTCGGCATATGCCCCCTTATATTCGGTAAACAGCCTATTCCCATTAAGCAGGACAGTCGCATCGAGATGCAGGGCGGCCCCGAGAAGTCCGATATCGAGGAGATAGAGCTTGAAATAGGTGCCGTCGGCATAGCCTTCCAGCGGGATGCTCGGCTTCGACACCTTTGAAACCTTGATTACAAGCCCCGCGTCTGCGAGCCATGACACAGCATCCCTGTAGTCGCGCCCTCTTGCACCAGCCCTGATCGATGAGTAGGTAAATCTCTTCAGATTGTTCTCGTTAGCCAACTGTGCGGGAACAGAGCGCCACGTCTCACGTATTCTCTCGGTCGCGAGAGCACTCTCAACATGTTTTGAAAAGTCCAGCTCGTATCCTCTGAGCAATTCCATTTGGATACGACGTGCCTCGACTAGACTTCGCGTTCGCGTGTATTCCCGAACAACCTCAGGCATACCACCTATGAAGAGATATTCGCGAAGAAGGCCCTTGAGTTGTTCGGAGAGCGTGTCTGGAGTTTCGGGATCACCGGTTTCGAGGAGCTTTACAAGTTGACCGTGTCCTCCAGCCAAAAGAAACTCTTCAAAAGACATGGGATAGAGGTCAAGGAAGCTCACCTTCCCCACAGGCCATGAGGCAGAAATCCCATCGGAATCACCGTCCGCTCTATTAAGAGCAACCCCAAGGAGAGACCCAGCAGCAACTACTGGAATATCCGGGGTCTGCTCGGCAAAGAGCTTAAGAGCCGTTATCGCGCGAGGGCACTCCTGTATCTCGTCGAGGAAGACAAGCGTCTTGCCATCAAGCGGGTTCGTGCCCGTCAACGCACCGATGAGCATGAGAACCGTCTTGGGATCGAGGCTTCTTGAGAAGATTGCCTTTGCCTGGTCGTTCTCGAGAAACACAACATGGGCGACGGAGTCGAAATACTGTCCCCCAAACTCGGTGACAAGCCATGTCTTTCCGACCTGACGAGCCCCGTTCACGACGAGCGGCTTTCGCCCCGGAGCATCTTTCCAAGCAATAAGCTTCGTCATTGCAGTTCTTTCCATATATGCCCCTTTGCCGTCCCGCTTGGTTCTGGAGATACTTGTGGCTGTCATTATTTTCGGTTTTAACCATATTATGGTCAATACCGATATCGGTTTTAACCAAAATATGGCTGAAACCGATATCGGTATTGACCATACAGAGTGTTAGCTCAGTATCGGAAAGCACTTCAGACCGCTTGCAGTAAAAAAAGGTATATATAACTTGATTACGTTATTAGACCAGTATAAGTTTGTGTTCAGACGGTTATTGCTTGGCAAGGGGACGGCACCGTCCTCTGGCGTCATCAGAAAGGCGGTTCTCATGGAGCAGCGTTTCACGGATAAGGTCGTTATCACCACGGGAGCCGCGGGCGGCATCGGCAAGGCCGTCGCCAAGCGCTTCTACGACGAGGGCGCCAAGGTCGTCATGCTCGACGTGAAGAAGGAGTGGGTCGACGCCGTGGTCGAGAAGTTCGGCATGGATCCCGAGCGCGTCTTCTCGGCGGGCTTCGACATCACGGACGAGGAGGCCGTCAAGAACGTCATCGACGAGGTCATGGCCAAGTGGGGCCGCATCGATGTGCTCAACAACATCGCGGGCAACGGCGGCGACCAGATGGACATGGAGGAGAAGCCCCTGGCCGAGTGGCAGATGGTCTACGACATCAACGTGTTCGGCACCGTCCGCATGATCAAGTACGTCCTGCCCATCATGAAGGCGCAGAAGAGCGGCGCCATCACCAACACCTCGAGCGTCTCGGGCATGTTCGGCTATGCCGGCGAGTCCGCGTACGGCTCGTCCAAGTGGGCGGTCCGCGGCCTCACCAAGAACATCGCCAACGAGAACGGCGGCGTGACGGGCGTGCGCGTGAACTCCGTGGCGCCCGGCTGGGTGAACACCGCCATGTTCCAGAAGGCGCTCGACGACTACATCGCCCAGGGTTACGAGGATCCCATGGCAAACGTCACCCTGGGGCCGCTCGGACGTCCCGCCGAGCCGTCCGAGATCGCGGCCGTCTTCGCATTCCTAGCGAGCGATGACGCCGCCATCATCAACGGCTCGAACATCCTCTGCGACGGCGGCATGACGCTGGGCTAGAGACGAAGACGGAAAGATTCTCCTTGAGCGCCGGGCATGAACGCCCGGCGCTTTTCTGTCAAAGGGACAGGTTGTTTGACAGGTTTTCGGCGGTTCCGAGCGCGAACGGCAGGTCCCCGCGGTAGTAGGTCTCGTCGACGAGGGCGCGCCGGACGGACGGTCCGAGCACCTCCCATGCATCTCCGAGCGTGCCCGAGAAGACGATCCTTCCCGGATCGAGGACGGTCGCGAGCGCCGCGAGCGCACGACCGAGCGAGTAGCCCAGATCGTCGAGGACGGCCTCATCGGACACGCGGGCGAACGCCCCATCGAGCTCCGCTCCATACGGCGCGAGCACCCGCGCGAAACGATCGCCCAACGTCTCGCCCGGATCATCCGCATCCTCCGCGAGCAGGAATCCGTCCAGCGTGGGAACGCTCCCGTCGCGCAGAAGGCGCTCGCGTCCGTTGAGCGTGACGTGCAAGTCGATCGACCGAGCGCCGAGCAAGACCTCCAAGACGTGCCTGGAAGCGTCCGCAGGCTCAGGCAGCGCGCCCGCATGGCCTCTGAGCGCCAGGGCGACGGCACCGAGAAACGCCCCCAGATACCCCAGGCTCGTGGGGGCGAACCCCACCTCCAGAGGGCAGAGGCGCGCGAACTCGCGCTCGAGCGCAGGACCATAGGTGTCGTATTGCAGCGACATGCCGCCACCGATCACCACCGCCTCGACGTCCACAACCGAGCAGATCGGCGCGAGCATCCGTGCGAGCAGGCGCCCCTCCAGCTCGAGGGCAGCACCCGCGGGGCCGTCGCCCTCCCGGGAAAGGTCGGCCATGATGCGGCCGTCGACCGCACGGCCGTCCACATACTCCCGCCCGCCTGCCGCCAGATAGTTCTTCACCAGCCCTCGCCCGCAGGCATGCGCCTCGAGCACGCCGGGCAGGCCCTGGTCCGAGGCGTATCCATGGCGGTCGGCGATGACGAGACCCACCTCGCCCGCATGGCCGAACGCACCGTAGTACACGCCATCGTCGAGCACGTGCGTCCCGCCCACGCCGGTGGAGATGGTCACGTAGAGGATGGACTTGCCGCGCGCCGCTCCGAAGACCTGCTCTGCAAGCGCCGCAGCCTTGCAGTCGTTGTCGGCGAAGAAAGGCAACATATAGCGTTTATTGAGCTCTGCGCAGAGCGGATACCCTTTGATCTTGAGGAAGTCGGTATCGAGGATATCGCCCGATACTGGATCGGTGAAGCCGGGCACGGTGACGCCCGCCACGACAGCGCGCGAGAACGCCTCGGGCTCGGATGCACGAAGGGCATCGATGCCGCCGCAGAGCTGCTCGAAGAAGAGTCCCTCATCGAGCCCCTCCCCCGTGGCTCCGACCCACTCGTAGCGATCCGAGCAGATCACATCGCCTTCGGGCGTGGCGAGCCCCACGATGAACTTCGAGCCTCCGATATCGATGGCGAGGATGAGGTCGCCGTCTGCGAATCCGCGCATGGTTCCGCCCCTCTCCCCCTGCTAGTCCTCATACCCCGGCACCATGACCGGATCGAGCGCGGGCACGAGCGGGATGGAGAGATCGATGCCCTTTGCCTCGCTGATGAGGAACGAGAGCATCTGGAAGGGGATCAGGTACTCGATGGCGGAGACATAGGGCATACCCGAACTCGCCACGGGGATGTCGGGTGGGCCCATGTGCGGGTCGTCGGTACGCCGCAGGCACACGCGGTTGTCGTTGTAGACCGCAAGCGCATCGGCGAGCAGGAGGGCGCGGTCGCGCTCCTGGCCCTCCTCCGCGCATATGAAGAAGACCATATCGTCTTTGCGCACGGCGCGGAAGGGCCCGTGCATGCCCTCCTCGAGCTCGAGCGCCAGCGTGGGGACCTGATGGCATTCGTAGAACTTGAGGGCTGCCTCCTGCGCGGTGCCCCAGCCGGAGCCGTAGCCCAGGATGAAGAACTGCTCGGCCGCCATCACGGCATCGCGGTGCCGCTCGAACCAGCGCGCGCTGGCATCGATCGTGGCAGCGACGTTGCCGGGCAGATCCTCGAAGGAGCGCAGGAAGCGGGCATATTCCGCCTCGTCGATACGACCGAGCGCGCGGCCCGCCTCGACGAAGCACATGAGCAGCTCGAGCAGGGCGATGGTCTGCCCCTTGGTCGTGGCCATGGCGACCTCGTGCCCGCCCGGCTTGGGCAGGACCACATCGCATTCGCGGGCGAGCACGCCGTCGGGGATGAGGGTCGTGCAGATCACGGCCGCACCCGCAGCACGGGCTGCCCGTGCCGCATCGACCTGGCCGCGCGAATGGCCAGACTCCGCCGGGCACACGAGCAGAACCTCCTCGGGTGCGTATACCTCGGGGATTCGCAGGCTTCCATGGCGGTTGAAATACGCGGACGGCACGGCGCTCGCATCTGCTCCCAGCAGGTTCCCGGCCGCCTCCATGAGGGCGCAGCCCACATACCAGGGAGAGCCGTTTCCCGTGAAGAAGACACGCTTGATGCGGCGCTTTTGCACGAGCTCCACGAAGGGAGCCGTGAGCTCCTCGCGATGTTCGACAAGGAAGCGGAGCAGCTCGGGCTGCTCGAGGATCTCGTCCATCATCGCACGTGCGGGATCGGTCACAGACATACGTCCTCCTCTTCTGGCGGCTTTCCTGTCAAAGGGACGGGAAATGAGACACCCTCCCGGGGAGGGTGTCTCATTCGGGGTTACAGAGAGGCCATCCATTCCTCGACGTCCGAAAGCGGCGGGTAGCCCTCGCCCGGACGGTTGGTCATCGTGCCCTCGCGCGTGACCTTGTAGGCGGCATACCTGCTCGCCCACGCGACGGCATCGCGCAGGGGCTTGCCCTCGACGATGCCCTTGGCCGTGGCGGCGAGGAAGCCGTCGCCCGCACCGATGGTGTAGACGGCTTTGACGGGCGTCGCGGCGACCTCGAAGTAGTCGTCGCCGTCGAGCACCGCGGAGCCCTTCGAGCCGCAGGTCATGATGACGCCGCCGCACCTGTAGTCGGCCTGGATCTGACGCAAGACCTGCTCATAGGGGGTGTCGTAGTCCTCGGGAAGGCCGCAGAGCACGCCGGCCTCGGCATCGTTCACCACGAGGAAGTCGAGGTACGAGAGGTCGCCCATGGGCTGGTCGGGCAGCGGGGAGGCATTGCACATCGTGAGCATGCCGAATTCGTCCTTGGCGATCTTGGCGCCGTCGAGGGCTTTCTGGAAGGGCATGCCGAAACCGGTGATGAAGACCTTGGCCTCCTTCATGGCCTCGATGGCGGCGTGGGTCTCGTCCCACGTGAGGGCACGGCAGGCGGAGTCGCCGTCGACGATGGTGTTGAGGCCGTCATCGTCGATCATGATGAGGCCCGTGCCGGTGGCAACGCTCGTGTCGTAGTACATGTACTTGGTGAAGACGCCGGCCTCGCTCATCCAGTCGTCGCCCATCTTGCCCCAGGGGTCGTCGCCGACCTTGCCGATGTATCCTGCCGAGACGCCCAGGCGGCCCAGCGCGACAGAGACCGTGGCGCCCTTGCCGCCGTCCTCCTCGACGTGCCAATCCCAGGCCTCCATGGTCTCGCTGCGCCTCGGAAGGCGGTGCACGCGGCAGACCTGGCCCACGCCGTGGCTGTTCATGACGATGACGTCCACCGGACGGGTCTTCTCGATGTCCTTCACGAAGACGGTCTCGGAAACGTACTGCTTGCCCATGTTCTTCCTCCTCTGATCGATCCGACCTGCAATTGGGGACGGTTCCTTTTTGCAGGTTTCGGAAGACCTGCAAAAAGGAACCGTCCCCAATTGCAGGTCGCAATCGTTGCCTGGTTACTGCTCCGCGAGCATACCGCGGATGATCTCGATGCCGCGCTCGGCCGAGAAGTCCGGCTCGTTGGCGTAGCGGCTGAAGAGCTCGAGCGCCAGATAGCCGTCATAGCCCACGCGCTTGAGATACTTGACGATGCGCGGCCAATCCATGGCGCCGTCGCCCGGGATGAGGTGATCCTCGCAGTCGGGCTCGGCATCGATGAAGTGGATCTCGCGGATCTTGCCCGGCATCTTGTCGAAGTACTCGCTGATGGGCTCGCCGCAGGTGAGCGGGCACGCCAGGTCGAGGCAGACCTCGAGGGCGCCGGAGCCGACGCTGTCGAGCAGCCACCTGCAGTCGTCGGAGCTGCACACGATCTTGCCCTCGAAGGGCGTGACCGGCTCGATCATCACCGTGACGCCCGCCTTCTCGGCATGGTCGCAGATCCGCCTGAAGTCCTCGACCACCTGCGATTTCAGCGCCTCGCGGTCCCAGCCGAAGCCAGGCATGTTGACAGCGAGCATGAGCAGGGGCGCACCGATGGCCTTGGCGGCATCGACGGTGGACTTGAAGTACTCGACCGAGATCTCGTTCAGGGCCTTGTCCTGGAAGACGAAGCTGTGGGGGCTTCCGGTGTTCTCGGGCACGTAGCTCACGATGGGCATCTGGTACTTCTCGACGCACGCAAGGATGCGCGTGCGGATATCGGCCACGTCGCCCAGGATGTCCGGCGCATAGCCGTGCGGGCGGAAACCGCCGATGTCGACGCCGTCGAAGCCGTTTGCGGCTGCTGCCGCGAACGTGCGCTCGATAGGCCAGTTGGAGAAGCCCGTGCTGAAGAGCGATACCTTCATTGCCATGCTATCCCTCCAGAATCGCGTCGATGCGGTTGGTCATCCCCTGCACCTCGTCGGGCAGGAGGTATCCGAAGCGCCAGCGCAGCACATCGACGCCGCCCGGCTCGAGCGTGTTGCAGTAGCCGTGCGCACGCTGGTATGCGGTGCTGTGGTTGGTGCCGGTCGACGGCAGCGCGATGCCGATGCCGTCCTCGTCGCCCGTGCGGCAGAACCAGCGCAGAGCCCAGGGCGCCTTCTCGAGCTCCCAGCCCACGTAGCAGGCATCGCCATCGGGCATCACCATCATGGCGTGCGCCCAGCCCTGCTCGTCCGCGTCGTAGCGGTAGTTGATGCAGAGCTCGGGATCGTAGGCCTCGCCCTCCTGCCCGAGCGCATCGGCCCGCGTGGGGTCGTCGAGCAGCGCCTGCGACCACGCCTTGATGGCCTCGTCGCGCGGGCTTCCGTCGCCCAGGTCCATAGGGCTCACCATGATGTGGTCGGCATCCTTCCGACAGCTGTAGACGAAGCGCGAGCCGTCGACACCGAGCCAGTTCATGTGGCATAGCCACAGATACTCGAGCGGATGCGTGCGGCGGTTCTCGATGGTCGCCTGCATCTCCACCATCGCGGCGCCCTCGTACAGGCGCAGCTCGGGGGTGTAGGCCCAGTGCAGCTCCTGACTGTTGCGGAAGACGTACGTCCCGCCGATCGCCACGAAGCAGCCGTCCTCGTCCTCGCCCGCATCGATCCAGGCATCGCGATAGGACGCAAACGGGAGGACGTCGTGGATGGGATACGGGTCCTCGCCGTCACCGGCGCCATTGATGTTGTTGAGGCCGCAGTGGTAGAGGAAACCGCCGTAGTTGTCGCCGAACTTGGTGGTGTCCTGCGGAGCCTCGAACATCGACTTCTGCGCCATCGGACGCCCGTCGAACTCAAGGAACCACACCTGCATGCCATAGTACGGGAGCACCACCATCGACGAGCGGGAGTTCTCGACGCGCAGCCCGGGGATGCCCGTCTCGTACTTGAACACGGTCACCTTGAGCTCGCCCAGGCTCACCAGCTCGAGCGGGCGGTCGGAGAAGAACTCGGGGCGGAAGCGGAAGCGCGTGGTAGCCATGGTCGTCCTCCCCTACCGGAAGCTCGCCATGCCGACTGCCGCCGCCGCCTCCATGGCGTCGTCGAGCTCGTCGTGCACGATCCTGTCCGCGATGCTCTCGTAGCCGAGCTCCACCATGAGCTCGTCCATCTCGAGCTTGACGGCGTAGGGCACCCAGTCCTGCTTCTCGCCCATGCGGGAGACCGTGGGACGCCCGAAGCCGTACTGCATGGCCCAGTTCCAACCCGCATTGAACGGTGTCTTCTTCACGATGTTGCGGATACGCAGGACCTTCTGCTGGGCCTTGATGCAGCCCTTCCAATCGCCGGAGCGGCCCTTCTCCACGATCTCGACCATCTCGCGCGGGAACGGCACGGCCATGAACGAGACGCAGCCCACGGCGCCGAGCAGGACCATGATGCCGTCGAAGCCGTCGCAACCGCCGAGGAAGTCGAAGTTCTCGGGGTCGATGCGCAGCACGCACTGCTGGAAGTTGACGACGTTGGTGGATGCGTCCTTGAAGCCCCGCAGGTTGGGATGCTCCGCGGCGAGCTTGGCCAGGGTGTCGGGCGCGAAGAGGACGGCCTGCTCGACGCAGTTGTAGATGTAGACCGGGCGCTGCGCGAAGTCGATGAGCTCCGCCGACCAGTCGTAGAGCGCCGCCTGGGAGAACTTGAAGAACGGAGGAGCGGTGATGCAGTAGCAGTCGGACATGCCCTGCTCGTCGTAGGCTGAGATGAGCGCCTTGTTGAGCTCGACGCTGTTCTCGAAACTGCAGGCCATGATCTTCGCCCCGCGCGGGTGCGCGACCTCGTAGACCGCCTCGACGACCTCGAGCTTCTCGTCGAAGGTGAGCTCGTGGCACTCGCCCGCGTATCCGTTGACGAAGAACGCCTGCACGCCGCAGTCGATCTGCCAGCCGATCATGTCGCGCAGGTATTCCCAATCGATCGCGCCGTCCTTGGTGAACGGCGTGCAGATCTCGGTGACGACACCCTCGATGTAATGGCCCATCGCTTCCTCCTTGCCCTCGGTGCACTGGTGCGCATATACACAAGACATATAAAGTTCTACACCACTGGTCAGTCGTTTGAACCGCATGCGGAAGGGTCTGCGACAAGCGGGGCTTATCAATAGGCAGTCGGAACGATGCATTTGCCCTGCAACGGTCGCACGCTCCTTGCGACCGCTTGCGCGGCAAAGCCCCGTTTTCTTCTCTTTACTACACAAGTCGTACCTATAATTAGACCAGTATCACATCATGACAAGAGGAGCGATCTTGGCAGGCATGAATCCCATCCTCACGAACATCTACGAGCAACCTGCGGAGCTCGAGCGCGTGCTCGACGACCTCACGGGCGAGAAGCTCGGCCAGATGCGCGAGCTCGCGCGCATCATGGCGCTCTCCGGAGAACTCGTCCTCACCTCCATGGGCAGCGCGTTCTACTCGCTCATGCCCATGTACGAGGAGCTGCGCGAGCGCGGCTACCGCAACGTGGCGCTCGAGGAGACGGGCGATCTCATCCGCCATCCCGAGCGCATGAGCAGAAACGCCCTCTACGTGCTGATGAGCCGCTCGGGCGAGAGCCGCGAGGTGGCCGATTTCGCCGTGTGGTGCCGCGAGAACGGCTTCACCACCCTCTCCGTCACCATGACGCCCGACTCCACCATGGCGCGCAACAGCACCTACATGCTGCACGACATCTCGAGCTACGACGACATCGTGTGCATCAAGGCCTACTCGACGATGGCCCTCACGGGCCTGCTCCTCGTGGAGATGATGGACGGCCGCGAGCATCCGTCCGAGGAGCTCGTCGCCAACCTCAAGCGCGCCTTCGCGTGGATGGAGGCGAACAAGGAGTCCATCCTCGCCCAGCTCGAAGCCGTGCCCTTCCTGGCGGAGGCGAACTGCTTCTACATGATCAGCCGCAGCTGGGGCGTCAATATGATGCGCAGCGCATCGCTGTGGCTCGAGGAGACCGCCAAGACGCCTGCCAACATCATGAGCGTCGACAACTACTTCCACGGGCCCATGGAGATTATCCGTAGCCACGCCATCGTCAAGTCGGTGACCTGCCCCGTCCTCTTCGACGTGCAGCCCGACGCCCGCTCGGCCATGATCTGGGAGAAGACCAATCAGGCCGTCTCCAACTCGCTCTATTTCGGCCCCGAAGGCTCCACGATGCCGGGCGGCGCGCGCTTCGAGATTCCCGACCTGGGGCTCGAGGGCCCCTGGAGCATGCTCGTGGCAGCGCTCTTCTTCCAGCTCCTCTCCTATCAGGTTGCCATCGTCAACGGCATCGAGCCGGGCTTCTTCTACGACGAGGGGTGGATCGTCCTATGAGCGGGCGCGACCTCGTCGCCGGCATCGACATCGGCGGCACCAACGTCAAGGCGGGCATCGTCGACCTCGCGACAAACGAGGTGCTCGCATCCTGCGACTTCCCCACCATCCGCGACTCGGAGCAGGCATTCCTGGAAAGCCTCGCCGCTGCAGTTGCGCAGCTCTCCGCTCAGGCGGACGCACCGCGCGCAGCGGGCATCTCCATCGGCAGCTACGTCTTCTCCGACGGATCGATCGACGGTATGAGCTCCTTCGTGCCCTTCCTCACCCACGGCTACCCGCTCGCTGAGAGGATCGGCGGAGCGCTGGGCCTGCCCGTGCGCGTGGACAACGACGCACGCCTCATCTGCCTCGCCGAAGCACGGGACGGAGCCGGCCAAGGGTTCTCCCGCGTGCTCACGCTCACGCTGGGCACCGGAATCGGCGTGGGGCTCTGCGAGGACGGCCGCCCCTTCGGCGGCGAACCGTTCATCCATCTTGCGGGCCATGTCAAGGTGCGGACCGGCGGAGAGTACCCTTGCCTGGACACCGAGCCGTGCTACTGCGGGATGGAGGGCTGCTTCGAATCCACCTGCTCGGGCACGTCGCTGCAGGTCTACGTGCATGACCGCCTCGGCGCGGACGTCTCCAACAAGGAGATGTTCGAGCGCGCAGCGGAGGGCGACCCCGCTGCGGCGGAGATCGCCGACTGGTTCCTCGACATGCTTGCCCGCGCCCTCAACCAGTACGTCTACCTCTACTGCCCCGACGTCATCGTCATCGGCGGCGGGGTAGCCAAGGGCCTCGAGCGGTACGAATCCGATTTGAACGACCGCCTCGTGGCGGAGGTCTACGAGGGGCAGCGCACCGTCGTCAGGATAACCGACCTGAAGGAGGATTCCGGCATCTTGGGTGCCGCATCCCTGTTCGCTTAGGTTTTACCGCTTTGGGGAGTATCCCCAATATGGAAAGGAGCTTTGGAATGCCCAGACCCACCATGGTCGACTACGTCCACGAGACGCCGTCCGTCATCAGGTCGCAGATCGAGAACAACGTCGCGCAGCCCCTCGTCGACGCCTTCGCCGAAGGGAGCTTCTCCCGCGTGCGCATCGTCGCCTGCGGCTCGTCGCGCAACGCCTCGCTCATCGCGCGCCCCTATCTGCGCCGCGCGCTCGGACGCGAGGTCATCATCACCGAGCCCTACACCTTCTGCACCTACGAGCACGAGCTGCCCGCCGACGAGTTCTGCTTCGTCGTCTCGCAGAGCGGCTACTCCACCAACGCGCTCGCGGCGCTCGACATCATCCGTGCCGCAGGACGCACCGCCATCGGCGTGACGGGCGACCCCGCGAGCGACTTCCGCGAGGCCTCCGACCTCCTCGTCGCCTACGGTGTGGGCGAGGAGCTCGTGGGCTACGTCACCAAGGGCGTCACCTCGTTCGCCACCTTCCTCATGCTCTTCGGCGCAGGCGTCGCAGCGAGCGAGGGCAGGCTCGACCCGGCTTCCCTGCGTGCCGACATCGAGACGATGCTCGGGCAGTTCGAGGCGGTCGCCGACCAGGTGCCCGGCATGCTCGCCGCGCGCTACAAGGAGCTCTCGACCATGGAACGCATCTTCCTCATCGGCGCCGCGACCAATCTGGGCGTGGCCTCCGAGGGCGCGCTCAAGTTCGCCGAATGCCTGCAGATCCCCGCGTGCGCCTACGAGCTCGAGGAATACCTGCACGGTCCCAACCTGCAGCTCTCCCCCGATTACACGATCTTCCTGTTCGCCGTCGGCGAACGGTCGTGGAAGCGCTCTGCTGAGATCCTCGCCGCCACGAAGCTCGTGACCGACCGCACCTTCGTCATCACCGACTGCCCCGACATGGATGCCGACATCCGCCTCGCTCCGGGTGGAGACGAGCTCGTCGGCCCCATGGCCGCCCTGCCTGTGGTGCAGATGCTCGCGTGGCAGCTCACCGAGGACAAGCATTTATGGCATAAACACCCGCTTGTCGCGCGATTTGATGCAGCACTCTCCGGAAAGTCCGAGAACTACGTGGACAAGGAGGTCCTGTAGGCATTCCTTCGGTACGGAAAACGGCGGTTCACACTTTCTCAACAGCAAATCCACAACTCGCTCGGCTATTTTTCATTTCCGCAGGAATACCGTTCGCCGAAAATGAACAAGTTGAGCGCAACAATAGACCAGTTTGTTCTAGACTCCACAATTAAGTAAATTGGTGTCAATCGGGCGATGCGACGCCAATGGAAGTAGGGAAACGTAGAAAGGAAAGGATTGACAATGGCTGAAAATGAGACCCTTGAGGGTATGTCACGCCACCTTGGCTTGTCGACTGCCATCGCACTGGGCGTCGGAACCACGGTCGGTTCCGGTATCTTCACCTCCGTGGGCGAGGTCGCCGGCACCACCGGCACGCCGCTGCTCACGATCCTCGCGTTCGTTCTCGGCGGCCTCATCATGATCCCGCAGAACCTCGTCTACGCCGAGTACGCCTCCGCGTACACCGAGGACGGCGGCCAGTTCGTGTACTTCCGCGAGGCCGGCTGGTCGTTCCCGGCCATGTTCTTCATCTGGTCCTGCTGGTGGGCGACCGACCCCGTGGGCATCGCGACGATGACCCTCACGGTGGCCAACAACATCGCCTACTTCACCGGCTGGTCTGACATGACGGTCCGCATCGTGGGCTGCGTCCTGATCATCTTCTTCACCTGGCTGCATATGTGCCACAAGCACGCCGGCGCCAAGTGGCAGGACTTCATCACCGCCTTCAAGATCGTCCCGTTCCTGATCCTCGCTGTCGTCGGCCTGTTCTTCATCAAGGGCGCTAACATGGGCGCCTCCATCGAGGGCTCTGCAGGCGCCACCGGCGCAATCGGCGCAGCACTCATGGGCGGCGTCGCAGCCACCACCTGGAGCTACGACGGTATGCAGACCTGCGTTACCATGGGCGGCGAGATCAAGGATCCCAAGAAGAACATGCCCATCGCCCTTATCGGCACCGTGCTCGTCTGCACGCTCCTCTACGTCCTGCTCGTCACCGCTGCCGTCGGCATGACCGATGTCAACGTCCTCGCCGGCGCCGATGCTCCCATCGCAACCGCCTTCGAGGCCATCATGGGCAAGACCTCCGGCACCGTCGCGGCGCTCCTCGCCGTCGTGGTCGTCACCGGCTCCCTGTCCTCCCTCATCATGTTCCAGGCCCGCGGCGAGATGAAGGCCGCTCAGGAGGGTTACTGGTGGCGTAGCTGGGGCAAGATCCACCCCAAGTACGACTCCCCCGTCGTCTCCATGCTCTGGCAGTCCGGCTTCGCCCTCATCCTCGTGTGGCTCTCCACCATCCAGGACCTGCTCGGCATCTTCACCTTCATCTGCCTCGTCCGTAACGCCCTCCTCTTCGTCGCATGGTTCCCCCTGCAGAAGAAGGAGAACTACAAGCCTTCGTTCAGGGCTCCCGGCGGCGCCATCATGGCCATCCTGGCCATCGTTCCCTCCGCCATCCTGGCATGGGGCGAGCTCGGCGGCATCGTGTCCGGCGAGGTTCCCCTGCTCAGCTGGAACCCCATCTCCGCAGGCCTGCTCGTCATCGCGTCCGCCCTTCCCTTCTACTTCTACTTCAGGAAGGTCAATGCTGACATCATCGAGGAAGCCGAGCGCAGGCGTAATGAGGCCATTCTCGGCACGAGCGACTAAACGCATCGCCCAACGCGTCGCTTGTCTGACATAAGCTGACACAGGCCGCCCGGATCCGAACGTCCGGGCGGCCTTGTTCTATCCTTGGAACAGGACCAACCGTCGGGACGGCAGTGCCGTCCGCAACCAGAAGGGAGCGCAGGGCAGATGCTCCAGAACCGCCTCACAACCGATGAGATCTTCGAGTGGTGCTCGATTCCCTGGCAGGAGCTCGAGGGCCGCGACCTCAAGGCCAAGCTCGAGGTCTTTCCCGAGAAGCACGACATGATGGTCGCCATCGGCAACATGATGGCCGACGAGGTCATCGCACACAACAAGGCGGGGCTGCCCACCAAGTGGGTCCTGCCCGCCGGACCCACCGACGAGTACGACATCTTCGTCCGCCGCGTCAACGAGGAACGCATCGACTGCACCAACCTCTGGGTCTTCCACATGGACGAGTTCCTCGACTGGCAGGGCCGCCCCTACCCCGTGGGCGACACCTACGAGAGCCTTGAGGGCACCATGATCGCGTGCTTCTACGACAAGATCGACCCCGAGCTGCGCCCGCCCGAGGACCATCGCATCTGGCCGCGCATCTACGACATCGACGCCGCAGACGCCAAATGCGACGAGCTGGGCGGCGTGGACACCGTGTGGGCGGGCATCGGCGCCACGGGCCTCGTGGCCTTCAACGAGGCGCCGCGCAACTACTGGACGCACCTCACCGTCGAGGAGTACGCCACCTCCAAGACCCGCATCGGCGTCCTCAACGACGACTCCATGATCGCGATGGCCGAGCGCACCTTCGGCTGCTGCCTCGACCGCATCCCGCCCATGTACATCACCATCGGCTTCCACATCATCTGCTCCGCCAAGCGCGCCGTCTACATGGTCGCCACCGGCGACTGGAAGAAGACGGTCTGCCGCATCCTGCTTATGAGCGAACCCACCGTGGAGTACCCGGTCACGATCCTGCCCAAGTACATCCCCGACGTCACGCTCATGACCACCGAATACACCATCGACCAGCCAAGAAGATGGATGTCATCGTCCTGAACTCCCACGGCGTGGGCCAGTACGCCTACTGCGACCACATGCCCGTGTGGGGCGAGACCCTGCCCGTCAAGAACTGGCACGTGGCGGAGGATGGCGGCAAGGGCTCCAACGTGACCGTCGCCCTGGGCCGTCTCGGCCTCAAGGTGGCCTATATCGGCAAGGTGGGCAACGACCCCTGGGGCGACCTCGGCAACAAGTGGATGACCGACGCCGGCGCAGACACCACCTACCTCTACCGCACCGACGAGGTCTCCACGGGCACGGGACTTATCCTCATCGGACCCGACGGGCGCAACACCGTCATCGACGGCGACTCCTCGAGCGTCAAGCTCACTGTGGAGGAGGTCGAGGCAGCGCTCGACGACATGGCCGATTCCGACTACTTCGTGACCGGCTTCGAGGTGCCGCAGCGCGTCTCGCAGGCGGGTGCCAGGTACGCCAAGAAGCTCGGCATGACCGTGGCGCTCAACCCCTCGCCGCTTCCCGAGGAACCCATGGGGTGCCTCGACTACGTGGATTATATCTTCATCAACGAGGTGGAGGGCCGCTACATCGAGGGCCTCGCGGAGGATGACCCGCTCGATGCCGAATCGCTGGCACGCAAGGTCAAGGAGACCTACGGTGTGGGCAACGTCGTCATGACGCTCGGCGGCGACGGCGCCTGCGCGCTCGACGCGGACGGCATGTTCTTCACCGTTGCCCCCGTGCGCGTGGAGAAGGTCGTCAACACCGCCGGCGCAGGCGACGGATTCATGGCCGCCACCGTGTACGGCCTCGTGCGCGGCAAGAGCCTCAAAGATGCCATGGAGTGGGCATCCAAATACGCTGCGCTCTCCGTGACCATCGACGGCACGATCCCCGCCTACCGTCCGCTTGACGAGGTGGAGGCCTTCATCGCCAGCCTGTAGTAGCTCCTGCATTTGGGGACGGTTCCTTTTTCGCGGAAAACCGCGAAAAAGGAACCGTCCCCAAAACGCGGTCCGGACTGTAGCTCAACAACACACTGCGGTTTTCAGACCACTCGCCGACACATGCCCCGCATCGGACCACCATTCCGATGCGGGGCGTATCATAGCAATAGGTATGAAATAGGCGATAACTTGTCTATGACGATAGGAGCAGCCATGGCAGACATCATCCTCCGTTCCAACGCGATCTTCGACGCAACGTCCACCGAGGCGCATCCGGGCTTCGTGGCGATCGAGGGCAACCGCATCGCTGCCGTCGGCAGCGGCGACGGTGCTGAATTCGTCTCCGAAGGGACCCAGGTCTTCGAGCTGGGCGATGCGCTCGTCTCCCCCGGCCTCACCGATGTCCACTGCTTCTTCAACGGGCACCTGCTGCAGAACTCCGGTGCCGACCTCTCGGGCGTCGCGAGCGTCGAGGATGCCATCGCACGCGTGAAGGCAAACGGCATGCGCCCCGGTTACGCCATCGGCCACGAGTTCCCGCTCGAACTGCTCCCCGTGGACGAGGCGGTGCTCGACGAGGCTTTCGGCGACATGCCCTGCGTGCTCGTAGGACAATGGGCGGACGGCATGGCCATGAACAGCGCAGCGGAGGCCAAGTACGGCTTCACGCCCGCCGCATGCTGGTCTGAGAAGGCATATCTGCTGCTCAAGGAAGTCATCTGCGACACCGAGATGAGCGTGCCCATCTACCGCGACTACCTCGCCATGATGGCGTCGCTCGGCGTCACCTCCACCAAGGAGATGGGCTACGACGACTACTGGTTCATCGACGAGGCGGCCAAGCTGGCCGAGGCGGGCGAGCTCACGCTGCGCCTCAACCTCATGAGCCAGCCCGTTGGCGCACCAGCCAACATCGCCTACGGCGTTGCCACGCACGATCGCTTCGCAAGCCACCCGCAGATCAGCTTCTCAGGCTTCAACCAAATGACCGACGGCTCCATCTCCCAGCATGAGGGCGAGATGAAGGAGCCCTACCTCGACGCCGACTTCTGCTGCGCCATGGACATCGACTGGGCCGAGCACGAGCGCCAGGTGCTCGAGGCCGACGCCGCCGGCCTGCGCTTCTCGCTCCACACGCAGGGCGACGCGGCCATCGCGCACGCCATCGACATCTTCGAGAAATGCCAGCGCGGCGAGGATGGCAAGGTGCTCCTGCGCCAGGCCATGACCGACCTCGAGGACGCCGATCCCGTGGACCTCGAGCGCATGGGCGAGCTCGGCATCGTGGCCGAGGTCTACCCGCTCATCCAGTCCATCGCCGACCGTGCGGGCAAGCTTGCGATGATCGCCGAGAAGATCGGTTCCGAGCGCGGAAGCCACTACTGGAACCGCCGCAAGATGATCGACTCCGGCGTGGTTGTTGCCTGCGGCACCGACCTCCCGATGACCCGCGACGAGCTGGGCGTGGGCGTCTACAGCGCATGCGGCGGCCTCTTCCCCGAGGGCGGCGAGCCGTTCAACACGCAGAACATGATCACGGCCGGCGAGCTGCTGAAATCCTGGTGCGCGGGCGGTGCCTACGACCTCGAGCAGCTCGACCGCCTGGGCACGCTCGAGCCGGGCAAGCTGGCCGACATCGCCGTGTTCGACACCAACGTGCTCGCCATCGACCCCGCAGATGCACGCGACACGAAGTGCATCATGACCATCTTCGACGGCAAGGTCGTCTACCAGGCATGACAAATGTCCTCGCATGACAAATGTCCTCGTAGGACTTTTGTCAAGTTTTTTATGACAAAAGTCCTACGAGGAGAAATGACACCAGGCGTAGGTCCCCCTCCCGCCTACGCGCAAGAAGGGGCCCGCAGGTTCACCGCCTGCGGGCCCCGATCGTTCATGTTCGCATATCGCGCTTCAGACGGACCAGCCGGCACTCGCCCCTTGCAGCTCCGTCATATGAGCGAAGGCGCCCTTCGCAGCAAGGAGGTCCGCGGGGCTGCCCTGCTCGACGATGTGCCCGTCCTCGAGCACCACGATCTTGTCGGCACCCATGACCGTGCGCATGCGATGCGCGATCACGAGCACGGTCTTGTCCGCGAGCAAGCGCGAGAGGGCTCCCTGCACCTTGGTCTCGTTCTCCACGTCGAGCGATGCCGTGGCCTCGTCGAGCAGCACGATCGGCGCATTCTTGAGCAGCGCGCGGGCGATGGAGATACGCTGGCGCTCGCCTCCCGAGAGCCTGGCTCCGTTCTCGCCGATGGACGTCGCGTAGCCCTGCGCCAAACGCGACACGAACTCGTCGCAGTTGGCAGCAGCAGCTGCGGCGAGCACCTCCTCGTCGGTTGCGCCGCGCCTACCCAGGCGGATGTTCTCCATCACCGTGTCGTCGAAGAGCGTGACGTCTTGGAAGACCATCGAGAAGGCGCCCATGAGGGTCTCGGGATCCACGTCGAGCACCTCCACGCCGCCCACCGTGAGCGATTCGGAGCTGTGGTCCCAGAGGCGCGCAGCCAGGCGGGCGCAGGTTGACTTGCCGCTGCCCGATGGTCCCACCAACGCCGTGACCTCGCCCTCCTTCGCCGTGAACGACACGCCCTCGAGCGTTGCCTCGCCCTCCGACTCATACGAGAAGCCCACGTTGTCGAACACCACGTCGTAGCCTGCAGGCTCGAAGGTCTCGGAGCCGTCGGCGACGGGCGTGTCGAACACCTCGTTCAGGCGCCGCACCGACACGTCGGACACGAACACCTCTGCGATGAGCGCGAGCGACTGGTCGAACGGCGCATAGATGCGCGTAACCATGAGCAGGAACATGAAGAAGGCCATGAAGTCGATCTGGCCCGCAAGGATGAGCCCCGCACCTACGAGCACCGTGGTTGCCATCCCCAGGCGCATGATGACGCTGGCGGAATTGACGAAGATTCCGATGCGCAGCTCGGCCTCGGTCTGCTTGAGCTCGGAAGCGTCGATCTTCTCCCCCACTCCTGCGAGGAAGCGCGTCTCCTGATTGGTGGCCCGGATCTCGCGCATGCACTCGAGCGTCTCCTGGATGCTGTCAGCCACATCGAGACCTGCGGCCTTGGCACGGAGCGCATACGACTCGAACACCCTGCGCGAGCCGAAGAGCAGCGCAAACGCCACGGGAACGCCCCACAGGCACGCAAGGCCCAGGCGCCAGTCGTAGCACAGCACCATCACGGCGATGATGGCCGTGGAGATGTAGCCGCCGTAGAGATAGCCCAGCACGTGGCTCCACACATGCTCCAGACGGTCGACGTCGCTCATCATGGTCTCGGTGAGCTCGGCAAGATCGCGGTGGCTGAAGAACGACAGGGGAAGCTTGCGCAGACGTTCTGCGAGGCTCGTGCGCGCATGTCCTACTTCGTCGTAGACCAACGAGTACGTGAAGTGATACTGCTGATAGTGCGTGAAGAGCGACACGCCGAGGAAGACGGCGACGCCTATGATGAACGGCAGCGCCGGCGGCAGCGCGGCGCCTTCGACGAGCGTCGCCATGTACCCCTGCATGAGCAGGTAGAGGATGCCGATGCCCGCCATGACCACGAGGTTGGTGACCACGGTCCAAAACGTTCCCTTTTTGACGTTAGCCTCACCTGCTTCAGAAAGGGCGTATTTCTTGCGGAACTACTCTCCGAAGATCATCTCAAGCCACCTCCTTCTGGATCTTCCACTGGGCAGCTGTCTGATAGTCGGCCCACATGCGTGCATACAGGCCGCCTGCGGACACCAGCTCGGCATGTGCGCCCTGCTCCACCACATGCCCCTGGTCGAGCACCACGATCTTGTCCGCACCCACCACAGTGGAAAGCCGGTGCGCGATCATGATGACGGTGCGGCCCTCCATGAGGCGTGCGAAAGCCTTCTGGATGAGGGCCTCGTTCTCGGGGTCGGCAAAGGCCGTGGCCTCGTCGAGCACCACGATGGGAGCGTCTTTGAGGATGGCGCGGGCGAGGGCGACGCGCTGCTGCTCGCCGCCGGAGAGGTAGGTGCCGTCGCTTCCCATCTTGGTATCCACGCCGTCGGGAAGCTTGGCCAGGATGTCGTCGCACTGCGCCGCATGAAGGGCGTCGAGCACCTGCTCGCGCGTGGCGTCGGGACGTGCCGCACGCACGTTCTCCAGGATGGACGTCGAGAAGAGCCGCGTGTTCTGGAACACGAAGGCCACACGATCCATAAGCTCATGCGGGTCGATATCGCGCACGTCGACGCCGCCCACGCGCACCGAGCCGGCATCTGCATCCCAGAAGCGCGGGACAAGGCTTGCAGCGGTTGTCTTCCCGCCGCCGGACGGTCCCACCAGAGCCACGGTCTTCCCAGGCTCCACGGAAAAGCTCACGCCGTCCAAAGCCGGTTGCTCGGCACCATCGTAGGTGAAGGTCACATCATCGAACTCCACGGAGTTGTCCGCAGGCACCTTCGGGTCATCCGTCACGGAAAGCGTGGGAGCGGAGAGCACCTCGTTGATGCGCTTGAGGGCATCCCCCGCCTGGGTGAGACCGCCGGCTGCGAACATGATCTTCGCGAGCGCCGTAGAGAGCACCGCCGAGAACACCGCGTAGAACGCGAAGTTGGTCACGAACAGGGCGAAGTTGCCCGATGCCAACGCGCCTGGGGCTATGAGCAGCGCCGCAGGAACCAAGAAGATGAAGGCCCCCTCGGTAACGGTGAGGTTGACGGCCTGCGGGCCCTTGCACACCACGCCCTGATAGTGCGAGGCCCGCTCGGAATAGGCGTCGATGGCCTCCTTGAACGCACGGAACGAGTAGACCGTCTGCTGGAACACCTTGACCACGGGGATGCCGCGCACGTACTCGGTTCCAGCCTTGCTGGCATGGTCGAGCGCGTCGTAGTACTCCGCCATGAGGTTGGCATTCTTTCCGCCCATCATGGTGAAGAGCGCACCGATGGAGATAACCGCAGCCAGCATGCAGGCGGCGCCCATGCGCCAATCGAACACGAAGAGCAGCACGAGCAGCGTGATGAACATGGCAGCGGTGCCCGTGATGTCGGCGAGGTTATGGGCGAGGAGCGTCTCGGTCTGAGCAGCGGCACCGTCGATGCGGCGGCGCAGGAGTCCGGAAGCGTGCGTGTCGAAGTAGCCCAGCGGAGCCTTTGCAAGATGCTCCATGCAGCGCTTGCGGATGTTGGTAGCCGTGCGGAAGGCCGCGAGGTGCGTGCACATGAGCGCCGCGAAATACACGATGATGCCGCCAACCGCAAAGCCGAACGCCGCCCAGCCGTAACCGGCGACGTCCGTGGCCTCGGTCCAGTTGGGAGACACGGCTATAAGGCCTCGGATCACCAACCAGACGCACACGTAGGGCACCATGTTCACCGCCATTGCAAGGGCTGAGAGAACGCAGCCCGCGATGGTGAGGCTGCGCCGCTCGCCTGCAAACTCAAGCAGGCGCGATACCGTGCCCCGCTTCTTCCCCTCCGCCATGTATCCTCCTTGTATTTGTTAACTTTATCTAACTAATTGAACATGATATCGATATTTGTTAGATATGTCTAACCTTGAGACTGCGCCAGACGCTCTGACGCGCGACATGCGGCGCAGCCCGCCACCCCTGCGCGGCAGCCTCACTTCACGCAGACAAAGCACGCCATGGACTTGTGGGTTTCGACATGAACCTGCGAATACATGCCGCGCAGACGCTCCTCCAAGCTCGCCGCCGTCTCGTAGGGCGGCGTGAAGAAGCCGCGCGGTTCGTGGAAACGCCGTATCCATCCGTCGGTAAGCGCTATCTCACCCTGTACGTAGAAGCAGCCGCAGAAGGTCCCGCCGGGCTTGAGGACGCGAAGGGTCTCGGCGTAGGCTGCCTCCTTGTCGGGGAAGGCATGGAAGCCGTTGAGCGACATCACGATGTCGAAGCTCCCGTCGTCGAAAGGCAGGGCTCCGACGTCTCCCTGCACGAAGCTCACGTTGGACAGGCCGTCGCGCTCTGCGCGCTCCCGTGCCGCCGCCATCATGTCCGGCGAGTAGTCGAGGCAGGTCACCTGCGCTTCCGGCAGCGTCCGGTAGAGCGGCATCGTGAGCACGCCGGTTCCCACGGGTACCTCGAGCAGGCTTCCCGAAAAACCTTCGGGCACGCCTGACATCGCAGCCTCCAGGTACGCGGCGTTCTCCCGGGGCCCGATGAGCCAGACCACCCAGCTCATGGCCACACCGAGCGGCGTTCCGCAGGTCATCATGGCATCATAGACCGTTGCTGAATCTCCCAGCGCCTTGTAGGCGCCTTTGATCGCGTCCTCGCGCGTGTGCACCTCTCCCCCGACGGTGCCCCGGTCGCCCTCGATGAGATAGTCGCAGAACGCACCGCCCTGTGCCAGCGTGTGCTCGCGCGTGAGCCGCCCATGTGCGAGACGCACCGTCACGTGGTCTATCTCGCACATGACGGGCAGCACGTCCAACAGATCCTGCTCGCGGCAGAAATCGTTGAGGGGGCAGCGTGTGAAGTGGTAGCAAACGCGCGTATCGTCCTCGCTGTCACCAAAGTTGAAGTCCCAGGAATAGGGAGCCTCGTCGGGGTGCTCGTCCGCCCAGCGGGCACGGGAACGCAGCAACTCATTCATGTGGCGCATGTCGGCAGCACGGTTGAGGTCTCCCGAGAGTCCGATGGCGCCCTTGACCACGGGCAGATCGAAGAGGTCGCCCACCACCGCACGCAGCATGTCGGGCGTGAGCTCGCCAGCAGCCGCCCGGTACATCGCAAAGAATACGAGCGACTCGTAGGCATTGTCGGCCATGGGGTTGTCCGCTCCGATAGAGGGAAAGTCGGCAAGCATCTGCCGGTAGATAGGGCGGGCACCGTTGTACGCCTTGGCCGCCAGCTCGTAGCCGTAGCGCTTGCGGATGATCCTGCGCAGCAGGGGGGCGATGATGTTGAAGTAGCGCGAGACATAGACGAGCATAGCCATCTCCTTTCGATCGTTGGCTATGAGCGAGTGGCGAGTCTTGCCCGGAACTCCTCGAAGCGCTCCTCGCTGGGAAGCGTAGCCAGAAGCCCGCCAAAGGTGACGGCATTTCCCACCGAGAGGAACATCGTGCCGATTCCGCCGCCGAGCGCCGTATCTGCACCGAGGAGCAAAGCCACGACCAGCGTCGGAACGGCACCCGTGGCGAGCGTGAACCACTTGGCCCGCGTGGGATACGGGGTTTTGCCCTGCGCGAACGCCTTCCACTGCGCCACAAGCATGGGAACCCACCCCACCACGAGCAGCGCGTACAGCGGAATGCAAAATGCGCAGTACATGGGCGTCACCGCCGCGTTGGCCGCCTCGGGGCTGACAAGCCAGAGCTGCTTGTAGGCATAGTTGAGCAAGCCCACATTCATGTGGCAGCCCACAGGCGCCAGCCACAGGTAGAAGAAGATGCCGGAGCGGTACGTATGCGCCAAGCGCGGCGCCGCGTCTGCCATGAGACGCCACACGCCGAAGAACGAGAGGCCCTCGATGAAGAGTCCGATCATTCCCAGGAGCCCTCCCGCGAAGAGTGCCCCGTCCGAGAGGTTTGGTGCCGTAGAGAGCATCGCATCAAAGGCGCCGCCGCCCACGTCTACAGGCGTCGCGTAACCCAAAAGGAAGTCTCCCGCTCCCGTGAGAACGCATCCAAGAAGCCCTGTTGCCAGCAGCTTCCTGATCCGGGCGCGATCGAGGTTGTTTTCGATGCCAATAGCGTTCATGCGCGGCATGATTCCCTCCATTTGGCAGGCCGGGCGTCTATGCCGGCAGCTTGAGACGGAGAATGAGCACCTGCCTCTTACTCTCTGCGACCCTCATGGACACCCTGGTCACAAGGCTCAACCGCTTTCCGAGCATGCGCAGGGCATCTGGGAAGAATGTGCGCTCCTCCAGCAGTTCAGCCCCGCACTTCTTGGCAAACGCCCTGGCATCGTCAACCCCGAAGTACATGAGGGCGTTCGCGTTACCCGTACGTTTGATGAACCAATTCGTGAACCTGAGCCCGCTTGTGCTCGTGGCATCGAAGATTATCTCCGCCTCTGGAAACACCTTGCCGCAGGACCGGATGAAGTCCGTGACCTGCTCCTCGTGGAAGTACTGGAAGACCCCCGAGACGACCAGCAGCGTGGGAAGGGAGGCGTCGACTTCCCGAGCCCAGCCCATGTCGAACATGTCGCCCGGAATCGTCACCTCCCGCTCCCGGGTACCAAAGACCTTCCTTCTCGCCTCGATCACCTCGGGCAGGTCGACCTCGTACCAGCAGACGCCAGAGAGCCTGCTGCTCAACCGGTCGTAGGCGGTTTCGAGGCCCGCGCCCAGATAGACGACGTTGCATCTCTCGTGTGCGCCTGCAAACGCCGAAACCATCTGATCCATGTTGTGGTAGCGCGCCACGGACGCCATGTTGGTGTACTGCGAGGAGCCCTTGGCGGCATCGTCAGGCAGGTACTGTTCGAGTTCCAGAGCCTTCTTGTCCACGAAGTACTCCGGAAACTCCTTCGATATGGATATACGCGCCGTAAGCGGCACAAACAGGGTGTTGGCAACACCTTCGAATCTTTCCATGCTCTCCACTACTTCCTTGCCCATGAACGCCGCTACCACCTGAACACGGCGATGCGGTTGTTGACGTTTCTTCCAAGCGTTGCCGCAAAGAGCTTGCCGCGCAATGTGTGCTTGCGCATCTCCTCGTTGTAGCTGTGCTCGGAGAGCAGGGTCATGCGCGGCTCAAGCTCCACGAACTCCGCCCCGCTCTTTGTCCCCCACTTGAAGGTGGCATTGGTGTTCTTTATGGCATCGTGCTGTTTGGAGTGCTTGACCATGAACATGGAGTTCATCTCGGCGACGAGAAATCCGTGCGCAAAGGAGTCGCAGAGCATGTGCAGGCAGGTTGCCGTCTGTTCTTTGGTGAAGTACTCCAGCACGCCCTCCATCACGATGATGTTGGTGGAGCGGTCCTGAGGCAGCGCAGACATCCACGCGCCGTCGAGCGCGTCTCCATCGAGCATCGTGCAGCGTGGACGGTCCTCATAGACCTTGCGGCGCACAGCGATCTGGTCGGGCAGATCCACGTCGTACCACTCGATCTTCCCGTTATCCACCTGGGAGAACTTGTCATCGAAACCGCAGCCGAGGTTGACGCACAGGGCATCGGGATACTGGGCGATAAGCCCCCGGAGCGTGTTGGCGAACATGATGGTGCGTGCGACAACCCCCTCATGCGAGAGGAAGGGGTCGTACTTGCTCACGTCGACGCCCAGCGTGTCGATGATCTCCTTGGCTTTCTTGTCCACGATACGCGGGTTGGGACGGGCCGTCTCGCTTGCCCGGATGGCCAGCGTCACGAGCGCGGTCTCCTGGATATCGCCAAATCGCAGATCCATGAATCTCCTTCCGAATAAGTGTTAACTAATACTAACTCTTTTGCGCAGGGATGTCTCCTCTCTGCGGAGAGCGTCACGGAGTTGCCCCTCGAAGCACCTCGTGAAAACTCGACTCCTCCCTACAGAAGCCGGGCGGCAAACCAGAAGAGGCCTGCCAGCACGAAAGCAAGAGGAATCCCACCCAGATAGATGCGAGGCACCTTGATGCGCATGCGGGCGCGCCAGTCCTTATAGCTCGAGCGCAGGTCCTCGGTACCGGGAATGTCCCACCACCCGGAAAGCGCCACCCACCACGTGTCGACAACCACGCAGTCGAAGGTCTCCATGAGGGCGAAGAGCACGTAGGTCTGCCAGACGATGCCGAGGTATCCCCGCATGCCGTTGACCACGCAGATGCACACGAAAAAGGCCGCCAGCACTGCAGCCAAGCCAGCAGCAAGCGCTACGCGCCGCCGGCGCGAGATACACTCGCGCGTGATGAGCCCCAGCTCGACGAAGCGATCCTGGATGTCCTGCGTATAGAAGAATGCCCCGCCCACCGGGCCCAGCGGCACGGTGCAGAGCCACACGTAGAGAAGGAACAGCACCCAAATGATTAACGTCTCTACCAGCATCTTCGCAAGCAAAGCACGTCACCGCCCGGGTTTCTCGGCCACGCAGAGGAAGGTCCACGGCGTGATCTTGTGGTAGCTCAGGATGTCGAAGCCCGCCGCCGTAAGCAGCGTGCGGATCTCTTTTTGGGAATACATCTTGACATCCCCGCCCGGCAGAAGCGGAAACACCACGTTCGCCGCCGCTCGGATGGGCGGAATGCAGTCCATGTCCTCCAACAGCAGGTGCCCTCCCGGCGTCAGGATGCGGAATACCTCGTTGATTCCCTCCTGCGGGTGCGGCCAGTGATGGATGCTCATGTTGACCGACACCGCATCGAAGGCGTCGCTCTCGAGCGGCATGTGCTCGGCATCGCCCACGACGGCCTCGACCGTTCCGCCAAAACGCTCGCGCACCTCTTGGACCATGCCTTCGGAGAGGTCCATGGCCGAGAGCCGTAGATGCGGCAACGCCTTCTGAACACGCGCGAGAAAGCCTCCCGGACCACAGCCGATATCTATGAGGTTGGCAGGTCGAAGCAGCTCGAGCGCCTGGATGGAGCGCTTATAGTCGAAGCTCCAATAGCCCTCGCGCGCCCATCGCGAGGCATGGTGTAGGTTGAAATAGTTGCGTGAACGCGTCTTGGCATCCATGTCCGCCCTCCCCTCCAGGCATTGCCCGTAGCCTCCCCTGTACAGAGCCTGCGAGCCAGTGCCTCACGTAACCCTTTGCAATGCTAGGCGTCCCACCGCGCATCCCCCGATGAAGGCGCGCTGGAAGGCCGCCCGCACAACGCAGAGCCGATGCATCACGGCTCGACGGTCCGCCCGCCCCGCAGCGCCTCGCGGCGCTTATCGTCCTGCGACTTCGCCCACTCCTCCTTCGTGGCTGCAGACTTGCGCACGTAGTGGCAGTCGCATACGGCACCGCCCGTGGCCAGCGTGGAGTCGCGCAAGAAGAGGTGGTTGCTGATCTCGCCCATGTCGTAGTCGATAGCGCACATGGCCGGCACGATATGCGCCATGCCGCGGCTCTTGAGGTAGTCGTAGATACCGCAGCGGGTGAACGTGGCCGTGAAGCGGTCTGCATCCTCAACCTCGACAGAGAACTGCCAGGTATAGGGGTGGGTGGCACGTTGGCTTCGCTTTCCAACGTCAACCTGTCGCTGTACTTCGCGCGGAGCCAGCATATCGCGCCTCCCCATCAGCTTGCGCAAGAAGGCAGGATACGTGAGGAACTCGTGGTAGAAGCGCGTGAGCGTGTCGATGTCCGGCTTGGGGTCGCACGCCTCGTAGATGGCACCGAGCATCACGGCCTGCGCAAGGTTCAGCTTGAGCACGTCGCCCTCGCCGTACTCGGGCAGGCGTTCCATCTCGCGCCTATAGATTGCCAGCGCCTTCTTGTAGAACGCACGCGGATCCGTCACGCCCAGGATGGGCAGCGCCGCGAGCATCGAACCTTTGAGAAGCTTCCACGAAGCGGAGATGACAATGCCTTCCTTCATGCGATTCAACCTCCTTGGCTTTCCCTGCCCGTGTGGCCGGATGTGGATGACGAGGAAGGTATGCACGCTATCCCCTCTGGCATCATAAAGAGTTAGCCTATGGTATCTCTATTTGTTAGAATTGTCTAACTGTCATGTTCGAGCGCGGTACTGCGCGAGGAGAGGATCGTGGACAGAAGAGTCGCACAATACGCGAAGGTATTCAGGAAGGCGGTGGCGCACGCGGCAATCCCCGATGCGGACGAGTGCGTGACATCCTTCGCTCGCCGTCTCGAAGAGATGTATGCCTCTGATCTTTTCACCGAGCACAGCGTGTATCCCACCATAAACGTGGGGCATGTCTATGCCGTCATCGCGATGTGCCTCGAGCTTCGCGAGCACGGCCTCGCGGATGAGCAGGTCATCGCCTGTGTGAATGTTGCCTTCGCCGCAAGAATCCGGGCGTTCGACACGCTGTTGGGAGCAATCGACCTTTTACCCAACTGCTACGCCATCGCACGGCGCTGGAACATCGGCGACCACGGCAAACGCATGGCGGACGGCAGCATCGACTACGACATCTTCGAGGTTCGCGAGCATTCGATCGAATACGCCATCAGTGGCTGCAGGTACGTGGACATGTTCGAAGCATGGGGCATCAGGCGGCTCTGCAAGATCTTCTGCGAAACCGACACGCGATCGTACGCCCGCCTCACACGACACGTGGAGTTCGTGCGGCACTCCGACCTCTCGGATGGGCCGAGCTGCCACGACGAGATCATCGAGAGGAACCACCGAAAGAGAGATGCATCGTGAAAAACGGATTCATGGGAGCGTTCGTCAAGCTTGCCTTTGCCAAGACGGCGTTCTCCTACCTTGAACAGCAGCTTCCCAACCTCGATATGGCCAGCTACAGTCGCCGCGTGCTCGCGGAGTACAAGGCCATCGTGGCGCGCACGCCTTCCGTCGGCACCATGCGCGACAACATGTTCGCCATGACCATGTATGCGGGCGCCTTCTTCATCGCCCTCTATAAGACCGAGCCCGAGCTCTTCACGTCCGAGATAATCCAGGGTCTCGTGAAGGAGGTCTCATATTGCCCGCTCATGCGCATGGCAAAGGAGGGCAAGAGCGCCTTCACGGAGAAGGAGGTGCAGACGCGCGCCACTCAAGCCGCCTGGTCTCGCAAGCATATCGACGACTACCCCATGAACTGGTACTGGTTCTTCGAGAAGGTGCCGGGAAAGGACGAGTATTTCATCACGCACAAACAGTGCGGCATCTGCAAGCTTGCCCAGCAGGAAGGGGTCAGCCACATCATGCGCTATCTCTGCGCCATGGACTACTACACCTTCGAGATGCAGGGCGCGGTGCTCGACCGCACCAAGACGCTGGGCTACGGCGATGACGAGTGCAACTTCCATGTGATGAGCGCCGAGCGCGCTGCGGAAATCGGCTTCGTGAAGAGCGCGGACGCCAAGTAGGGCTTACGCGGCACCGAGAAGGGATGTGGAACACCATGCAGTTCACCGAGATGGGCCGTGAGGACGGCAAGACGCTCGTGCTGCTCCCGGGAACGGCCTGCACCTGGCAGGTCAACTTCATGCGCGTCATCGACGCGCTGGCCGAGCGCTACCACCTGGTCTGCGTGAACTACGACGGTTTCGAGGGCGATCCGTCAATCTGCTTCACGAGCGTCCCCGAGGTCTGCGCCAAGATAGAGGACTACCTCATCGAGCGCCATGGCGGCCGTGTGGACGGCGCGTACGGAAGCTCTTTGGGAGGCAGCTTCGCGGCGCTGCTCGTCCAGCACGGGCGCGTGCACGTAGACCACGCCTTCATCGGCAGCTCCGACCTCGACCAAGGCTCCCCCATCGTGGCGCGCATCGCCACATGGATCGTGGGGCCCATGCTCTCGGGCGCCGCCAAGAGCGAGAAGAAGCGGCAGAAGCTTGTGAAGAAGCTCGGCGATGCGCTCTATACCGGAAACGACGCCGAGGAGCTGCAGACCTTCCTCGACGGATTCTCCCGGAGCTTCGCGAGCATGCACCCCAAGACCATCGAGCGCGAGTTCTACTCCGACTACGTGACGCCGCTGGCAGACGGCATCTGCGCCGACGGCACCGCCATCCACGTGATCCACGCGCTCAAGATGGACCCCAAGGGCGAGTACCTGCGGCGTTACCGGCAGCACTTCGCCGAGCCCGACATCATGGACTTCGACATGCAGCACGAGGAGTGGCTCTTCGGCGGCGCATGGACGGATGAGGTGCTCGCCGCCATCGACGAGCGGATGGGCATCTCGGAAGGAGCGCTTGCATGAAGACGGTGGTGTTCGGCGCGGGCTCGCTGGGCTGCTATCTGGCGCACGCGCTGGTCAAGGCGGGAAACGACGTCACCGTGGTGGCGCGCGGCGCGTGGGGCGAGACAATCGCGAAAAACGGCATCACCATCCGCCATGTGCTGCAGCGCAGGACCACGTGCGACCATGTGCGTGTGGTAGGCACGCTCACGGAGGCGGGAGCCGCAGACGTCGTGTTCGCCGTGATGCAGCAGGGCCAGATGCTCGCCGTGCTGCCCGACATCGCAGCGGCCGATGCGCCGCTCGTGGTGCTTGTAGGCAACAGCCTTCACGTGGACGGGGAGCTCGCCTATCTTGAGGAACATGCGCCCCAGAAAACCGTGCTCTTCGGCTTCCAGGCAACTGCGGGCAGGCGCGAGGCCGACCATGTGGAGTGCGCCCGTGCAGGTGCGTCGGGCCTGACGGTGGGAGCCGCGCAGGGCGAGGCACCCGCGGCCGCGCGCGCGACGCTCGACCGCGTGTTCGCCGAGGGCAGCTACAAGCCCAGCTACCAGGCAGACATGCGCGACTGGCTGGTATGCCACGCAGCCGCCGTGCTTCCCTTCTGCTACGTGGCCTATCGGCGCGACTGCGACCTCACGCAGGCAACACCCGATGAGTTGGCCGACCTTATCGACGCCACGGGCGAGGCGTACAACGTGCTCTCGACGCTCGGCTACCGCATCCTGCCTGAGGACGAGGAGGGCTTCTACAAGCCGGGAGCCAAGCACGCCCTGTGGTACCTCATCCTGCGGATCATCTCGAAAACGGCCGTCGGGCGCCTCTGCGTGACCGACCATTGCCGCGCCGGCACGCACGAGATGCGCGAGCTCGACCGCGACTTCATGTCGCTGGTCGATGCGCTGCCGCACAGGCACATGCCCACATGGGACGCCCTGCGCGCGGCCATGCCGAGCTGGGACGAGCTGGAGGAGCGCTGGAACAGAAAGGCCAACTAACGTCCTAGTGACGCTGAGGGGTACCCCCCAGCGTCAAGCTACCCCTTCTCGCCAACCCGACAGATAGCGACGCAAAGGGGTTGCTTGGCATCGAAGCTGCGATGCTCCACCACCCGCATGCCGTTCTCCTCGAGGAAGGCGAGGAAGCCCCGCTCGTCCCACTCGTGCACAGGCGAGAAACCCGCAGCGCCTATGAGCTTGAGGAAGGTGCGGTCTTGAGCCTCCGCGTTCACGTAATTGGGGATGGCGACGAGCCCGCCCGGACGGACCACACGAGAAAGCTCCTCAAGCGCCGTCTGCGGGTCGTCGAGCAGGTGCAGCACGTTTCCTGCAATCGCCGCATCGAAGCTGTCATCCGAGAAGTCGAGCGCGCAGATGTTGCCGACGGAGCACGCGACGCTCTCCAATCCCAGGCGCTGTATCTTCTTCTGGGTAGCTGCAACCATCTTGGGCGCATAGTCGCATGCTGCGACAAACCCCACGTGCGGGGCGATACTGCAGGCGAAGGCGCCGGTTCCGCACGCTGCGTCGAGCACCACGTCGTGCTCGTCCAAGAATTCCGCGATGTAGTCGGCAGCTTGCCCGAGGCCCGTGTTTCCCGAGCTCGTGGCCACATCATAGATGCCCGCAAACCGATTCCAGAACGAGGGGTCATCCGAAGGGGCTATGCGACGCACGGGCCCGAGCAACCCCGCTCGAGCCGCCTTTTCGGTGTCATCGTCCTCCACATAGGCATCGTAGGGGGCGGACGGGTCGTGCGGCTTCTGGCGGTAGAGCGAATGGCACACCTCGTCGGTGTGCGCGAAGGCGAAGTCGATATCATCCGTCCAGCCCGTGTGGCCGGTGATCACCTTGGGATAGATGCCGCGCTCGCGCAAAAGTGCCTCAAGACGTGCGAGCGAGCGAACGGCCAGCTTGTTGTCCTCGGCCAATCCATTGAGGAAGCTCTTTCCTCCATCGGGACCGAACCAGATGGTGTCGCCCGTAAACAGATAGGAATCGTCCACCAGATACACCATGTGGCCCCATGTGTGACCGGGCACGAGAAGCGCCTCCACCTTGATGTCCCCCACATAAAACGTCTGGCCATCCTCGAGGAGCACCTTTTCGTTGTCGATGTAGACCTGCGGGAGCTTATAGGCGCCCCATGAGACGCGGCGCCTCACCTCGCCGGTGAGGTAGCGGTTCTCCACGCCGCCCACGTAGATCGTTGCCTTGCGGAACAGCCCCGGCGCGTCGCGCTCGATGGCGCCCACGTGGTCGGTATCCTGGTGCGTGATGAGGATGTCGTGCACGTCTGCGGGGTCGATGCCGAGCCAGCGCATCTTCTCCCCCAGCCGATCGTAGTTGTAGCCAGCGTCAATCATCAGCAGGTCAGAACCCTTGCGGTAGAAAAAGATGTTGGCCACAAACTCGCGCACACACGCCACATGCTCGTCAATCCAACCCGTGTTGAGCGGCTTGAAAATCTCTTTTCCGCGATACATAAGCGACATCGCCTTGTATTGGAATTCCGAAGCTTGACGTGACATGCTACCCACCTCGTTGAGAAAAAGTTTGCTAATTCTAACTCATTATACCCAATCGAGATTCAGGTAATGCCCCTCTCCATCACCTTCGATCAAGCTGACGGCACATGGACAAACGTGTTTTCAGGCTTGAAGCCGCGTCCTCCCACTCGATAGTTGCGCTGGTGCATCAAGATTGCGCCCTACAAAGGGATTGGGTGGATAAACATTGACAGAACATCCAATATTCATAGAATCCTATACACTTTTAACCCATGTAGCAGCCTCCACGCCGAAACCTTGATGCACCATAGCAACTATCGAGTGGTATACCACGAAAAAGGGCCATCCCAGACGGGACGGCCCTTTCCTTGGGGGGTCATGGAAGGTTAGAGCGTTATTCCTCCGGCACGCCAAGGACTTCGCGCAGGTAGTTGCACGAGCGCTCGTGCGGGCCGTGCGGCTCCTCCCAGTAGATGGAGTCGTTGACTTCGAGGTCGATGCCGTTCTTGAAGTCGTTGGCCTCGAGCACATCGAGCCAATGGCGCATGAGCTCGGCACCGTACTCGCCCGTGCCCAGCTCCTCGTGGTGCGAATCGGCGTAGTGGATCCACTCCACCTTGTCGCCGAAGAGCTCGAAGTAATCCTCGATGGTCTCGCCGAACATCACCATGGGGATGACGTCCAGGCAGACGCGCAGGTTGGGGCTGCCCACCTCGTCGAGGACGTACTTCACGTCCTCCTTGGTGAGCACGAGGTTGCTCTCATAGGGCTGGAGCTGCTCGAGCGGCATGAGGATGCCGGCATCCTCGGCCAGATCCAAAATGGCGCGGTACGTCTCGATGAGACGCTTCATCGACTCCTCGCGCGGAAGATTGCGCGGGCCGCAGCCGGAGTTGAGGAAGATGCGCGGGCAGTCGAGGATGTGCGCGTCCTCCATGCACCACTTGAAATGCTCGATGGTGCGGCGGCGGATCCCCTCGCCCGGATCGGAGAAGTTGAAGGGATATCCCAGCGTCTCGGGCGTGTAAATCGAGACGGTCTGGTCACGGGCGGCCATCTCGGCCTTCATACGCTTGAGCTCGGCTTCGGCGGCCTGCGGGGTCTCCCAGTCGGCGCGATAGAAGAACGGCTCGGCACCCCACAGGTCGACCTTGTGGACGCCGCACTTCTGCAGCGAGTCGAGGAAGAACTCGAAGGGATAGTGGACGTAGGACGGGCCCATGATCGAGATGTCCCTCATGGTGATCTTTGACATGCTTCCTCCCCTGTTTTCGAAACCCTGGAAACGAAAAGGGGCCGCACATGGCGGCCCCGGCTGAAATCCTTAGTAGTCGAGCTGACGGTAGTAGCGGCGGATTTCGAGCGGATGGCAGTTGATCTGCTCGATATGCACGTCGATACGGTTGGTGACGGCATGGGTCACGAGGTGCGAGAAGTACCCGCGGTACTCGTCGGAGATGCCGGGCATCGGGTAGTCCTTGGAGTCGATGAAGGTGTAGTTGGCGCAGATGCGCGGCAGGAAGTTCTTGACGCGCTCGGACAGGGGGCGCGAGCTGTCCTCGGCCAGGAACACGGTGACGTTGGTGTCGCGGTCGACGACCTCGAGCATGCCGTGGAAGAACTCGGCCGGCGTGATGGACTTGGTGCGGATCCAGTGCTGCTCCTCCCAGTAGCACATGGCGTAGGAGTAGGTGGAGCCGCCCTGGACGCCGCCGCCCACGAAGTAGTGGATGGGGTCGTCATGGTGCTTCTCGGCGAACTCGCGCGCGAAGGCATCGGAGGCCTTGCCCACCTCGACGAGGTCAACGGCGAAGTTGGCGTCCATCTGCGCATAGTAGTCGTCGTACTGCGGGAACTGGCCGGCGTTCTGCATGAAGCGGTCGGCGACCATGAAGAACTTGAGCTGCTCGTTCTCGGGATAGGTGATGCAGTAGGTGACGGCCTTGGCGAGCGGGGCATCGGGGTTGTCGATGAAGCCGATGGAGGTGCAGCCGATCTTGTTGAGGATCTCCATGGACTCGACGATCTCGACGGTGTTGCCGGAGACGGAGCTCAGCACGATGACGGAGTCCTTGGTGATGCGCTTGTCGCCGCGGGTGTTGTACTCGGCGGCATTGATGGAGTACACGGGGAGATCGGACAACTCGACTGCATGCGACTCGGCCTGCATGGCGGATGCCCAGGTGCCGCCGATGCCGATGTAAACGATGCGGTCGTAGCCCTTGGCGCAGATCTCGTCGACGATCTTCTCGATCTCGGGGCGCAGGGCGAGGGCGCCGTTGACGCTGTCGATCTGTTTCTGCTCATCAAACTTCAGCATAGGGGTTCCTTTCTCGTTGCAACCGATCAAACCTACTGTCACTGTACAAGTTTGCTACATAATTAGACCAATTGCAGTGAGAGTTGCGCAGCCTAGGCGAACCGCCACGTTTTCTCCGCAAACGGTACAAAAAACCCTGCATGTTGTCTGAAAGACCGCGCTTTGGGGACGGTTCCTTTTTCGCGGAAAACCGCGAAAAAGGAACCGTCCCCAAAGCGCGGTCGGGTTGTTGGCCGGAGCTCAGAACAGGCCGAATAAGCCCTTCTTCTGATAGGGCTCGGAGGCGAATGAGGTGACGTCGTAGCCGGTCTTCGCGATGGCATCGCGTGCCACGGCCTCGTCGAGGGGCTTTTCCGACACCACTACGCACTGCTTCTTGCGCCTATCGGCCTTGGCGCTCTTGACGGAGAAGGTCTTGCGGATGACGTCGTTGATATGCGCCTCGCACATCTCGCACGCCATGCCCTCGATGCCGATGGTTGTCTGGATCATCGCGACACCCCATACTTCCTATCGAGCTCGTCAAGCTCCTGCAACTGCTGCTTCGAGAGCTTGAGCTGGGGATTCTTGCACGAACCTCCGCACCCGCCGCAATCTCCGTTGCAGGTTGAGCAGTCGAGCGCCTCTCCCCTGATGACGCTCCGAAGCGCCAAACCCACGGTGACGATGACAAAGAGGAGGGCGGCGATGTTGCCCGCGTTTGCAGTGAGCCAGTCCATCATCGCCCTCCCCTCTTGTCCGAACCGTTATCCCGACGCTACTTCACGAGCAGCTTGTCGGCTTCCTTGTACTTCTTGAAGAACAGCATGTAGCACACGAACGCGAGGATCGCGATGGCCGCTGCGAGGCCAACCGGGTTCATGGCGCCGGAGAAGGCGCTGCCCAGCTGGTACACCACGAGGGCGGCGCACCATGCGAACACGCACATGTAGGCGATGGCGAATGCGGTCCACTTGCCGTTGTTCATCTCACGCTTGATGGCACCCATAGCAGCGAAGCACGGCGCGCAGAGCAGGTTGAAGATCATGAACGCGAAGGCGGCGAGCTGGCCCTTGCCGTCGGAGAAGGCGTCGAAGTCGGCGGCGACGCGATCCCAAATCTGGTCGCCATTCTCCTCGAGCTCGGCCTCGCCATCCTGGTCATCGTAGTTGTAGAGGACGCCGAAGGTGCCAACGACCTCCTCCTTGGCAACGAGTCCGGTGATGGTGGCCACGGATGGCTTCCAGGAGCCGAAGCCGAGAGGCTTGAAGATGGGCGACAGGATGTTGCCAAGGCCTGCGAGCAGGGAGTCATCCATCGGGGTGACATCCTCGGCGTCGATGCCCATGCGGGCGGCGACGGATTCGATGTACTCGTCGGTCACGAGAGCCTCGTCCTCGTACAGGTCGTCGACCATGCCGAACTGGCCGTTGACGGTGCCGAAGCTGGAGAGCGCCCAGATGATGACGGAGGACAACAGGATGACGGTTCCGGCCTTCTTGATGAACGACCAGCCACGCTCCCAGGTGCTGCGGAGCACGTTGCCGAGGGACGGCACGTGGTACGCGGGAAGCTCCATGACAAAGGGAGCAGGGTCGCCCGCGAACATGCGGGTCTTCTTGAGCATGACGCCGGAAATGATGATGGCCGCGACGCCGATGAAGTAGGCGCTCGTGGCGATCCAGGTGCTGCCGCCGAAGAGGGCGCCTGCGATGAGGCCGATGATGGGCATCTTGGCACCGCAGGGGATGAACGTGGTGGTCATGATGGTCATGCGGCGGTCACGCTCGTTCTCGATAGTGCGAGAGGCCATGATGCCGGGGATGCCGCAGCCAGTGCCCACGAGCATGGGGATGAAGCTCTTGCCGGACAGTCCGAAGCGACGGAAGATACGGTCCATGATGAAGGCGATGCGGGCCATGTAGCCGCAGTCCTCGAGGATGGCGAGCATCAGGAACAGGACGAGCATCTGCGGCACGAAGCCCAACACGGCGCCAACGCCGGCGCAGATGCCGTCGGAGATGAGGCCGGTGAGAACCTCGTTGACACCCCAACCCTCGAGCAGGGCACGCGAGCCATCGGTGAGCCACTCTCCGCCGAGGACGTCATTCGCCCAGTCGGTGAGGTAGGTGCCGATGGAGATGCCGCCGTCGCCGATGGGGGCGCCCATCGCCAGCGCGTACACCACGAACATCACGAGGACGAAGATGGGGATGGCGAGGATGCGGTTGGTGACGATCCTGTCGATCTTGTCGGAAGCGGTGAGCTCGCCGTGGCTGGCGCGACGCAGGCATCCGCCGATGATCGAGGTGATGTAGTCGTAGCGCTGCGAGGTGATGATGGACTCGGCGTCGTCGTCGAGCTCCTCCTCGCAGGCGGCGATGTCCTTCTCGATATGGGCGAGGGTGTCGGCGGAGAGGCCGAGCTTGGCCTGGACCTTCTCGTCGCGCTCGAAGAGCTTGATAGCGTACCAGCGCTGCTGCTCCTCGGGAAGGCCGTGGACGGAGACCTCCTCGATGTGAGCTATGGCATGCTCAACGGAGCCTGCGAAGCGGTGCTGCGGGATGGGTTTGACGCCGGAGCGTGCAAGCGCAAAAGCCTCCTCGGCGGCCTCCTTGATGCCCGTGCCCTTGAGGGCGGAGATGGAGACGACCTTGCAGTCGAGTGCACGGGAGAGCGCCGCGAGGTCGATCACGTCGCCGTTCTTCTCGATGACGTCGGCCATGTTGACGGCCACGAGCACGGGGATGCCCAGCTCGACGAGCTGGGTGGTGAGGTAGAGGTTGCGCTCGAGGTTGGTGCCGTCGACGATGTTGAGGATGGCATCGGGTCGCTGATCGGTGAGGTAGTCGCGCGCGACGACCTCCTCGAGGGTGTACGGAGAGAGCGAGTAGATGCCCGGGAGGTCGGCGATGGTGACGTCGGAGTGGCCCTTGAGCTTGCCGTGCTTCTCCTCCACCGTGACGCCGGGCCAGTTGCCCACGTACTGGTTGGAGCCGGTGAGGGCGTTGAAGAGGGTGGTCTTGCCGCAGTTGGGGTTGCCGGCAAGCGCGATGGTGATGTTTGCCATTGCCGTTACGCCTCCTTGGGTGCGAGCTCGGGCTTGAGCAGCTCGACCTCGACCATCTCGCAGTCCGCCTTGCGGACCGACAGCTCGTAGTTGCGGATCGTGATCTCCACCGGATCGCCGAGCGGGGCGACCTTGCGGACGTAGATCTGCTGCCCCTTGGTGATGCCCATGTCCATGATGCGACGGCGGACCGGACCCTCACCGTGGACCTTGACCACCTTGACGGTCTCCCCCACGCGGGCCTCTCTCAGGTTCATTGCATGTACTCCCTTCATAACACGTGCGCTGCACTGTGTTGGATAACCGATGCTTCCGCGGCGCCAGGCATGCTCTTAGACGAAGATCTTCTGCGCCATCCCCTTGCTGACGGCGACGCGGGTGTCCTTGATCGAGCAGATGATGTTGCCGTCGATCTCGCTCACCACGGTGACGGGCGTGCCCACGACGAAGCCCAGTCCCTCGAGGAACTGGCGCGTCTCGGGTTTGCCTCCGATGCGGGTGATAAGGCTGCTCTCACCGGTTCTGAGCAGCGAAAGCGGCATTCCCATGGCAGCTCCAATCGACGGGGCGGATACGGCATAAAGTTAACAGTATCTAAGTTAACCTATGGTAATTTACTCTGTCAGAGGATAAAAGTCAACCATTTATAACTTGCTCTGGATGCGCTATGGCTAACGGCAATCTTAGGCGTTCTGTCAAAGGGACAGGTTATTTGACAGGATCAGTCAGACGTTCTGTCAAAGGAGGGTGAACGGGGCGCCTGGTGTGGAGAGCATGGTTCCGTCGGCCCGGACGATGAGCCCATGGAGACCGCGGGCGGCAAGATCGGCCAGCCCCGATTCGGGATCGTTGAAGAAGAGCTGCTTGGTGAAGCCGTCGCCGTCGATCGAACGCTCGGAGAGGACGCTTGCGGAGACGATGTCGGTTTCGACGGGATAGCCCGTGCGCGGGTCGAGGATGTGCCAGTAGCGGCGCCCACCCTGCTCGAACGCGCGCTCGTAGAGGCCGCTCGTGACGAGCGAGCCGTCCGCGATATCCGTCCGCGCGATGATCGACGCGCCGCGCTCGGCGAACGGATCCTGGACGCCCACGCGCCAGGGGGTTCCATCGGGTTTGGAGCCGAGCACGGCGACATTGCCGCCGAGGTTCACGCAGGCGCTCTCCACGCCCTCGCCGACAAGATAGGAGATCAGCGCGTCGGCTATCCAGCCTTTCGCGATACCGCCCAGGTCGAGGGCTGCAGCAGGGTCGTCGAGCCGCACGGTCGCACCGTCCACGTGCACGGTCCGCCAACCCACATGGGGAAGGGCCGCCGCGACATCCTCCTCCGACGGTACGATGCCGTTGCGGAAATCCCAGAGCGAGGAAACGGCACCGATGGTGATATCGAAAAGGCCGCCGCTCTCCTCGCAGTAGCCGAGCGCTTTGGAGATGAGGTCGGACGTCTCGGGCTCGACCACGACGGGCTCGCCTCCCGCATCGTTGATGCGCGCGATATCGCTCGTGGCGATGGTCCGCGAGAAGAGCTGCTCGAAGCGCTCGCAGAGCGTGACCGCGCCGTCGAGCACCTCCTGGCCCATCGCACCGCGCAGCTGGCAGACCGTGTCGAAGCAGAAGACCGTGGTCGAGAGCTCCTCGGCGGGTCGAGGAGCGCATGCGGTGAGCGCACCGGCTCCGAGGCCGAGCGCGCCGATGAGGAGCTGCCTGCGCGTGATCATGGTTCTCCTCTCCCATCCGAGGAGGCGAGGGTGCGGGCGAGGCCCTCCGCACGCCCGTAGGCGTCGGCGATGGTTGCCGAGAGGTTCTGCCCGAACAGCCGCGCGTCACCCGCGTCGAGCCCCGTCGCGAGCACGGGGATCGTCTCGAGGCACACGTTGAGCGCAAGGAGCGGACCCTGGGTGTCGATGCCGCGGCTCTGGAGCCTTCGGGCGGTGCCCGCCGTGAACGCGAGGAGGTCGTCGGTGGAGACGAAGCCCATCACAGCGACGCTCGCCGCCATGACCGCTCCGAGCCTGAGGGCCATGACGAAGACCGCGCGCCATGCCTCATCCGGCGGGCTGCCCAGGAAGGCGGCGACGGCGCTCACGGCGAGCAGGACGACAAACGCGCGGAGTCCGCGCGAGAAGGTAGAGAGGGCAACGCGGGAGACAAGACATGCCGCAACGGCTGCAGCGAAGAGGATGGCGAGCGGGACGGGGTCGCCCTGTGCGAGCACCACCACCGCGAACACGGCGAACGCGGCGAGGATGGGACCGACGGGGCGGGACGGTTGCCCGGGAAGCTCGCCGAGCTCGAGAGCCTGCGCATCCTGCGAAACCGTCTCCCCCTGATCCGCGATCGCACGGTCGAGGCGCATCGTGAGGAAGCCGCAGATAGCGCCCGTGACGATGGCGGCAACCAAAAGGACCGGTGCGGCGAGCCAGACGAAGCGCGTGCCGAGCAGGGCTGCGGCAACGAGCATCTGGCCCGCGGTATGGCCGACCGCGCCGCAGACCGACACCATAGCCGGATGCATGGTGGGCAGCTTGACCAGCACGGCCATGATGCAGAACGCGAGGAGCGAGCCCGTGAGCGAGTAGGCGAAGGTGAGGGGCGAGCCGAAGAGCAGGCCCTGCGCGAGCACCTTCGTGAGGGTCACGAAGAAGGCGGCGCGCACGTCGAGGCGCATGAACGCGAGGAGGATCGCGATGTTCGCAAGACCGAGCTTCACGCCCGGGATGGGGATGGGGATGAACGTCTCGAGATAGCCCAGCACGAGCGCGAGCGCGGCGAGCACGCCCACACGCGCCCAGAAGAGCAGGTCGTCTCCCGTGAGCCCTGCCATAGCCCTACCCCGCCACCGTGTCGACATCATCGGGATACGAGACGGCGTCCTCGTCGAGCATCCCCGAGGATGCGCCGTCCTCCGGCACGATCTCGATCCAGAGCTCATGCGGCAGGCAGATGATCTGCTCGCCGGGACGGGAGATGGGCCGCTGGCGCAGGCAATCGCCGTGGGGGCAGTCAGCTGCATCCATGCGGACTGAGCCTCCCTCCACGACGACCGTGTTGGTGCCGAGCGGCGTCGCCACCTCGAGCACCGCATCCTCATCGAGCGGAAGCTCATGGACAGCCCCGTCGCCGCCGTGCACGAGCGCGATAAGGCGCCCCGACGCTCCGCGGGGCAACGCGAGGAGGAAGAGGACCGCCGCGAGGACGGCGAGGACGACGGCGGCGATGATCGTCGCACGGTAGCGTTTCATGAATCCGGCCAAGCAACCCACCCCCTCAGACGGCGCACGTGCAGCATATCCGACCTATCGTCGCACAAAACGCTCCCCGTGTTGGCGTTGCAGCGTATTAAGTCCATCGTGCGGGGTAAAATCTATCACGTGAAATCTCGACGATAGGAGCGTTCCATGGCTTCTGGCAACAGCGGCTGCCTGAAAGTGGTTCTCGTCAGCATCGGTGTCATCGTGTCCATCTTCGGCGCGTTGTTCCTCATCGCCGCGATCATCGTCGCCACGGATGGGGACCCCGCTGCCGCCATCGTCGGCCTCGTCATCGCCGCGATCGACGCGGCCATCGCCTTCACGCTCTTCAGGGTCGCCGCCAAGCAATCCGGAAACTCGGGGTCGATGATATCCGCTCCCTTCGATGCCGATGAGCATCAGGTCGTCTCGGTCGAGACCATCGCGGGCACTGTGCCTCCCGAGTACGAGATCGTCAACGCGCAGACCGAGACGGTTCCCGTGCCGTCCCCCGTCTCCGCACCTGCTCCTGTTCCGCCTGCTCCCGCGTCCGTCCCAGCACCCGCGCCGGCACCCGCTCCCGCAGCGCCTGCCGTCGCAACCCCCGCGCCATCGCGCACGGGCCTCTACGGTCCGGAGAGCTCCGCCGGGGCGAGCCCGCTCGAAAAATCCATCGTGCGCTCGACCGATGTGTTCGCCACGCTCAAGGACATCGCCCGCCATCCGCAACAGGATACCTATGACGCCGCGCTCGCCTCGATGATCGGCGCCATCGGCCTCGAATCGTGGACGGATGCCCCGAAGATCGAAGCGGTCAAACTGGGGCGCTCCAACAGCTTCTGGCTCGGCTCGAACACCGAAAACCTATCCGACGAGGAATTCAACCGATTCCTGGGGATCGAGTGCGCCCTCAACGTGTACCAGGCCATGCGCACGCGCGGCATGACCGCAACCGAGGTCCTGCGCTCCATCGCCACGCTCGAGCCGCGGCCCTCCAAGCGCTCGCTTCCCAGCGTGCTCGAGGGCGCCGAGGAGCAGGGCGAGTGGATGTGCCGCCTCAGGTTCGCGGAATTCGCCGAGAACACGCCGGTGCCCTTCCGCCTCGCCTTCAGCATGCAGGCCAACGTTGCCGAGCGCCTCATGGTCATCGACCTGAGCATCCCCCACCCTGAATCGATGGCGTTCTACGCCACCAACCGCACGGGATGCATCGTGACGGCACGCGCCTACGCCCTGCGCAGCGCGCTGCTGTGCGGACGCAAGGCGCTCGAGCTCAACCCGCAGCTCCAGCGCGTCATCGTCAACTGCGGCGTGTTCCGCGGCACCGAGACGCTGCTCTCGTTCGACCTCGACCGTGCGGCGCTCGCCCGCCTGCTCCCCACCTGCTCCGATAGCGTCATCGACGAGAGCGGTTTCCCCTCGGATCCCGCGGTACGCGCCTCATTCGACGAAGAGGGCTGGTTCCAGGGCATCGAGCCCTTCCTCGCCATCGACAACCCGTCCGTCGCACCCATGTGGCGCTATGAGCCCGTCGAGCTCATCGACAGCGCCGCCACGCCCGCCGTCGCGGAAGCCTGCGGCATCCGCATGGTCTCGGAGATCGGCATCAACGAGAGCGCGGGCCGCATCGGCGCTTGGAACGATCTCACGGATCATCTGGGCGATTCGACTGCAGAGGCTGTGAGCCAGCTCGTCGCCCTCCGCGATGCCACGCAGGACGTGAGCGTCGCAGAGGCAGCCGACCGTGTAAGCAAGGCGCTCGTCGAGGGCACGATCGACATCTCGGACAAGCGCGGCATCGGCAGGCTCTTCGTCGATGGAGGCTCGCTCGACACCGTCGCGCTGCGTGCAACCGAGGCGCTCGACGACCCCGACGGCGCCGATCTCGAGGCCGTGCTCTCCTCGCTCGAGGATGCCCTCTCCCCCATCACCGGCATGGGCGTCTACCTCGACGACAGCGACCAGATCTACCGCTACTTCAACTCGCTCGCCGAGCGCGTGCTGTTCAACCGCGAGCTCGACGACCACAGCCGGACGGTGCGCCTCGTGCCGGACGCGTACTACAACGCCCATTCGTGCGCCGCGCGCATCCTCTCCATGCTCGACCGCGGCGAGGAGGCCCTCGCCCATACCGACGAGCTCCTGCGCATCGCCCCCGCCACACCCGACGCCGCGCTCGTCCGCGTGCGCGTGCTCGAGAACATGTCGCGCATCTACGATGCCGCCGACTTGCTCATGGAAGCCATCAGCCGCTGCTCGACCATACGCGACCTGGCCGTCTGCCTCTACCGTCTCGCCTACATGGAGTGGAAGCTCGGCCGCAACGACCTCTCGGCCGCATGCTACGAGCGCGCGATCCAGCTCAAGACCAACATCACGCAGCAGGCCGAGGACGAGCTCGTCGACCTGCTGGCCTCCGACGAGAGCTTGAAACGCCTCTCCCCGCAGGAAACGGTGGACATCCTGAAGGCGGCCCGCATCCCCGTCGGCGATCCCGACGAGATGAGCATGCGCGTCGCCCGCGCCGCCATCGCGACAACGGACGCGAACCTCCACAGCATCGCGGCGCCCCTCACGGGAACGCTCATCGACATGGGACGCGACGACGTGCTCGTCGACGTCTATCACTCGCTGAAGGCGTAGGGATAGGAAGCCCGATAACCCTCGTAGGACACGAGGACGCGCGCCACATAGGCCCGGGTCTCCCGATACTCGATTGCGTCGAGGAAGCCGGTATCCGCATCCGCGCTGTTGGCAACCCACAGGCGCACGGGCATCTGCCCGGCGTTGTATGCCGCGATGATCTGCTCGTCCGTCTCGAACTCATCGGCGAGATAGCCCAGGTAGGCGCACCCGTACTCGATGTTGACGGCGGGATCGGAGAGCGCATCCATGGGATAGCGCTCGGGGTCGACGAGCCCGAAGTTCACCATGGTCTGGGCGGTCTCGGGCATGATCTGCATGAGCCCCTCGGCGCCCGCATGCGACATCGCCTGCTCGTTCCAGCCCGACTCGCACCTGATGACGGCACAGGCGAGGTAGGGGTCGACACCATGGCGCTCGGATGATTCCCTGATCTCGGACTCATGCTCGAGAGGGTACAGGAAGGCGTTCGAGACGCGCGGCATGACGAACGGCACGGCCACGATGAGCGCCGTGAAAACGGCGACCAGGATGAGCGTGCGGAGAGCGGAGTGCGTCTCGGTACGGTTTGCCATGGGTTCCTTCCGGATCAGCTGCTCGGAGCGTGCTGCGCGCGGCTCTCCCACCAGCGCAGGACGGCATCGGCGAGCTCGTCGGGAGTTCCGCTGTTATCCAGTATGGTGTCGGCATGGGAGAAAAGATAGTCCTCGGACGGCTGGCGGGCATCGCGGGCATCGAAATCCTCGCCGTGCATGCCGCGTCCGATCGCCCTCGTGCGGCGGATCTCGCGCGGAGCATGGACGTAGACGACCTCATCGGACATGTCGAGCATGGTGCCGAGACGGTCCAGCAGCGGCACCTCGACGATGGCGATCCCCTCCTGCTGGGAGAGCGCGTCGAGACGCTCGAGGAGGAGCGTCCTGATATAGGGCAGCTCGATGGCCTCGAGGAGCTCGGTCGCTGACGGCGTCGCAAAAGCGCGCTCGGCGAGAAACGCACGGTTCAGCCTGCCGGTAGATCCATCGAGGATATCCGCGCCGAAGGCTTCGGCGAGGGCGAACGTGCAGGGCATGCCCGGCTCGAGCACCTCGCGCGAGAGCGCATCGAGATCGATGCGCGTGCAGCCCAGCTCTTCGAGGGCGCGCGCGACGCTCGACTTGCCCGAAGCGATGCCTCCTGCCAGAAACACGATGTACATGCGCACCCCCTATCCGCGACTACCGTAGCACATCAGGCACCTTCGTCCGCGTCGAGCGAGAGGTACGAAAGCGACGGCGGGAGCTTCGCGACGATCTTCTCCCAGTTGTCGCCGTCCTTGAGGGCAACCTTGGACGGAGCGCCGTAGCAGCTGTCGCCCACGCCCTTCGGGAACACGGCGACGACACGGAACCTGCGCTGCTTGAGCGTCTCGTCGCCGATGGGTGAGCTCAGGATCGTGACCGGATCGAACCACTCATGGTCCTCGGTGAAACCGAGGGACGCGCATGAGTTGCCCGCGAACTCATCCACCTCGACGTGCAGGCGCGCGCCGGACGGCTCGCCGAACGCGGTCACCGCGAGGTCGGGTTTGAACATGAATCCCGCCGCCTTGAGCTTGAGCTCTGCGAACCCGCTCTGGTCGGGCATGATCTCGTCCTCGGGAAGACGGCCCTCCATAGCGCGGTTGAAGAAGTCGTTGGCGAGGATCTTGGTGCGCGTGCGCACGCCGGTCAGATGCTTGAAATGGCGCATGAGGAACCTGAGCTGGACCGCTCCGACGGCACCGTCGCGGTTGACGCCGATGGGGAGGATGTTCCGGTTGAGCAGGTTGTCGCGATAGCACTGCGCGGCCTTGACGATCGCACCCATTCTGGGCTTCCTCGCCATCTTCTGCACCGGTCCACCTCCCCTGAAAACAAAGCGGGCGCACCGCATCCGCAGCACGCCCACGCCGCATCCTTAAGTGGTGGTTTTAATGTCGCCCGCCGACATGAAGACTCATACGTCTCACTTTTGCTCGGGATTTTCCGTCGCCCGCCGACCCGTGGGCTCATGCGTCCCACTTATCTATCGGGTTTTAGATGCCACCACACCGCGGATCGAGTCCGCATAAGCAGTATACCGCGTTGCAGGCGCGTTTATACGGGAATCTTCCCCATCTTGCCGAGCTCCACAACCTCATAACCGGTGAACGAGCGGCGTTCGTCCGTGTCGTGGGTGACCCAGAGGACAGCCTTCCCTGCAAGCTCGCCGCGCACGACCTCGACGGCACGGTCGCGGCTCGCTTCGTCGAGGCCCGTCATGGGCTCGTCGAGCAGCAGGACGTCGCACGTCGCCGCAAGGGCTCGCGCGAGGGCGACGCGGCGCCGCTCGCCGCCCGAGAGCTTCTTCGCTGCGATATCGGAGCGGTCGCCGATGCCGAGGGCGTCGAGCAGCTCCTCGGGACGGCAGCTCCTGCGATCGGCGCAAACCAGGCGCACGTTGGCCGCCGCAGAGAGGTTCTCGCAGAGCCGATCCTCCTGGAACGCATAGGAGAAGCGCAGGTCGCCCGCGCGCTCGATACTGCCCCCATCGGGCATCTCGAGGCCGCAAGCGAGGCGCAGCAGCGTGGTCTTGCCGGCACCCGAGGGACCCTCCACGAAGGTGAGCGTATCGCGCGCGAACGCATGTGAGAACCCGTCGAGCACCGGTGCGCCCTCAAAGGCCTTGGAGACGGAGTCGAAGAGGATGAGCGTCTCCATCAGGCATGCGCCTCCACATGGGCGACCGCGCGGGAGATGAGGGCGCGCACGGCCTTCTCGATGATGAGGGAGAGCACGATGATGGCGAGCGTCCACGCGAAGAGCGAGGGCGTGTCGAGGTAGATCTTGGCATCGTGGAGATGGTCGCCGATGGTATGGTCGGGCAGGCCGATGACCTCGGCGGCGATGCCCGCCTTCCAGCAGAAGCCGAGCGCGAGCGAGCATGCGGCCTCGAAGGAGGGCAGGGCCTGCGAGAGATAAATCGAGCGGATGCGGTCGGCGACCGAGAGACGGAAGACGTCGGCCATCTCGAGCATGCCCGCATCGGTGGCGCGCAGCGCCTCGAGCACGTTGGTGTACATGATGGGGAAGCCCATCAGGAACGAGATGACGAGCGAGAGGTCGCGCGATGAGACCCAGACCAGCACGAGGATGATGAACGAGGCGACCGGCGCGGCCTTGACGGCGCCCACGACGGGCGCGAGCAAGCGCCTCACGGAATCGCAGGCGTAGGCGAGCGCCGCGAGGAGCACGCCGAGCGTGCAGGCGAGCACGAATCCCAGCGCGATGCGTCCGAGCGAGCGGGCGATCGACGACCAGAACTCCCCCGCCATGACGAGCTCGCTCAGACGCCCGAGCGCCTCGAGCGGCGAGGGGAGCAGGACGGGCTGGCCCAGCAGATGCGCCGCGAGCGCCCAGACCGCGACCCACACGAGGACGGGCCAGAGGCGCTCGACGATGCCGGACGCCGGGGATGTCGGCCGCTTCGGGCTCACGGCAGGGTGTAGAAGCCCTCGCCGGGCACCGAGCCGCCCACCGCCTCGGGGTTGGCGTCATAGAGCACGTTCAGGTATCCGTCGAGCATGGTGCGCAGCTCATCGCCGGTGATGCACACGATGTTGCAGTGCGGCAGCGCCTTCTTCGCCACGGGTTCGGCGATGATGTCGTAGCCGCCGATGAGGGCCGCTGCCTCGTCGGTGTTGGCGTTGACCCAGTCGACCGAGGCGGCATACTGCCCCATGAAGCCGGCGAACGCCTCGGGATGGCCGAAGGCGAACTCGGCACGCACGATGGTGGCGCCGGTCACGAGTGCGGCATCGGAGCCGGACGACTTCGCGACGGTCGCCCACTCCTCGTTGAGGTCGAGCGCCACCCGGATGCCCTCGTCCTGCGTCTGCGCGACCGTGACGAAGGGCTGCGGCAGCATGGCGACGCCCGCAGGGTCGTTGGCGAGGGCTGCAACGCACTCAGCATGCTCGCTCTTCCACTCCACGGGCACGCTGTCGGCGAGGCCGACGCCGTCGAGCACGTACTGCAGGGCGTACTCGGGCGTCGCCCCCTTGCCGCTGGCGTAGATGGTCCTGCCCGCGAGGTCGGCGACCTCGTGGATGGTGTCGCCCTTCTCGCAGATGTAGAGCACGCCGAGGGTGTTGATGGCGCAGGCGCGCACACCTCCCTCGGTCTTGGAGTACAGAACGGCCGCGAGATTGGCGGGAACGCACGCGATATCGACCTCGCTCTTGAACACCTTGGGCGTGAGCTCGTCGGGAGCAGCGAGGATCTCGAAGGAGTACTCGTTGCCCTCAACGGGACCGGCCATGGCGTCGCACATGAGCTTGACCATGCCCATGGCGGTCGGGCCCTTGAGCGCGGCGACGCGCACGGCCGTGGGTTCGGCCACCTCGTCGGTGCCGGCAGGCTCGGAATCGCCTTCGGGCTCGACGGGGGCTTCGGATTCCCCTCCTCCGCCTGCGCACCCCGCAAGCACGAGGGAGCCCGATGCGGATAAGAGCTTCAGAAACAATCGCCTGTCCATAGGTAGCCCTTTCTTCCCATGTTCCCGTCTCCACGACAGGATAGCGCAGCTAACAAAAAACGGGGCCGGCAATCGCCGACCCCGTTACCGTGCGGAAAAGCGTTACTCCTCGACGGGAGCCTCCTCCTCGGCGGGAGCCTCCTCGGCAACCGGCTCCGCGGGCTTCTCGCCCTCGGGCAGCGGCTTGACCTCGACGTCGAGACCGAGGGTCTCGGCGGCGGCCTTCATGGAGAGGGAGATGCGGCGACGGTCGAGATCGATCTCGCGGACCATGACCTTGACGACATCGCCCACGGAGCAGACCTGCGCGGGAGCGTCGACGTGGGTCTTGGCCATCTCGGAGATGTGCACGAGGCCCTCCACGCCATCGCCAAGGTCGACGAAGGCACCGAAGGTGACGAGCTTGGTGACGGTGCCCTCGACGATGGCGTCGACGGGGTACTTCTTGACGAGGGAACGCCAAGGATCTTCCTGGGTCTGCTTGAGACCGAGGGAGATGCGCTCGCGGTTGAGGTCGACCTCGAGAACCTGGACCTCGACCTCCTGGCCGACCTTGACGACCTCGGAGGGATGGTTGACGTGGTTCCAGGAGAGCTCGGAGATGTGCACGAGGCCGTCGATGCCGCCGAGGTCGACAAAGGCGCCGAAGTCGACGATGGAGGAGACGGTGCCCTTGAGCTTCATGCCGGGCTGGAGCTTGCCGAGGATCTCCTGGCGCTCCGCCTTGCGGGCCTCCTCGAGGACGATGCGGCGGGACAGGACGACGTTGTTGCGGTTGCGGTCCATCTCGATGACGCGGGCCTCGACGCGGGTGCCCATGAAGGCGGAGAGGTCCTTGACGCGACGGAGGTCGACGAGGGAGGCGGGCAGGAAGCCGCGCAGGCCGATGTCGAGGATCAGGCCGCCCTTGACGACCTCGATGACCTCGCCCTCGACGGTCTCGCCAGCGTTGAACTTGGCCTCGACGGCGTTCCACGCACGCTCGTACTCGGCGCGCTTCTTGGAGAGGACGAGACGGCCTTCCTTGTCCTCCTTCTGGAGCACGAGGGCCTCGATCTTGTCGCCAAGGCTGACGATCTCGGACGGGTTGACGTCCTTGCGGATGGAAAGCTCGCGAGCGGGGATGACACCCTCGGACTTGTAGCCGATGTCGAGGAGGACCTCGTCATGCTCGAGCTTGACCACGGTACCGGTAACCAGGTCGCCCTCATCGAAGTCGGTGACGGTACCGTCGATGAGGTTGTTCATCTCCTCGTCGGTAATCTCATCCAAGGAGAAGATGGACGAATTCTGAATCTCACTCAAAGTGGACCCCTTCCGAAACGGGGCCCCGGTCGCCATGGTCGTCTTCGCAAAACAGGTGGTTATGCTGGGAACTTGCATGCTCTCGGGGGCCTATAGATACCATGTATGGGCGGGATTGCCCATACGAAGAAACATTGTAGTAGAGGGAATTGCAGCAATGCAAGGTTTTCGTGCAATTTTACGGCAATTTACGCTTTCGGTCGGCTGCGGGCGCACACCGACGGGCATGCGTTCATCTCGAATGGATACGATTGCGAATTAGCACGTTATTTTGAGACAGACGCCCCATGAAACGCGTACCATGTCCGTGTTCAAAAGCGTTGATGCTCTTCCAGAAGCACCCGATAGGAGGAAACGACATGACCAACAAGGAAATCTACTCGAAGACCCTCAGCTTCTCCGTCTTCCGCCTGCTCTACGACATCCTGGCGTTCGCGGCCCTCGCGGCCCTGGCCATCGGCGGCTTCTTCATCGCCGAGATGACCATCAACAACGGCCTGATCGGCTTGGGCATCGGCGCCCTGGTGGGCATCGTCGCCGTCGCCATCATGCTGCGCTACATCTCCTACACGTTCAAGGCAGGCCAGATCGCCATGATGACCGAGGCCATCACCACAGGCGAGCTTCCCGACGACGTGGTCGGCGCGGGCAGGAAGGTCGTCAGGGACCGCTTCGCCACCGTGGGCATCTTCTTCGCTGCCACGGGTGTCGTCAAGGGCATCTTCAACGAGCTGGGCAGGGCCATCTCCGGCGTGGGCAAGGCCGTGGGCGGCGACACCGGCGAGACGATCGGCAGCGTGATCAGCTCCGCGGTCTCAGTCGTCGTCGCCTATCTGTGCGACTGCTGCCTGGGCTGGATCTTCTACCGCAGAGGCGTCAATGCCGCCAAGGCGACCTGCGAGGGCGCGGTGCTGTTCTTCAAGCACGGCAAGACGCTGGCTAGGAACCTGGGCCGCGTGTTCGGCATGGGCCTCGTCTCGCTGGTTGCCATCGGAGGCGTGTTCTCCGGGATCTTCTACCTCGTCGCAGCGCAGTTCCCCGCATTCTTCAACGAGCTAGCCTCGATCATCGCGACCGATGCCGAGAGCTCTGTGGCTCTGTTCCTCTCCGACCCCACCCACCTCGCGATCGCCGCGGCGGTCCTGGGCGGCGTGATCGTCTGGAGCATCATCCACGGCGCGTTCGTCCGTCCGTTCGTGCTGACCGGCGTGCTGCGAAACTACCTGGAGTCGGGCATGGCCGACGTCCCCAGCGAGGCTGCCTTCAACATGCTGGACGGCAAGTCCAAGAAGTTCGCCGAGCTCCACGCGCAGGTTGCATAGCGCAAACCTCCCGCTGGGCTGACACAGCGCCGCGCAACGGACCATCCGCTGCGCGGCGCTTTTCCATGCACCGACGCCACCCGCTGACCTACACTTACAAGACACGTCGTCGAAGAGTATCTGAGGTTAGGAGGCGGGAAGACCGCATGAGGAGATACATCTGGCCCAACATCTTCCTCGCGGTGTTCGAGACGGTCGCCGTGGTGCTCTGGCTGGCGAAGGGAAATCTCTTCTACCTGCTCAACTTCAGCTACATCGGCATGTCCATAGCGCTCGGGATCGCCCTGTACATCCGCGGGTACGCGCATGCCCGCCGCGTCGTGCAGCTGCTGGTAGGCCTCTACATGCTGGTCTACCTGGGCCTCATCTCGGGCGAGAACATGCAGATCGAGGGGTTCTGGTACTACCTGTTCGCCGGCGTGTTCGAGGCTGCGACCATCCACTACGCGGTGGCGAAGATCTTCGGTCCGCTTCTGTTCGGCCGCGGATGGTGCGGCTATGCATGTTGGACCGCCATGGTGCTCGACTTCCTCCCCTATCCGGTGCCCCGGCAGCCCGCGAAGCGGCTCGGGTGGATCCGCTACATCACGTTCGCGCTGTCGCTCGCCTTCGTGGCTGCGCTCTTCCTCGCGCATGTAACCGACATCGAGCGGATCATGTTCTGGGCGTTCATCATCGGCAACGCGATCTACTACGCGGTGGGCATCGCGCTCGCATTCGCGTTCAAGGACAACCGCGCGTTCTGCAAGTACATCTGCCCCGTCACCGTGTTCCTGAAGCCCATGAGCTACTACTCGCTGCTACGCATCACCTGCGATCACGACAAGTGCATCTCGTGCGGCGCCTGCAAGAGGGCCTGCCCCATGGGCGTGGACATGACCGACAACGCACGCAGCCGTAAGAACGGCACTGAGTGCATCCTGTGCATGGAGTGCGTCAAGGCGTGCCCGAAGAAGGCGCTGTAGGAGCAGGCAAAGGCAGGCAGCTTCAGCCCTCGAACCCCTCGTCCACAAGCAGGTCCTCCCCGTCGGCAGCCGTCGTGGCCAGCTCATCGCAGCGCTCGTTGAGCTCCTCGCCCGCATGCCCCTTCACCCAGAGCCAGCGCACCTCGTGCGGCGCAACTGCCACGAGCAACCGCTGCCAGAGGTCGATGTTCTTGACGGGCTTCTTATCGGCGCCCTTCCAGCCGCGCGCCTGCCAGCCGTCGATCCAGCGCTTGTTGAAGGCATTCACCACGTACTGCGAATCGGAATGGACCTCGACGGTGCACGGGCGCTTGAGGGCCTCGAGCGCGGCGATGGGCGCCATGAGCTCCATGCGGTTGTTGGTGGTAAGGCGGTACCCGCAGCTGAGCTCCTTGCGGTGCTCCTCCCCCTTCGTGTCCACGTAGATGAGCACGGCGCCGAAGCCGCCGGGACCGGGGTTTCCCCGCGACGATCCGTCGGTGAAGACGGTCACCTTCATGCGCGGCGCAGCCACTACTTGGCCTCCGCCCACGTGGAGCCGTAGCTCACGTCTGCGATGAGCGGGACGCGCAGCTCGGCGACGCCCTCCATCGTCTCGCGCACGAGCGCAGAGAGCACGTCGATCTCGGCCTCGGGCACCTCGAAGTCCAGCTCGTCGTGGATCTGCAGGATCATGCGGGACGCAAGGCCCTCGGCGCGAAGGCGCTCGGCCACGCAGACCATGGCGATCTTGATGATGTCGGCCGCGGTGCCCTGCATGGGATGGTTCATGGCCGTGCGCTCGGCAAAGGAGCGCTCCTGGAAGTTGCGGGAGTTGATCTCGCGCGTGTAGCGGCGGCGCCCGTACATGGTCTCGACGTAGCCCTTGTCGTGGGCGAAGGCCACCTGCGCATCAAGGAATGACCGCACACCCGGATACGCCTCGAAGTAGCGGTCGATCATCTCCTGCGCCTCCCAGCGAGGGATCTTGAGGCTCGTGGCAAGCCCGTAGGCCTGCTGGCCGTACACGATGCCGAAGTTCACGGCCTTGGCGCGGGCGCGCAGCTGCGGGGTCACCTGCTGCACGGGCAGGCCGAACACGCGCGCCGCCGTGGCCGCATGGAAGTCGGCGCCCTCGTTGAAGGCCGCCACCAGATGCTCGTCGCCCGAGAGGTGCGCGAGCAGCCTGAGCTCGATCTGCGAGTAGTCGCAGGCGAGGAAGACCGTGCCCACGGCCGGCGTGAACGCCGTGCGCACGCGGTGGCCGAGCTCGCTGCGCGTGGGGATGTTCTGCAGGTTGGGGTCGGAGCTCGAAAGGCGCCCCGTGGCCGTGACCGTCTGGTTGAACGTGGTGTGGATGCGCCCGTCGCCTGCGATCAGCGCGGGAAGCGCGTCGAGGTAGGTGCTCTTGATCTTGGCACGCTCGCGGTACTCGAGCACGCGCGCCACGATGTCGTAGCGCTGCGCGAGGTCCTCGAGCACCTTCGCATTGGTGGAGTAGTAGCCGCGCTGCGTCTTCTTGAGGCCCGTCGTGGGAAGCCCCATCACGTCGAAGAGCACGTGCGAGAGCTGCATGGGCGAATCGATGTTGAACGTCTCGCCCGCCTCTTCGTGGATCGCCGCGACCATGCCGTCGAGCTCGGCTCCGAGCTCGGCCGACTGCTCGGCGAGCCGCGCGGGGTCGACGGAAAGGCCGATGCGCTCCATCTCTGCGAGCACGGGCAGAAGCGGCATCTCCATGTCGCGGAAGAGCGACGTGGCGCCGATCTCGGCGAGCTTGGCCTCGAGCGGGGCTTTGAGCAGGCGCGCCGCATGGGCCGCGAGCGCCGTGGCGTCGATCTCCGCGGTTGGTTCGGGAAGCGGCGAGCCGAGATAGGCGAGCGCGAGCGAGGCGGCGTCGAACGAGGAACGGTCGGAATCGATGAGGTAGGCTGCGATGCCGCAGTCGAAGAGGCGCGTGATGTCGAGCTCTGCGGCGGAGATGCGCTCCGGCTTCGAGGAATCTGCGGGGCTGAGCACGTGGAAGAGCGCCTTGGCGTCGAGCGCGGAGACCCTGCCCGCGCGGAAGAGCCGCTCGAGCACGGACTGTGCGTCGTCCCCCTCGAAGGCGAGCAGACCGCGCGTGCAGCTCACGGCGAGCACGCCCTGGGGCGTCTCGTCCAGCGAGAAGAGCGCGAGCTGGCCGGATGCCTGGGCACGTTCGGCGTAGGCGGTGCCAAGCCACTCCCCCGCCCCGAGCGCCGCCTCGAGGGCGGCATGCGCCTCGTCGCCGGTGAGCGGCGCCTCGAGCGCCTGCCCCTCCTGCAGATCATCCGCGACTGTCGCGTCGGGACCCGCCATGCGCACGAGGCGCGCGGTCATGCCCGTGAAGCCGAGCGCGGAGAACGCACGCTTGACCTCGGCTGGATCGAACGTGGGGAACTTGGCGTCCGCGAGATCGATGTCGATGGGGGCGTCCGTCATGATCGTGGCGATCTTGCGCGAGAGGAGCGCATCCTCCTTGTGGGCGCGCAGGTTCTCCCCCATCTTGCCCTTCACCTCGTCGGCGTGCTCGAGCACGGCGTCGAGCGAGCCGTACTCGACGATGAGGGCGGCGGCCTTCTTGGGACCGATGCCGGGCACGCCGGGGATGTTGTCGGAGGTATCGCCCTTGAGGCCGTAGAAATCGGGCACGAGCTCGGGGATGATGCCGTGGTAGAGGTCGTCCACGCTCTCGGGCGTCATGATGGCAACGTCGGAGACGCCCTTCTTGGTTGAGATGATCTTGACGTTGTCCGTCGCCAGCTGGTACATGTCGCGGTCGCCCGTAAAGAGCAGCATCTCGTAGCCTGCCTCCTCGCCGCGGCGTGCGAGGGTGCCCAGGATGTCGTCGCCCTCCCAACCCTCGAGCTCGCACACGGGAACGTCGAGCGCATGGAGCAGCTCCTTCACCATGGGGAACTGCGGACGCAGGCGCTCGTCCATGGGCGGACGCTGCGCCTTGTACTGAGGCAGCATCTCCATGCGCACGAGCGGCTTGCCCTTGTCGAAGGCGCAGATGATGCCGTCGGGTTTGAATGACTCCACAAGCTTGATGAACATGTTGAAGAAGCCGAAGAGCGCATTGGTGGGCCTGCCGTCCGGAGCGTTCATGGGCTGCATGATGGCGTGGAATGCGCGGTGCATGAGGGAGTTGCCGTCGATGACGGCGATGGTGCGGCGGGCAGGCGTCTCTTCGGGCATGGATGCTCCTTCTCGCTGGATTCACTGCCTTCGATTGTACCGCGAGGGGGAGACACGCGCCCCGCCGCAACGTAAACAACTCGCGTCACACCTGCAAGCTCGCATGATTCGTGCAACAATTATGTGGTGTGTTTCTAAAACGCGTTCTTCTCGGAAAGGAGCAGCCATGGCTACAGATCGCGTGACCGCGGAATACGGCAGTCTCATCTTCTCTGAGGCAGTCATGCAGCAGCGGCTGCCCAAACCCACCTACAAGAAGCTCAGGCGCGTCATGGACGACGGCGAGCCCCTCGACATCGACATCGCCAACGAGGTCGCCCATGCCATGAAGGAGTGGGCGCTCGAGATGGGCGCCACCCACTTCACGCACTGGTTCCAGCCCCTCACCGGCATCACCTCCGAGAAGCACGACAGCTTCATCACCCCCAAGGGCGATGGCGGCGTGCTCATGACCTTCTCGGGCAAGGAGCTCGTGCAGGGCGAGCCCGATGCGTCGAGCTTCCCCTCCGGCGGCATCCGTTCCACCTTCGAGGCGCGCGGCTACACCGTTTGGGATCCCACGAGCCCCGCATTCATCAAGGACGAGGTGCTCTGCATCCCCACGGCGTTCATCTCCTACACGGGCGAGGCGCTCGACAAGAAAACGCCGTTCCTGCGCAGCCAGGTGGCGCTCGAGAAGCAGGCCAAACGCCTGCTCGCCCTCTTCGGCCGCCATCCCAACCGCGTGCTCACCAGCATCGGCGCCGAGCAGGAGTACTTCCTCATCCGCGAGGAGGACTTCCAGGAGCGCCCCGACCTCGTGCTCTGCGGACGCACGCTCTTCGGCTGCGAGCCGTCCAAGGGCCAGGAGCTCGACGAGCACTACTTCGGCGCCATCCGCCCCACCGTCAACGAGTTCATGAAGGAGCTCGATGACGAGCTCTGGAAGCTGGGCATCCCCGCAAAGACCAAGCACAACGAGGTGGCGCCCTGCCAGCACGAGCTCGCGCCCATCTACGAGCAGGGCTCTGCTGCCGTCGACAACAACCTCCTCACCATGGAGAAGATGAAGCTTCTGGCCAGCCACCACGGGCTCGCATGCCTGCTCGCCGAGAAGCCCTTCGCCTACGTCAACGGCTCCGGCAAGCACAACAACTGGTCCATCTCCTCCGATGGCTACAACCTGCTGGAGCCGGGTTCCGACCCCGAGCACAACCTGCAGTTCCTCGTCATCCTCGCCTGCCTCGTCGCGGCCGTCGACGAGCATGCCGACCTCATCCGCGCCTCCGTCGCCTCCGCCGGCAACGACCATCGTCTCGGCGCCAACGAGGCACCGCCCGCCATCGTGTCGGTCTTTTTGGGTGACAACCTCTCCCCCGTGGTGGAGGCCCTCATCAACGGCACGCATTCCGAGGCGCATGGCAGCGAGCTCATGGATCTCGGCGTCCCCACGCTGCCCGACGTCATCCGCGACAACACCGACCGCAACCGCACCTCCCCCTTCGCCTTCACGGGCAACAAGTTCGAGCTGCGCATGGTGGGAAGCCAGCAGAACATCTCCGACCCCAACGTGGTGCTCAACACCGCCGTGGCCGAGCAGTTCGACCGCTTCGCCACCGACCTCGAGGGCGTACCTGCGGAGAGGTTCAAGGCTGAGGCCATGTCCTGGGCGCGCGCGACCTTCAAGGCGCACAAGCGCATCATCTTCGAGGGCAACGGCTATTCCGACGACTGGGAGAAGGAGGCCGAGGCGCGCGGGCTGGCCAACCTCAAGTCCACACCCGAGGCATTGCCCGCCATCATCGCCCCCGCCAACATCGCGTTCTTCGAGAAATACGGCGTCCTCAATGCCAACGAGCTCACCGCCCAGTACGTCTCCAAGTGCGAGCAGTACGAGAAGCTCCTCAACATCGAGGCCAACACCATGAGCTACATGGTGCGCCATCTCTACCTGCCCGCGCTCATCGACTACTCGGGCAACGTTGCGACATCTGTGGCGACCAAGACCGAGATCGGCATCGAGGCGTTCGCCGAGAGGGAGATCGTGCGCACCCTCACCGCCGGCATCGACACCATCTACGCCGCCGTCTCCGACCTCGAGGCGGAGAACAAGGAGGCGCAGGCCAAGCCCACGCCGCAGGAGCAGTGCAACTACTACCTCGAGGTCGTCATACCCGCAATGGAGCACATGCGCCGCACGGTCGATGCCATGGAGCGCCTCTGCGGCAACGACTTCTGGCCTGTCCCGAGCTACAACGACATGCTTTTCTACGTATAAAACATCAAGTTTTTGCTAACAAATGGAAACGAGGGCGCGTCTACGGGCGCGCCTATCCATATATCGGTCTATGGTTGATGAGCACTGCGTACCATAAAGAACGATTGGAGCCATCCATGGCACGTGTCTACAACTTCTCCGCAGGTCCCGCCGTTTTGCCCGAGGAGGTCCTCGCCGAGTGCGCCTCCGAGATGCTCGATTACAAGGGCTCCGGCCAGTCCGTCATGGAGATGAGCCACCGCTCCGCCGTCTACCAGGCGATCATCGACGACGCCGAGGCTGACTTCCGCGAGCTTGTGGGCGTGCCCGAGAACTACAAGGTGTTGTTCCTCCAGGGAGGCGCCAGCCAGCAGTTCTCCGCCATCCCCATGAACCTCTGCGCCCTGCCCGGAGCGTCGCGCAAGGCCGACTACATCGTCACCGGCCAGTGGGCCAAGAAGGCCTACCAGGAGGCGAGCCGCTTCATCGATGCCCAGGCAATCGCCAGCTCTGCCGACCAGACCTTCTCCTATATCCCCGACTGCACCGATCTTCCCGTTCGCGATGACGCCGACTACGTGTACATCTGCGAGAACAACACCATCTACGGCACCGCCTACAAGGAATTGCCCAACACCAAGGGCAAGGTACTCGTCTCCGACGTGAGCTCCATGTTCCTCTCCCAGCCCCACGACATCACGCGCTACGGCGTCATGTACGGAGGCGTTCAGAAGAACGTCGGCCCCGCAGGCCTGGTCATCTCGGTCATCCGCGAGGACCTCATCCCCGCCGAGGAGATTCCTAGCTGCCCCACCATGCTCGAGTGGAAGACGCAAGCCGACGCCGGCTCGCTCTACAACACCCCCAACTGCTGGGCCATCTACGTGTGCGGCAAGGTCTTCAAGTGGCTCATGAGCAAGGGCGGTCTTGCGGCCATGAAGGAGTACAACACCGCCAAGGCCCAGATCCTCTACGACTATCTCGACGAGTCGAAGCTCTTCAAGGGCACCGTCCGTACCTGCGACCGCTCGATCATGAACGTGCCGTTCATCACGGGAAGCAAGGAACTCGACGCAGAGTTCGTGAAGGCCGCCGAGGCTGCGGGGTTCGTCAACCTCAAGGGCCACCGCTCGGTGGGCGGCATGCGTGCCTCCCTCTACAACGCCATGCCCGTCGAAGGCGTTGAGGCGCTCGTCGCGTTCATGAAGGATTTCGAAGCCAAGCACTAAGGCTAGGAGCACCTATGTACAAGATTCATCTGGTCAACAACATCTCGAAGGTCGGAACCGCGCGCTTCGGCGACAACTACGAGTTCGTGGATGACGCTGCGGATGCCGACGGCGTCATCGTGCGCAGCGCCAACCTCCATGAGGTCGAGATGCCCGAAACGCTGCTCGCCATCGCCCGCGCGGGCGCAGGCGTCAACAACATCCCCATCGATAAGTGCGCGAAGATGGGCATCGTGGTTTTCAACACCCCCGGCGCAAACGCCAACGCCGTCAAGGAAATGGTCGTCTCCGGCCTCATGCTCGCCTCGCGCGACATCATCGGCTCGGTGGAGTGGGTTCGCAGCCACGCAGACGATCCCGATATCGCCAAGACCGTCGAGAAGGTCAAGAAGAACTATGCGGGCACCGAGGTCGCAGGCAAGACCATCGGCGTCATCGGCCTGGGTGCCATCGGCGCGCAGGTCGCCAACACGTGCCGTCAGCTGGGCATGAAGGTCCTCGGCTACGATCCATACCTTTCGGTCAACGCAGCTTGGAGCCTCGACCGCCACATCCACCACGTGAGCAAGCTCTCCGAGATTCTGGAGCAGGCCGACTACATCACGCTGCACGTACCGGTGATCCCCCAGACCAAGGGCATGATCGGCGCAGCCGAGATTGCCGCGATGAAGGACGGCGTGATCATCATCAACTACGCGCGCGACCTGCTCGTCGACGAGGAGGCGCTCTACGCTGCACTCGCCTCTGGCCACGTGCGCCGCTACGTCACCGATTTCGCGAACACCACCTCCGTCCAGATGCAGAACGCCATCGTGACCACCCATCTGGGCGCCTCCACCCGCGAGGCCGAGGAGAACTGCGCGGTCATGGCGGCCAACGAGCTCATGGATTACCTTGAGAACGGCAATGTCAACAACTCGGTCAACTTCGGGGGCGTCGATCTGGGCCGCAAGGGCACGGGCGCGCGCATCTGCGTCTTCAACCGCAACGTCCCCAAGATGATCGGCCGCATCACCAGCACCATCTCCGAGGCTGGCCTCAACATCGAGAACATGGCCAACAAGGCTTCGGGAGATGTCGCCTACATGCTGATCGAGCTTTCCGAGCCCTCGTTCGACTCTGCTCTCGTGGACAAGCTCAACGCCATCGACGGCATCATCCGCGTCCGCGCCATCCAGTAGCTTTTCCAGTTTGGGGAGTATCCCTTTTCTGATCCCTTTTCTGAGAAAACGCCCCCGGAGAAATCCGGGGGCGTTCTGCTTGAAAGCGAAATGCTCGGGAACTAGATGTTCTCGACGGTGAAGCCGCCCTCGCCGTGGAGCACGTGCACGTCCGCGGGCTTGAAGTCCACGAATGCCTCGTCGCCAACCTCGTAGATCTTGTGGTTCTTGGGGTTGAAGTCGGTGATCTTGACCAGCGTGCCGCCAACCATGACCTGGTAGTTCTGGTAATGGCCCATGAAGCGGGACAGGCTGACCTTGCAGGGAAGGACGCCCTTGTCGGCGAGCAGGGCAGACTCGGGACGCAGGACCAGCGTGCAGTCATCGCCGGGCTCGAGCTCGGAAACCGCTGCGATCGGAACGTCGAAGCCCTCGATCGAGGCGACGCCAGAACCGCCGTCGATGCTCTTCATGGTGCCGTGCAGGAAGTTGGACTCGCCGATGAAGTCGGCCACGAACTCATCCTTGGGCTGGTAGTAGATCTCATGCGGGGTGCCGATCTGGTCGACGATGCCCTTCTTCATGATGATGATCTGGTCGGAGATGGCCATGGCCTCCGACTGGTCGTGCGTGACGTAGACGGCGGTGATGCCGGCCTCCTGCTGGATGCGGCGGATCTCGTTGCGCATGTCGACGCGGAGCTTGGCGTCGAGGTTGGAGAGCGGCTCGTCGAAGAGCAGCACGCCCGGCTCGATGACCAGCGCGCGGGCAAGCGCGACGCGCTGCTGCTGGCCGCCGGAGAGCTGGTTGGTCATGCGGTTCTCCATGCCCTCGAGACCGACGAGGCCGAGGATGCGGGTGACCTTCTCCTTGATGGTCTTCTCGTCCATCTTGCGGAGCTTGAGGCCGTACGCCACGTTGTCGTAGATGTTGTAGTGCGGCAGCAGGGCGTAGCTCTGGAACACCATGGCGGTGTCGCGCTTGTTGGGCGTGAGGTCGTTGATGGGCTCGCCACCCAGATAGATCTCGCCCTCGTCCGGCGACTCGAAGCCGGCGATCATGCGCAGGATCGTGGTCTTGCCGCAGCCGGAGGGGCCGAGGAGGCACACGAACTCGCCCGGAGCGATATCGATGTTGGCGTCATGCACCGCGTAGAAGTCCTTGCCCGTCTTGGGATCCTGGTAGATCTTGGAGACGTGGTCGATCTTCACGCCTTTCTTCTCTTTTGCCATCGTTTAGTCCTCCTCTTGGGCTTTGCTGGTGCCGAAGTACTTGATGAAGATGTTCATGCCGAGCACGGCGGCGTAGGTGATAAGGATCAGGATCGTCGAGAACGCGCATGCGACTGCATACTCGCCACGGTTGGCGTATTCGTTGATCTGGACCGTGATGAGCAGCGTCGCGGGCGTGACGACGAGGATGACCGCCGAGATTGCCGTGATCGAGCGCACGAACGCGGTCACGAGGCCGGAGAGGAACGAGTCCTTGATGAGCGGCAGGGTGACCGTCATGAACACCTCGAAGGAGTTGGCGCCCATATCGTACGCGGACTCCTCGATCGACTTGTCGATCTGGCGTAGCGCCGAGATGCCCGAACGCGTGCCCGTGGGCAGCGAGCGGACAATGAAGACGATGATGAGGATGGCCGTGGTGCCGTAGATGAACTGGAGGGCACCGGTGTGGAAGAGGCCGTTGGCGTAGCCGCGGATGAAGCCGACGCCGAGAACCGTGCCGGGCACGGCCATGGCGAGCATCGACGAGAGCTCGATGTAGCCCTTGAGGGCGAACTTCTTCTTGACGACCAGGTAGGAGATGATCATCGAGAGAAGCGCGGTGAGCGGTGCGGCGATGAGTGCCATGATGAACGAGTCGGTGAACGCCTGTGCGCCGCGGTACAGGTTGAAGACCTTCTCATACCACTTGGTGGTGAGGGTGTAATTGCGGCCCCAGGTGGTGATGACGGAGCCGTAGGGCACGCAGATGTACATGGCGATGACGAAGATTGCCACGGCGCTGCAGAGGACGACCAGCGGCACGCGCACCGAGCGGTCGGTGATGAGCATGCGCTGGCGGCTCGCCTTGCCGGAAAGCGTGGCCGTTGCCTTGGCCTCGAGGATGTACTTCTGGACGAAGAACATGATGAACGTGATGGACAGCAGGACCACTGCCATGGCAGCCGCGCCCTGCTTGTCGTAGTTGCCCGTGATCTGCAAATAGATCGAGGTGGCAAGCGTATCGACATTGCCGCCGATCATCATGGGGTTGGCGAAGTCGGCGATGGACTCCATGACCGTGACGAGGAAGGCGTTGCCGATGCCGGGGAGCATGAGCGGCCACGTCACGCTGGTGAAGACCTTCCAGCGGCTGGCACCCATGTCGCGGGCGGCTTCCTCAAGCGACGGGTCGATGTTCTTGAGCAGGCCCTTGAGCATCATGTAGCACACGGGGAAGAACGTCATCGTCTGGATGATGATGATCGAGCGCATGCCGTAGATGTTGGAATCCTGGATGCCCAGAAGCGTCTTGGAGATGATGCCCGAGCGTCCGAACAGAAGGATCATCGAGAGCGAGAGCACGAACGGGGGCGACACGACGGGAAGGATCGAGACCACCTTGAAGAGGCCTGCCAGGAACTTGGTCCTGAGCTTGACGTACACCTCGACATAGGCGAAGAGCAGGCCGATGAGGGTGGAAAGGACACCGGTGACGGCGCCGATGATGAGCGTGTTCGAGATGGCCGTCCTGAATGCCGGCTTGGCAAGCACGCCCTTGATGATGTCGAACGTGAATCCGTTATCGCTGATGAAGGAGTCAACGAGAAGGATCACGAGCGGGTAGATGATGAAGAGTGTCAGGAATACGACAAGAACCACGATGGTGGACACCATGATGGGGTCGGCCATGAGTTTCTTGCGATCCAATGACGCGCCTTGCGCTGTTGCCATAAGGCTTCCTCTCTCGTCAATGGATAGGTACAAAGAAGCGGGTGGATGGGAGTACCCATCCACCCGCAAGCGCTCACGAACCGCGATGGGTGCAACTCAAAACCAGGAATGGTTACTCGGTCTTGAAGCGGTCGTCGCCACCGCCGAGGGCGGCCATGATGTCTTCCTTGTACTGGGCGGTGTTGGCCATCATGTCGGCGAAGTCGAAGTCCATGACGTTGGTGGGATCGACGCCCATGTCGATGGCGATCTGCGGCTGCTCGGCACCCTCGATGACGAGGAACTGATAGGAGCCGACCTCCTTGGCCTGGTTGACGCAGGCGGGGGTGAGGACGTACTCGAGCCACAGCTTGGCCGCATTCGGGTGCTTGCAGCCCTCGAAGCCGGCGGAGGCGCCGACCTCATAGGAAGCACCGGAGCTGGGGGCGACGAGGCCGATGTTGTCATAGCCGTTGTCGACGATCTGGTACACGCCGTCATGCAGGAAGTTGATGCCGATGGAGCACTCGCCGGGGCCGACCGACTTGGACGGGCCACCGCCGGACTTGGTGTACTGGGCGACGTTCTTGTCGAGGTCGACCAGATACTGGATGCCCTCATCGTGGCCGTACTTCTGGATGACCGTGTTGAGGATCAGCTCAGCGGTGGAGGCGGTGTTGTAGTTGGACGACCAGATGAGGCCCTTGTAGCCGGGGTTGAGAAGGTCGGGCCAGTCCTGCGGAGGCTCAAGGCCGCGCTCCTCGAGCTGCTCCATGTTGTAGAGGAAGCCGAGGATGCCGAAGTAGATGCCCACCCAGGTGCCATCGGTGGAGGTGAAGTTCTTGTTGGTGATGGCGGAGAGGTTTGCGGGCGAGTACTTCATGAGCAGGCCATCGTTGGCAGCCTGGACGTAGGAGGTGCAGCCGCCGCCGAACCACACGTCGGACGAAGGATTGCCGTTCTCCTCCTGGGCCTTGGCGAGAACCTCGCCGCCGCCGAGGCGCTGGAAGCTGGTCTTGATGCCGAAGAGCTCGGTGTACTTGTCGCACGCCGCGATGATGTAGGGCTCCTCGCAGGTGCCGATGACGACGAGCTCGCCCTCGGCCTGAGCTGCTGCAACGAGCTCAGGGTCATAGCCCTCGACGCCGGCAGCGTCGCCGCCGCCACCCTCGCCGCCGCCGCTGTTGCCGCCGCCACCACCGCAGCCGTACAGGCCGAGGCCGGCGAGGACACCGGACGCCGCAAGGAAGTCCCTACGCGAAAGTGTCTTGCTCATACCACATCCCCTTTTCCCTAGACGATAGGAAAACCGTTCGCTGGAGCCTGTCTCCAAACGAATACTTGAGAAATTATGTGACAATCCCCGAAACGTTGCTAACGCGTTTCGGGGATTGGTCGCTAAACGGTTTGTATGGAAACGTTTACGGAGCTATGCGAGCAAGCTGTTGACCTTTTTGACGATATGTGCTGCGGTCAGGCCGTACTCCTCGAAGAGTCCGGGCACGTCGCCCGACTTGCCGAAGACGTCGTTGACGCCGAGGCGGGACACCGGGACAGGGCACATGCGGGACGTGAGCTCGCAGACGGCGGAACCCAGACCGCCGATGACGGAGTGCTCCTCGCAGGTGACGATCTTGCCTATGGTGCGGGCGCAGTCGAGCACGAGGTCGTTGTCGAGCGGCTTGATCGTGGGCATGTTGACCACGCGGGCGGAGACGCCGTAGCCTGCGAGCTGCTCGGCGGCCTCGAGGGCGATGTTGACCATGAGGCCGCAGGCGATGAGGGCCACGTCGGTGCCCTCGCGCACGATCTCGCCCTTGCCGATCTTGAAGGTGTAGTCGTCGCCGTGGAAGGTGTTGGTGGCGTAGCGCGAGAAGCGCAGGTACACGGGGCCCTCCATCTCGGCGGCTGCGAAGGTGGCGGCGCGGGCCTCGGCGTCGTCGGACGGGCAGATGACCGTCATGTTGGGAAGAGCTCGCATGAGGGCCATGTCCTCGATAGCCTGATGGGAACCGCCGTCGGCACCCACGGAGATGCCGGCGTGCGTGGCGCCGATCTTGACGTTCAGCTTGGGATAGGCGATGGAGTTGCGCACCTGGTCGAAGGCGCGGCCCGCCGCGAAGACGGCGAAGGTGGAGGCGAAGGGGATCTTGCCGGAGGCAGCGAGGCCGGCTGCGGTGGCCATCATATCGGCCTCGGAGATGCCCATGTCGAAGTAGCGCTCGGGGAAGGCGGCGCCGAACTTGTTGGTGTTGGTGGCGGCGCCGAGGTCGGCGTCGAGGACGACCACGTCGGGGTTCTTCTCAGCCAGCTCGACGAGGGCCTGTCCGTAGGCTACGCGGGTTGCGGAATTCATATCGCACGCTCCTTGGATGTCGTGGGTTCGCGGTGGGTTACTCGGCGGAGAGCTCTGCAAGGGCCTCGGCGGCCTGCTCGGCGTTGGGAGCCTTGCCATGCCAGCCAACCTGGTTCTCCATGAAGGAGACGCCCTTGCCCTTGAGGGTCTCGCACACGATGACCGACGGACGGCCGGTCTCGGCCTTGGCGGCGTCGATGGCCGCAGAGACGGCCTCGAGGTCGTTGCCGTCGATCACCTGGACGTGCCAGCCGAACGCGGCGAACTTCTCGTCGACGGGATTGACGGTCATGACCTTGTCGTTGGGACCGTCGATCTGGAGCTTGTTGTGGTCCACGAACGCGATGACGTGGTCGAGCTTGTAGTGGGCGGAGCTCATGGCCGCCTCCCAAACCTGGCCTTCCTGGATCTCGCCGTCACCGAGGAGGCAATAGACCCAGTAATCCTTGCCGTCGAGGCGGCCGGCGAGCGCCATGCCGTTGGCGACGGAGAGGCCCTGGCCCAGCGAACCGGTGGACATGTCGACGCCGGGGGTGTCGTTCATGTTGGGATGGCCCTGCAGATGGGAGTGGATATCGCGCAGGGTCTTGAGGTCCTCGCGCGGGAAGAAGCCGCGCTCGGCAAGGGCGGCATAGAGCACGGGCGCGGCATGGCCCTTGGAGAGCACGAAGCGGTCGCGGTCGGCCCAGCGCGGATTCGCGGGGTCGACGTTCATCTTGTCGAAGTAGAGCACGGTGAGGATTTCTGCGCTGGAAAGCGAGCCGCCGGGGTGGCCCGAACCCGCTGCCGCGGTCTCCTCGATGATGTCCCTACGGATTTGCTTTGCCACTGCGGCAAGATCTTGCGCCATCGCGTTCCTCCCAAAGGATTGGCTGGATACATACCATTTCTAACTGTATCACGCGAGGTTTGGCTCGGTGAGCTTGAAGACGCATCTCACAAGGACACGACACTTCTGCTATCTCCGACCTGCAATTGGGGACGGTTCCTTTTTCGCGGTTTTCCGCGCTTTTGGGACGGTTCCTTTTTCGCGGAAAACCGCGAAAAAGGAACCGTCCCCAATTGCAGGAATCAGATGGAAGCGGTGAGGAGCGCCTCGAGTTCAGCGACCGTGTCGGCAACGGCAGCAGCATGCGCATCTTCGAGCTCGGCGCGCGGCGCGGTCCCTCCCCACAGCACGCCCACGCAGGGAATGCCCACATGCCCGGCGGCGATCACGTCGAGGTCGCGGTCCCCCACCATCACGGTGTCGACGACCGAGCAACCCGTCTGCTCGACCGCGCGCAGGATGGCGGCCTCCTTGGAATCGCCCGTATCGGCGAGCTTCCCGCAGATTGCATCGAACACCTCGGCAAGGCCGTTGTCGCGCACCTGTCTCATCACGAGGTCGTGGCGCTTCGAGCTGGCGATGGCGACGAGCTTGCCGTACGCGTGGAGCACCTCGAGCATATCGGGAATCCCCTCGAACAGGGGCCATCCCGCGCCCTCGCCCTCCTCGTAACGGGCACGGTAGCGGCGCGTCACCTCGGCGGCATCAGCCTCTGACAAACCGTAAACCTGCGAATATGCCTGCGGGAAGGGCGGACCCACGAGACGTGTGAGGTCGCCGAGGTCCTCCTCGGCAATCCCCCACTCCAGAAGCACGGAACGTGCGGTGGCGATGATGCCCGACATCGAATCGCAGAGCGTTCCGTCCCAGTCGAACACCACGAGCCTGCGGGCGGCAAGGTCCATCGTCAGCCCTCGAACAGCGGCGTTGAGAAGTAGCGCTCGGCCGTATCGGGCAGGATCGTGACCACGCGCTTGCCCTCGCCCAGCTCGCGCGCCATGCGCAGCGCAGCCGTGACGTTGGTGCCGCTCGAGATGCCGCACATGAGGCCCTCCTCGCGCGCGAGGCGACGCGCCGTGGTGAGCGCCTCCTCGTCGGTGACGATGACCACGCGGTCGTACACGGCTCGGTCGAGGTTCTTGGGGATGACGCCGTCGCCGATGCCCATCTGGATATGCGTGCCGATCATGCCGCCCGAGAGGATCGCCGCCTCCTCGGGCTCGACGGCCCAGATCTGCATGTCGGGATTGGCGGTGCGCAGCACGCGGCCGACGCCCGAGAGCGTTCCGCCGGTGCCGAAGCCGCTGCAGAAGCCGTCGATGGGACCGTCGACGTCGAACAGGATGCGCGCGCCCGTCTCGAGGATGTGGGCCGCGGGGTTGTCGGGGTTGTCGAACTGCTGCGGCACCCACACGTGCTCGGGGTCGGCGTCGCGCATGGCGAGCGCTGTGTTGAGGCACTCCTCGATGGCCTTGCCGATATCCCCTTCGTCGTGGACGAGCACGACCTCTGCACCGTACGCCTTGCAGAGCTTGCGGCGCTCCTCGGAGACGGAATCGGGCATGATGATGCGTACCTTGTAGCCCTTGACCGCGCCGACGAGCGAAAGGCCGATGCCCTGGTTGCCGCTCGTGGGCTCTACGATGACGCTGTCGGGATGCAGCAGGCCGCGCTTCTCGGCGCCGGCGATCATCGCGGCAGCCACGCGCGTCTTGATGGAGCCTCCCACCTCGAGTCCTTCGAATTTGACGAGGACCTCGGCCATACCGGGCTCCACGAGCTTGTTCAGGCGCACGAGCGGCGTATGTCCGGTGGCATCGATGATGTTCTTATAGATCATTGCCAGCTCCTTGGATGGATCGAATCGCATCATAACGATAGCACTGCTTTGTTACCATAAAGTTGTTAATGAGCTGCGCGAGGGGGCGCGACCGACGCACTGTTGGAGAGGACGCACCATGGCAGAGATCGCCGGAAACATCATCGAGCTGCGCGAGCAGAAGCGCTTGGAGGCAGGCGGAAAGGCGCCCGAGCACTGGGCCCAGCCCGTCGTCGGGCCGACGGAGGGCGTCATCAACCCGCCCCGCAACCAGGGCTCGAAGATCGTCGAGGTCTTCGAAGGCCCCGAGACCGCCAGCTGCAAGGAGGAGTCCGACCATCCCGAGCTCTGGGAGTGGAACCACCAGTTCCGCCCTGCCAAGCCCTACCGCCCCGCAGAGCCCATGGACCCGTACGTGCCCGCTCAGGAGATCGACCCCGCCGATCGCCCCGAGACCATGAAGCTCGCCAAGCTCATGATCGACCGCATCCCGCAGAAGGTCGGCATCACCAAGATCACCCCGGCGGACCCCGAGTACTGGGGCCTCTTCTCGATCTTCACCGAGGAGACCGCCTACATCGCCAACCGCATGGGCATGCGCAACCCCCTCACCATGGACCAGATCGTCGAGAAGACCGGATGGCCGCGCGAGCGCGTCGAGCCGCTCGTCAACCACATGGCGCAGGTCGGCAACATCGAGTACAACTGGGAGAACCTCGACGGCACGAACCCCAACCATGAGAAGCGCTTCGTCCTGCCCGTCCAGCTGCCGGGCATGGGCGAGTTCTACGCCATGAACGAGGCCGCCCTCGAGGAGCACCCCGAGATGAGCACCTACTTCGAGCGCATCGCATTCACGGGCCCGTCGCAGGTCGCGCCCATGGTGCCTCCCGGAGGCGGCGGACTCGGCATGCACGTCATCCCCGTCGAGAAGGCCATCGAGCAGGAGGAGCGCTCCATCCCCGTGGAGCACATCTCCCACTGGCTCGACAAGTACGACCGCTTCTCGAGCGCCGTCTGCTCCTGTCGCATGTCCGAGACGGTGCGCGGCGTGAACACCGGCGACGACGCCGAGGGCTGGTGCATCGGCGTGGGCGACATGGCCGACTACGAGGTGCAGACCGGCAAGGGCCGCTACGTCACCAAGGAGGAGGCGCTCGCGATCATCCAGCGCGCCGAGGACCTGGGCTTCGTCCACCAGATCACCAACATCGACGGCGAGGAGAAGATCTTCGCCATCTGCAACTGCCAGAAGTCCGTGTGCTACGGCCTACGCACCTCGCAGCTGTTCAACACCCCCAACTTCAGCCGCTCCGCCTACGTGGCGAGCGTCGACCCCGCCAACTGCGTGGCCTGCGGCCAGTGCGTGGAGAACTGCCCCGCCGGCGCCGTGAAGCTCGGCCAGCGGCTCTGCACCAGCCACGGTGCGATCGAGTACCCGCGCCACGAGCTGCCCGACGATTTGGACTGGGGCCCCGAGAAGTGGGATCCCGACTACCGCGACAACAACCGCATCGAGACCTATGACACCGGCACCGCGCCGTGCAAGGTCGCCTGCCCCGCGCACATCGCCGTCGAGGGCTATCTCAAACTGGCGGCGCAGGGCCGCTACACCGAGGCGCTCGCGCTCATCAAGAAGGAGAACCCCTTCCCCGCCGTCTGCGGCCGCATCTGCAACCACCGCTGCGAGGACGCCTGCACGCGCGGCCTCATCGACGATCCCGTCTCCATCGAGGCTGTCAAGAAGTTCCTCGCGCAGCTCGACCTCGACGCCGAGACGCGCTTTGTGCCGCCCTCGATGCAGCCGTCGCTCAAGGGGCCGTACCAGCAGAAGGTCGCCATCGTCGGCGCCGGCCCCGCGGGTCTCACCTGCGCCTACTACCTGGCCAACCTCGGCTATGCCCCCACGGTCTTCGAGAAGAGCGAGAAGCCCGGCGGCATGATGGTCTACGGCATCCCCTCCTACAAGCTCGAGAAGGACGTCGTCAAGGCCGAGATCGACGTGCTCCGCGCCATGGGCGTCGAGATCCGCTGTCGCATCGAGGTCGGCACCGACGTCACGCTCGATCAGCTGCGCGAGCAGGGCTACGAGGCCTTCTACCTGGCCATCGGCGCCCAGAAGGGACGTCTCGCCGGCGTCGACGGCGAGGACGGCGAAGGCGTCGAGACTGCCGTGGAGTTCCTCCGCCGCGTGCTCGCCGACGAGGCCACCGAGCTGCCCGGCACCACCGTCGTGGTCGGCGGCGGCAATGTGGCGATCGATGCGGCGCGCGCTGCCGTGCGCGCCGGCTCCAAGAGCGTCGCCATGTACTGCCTCGAGCAGCGCGATGAGATGCCCGCCACGCCCGAGGAGCGCGCAGAGGCCGAGGAGGACGGCGTCCAGATCGTGAACGGCTGGGGTCCCGCCGAGGTCGTCCGCAACAAGAAGGGCAAGGTGACCGGCATCCGCTTCAAGCGCTGCACCAGCGTGTTCGGCGAGGACGGGCGCTTCTCCCCCGTCTACGATGAGGACGACACCGTGCTCGTCGCCTGCGACAACGTGGTCATGTCCATCGGCCAGGCCATCGACTGGGGCACGATGCTCGAGGGCGAGGCCGTCGTGCTCGACCGCGGCATGCGCGCGCAGGCCGACCCCAAGACCTTCCAGACCGCCCAGGCCGACATCTTCGTGGGCGGCGACGCGCTCACCGGCCCGAAGTTCGTCATCGACGCGGTCGCGCAGGGCCACGAGGCCGCCATATCCATCCACCGCTTCGTGCAGCCCGGCAACTCCCTCACGCTCGGCCGCAACCAGCGCCGCTACATCGAGCTCGACAAGACCGACATCGTGCTGAACCCCAACGACTACGACCATGCGGGCCGCCAGCACGAGGGCGTGCGCGAGGGCCTCGACATCCACAAGACCCATCGCGACTGGCACCTCACGCTCACCGAGGAGCAGGTGCGCATCGAGACCGCACGCTGCCTCAAGTGCGGCGCATCCATCGTCGATCCCAACAAGTGCGTGGGCTGCGGCGTCTGCACCACCAAGTGCGACTTCGACGCCATCCACCTCTCCCGCGAGCTGCCCGAGTGCTCCACCATGGGCAAGGTGGACGACAAGCTCAAGGCCATCATCCCCTACGCGCTCAAGCGCAGGGCCAAGATCATCAAGAGGAAGCTCACCGGGAAGTAGGCCCGCAGCTTCAGATCAACAGGAGCCGCCCGCATCCGTGCGGGCGGCTTTCTGCATGGACCTTCGGCGCACCGGGTCAGCGTCAGGAGCGGCGGTCGACGATGTCTCCCTTGACGGCGAAACCCTCAGCAAGCCGCGCAGCGCGGTCGGCTGCGGTCTCGGGAACGGCATCCGCCGCCGCATCCTCCTCTGACGATCCGCCGTCGCAGCGCTCTTCGAACCCAGGGTCGTCGAGCTCCGTCGCGCGCTTCCCGAAGATGTTGACGAAGCGGAACGAGAAGGGGCCCGCCGCCCCGCCGTCGTTCTTAAGGTAGCTCGCATAGACGTCGTAACAGGCCAGCAGCAGCGCGCGGACCGCCGCATCCTCGTCGAGGGCGATGATCGCGAGGCCGTCAGGGGTGTGGACAGGCTCGCTCGGCCGCTTGGCCAGCGCGATCTGCCCGCTGTCGCGGTGGATGCTCATGCGCCAGCCGCGCCCGCCTCCGGGATTGGGGTAGCCGCACGATGCAGCCCCCTCCGCTTCCAGAGCGTAGAAGGTGCACGAGCCGAGCAGGCCGTCCTTCTCACGTCTCGTGGAGATGGTGCCGGGGAAGGATCCCGTGGCAAGCAGCATGCGCGAACCCTGCCCCAGCTGCCGTGCGCGCTCGAGGGCGTCGGGCTGATGCAGCCCGCAGGAACGTCCGAACACGTCGATCGAGAACGACCCGCGCCCATCCCAGGCAAGCGAGCCAACGACGTCCTCCCCGCACCGGATGCGGTAGCGGATCTTCCCGGCCGTTCTGGCGTCTGTGAGGATATCCAATCTCATGGCTCTATCATACCCTTGCGTCCATCGCCTTCCGCTAGAGTAGCAAAGGGCGAAACCGCACGGCAGGGGATCATCCATGGCAACCGATATGGCGCAGCATTTCACGTACCGCAGGCTCATCCGAGCCACGCTGCCCGCCATCGGCATGATGCTCTTCAAGTCGCTCTACGTGATGACCGACGGCCTGTTCGTCTCGAACGTCTGCGGGTCCACGTCGCTCGCCGCGACCAACTTCGCCTTCCCCCTCACCATGATCCTCGCGACCATCGGCTTCATGCTGGGCACCGGCGGCAGCGCCATCGTCGCACGTACGCGCGGCGAGGGTGACGAGGAGCTCGCCCGCGAGCGCTTCACCTTCTTCGTCTGCGCCACCATCGCCATCTCGGTCGTGCTCGCCGTCGCGGGACTCGTGGCCATGCGTCCGATCATGGGCGCGCTCGGTGCCGAAGGAGCGATGCTCGAGGAGGCATGCGTCTACGGCGGGATCCTCCTGGTCGGCCTTCCCGTCGATGCATGCCAGCTGCTCTTCCAGAACTTCTACGCCACGGCGGGCAAGCCCGGCCTGGGGTTCGCGAACACCGTCGCTGCGGGCGTGACCAACATCGTGCTCGACGCGGTCTTCGTCGCGCTTCTGGACATGGGGGTTGCCGGCGCTGCCATCGCCACGGTCTCGGGCGAGGCGCTCGCGGCCATCATCCCGCTCGTGTACTTCTCGCGCCCCAACTCCAGCAGCCTTCGCTTCACGAAGCCCCGCGTCGACCTGGCGATTCTACGAGAGGCATGCTTCAACGGCTCGTCGGAGTTCGTCTCCAACATCTCCTCGTCGCTCGTCTCGATGGCCTTCAACATGCAGCTGCTCGCATGGCTCGGCGAGGCGGGCGTCGCGGCGTACAGCATCATCCTTTACTTCGGGTTCTCCTTCAACGCGATCTTCATCGGCTACTCCATCGGCGCGGCCCCGCTCATGGGCTTCAATTACGGCGCGGAGAACCGCGCGGAGATGCGGAGCCTCTTCAGGAAGAGCCTGGTCGTCATCGGCTGCACGGGCATCGCGATGTTCGTCTCGACGCAGCTGCTCGCCGACCCCCTGAGCGGCCTGTTCGTACGCGATGAACCCGAGGTGCTCGCCCTCACCGTCCATGCGTTCACGCTCTATTCGACGGCGTTCCTCGTCATGGGGTTCAACATCTACGGCTCGTCGCTGTTCACCTCGCTTTCCAACGGTGTGATCAGCGCGATCATCTCGTTCTTCCGCACCATCGTCTTCGAGATCGGCTGCGTCTTCCTGCTGCCCGCCCTCATCGGTCCGGACGGCATCTGGTATGCGATGCTGGTCGCCGAGGTCGCCTCGTTCTCGCTCACCGCAGGCTTCGCCGTGCGCTTGGAGCCGCGCTATGGCTATTGGACGGGTGAGGCGCGATGAGGCTCTGCCTGGTCCTCTCCCCTGCCAAGAAGATGAACGTGGTCGAAGGACCGCCGTATGCTGAAGGCGTTCCACGGTTCCTCGAAAGGACCGGACGGCTCATGGACGCGCTCAGGTCGTTCTCGTACGACGAGGCCAAGGCGCTGTGGAAGACGAGTGATGTGCTCACGGCGCTTAACATGGAGCGCCTGCGCGAGATGGACCTCTCCCGCGACGTCACGGCTGCGGTCATCGCCTACGAGGGCATCGCCTTCCAGCATCTCGCGGCGGGCGTGATGGACGGTGCCGGACTCGACTACCTGCGCGCCCATCTGCGCATCCTCTCGGGGTTCTACGGCGTGCTCGCGCCGTTCGACGGCGTCGTGCCCTACCGCCTGGAGATGGGCCAGAAGCTCTCCGTGGACGGATTCGCCGACCTCTACGACTTCTGGGGCGACACGCTTCTGCGCTCGCTTGCCGATGAGGGTTTCACCGACATCGTCAACGTGGCGTCGGTCGAGTATTCGCGGGCGCTTACGGCACACGTCGGCCCCGGCATGCCCGCCATCACGACCTGCCTGTTCGGAGACGTGCGCGACGGACGCCTCATCCAACGATCCACCGAAGCGAAGGCGGCACGCGGCACCTTCGTGCGCTGGTGCGCCGAGCGTGATATCGAGTCGCTTGAGGACCTGCGCGCCTTCGATGAGCGCGGATACGCATACGACGAGCACCTTTCGGATGGGAATACGCTCGTCTTCTCGCGCTGACAGCCTCTCGAACCTGTAATTGGGGACGGTTCCTTTTTCGCGGTTTTCCGCGCTTTGGGGACGGTTCCTTTTTCGCGGTTTTCCGCGCTTTGGGGACGGTTCCTTTTTCGCGGTTTTCAAAAAGGAACCGTCCCCAATTGCAGGTTCATCGGAAAAGGCCAGACCGCGTAGGGCCTGGCCTTCTCGTTCAGCTCGATAGCCTCTTGTTCGGGAGGAATCTACTCCTCTTCCTGCACGACCTCGGAATCGACGGCGTTCTTGCGCACGGACTCGATGCCGTTGAGGCAGCTCTTCTTGGCGGTGTAGCCCTCGGACGCGGCGATGTTCTGGCCGTTCTTGGCGAGCAGGCGGAAGCGGAACTCGCCGGCCTTGTCGACGTAGACCTCGAACTTGGGGCACGGCTGCTTCTCGAAGCCCTCGACGGTCTGATCCTCGACGTTGGCCTCGGGCGCATTGTTCTTGACGGAGGCGACGCCGTTGACGCAGCCGTCCAGAGAGGCATACATCTGGGAGACGGCGATGACCTCGCCGTTGCCGGCCTTGAGCACGAAGCGGGAGCCCTTCTCGGTGGTGCGGATGACGAACTTGCCCATGGATACCTCCTCGGTATGGACGGAATAACCTAGCACTAGTGTAGGGTGCCCGCCGCGTCAACCGCCGTGTTTTCGGTATCCGCGCGATTCAGGCGCTAAACGAGTGCGGCGCGACGCCCATGCGCGCAAACCGTACAATAAGATGGCACGGCAATCCGAGAGGACGACATGGACATCGAATACCTGCTCTGGCTCCAAAGCATCCGCGAGGCGGCCGGCCCCGCAATCGAGATAATCATGAACGTGGTCACCTTCCTGGGCAGCTCGGCGATGCTCGCAGTCGTCCCATGCATCCTCTATTGGATCGTCGACAAGGAGCTCGGCCTCTTCATCCTGACGAACATCGGGATCGGCAACAACATCAACCAGCTCGTGAAGGACACCGCGTGCGTGTACCGCCCCTGGATCCGCGACACGCGCATCGCGCCCTCTCGGATGGCGATGGGCCATGCCACGGGCTTTTCGTTCCCCAGCGGGCACACGCAGGGATCGGCTTCGGTCTACGGTTCGCTAGCTTGGAGGATCAGGGAGAGGCACCCGCAGGCGATCCTCCTCGCGATCCTGGTCCTGCTCATCGCCTTCTCGCGCAACTTCCTCGGTGTGCACACCCCGCAAGACGTGCTCGTAGCGCTCTGCATCTCCGCCCTTGCGATCTGGCTCTCGGGCCTGTTCATCTCATGGGTGAAGCGCGATACGACCAAGGACACCACCGTGCTCGCCGTCGGGCTCGCCGCCATCGCCGCCATCGTGGTCTACACCACGGTCAAGCCCTACCCCATGGACTACGTGGGCGGCGTGCTGCTCGTCGACCCCGCGGAGATGCGACTCGACGCCTACAGCACCGCGGGCGTCGCGGCGGGGACCCTCGTGGGATGGTTCCTCGAGCATCGCTACGTGCGGTTCTCCACGGATTGCAGTGCGAAGCGGAAGGCCATCCGGCTCGTCGTGGGCCTGCTCACCGTGGCGTTGTTCCTCGGACTCGCCCAGCTCATCAAGTTCACGCTGGGAAACGGCATCGCCTATGCGGTCGCGAAAGGGTTATTCGCCGCCTTCTCGGGCGTGTTCACCGGTCCCGCTATAGCCCGGTATTTCGAGGATCGCTTCGATCCGTCTGGAACAGGTTCTCGTCGGGAATCTGCGTAGGGATCGGATTCGCAGGCGGAACCGCAGGAGGCTGCTGGACGTACTGCTGCGGCTGGACGTACTGCTGCGGCTGCACGTACTGGGCGGGATAGCCCTGCTGCGTCGGAGCCGCATAGGCCGCGGCAGGGGCTGCGACGGGAGCGACGGGCGCTGCCGGAGCCGTGGCGACGCCGGCACGCTCGCGGAAGAACGCGCCGCGGTTGGGCACATCGAGATCCCTTAGCGTATGGGCTGCGCGGACCACAAGCGGGATATAGAGCGCGATGCAGATGGCGTAGACGATCACCGTTGCCCAGCCCTCGTCGACATCGGACGAGACGTACTCGGTCACGAGGGAGTCGCCCACGACGAAGGTGAGGACGAAGAGCAGCCAGTCATCGAGACCGTGGAGCAGGGCGGCGGATACGATCTCGCCCGTCTTGCAGACGACCGCGGCAAGCGCGAAGCCGTACATGCCGGTCTGGAGCACCTTGAGCGCACCCTGCAGGAACTCGAGCGGAGTGACGGAGAACATCTGCGAGACGTCGACATGCAGCAGGCCGAAGAACAGCGAGCTCAGGATGCAGGCCCACACGACGCCCTTGCGGTTGGTGCCCATGCGCGAGAGCAGGCCCTGCAGGACGAGGCCGCGCGCCATGAACTCCTCGAAGAAGCCGATGGCGATGCAGTAGACGATCGAGAGGAAGAACTGCCAGGGCCAGTCGCGCACGGGGAAGAGGCTGTCGGTCGAGATGTAGTCGTACAGGTCGAGGATGGCGATGGCCGCGGAGATCGCGATGGACCACCACAGGCCGCGCCATGCCCACTTCCAGGACTTCGCCGTGATGTTGAGCAGGCTGACGCCGCCGAGGACGCAGCAGAGCACGACCGCGAAGAGCGCGCCGCCGAGCTCCGCGCCGAGATCCTGGCCGAGCACGGTCGCATCGCCGGCGTACAGGCCGATGATCTCGCCCACGATGAGCAGCGGCAGGCACGCGAGGGCGGCGAAGAGCTTGCCCCAGCCCTTCTTGGGCTTGACCGCGGGCTGCTGGACCGGAGCGGGCTGCGCGTAGACGGGCTGCTGGGTCATCGCCTGGGGTGCGTACGCCTGCGGAGCATACGCCTGGGGAGCCTGGGGGGCCTGGGGGGGCTGAGGCACCTGGGACGGGTACTGCGGCTGGTTCGGCTGCTGGCTATCCATCATCCACTCTTCCGTACGCGGGATACACCTCTCCCAGTATACCCATGGCGCGCAGGTTGTTACAACGTCTCCCGCACGGTCTCCTGGCGGGTCAGGGCCACCTCGAGGTTGCCGTTGCGGCAGCGGATCTCGTCGATCATCGACTTCTCGTCAGCCTGGTCCGCGATGCCGACCTCGTAGGTCAGCTTGTAGAGGCTGCCCATGTTGGTGGTCTTGACCGAGACGAGCTCGTGGTAGGTGGTGAAGGACGCGAAGATGTCGGTGAAGAGGCCGGCGTAGTCGAGGTCCTCGGGGATGGTGATCGTGAGGGTGCGGTCGCTGGATCCTTTGCGCGAGCCGAGACCCGAGATCTGGTAGAAGGCGAGCACGGCGCCGAGGACCACCGTCACGATGGCCGCGTGGAGGACGTAGCCCATGCCGCAGACGAGGCCGACCGCCATCGCGAGGAAGATGAAGCAGATGTCGCGCGCGGAGCCGGGCGCGCTGCGGAAGCGCACGAGGGAGAACGCGCCGGCGACGGCGACGCCCGCGCCGACGTTGCCGTTGACCATCATGATGACCACGGCGACGATGGCGGGGAGGATGGAGAGCGCGAGCACGAAGGAGCGCGTCGCGCGACCGTTCAGGGAATACACCCACGAGAGCAGAAGGCCGAGGACGAGGGCCGCGGCGATGGCGGCGAGCATCGGGACGATGGCGAGCGAGGTGGTCGTTGAGGTGGTTGCGAACAGGGACTCGAGCATGTGGATCACGTCTCCAATCTATGCCACATGCGCCTGGGCGGCGTGGCGCGGGGTGCGGATGCGGGCAGGGTACGGGATGGGCGCCGGCGCGTAGACGGGCTGCGCGGGGCGGAGCGGCACGAGGTTCGTGCGGGGTGCGGTCACATCTGCGCCGGAACGCGCCCATGCGGTGCCGTATTTCGAGAAGGACGTCTTGTAGAGGCGCATCGCCGAGAGCTCGCGTACAAGCCACAGCGGCATGGCGCCCGCGCACTTGACCTCCATGAGGGACATGCCCGGCTCGAGCAGCTGCTCGCCGTCGGTGTCCTCCGCGAGCGAGAGGCGCTCGGAACGCCAGCGGATGTTGCGGTCGAAGGTCACGCGGAAGCCGCGGTCGTCCTCGGCGAAGAATGCGCAGCGGTCGTAGGCGATGTAGCAGGCGGGTGCGAGGCCTTCGTAGCGCGCGACGGTGAAGGCGATCTCGCGCTCGATCTGGCTGGATGGCATGCAGGTGCCGGAGAGCAGGGCTTCGGCATGCGCGGCGTCCGACGCGATGCGGCGCTTGTACACCACGCCCTTATACTTCTTCTTGAGCTCGACGAACAGCTCGCCGTCCTCGGAGAGGCGGCCATAGGAGCGGACGCGCACCTTCTCCTTGTAGATGGGCTTCTCGGAGGAGCGGCGGATGAGCAGGTGCGAGGGCGTGTCGTAGTAGACGTTGCAGATGGTGGACTCGCCGTGCTCGTCCGCGACCATGTGGGGAGCCATGGCGCGCTCGATACGCGCGCGCTGCTCGTCCGTGACGAGGTACTTGACCTCATAGCGCTTGAATACGAACTGGTTTTGCATTGCTGGACCTCCTTGAGTGTCGAGGACACTATACGGAGGCGACTTAAAGCAAACCTAAAGCCCCGACCTGGAATTGGGGACGGTTCCTTTTTCGCGGTTTTCCGCGCTTTTGGGACGGTTCCATTTTCGCGGTTTTCTGACACCTAGCTGACGGATATCTGTCGGGTTCACGTCAGCTTGATTTCATCACTTTTTGCCTGTTTACCTGCAGGAATATAGAGGATACAATGTGCTCTCAACCATCTGGACAAGGGAGCAGCGATGCCACGCGTTCGACGTCAGATCAGCGAATCAGGGTACTACCATGTGATGATTCGGGGAAACGCCCGGCAGATTATCTTCGAGTCGGAAGTCGACCGACGGTATTTCCTCGATCTGCTCAAGAAGAGCATGGAGGGCACCTCCGTTGCGGTTCTCGCCTGGTGCCTGATGGATACCCACGTCCACCTGCTCATCTCAGACCCCGCGCAGAACCTCAGCCTTGTGATGAAACGCCTGCTCTCGCAGTATGCGCATCACTACAACGCGCTCGCTGACCGCGTCGGCCATGTGTTCCAGGACAGGTTCCTCAGCATTCCCGTCGAAACCGATCACTACCTGCTCGAAGCCGTCCGCTACATCCATCGCAACCCGGTGAGAGGCTGCCTATGCGCCAATCCGGGCGATTATGAGTGGAGCAGCTACCGTGAATACCTCGTCGGGCGAGGCTTATCAGAGGTCGACATCGTGCTCGATATGCTGGGAGGCATACGGGAGTTCATCGCCTATCACGAGCGCGATGGAATGTACGTGCCCCGCTTCGCAAAACGCATCTCGACGGAAGACATGATCGCGCTCGCGAAGACGATCACGGGACTCGACGATCTGCATGTGGTCGGAACGCTCACGGTACAGCGGAGGAACCGTTTTCTCGCACTCTTGAGAAGCGCTGGTCTGTCCTGCAAGCAGATCGAGCAACTCACGGGAGTCGCACGCGGTATCGTGCAGGACGTGAGACCGAACCCGACTTGATGGATGCACCGTCCCAAAAGCGCGGAAAACCGCGAAAAAGGAACCGTCCCCAATTACAGGATGACGGAGATCTCGATGGAGCGGCCATCCTCGGAATGGGCGGATACGCTGCCGTTGTGCGCCTCGGCGATTGCGGAGACGACCGCCAACCCGATGCCATGCCCGCCGGACGACGAGCGCGCCTCGTCGGCACGGTAGAACCGCTCGAAGAACTCGGGGTGGTCGCCCGGTGCGATCTCCGCGACGGTGTTCCACACGTCGACACGTGCGTGCCCGCGGCGTACGTCGGCCTCGAGGCGCACCTCTCCCCCGTCGTCCGAATGCTTGAGGGCATTGTCGAGCAGCAGCGTGATCGCCTGGCGGACAAGCGCCTTATCGCCGCGTGCGGTCCGCGCGGGAGCGACACGGGTCACGAGCCGCTTGCCGCTCGCCACGGCCATCGGTTCGAACTCGCGGACAACCTCCTCGACCAGTGCCGTGAGGTTGTAGTCCGCAACCTGCATGGTCGCAGTACCCTCCTCCGCCTTGGTGAGGGCCACCAGCTTGGACGTGAGGTCGGAGAGGCGCGCGACCTGATGGCGGATGCTCTCCACCCATTCGCTCTCGCCGTTCTCGATCTCGATGACGTCGGCGCTCGACGAGATGATGGCGAGCGGCGTCTTGAGCTCGTGGCTCGCGTCGGTTACGAAACGGCGCTGGCGTTCCTGGCTTTCCTCGATGGGACGGACCACGATCGCCGAGACAGGAACGAGGATGGCTGCGACAGCGAGCAGCCCCGCAACGCTGGCCACGGCGCTCGCCAGCGCGAACGACCTGAACGACGAGGCGTCGCGCGAGATATCGACGAAGACGATGGCGTCCTCATCGTCGATCTCGCAGCGCAGGAACCTGAACCCGTCGATGGTGCCGCGCTCGCGGTTCGAACGCCACGCCCGCTCGCCCAAATCGAGCGCCTCGGTGGCGTCGATCGAGACGATATGGGAAAGGTCCGCGGACACGGCGAGCGCCCCGTCGTCATCGTCGGCGTCGACCCACACGATGAAGTAGCGGGTATCGAAGGGCGCCTCGCGTCCCAAACCGCTGTCGAGCCCTTGCAGCTCGAACCCCTGTTCCTGCCCCTGGAAGTCGGCGGGCCCGCCGGGGCCGCGTTTCTCCCCAGCCTCACCGAAGCGATCCCCATCAAGCTCGGCGAGGTCGCCGTCGACCGCGGCGACCAGGTCGGCGCGCGCATCCTCCCGCGACATCACCGCGATGTAGTTGGAGATGTTGATGCCGCCCACGATCACGAGCAGCACGATCGCGACGCTCGCAAGCGCGATGGCGATGAACTTCCTCCTGAGCTGCTTGATCATCCGGTGCTCTCCTCGAGGAAGTAGCCCACATTGCGCAGCGCCGAGATGCACACGGACGACCCGACCCGGGCGAGCTTCTTGCGCAGGTTCGAGAGGTTCACCCACACGACGCTCGTCTCGACATCGGACAGCGAACCCCAGACCTTGCGCATGAAGGCGTCGGTCGAGAGCTTCGAGCCTTTGGCGGTGACGAGCATCTCCATCATCTGGAACTCGCGGGCCGTGAGGTCGATGCGCTCATCGCCGCAGACCAGCTGGGAGGCACGCTCATCGATCGAGATGTCGCCGAAACGAAGCTCGCGCTTGGCGACCGTGGGCGTCGTGCGCGTGAGGACGCGGATGCGCGCGAGCAGCTCGCTCGCGGCGAACGGCTTCGTGAGGTAATCGTTTGCGCCGGCGTCGAGCCCCGCCACGCGGTCGCGGATCTCGGACTTCGCCGTGAGCATGAGCACGGGGAGCACAAGGCCCTTCTCGCGGATGGTCTTGAGCACGGCGAGCCCGTCGACCTTGGGCATCATGATGTCGAGGATGGCGATGTCGTAGTCGTTGATATCGAGGTTGTAGAGCGCCTCCTCGCCATCGAGGGCGGCATCGACTGTATAGCCCGCATGCTCGAGGATCGCGACGAGGGCACGCGACAGCTCGCGCTCGTCTTCTGCAAGGAGGATTCTCATGGCACCGTCCCTATCCGTGTAACTGTGGATGCCCACAATAGCAGCGTAACCTAAAATGAGGCTAAAGGACGGCGATCAGGGAGGATGCCATGAAGGTTCTCATGTTGAACGGCGGCTGGCGGGCGGAGGGCAACAGCGCGTTCATGCTGGAGTACATCGCGTCCGAGCTCGAGAAGGACGGCATCGAGAGCGAGATCGTCAACGTTGGGGCCGCACCCGTGCACGATTGTCTGGGTTGCGGGAAATGCTCCGAGACCGGACGCTGCATCTTCTCCGATGACGGCGTGAACGGCTTCATCGACAAGGCCGAGGACGCCGACGGATTCATCTTCGCCACGCCGGTCTTCTACGCGCATCCCGCAGGCCGCGTGCTCTCCTTCATGGACCGCGTGTTCTACGCAGGGTTCCGCAAGGTGTTCGACGGAAAGCCCGCCGGTGCGATCTGCGTGGCACGCCGTGCGGGAACCACGGCGACGCTCGACGTGATGAACAAGTACTTCGGCATCGCGGGCATGCCCTGCGTGGGCTCCACCTACTGGAACGGGCTGCACGGATTCACGCATGAGAATCTGCTCCGCGATGAGGAGGGCATGCAGACGCTGCGCAACCTCGCGCACAACATGGCATGGCTCCTGCGCTGCATCGAGGCTGGACGCGCGGCAGGCATCGAGCACCCCGAGCCCGAACGCGGCGCACGCACGCACTTCATCATGCCCTCGTGAGACACCCCTCCCCGGGAGCACTGTCTCATTTTATGATGCGGGAGACGGTCGCATGGCCGATTCCGAATGATCGCGCAATCTTCCGCGCGCTGTTCCCCTCGCTTGCAAGTTTTCGGATCAGCTCATCTCGCTGCCCTTTTTGAAGAGCCCTGAGCTCGTCCGAGGTCTTCACGCCAGCAAGGGCCATCGCCCTCGCAAGCACATCTCCGTCTTGCGGGACCACGGATGATGCCCTGCTTACAACATCCTTCGGCGACCCTTCGTATGCATCGAACGCCTCGAAACTTCCGAACAATTCGAGCACCGTGCTCGTGTCGACGGCCCACTGCAGCCCTGCATACTCGCGATAGCTGCTCCACCGATACTCCCGCATGGGTGCGATGCAGGCATTCTCGGGGTTCATATGGACATAGTAGGTTGTGGCGATGAGCTGGGAGTCATCGATGAGCGGTTTGCTCCAGAACACACTCTGGAACAGGGTGCCCGATCTGCCCGTCTTCGCATTGAAGTAGCAACTGTAGGGATGATCAATCGAATGCATGAATGCGCTGATATTCTGAGGATTCTCACCGAAATCGACGATAAGGTGCACGTGGTCGGTCATAAGCACCCAGGCGATGATCCGCGCGTTGTACTTGTCGCGTGCAGCTTTAAGCAAAGAAAGGTACTTCCTGCGATCGTCATCATCTTCGAACAGGGCAATCTGGCCTGCGCTGCGCATGGTGATGTGGTAGAAGCCCGACTCGCTCAATTGCCGGTGTGCCATGGCGTCCTCCCGATGTTTGATTGGGTCAGAACGATAGCACAATGCGGCGGTCCAAGGTGAGACACTCCTCCCCGGGAGCAGTGTCTCAAAGCACGATGTCGGGATCGAGCCCGGCGGCGTTGGCGCGCATCTCGGATGCGAGCGCCACGTAGGCGCGCACGCGCGCGGGCGAGAACGGCCCTCCGAGGACGGCGCAACCGGGCTCATGCGTATGGGTGCAATCCCTGAACTTGCAGGTCGAAGCCGCCTCGGCGATGTCGGGGAACACCTTCGCGAGACCGCGCTCATGGCCGACGAGCGGCAGGCTCCTCAACCCGGGCTCGTCCACGATGATGCCCGCATCGTGAAGCGACACCATACGGCGGCACACGGTCGTGTGACGCCCTGCGTCATCGCGCTCGCGCACCTCGCCCGTCTCGAGCGCCTCCTGGCCGAGCAGCGCGTTCAGCAGCGTCGACTTGCCCGCACCGCTCTCCCCCAGCACGATGGCGATGGTGCCGGCAGGCACGAGCGCACGCACGTCGTCGATACCGCGCCCCTCCTCGGATGAGGTCACGGCGATAGCAGCATTGTCGCCCACGAGCTCGCGGATCTGCGCAACGGCGCTATCGCGGTGGGCGTCATCCACGCGGTCGGCCTTGGTGAGCACCACGGCGACGTCGGCACCGCAATCGCGCGCGATCACGGCCGAGCGCACGATGCGCTCGGGGTCGAACTCGCCCGGCAGGAGCGCCTGCACCACGATGACCACATCCACGTTGGCAGCGAGCGTCTGCTTCTCGCCGCGGGACTTGCCGCGCCACCGCGCGATGTCGCTCTCACGCGGCAGGATCTCCTCGATGAGGCCCATGTCATGCTCGGCGGGACGGCGCGCGGCAACCCAGTCGCCCACGGCGACGCGGCTGTTGTCGCCCTTGGTGAGCTTCGCCGCGAACTCCGCGCGGAAGAGCGCGTCGGCGGTCACGAGCGCCGGGAACCCGCGGTCGAGACGGACCACGCACGCGAGCTCGACATCTCCACCCGAGCGCTCCTGCACCCGATCGAACGCGGCGCGCTGCCGATTGCTCGCATGCAGCTCGTCGAACCGCGGCACGTGCGAGAGATGCGACAGCGCCGGCAGGACCGCGAGGGTCCCGTCGGCGCTGCTGCGCGAAGTGCTCTTCTTGGGGCGCTTGGCCATCTACGAGCGATTCTTCTCGACGCCGCGCATGATGGCCTTGTAGATCTCGATGATCGGGATGATCGAGAATGCAAGCGCCATCGCGATGCCGTAGTGCACAAGATCGAGCTCAGCGAAGTGGAAGAGCTGCGAGAGCGGGGTCTCGATGACAACCCACGTGAGCAGGAGCGCGAGCGCGAAGGCACCCCAAGCCCAGCCGTTCTGCGTGGGGAGCTTGAAGATCGAGCCGAGGCGGCTGCGCATGTTGAGCGAGTGGAACATCTCGACCATGGAGAGCGTGAGGAACGCCATGGTCATGCCCTCGAGACCGGCCTGGTCGTTCGCAACTGCCTCGGCGAGGCTCACGCCGGCGTGGCTGATGCCGATGAAGTACGAGGCGAGCGTGAGCGCTGCGATGATAATGCCCTGGAAGAGCGTGTCGATGCCCATGCCGTTGGCGAAGATGCCGTCCTTGGAGTTGCGCGGCTTGCGCTTCATGATGTCGGGCTCGGCCTCCTCCATGCACATGGCGAGCGCCGGCAGCGAGTCGGTGATGAGGTTGATCCACAGCAGGTGCGTCGGCTCGAGGATGACGAAGCCGATGAGCGAGGCCACGAAGACCGAGATGACCTCGGCGAGGTTGGAGGAGAGCAGGAACTGGATGGCCTTGCGGATGTTGTCGTAGATGCGGCGGCCCTCTTCGACGGCACCGATGATGGTGGCGAAGTTGTCGTCGGCGAGCACCATGTCGGCGACGCCCTTGGTGACGTCAGTGCCGGTGATGCCCATGCCCACGCCGATATCCGCCTTCTTGATGGAGGGCGCGTCGTTGACGCCGTCGCCGGTCATGGCGACGACCATGCCCTTCTTCTTCCAGGTGTCGACGATGCGGGTCTTATGCTCGGGCTGGACGCGTGCGTAGACGCCGATCTCCTCGATGCGCGAGAAGAAGTCCTCGTCCGAAATCTTGTCGAGCTCGGCGCCGGTGATGGCCTGGCTCTTATCGCGGACGATGCCGAGCTCCTTGGCGATGGCAACGGCGGTGTCGATGTGGTCGCCGGTGATCATGACCACGCGCATGCCGGCCCCGTGGGCCTCCATGATGGCGTCCTTGACCTCGGGACGGACCGGGTCGATCATACCGCAGAGGCCGATGAAGACCATGTCCTTCTCGAGATCTGCCGCCTCGTAGCTGGCGGGAGGATTCTTGTGGTAGTTCACGCGGGCGGCGGCCATGACGCGCAGCGCGTCATCGGCCATGGCCTTGTTCTGCTCCATGATCTTGGCACGCAGCTCGTCGGTCATGGGAACGTCGCCGTCGGAGGTGTGGAACATGGTGCAGCGGGCGAGCACCACGTCGGGACCGCCCTTGGTATGCTGCACGTAATCGCCGGACGGAGAGAGGTCGACGACGGACATCATCTTGCGGCCGGAATCGAACGGGGCCTCGCCCACGCGCGGGTTGGCTGCGTCGAGGTCGCCGGAGGTGAAGCCCATCTTGGCGGCGTCGGCCACGAGGGCGGCTTCGGTGGGCTCGCCCACAGCCTGCCCGGCGACCCTGTCCCACTTGGCATCCGAGCAGAGCGCCATGCAGCGGACCAGGCGCGCGGTGTCCTCGGAGTAGTGCTTCACGACGGTCATGCGGTTCTGCGTGAGCGTGCCGGTCTTGTCGGAGCAGATGACCTGGGTGCAGCCGAGGGTCTCGACCGCGTTCATCTTGCGGACGATGGCGCGGCGCTTGCTCATCTTGGTGACGCCGATGGAGAGCGCGATGGTCACCACGGCCACGAGGCCCTCGGGGATGGCGGCGACAGCCAGCGACACGGCGACCATGAAGGTGCTGAGCACCTGGTTCATATCCTGGAAGAAGGCAATGCCGCCGTGCTGGAAGATGCCCACCACGAAGACGATGGCGCAGATGCCCACGACGAGCTTGGTGAGCACGCCGGAGAGTTCGTTGAGCTTGATCTGGAGCGGTGTGAGCTCGTCCGCCGTGTTCGCGATGGCGTCGGCGATCTTGCCCATCTCGGTGTCCATGCCGGTGGCGACGACCACGGCAACGCCACGGCCGTACACCACGGTGGAGCCCATGTAGCACATGTTCTTGCGGTCGCCCAAGGGCACGTCATCATGCCCGGCGGGAAGGCCGAGGATCTTGATGATCTTATCCACGGGGACCGACTCGCCGGTGAGCGCGCTCTCCTCGATCTTCATCGAGGCGCTCTCGATGATGCGGCAATCCGCCGGCACGGCGTCGCCCGCCTCGAGGATGACGATGTCGCCCACGACGACATCGGCGGAGGGTACCTGGATCTGGCGGCCGTCGCGGATGACCTTGGACTGGGCGGCGCTCATCTCCTGCAGGCCCGCGAGGGCGTTCTCTGCCTGGTACTCCTGCACCACGCCGAGCACGGAGTTGAGCACGACCACGAAGATGATGATGAAGACGTCGGCGAAGTCAGCCTCGCCCTTCATCATGCCGGTCACGGCGGAGATGATCGCCGCGATGATGAGCATGATGACCATCGGGTCGGCCATCATGGCGAAGAACCGCTTCCACAGCGGATCCTTCTCCGCATCCTTCAGCTTGTTGGGACCGTTCTTCTCGAGACGCGCCGCTGCCTCTGCGGCGGTGAGGCCGAGCTTGGTATCGGTTCCTAGATCCTCGATGACCTTTTCGGCAGATTCGAGATACTCCCTCATGGGCATTCCTCCTGGGGTTCGCGCCCGGCGGCTTCCAACGGTTCCCGATCATAATTCCCCAGGAGGGGCAAGGGCTCACCATCTGCCGGGCTGTTCCTATGCGACGAGTGCCATTATACCCCGCGCAGCGCGTCATTTTCGCTTGCAGACAGGACGTACACCTTTCACGGCGCTGCAACAACCACTGCGATTCCGAGATACCCGCCCGTCGGCGCAAGACACGCTAAACTATCAACAGCCATCGCTTCAGCATGACCGTCTCGGAGGAGGAACCATGAGGATTCTGTTCTACGGCACTGCAAGCTACGATAAGGAATCGTTCGACAAGGAGCTGCCCGCCTACCCCGACATCTCCATCGAGTACACCGAGACCAACCTCACCCCGCTCACCGCATCGCTCGCCCGCGGCTACGACGCCGTCTGCGCATTCGTGAACGCCAACGTCGGCGCCCTCACGCTCGAGGTGCTCGCGGGCCTCGGCGTCAAGCTGGTGCTCATGCGCTGCGCGGGCTTCGACGCCGTGAACGTGAACATGGCCAAGGACCTGGGCATCACCGTCACGCGCGTGCCCGCCTACAGCCCCGAGGCCATCGCCGAGCACGCCATGGCGCTCGCCATGTGCGCCAACCGCCGCATCCACAAGGGATATATCCGCGTGCGCGAGAACAACTTCTCGCTGGGCGGCCTCGTGGGCGAGACGCTCTACGGCAAGACCGCGGGCATCATCGGCACCGGGCGCATCGGCGCCGCGCTCTGCCGCATCTGCAAGGGCTTCGGCATGACGGTCCTGGGCTCGGACCTCTACCCCAACCAGAAGCTCATCGAGGAGGGCTGCGTCGACGAGTACGTGGACTACGACGAGCTCTACGCGCGCGCCGACCTCATCTCGCTCCACGCGTTCCTCAACAAGGACAGCTACCACATGATCAACGATGAGAGCATCGCCAAGATGAAGGACGGCGTCATCCTCATCAACACCGGCCGCGGCGCGCTCGTCGATTCCAACGCCCTCATCCGCGGCATCCGCTCCGGCAAGATCGGTGCTGCCGGCCTCGACGTGTACGAGGAGGAGAACCAGAACGTCTACCAGGACCGCGGCGACCAGATCCTCGGCACCTCCATCACCGCGCGCCTCTGCTCCTTCCCCAACGTCGTCCTCACCAGCCATCAGGCGTTCTTCACCCGCGAGGCCCTCGCCCAGATCGCGCAGTGCACGCTCGACAACGCTTTGGCGTACGCGAATGGTGGAGAGTACGTGCAAGGGAGCCAGGTCTGCTAGGATCTTGGATTCGAAATGCCGCTGATGCGACATGAGGGGAATACCCGCGCCTACGCCATCCCGGCGGAGGCGTCCTACGATAGCGGCAGGCAGCCGCAGGAAGAGAGGCAAATCCATATGGCCCAGAAGAAGACGAAGATCGTATGCACCATGGGTCCTGCCTGCGAAGACGAGGAGACGCTGCGCAAGCTCATCGAGAACGGCATGAACGTCGCCCGCTTCAATTTCTCGCATGGCACCCATGAAAGCCAGAAAGCCATGATGGAGCGCGTGCGCAAGGTTGCCGACGAGATGGGGGTCCCCGTCGCCATCATGCTCGATACCAAGGGTCCCGAGGTGCGCACGGGCATCATCGAGGGCGGCGGGAAGGTCGCAATCGAGACGGGCAGCGATATCGTCGTGGTGACCGACAATGTGCCCTGCACGCCCTCGCGCATCTCGCTCGACTACAAGAACCTCCCCAACGAGGTGGAGCCCGGAGCCACCATCCTCATCGACGACGGCCTGATCGAGCTCAACGTGATGGCGGTGGAGGACGGCGAGATCCGCTGCCGTGTCATGAACGGCGGCGAGCTGGGCGAGCACAAGGGCGTCAACATCCCCGGCGTGGAAGTCGGCCTGCCGTCGGTGACCGACCGCGACCGCGAGGACATCATCTTCGGCTGCGAGCTGGGCATCGACGCCATCGCGGCTTCGTTCATCCGCAGCGCGACTGCCGTGCAGGAGATCAGGAGCATCCTCGCGGCGCACGGTGCCGAGAACGTGAAGGTCTTCCCCAAGATCGAGAGCGTGCTCGGCGTGGCGAACTTCGACGAGATCCTCGAGGCGTCCGACGGCATCATGGTCGCCCGAGGCGACCTTGGCGTGGAGGTTCCCCCTGCTCAGGTTCCTCATCTGCAGAAGATGATCATCGCCAAGTGCAACGACGCGTACAAGATCGTCATCACGGCCACGCAGATGCTCAACTCGATGATCGAGAATCCGCGACCCACGCGCGCCGAGATCACCGACGTCGCCAACGCCATCTACGACGGCACCGACTGCGTCATGCTCTCAGGCGAGACGGCATCAGGCAAATACCCCGCAGAGGCCGTCAAGACCATGTCGGACATCTGCGTCGAGACCGAGCTGCACCTCGAGAAGCGCAAGGCATACCATGAGCGCCGAGGACTCGCCAATGTGAGCGCCGCCACCGGCTTCTCCGCCGTGTTCATGGCCGAGCAGGTCGGCGCCGCGGCGATCCTCTGCCCGTCGCATTCGGGACGCACCGCACGCATCGTGTCGGCATACCGGCCCGACCTGCCCATCCTCGTCCCCTCGCCCAACGAGGAGACACTGCGCAACTGCTGCTTCATCTGGGGTGCGAAGGCCTACAAGACCATCGAGCAGGGGACTCTGCAGAACACCATCTACCATTCCCTTCAGGTTGCCCGCAACGTGGGCCTCGTGGATGCAGGCGAGCTGGTCGTGATCACCGCGGGCGACCCGCAGACCTCCCCGCGCATGGGCGACTACAGCACGTCCACCAACATGGCGATGGTTGCCCAGATCCAGTAGCGGGACGCATCGGGAAAGAAGGTACGGATCATGCTCAGAATCGGCATCCTCACCAGCGGAGGCGATTGCCAGGCGCTCAACGCCACCATGCGCGGCATCGTCAAGACGGTCCTGCTCGGCAGCGACGAGCCTGTTGAGATCTACGGATTCCAGGACGGATACCGCGGCCTCATCGACAGCAATTTCAGGATGCTCGGCTGGAGCGACTTCTCGGGCATCCTCACCCGCGGCGGCACCATCCTGGGAACGAGCCGCGTGCCCTTCAAGACCATCGACGAAGTCGACGAGGACGGCGTCTCCAAGGTCGAGAAGATGATCCATACCTACCACAAGCTCAAGCTCGACTGCCTGTGCGTGCTGGGCGGCAACGGATCGACCAAGACCGCCAACCGCCTCTCCAACGAGGGCCTCAACGTGATCGCCCTCCCCAAGACCATCGACAACGACACATGGGGGACCGAGCTCACCTTCGGCTTCCACTCCGCCCTCGAGATCGCGACCAAGTTCATCGATGACATCCACACCACCGCGTCGAGCCACGGCCGCGTCTTCGTGATCGAGATCATGGGGCACAAGGTGGGATGGATCCCGCTGTACGCGGGCGTGGCCGGCGGCGCAGACGTCATCCTCATCCCCGAGATCCCCTACGACATGGACAACGTGTGCGAGGTGGTGGAGCAGCGCACCAAGGGCGGTGCGAACTTCGCCATCATCGCCGTGGCGGAGGGAGCCATCTCCAAGGAGGAGGCCGCGCTTCCCAAGAAGGAGTACAAGGCGCTCGTCGAGTCGCGCACGAGCCCGTCGGTCGCCTACGACATCGCCAGCGAGGTTGCAGCCCGTACAGGTCGCGAGGTTCGCGTGGGCATTCCCGGACACACGCAGCGCGGCGGACAGCCCTGCCCCTACGACCGCGTCTTCGCAACGCAGGTCGGCGCCGAGGCTGGCCAGGCCATCCTCGCACGCGAATACGGCTTCATGGTGGCGGACATCGGCAGGAAGATCGTGCGGGTCCCGCTTGCCGAGGTTGCGGGCAAGCTCAAATTCGTCGACCCCGAGTGCCAACTCATCGCCCACGCCCGTTCGGTGGGCATCAGCTTCGGCGACATGCCCATAAGCTGAGAACGGGCAGATGCCTGTCTGAGAGCGGTCGCAGATTCGGCCGCTCTTTTCTCTTGACACGATTGTATATATACGGTATATACAGTTATAGACACAGTACGGCCATGGAGGGGACACCATGGAGATTATCATCAGAAATTCGTCGGGCAGCCCCATCTACGAGCAGATATCCTCGCAGATCAGGGACAGCATCCTCACGGGTGCGCTCATGCCGGGAGATCCCCTACCCTCGATCCGCGCGCTCGCCGCATCGCTGCGCATCAGCGCCATCACGACCAAGCGCGCCTATTCGGACCTCGAGGCGCAGGGCTACATCGAGACGGTTCCCGGCAAGGGCTGCTTCGTCTCGGCGGGCAACCTCGAGCTTCTGCGCGAGGACCGCCTCCGCCACGTGGAGGCATCGCTCGCCCGCGTCATCGCCGACGCACGCATCGCAGGGCTTTCGGCGGCCGAGCTGCACGAGATGCTCGACCTTCAGCTTGAGGAGGAGAAATGACACGTGAAGCGCTGAACCTCCGCGTGGACGGAGCCTGCAAGACCTATGGGGACTTCTCGCTGAGGCAGGTCTCGCTCGAGGTTCCGGCAGGCACCATCCTGGGCCTTATCGGCCAGAACGGCGCGGGCAAGACCACGCTCATGAAGGCCATTCTGGGTACGATCAACCTCGAGGGCGGATCGGTCGAGCTGTTCGGCAAGAACCCCGCGGAGCTGCCCGAGAAGGAGCTCATCGCGCTCAAGGCGCGCGTGGGCTACGTGAGCGCGGTCACCGCATTCCCGCAGCTCGTGACGGCGCGGGAGGTGTCGCGCACCTACGAGCTCTCCTACCCCGGCTTCGAACGTGGCCGTTTCGACGAGATGTGCGCCAAGCTCTCGTTCGACGCGCTCGACAAGCCCATCAAGGAGCTCTCGCGCGGCATGGGCATGAAGGTCCAGCTCGCATGCGTGCTCGCAAGCGGCGCGGACCTGCTCATCCTGGACGAGCCCACCGCCGGCCTCGACCCCATCGTGCGCGAGGAGGTGCTCGACGTGCTGCGCGAGTGGATGGAGGGCGACGGGCGTTCGATCCTCATCTCGAGCCATATCACGAGCGACCTCGAGCACCTCGCCGACACCGTCGTGCTCATCGACGACGGGGCGGTGCTCGTGGACTGCACGGCCGACGAGATCGCCGAGATGGGCGTCGCCCATCTGCGTGCGACCGAGCTCGAGCAGCTGCTTTCCGATGGCGGCTATGCACCCGGCACCCTGCACGTGCTCAAGCGCGACCTCAGCTACGCGGCGCTCATCCCCGACCGCCACGCGTTCGCCGAGGCGTATCCCGAGTTCGCCGTCGACCCCGCGGGCATCGACGACATCATGACCCTTCTCGTGAAAGGCGAGGTGAGGTAGATGAAGGCTCTGCTCTACTCCGACTGGGCTTCCCTCGGGAAGTCGATGAAGAGCTTCCTGTTCTCCATCTTCATGATCTGCGGCATCGTGACGTTCGTGTCCATCTCCAACGAGGGCATGGATGCAGAGACCGTTGCGGAGACCATCCAGTCAAACATCATGGCAACCGGATCGCTCATGTTCGCGTTCTTCTCCTTCTTCAACCTCTTCGGGCAGGACGAGCATGCGGGGTGGGAATCGGTCAAGCTGTCGCTTCCCGTCTCCCGCAGGGAGGTCGTCGTCGGCCGCTACCTGATCATGGCCATCATCATCGCCGTCCTCCTCGTGATCGGAGCGATCCTGGGCGCGGCGATCGCAGCCATCGCCACGACGGTGAAGTACGGCACCGTCACGATCATGCCCCTGTGGATGGTCGCGGTCACGATCGCAATCGCACTCTCCGCCGCGCTCATCTACCTCGCCATCGAGATGCCGATCTTCTTCAAGCTGGGACTCACCAAGGCGCGTCTGTACTTCACGCTGCCCTTCTTCGCCTGCATGCTCTTCATGCTAAAACCGGTTCAGCGCTTCTTCGAGGGGCTCGCCGCTCGGTTCGGCACTATAGCCGAGATCATCGGCAACCCAGCTCCGATTCTCGCGATCCTGCTCGTCATCGCGGCCGTGCTCTACGCTATCTCGTCCATCATCTCCACGCGCATCTACGAGAAGCGCGAGTTCTAGGGCGAGGGATCGGGACCCCCTGCATCGAAAACCTGCTGGCGTATCATCGATTCACGCACGGAGCCGCTCGTATGCACCGTGCGTGAATCCTTTTCCTTGTTGATGCCTTCTCGTGCATGCACTTCTCTCCTGCACATCATCGAGCGCGGTTTCTTGATACGCCAGCAGGTTTTCGATGCATCGGGGAAGCGCCTCATGCGACAATGGCAGCACAAACGAGCCAAGGAGTCAGCCATGCCGGAGCAGCAGGCCAAGAAGAAGCCCAACATCCTCCTGATCGTCCTGGGGGCGATTCTCGCGTTCGGGGCGGCACGCATCGTCGGCTGGCTCTTCTTCTCCGGTCCTCAGATCGAGACGTACTGCTACCGCATCAACCTGCCCTCCGACTGGGAGGACGACTACACGGTGTCCTCCTGCGAGGACCACATCGCATCCGACTTCCGCAGCGCCGGCTGCATCACGGTGGTCACGCGCATCAGCACGGGCGAGCGCTTCGTGGTGGGCGTCTTCACCGACAACTGGGACATGGACGAATGGATCGCACGCGACTACGATGAGTGGACCGATGAGGTCGATCTGTCCTGGGCGACGCCCGAGACGCGCTTCGACCAAGCGGTCGCCGGACACCACCAGTTCGAGGATTACCTGGTCGTCGTGGGTGGCGTGGACGGCGCCAAGGGCAGCGACTATGTACGTTGGGTAAGGCCCCGCTAGAACCTCGCCTGCAAACCCCCAGCTCAGACGCCCGCAACCGACAGTTGCGGGGTTAACAATCATTTTGTATCGTCAAGTTGGTGGAGGAAACCGTAATTGTGAGGAGAGACTTGCCATGACAGGACCGGCCGACAGCAGGAGGGACATCATGGCGTTCGACCTCGGCACCCGGATCGTGGAGCTGCGCGGTGCACGCGGGCTCTCGCAGGAAGCGCTCGCCAACGAGCTGGGCATCTCACGGCAAGCCGTCTCGCGTTGGGAGCGCGGCGAGGCGCTTCCCGACACCGAGAACCTCATCGCCCTCGCGGATCTCTTCGGCGTGACGCTCGACGAGCTCGTACGGGGATCCTCTCCGGAACCGGAGATGGAGGCGGAAACGGAGGTGGCGGCCGTCGCCGATTCCCGCAGCAAATCTCCCGATGAGTCGCCCAAGCATCGTATCAAGGCCATAGGCATGGCGCTCATCTTCGTGGGCATGGCACTCATCTTCCTTGGAACCATCCTGCGCTTCAGCAATCTCGCACCGTTTGGCGGCAGCTCTGTCTCCCCCGCCACCAATGTCGATGATCTTCCGCCCATCGAGCGCGAGGAGGTCATCCTCGCCGACGGTGTCACCTCGCTCGACATCTCCTGGCCCGCGGGCCAGGTCTCCGTCGTCGCCGATGGCACCGACGCGACTGACGGCAGCATCCGCATCCACGAGGACCGCTTCGACCGCGAATCGGAAGATGCGCTCCGATGGGAAATCGACCGAGGTACGCTGCGCATCTACGCAGATCCCGACATCGACTATATCGGCGGAACCTCGATCACCGTCACCGTCCCCTACGAGGCCTTCGTCTGGCTGTCATCGGTCTCGGTGGAGGTTCTGGACGGCAGCGTCAACGTGCAGGGCATCGTGCCTGCAGCGCTCTCCGTCGCCATGCGCAACGGCACGATGCAGGTCGACAACGTCGATGTCGCGAAACTCAGCATCGAGCAAGGCGCGGGCGAGGCGCATCTGAGCGGCAGATTCGGGGCCGTGGATGCACGGATCGGTGGAGGAGCCGATACGGTGCTCACCGTGGAGAACAGCTATGCGCTGTCCATCTCCGCCGAGGTCGCCTCCGGCAGGCTCACGCTCCAGCTGCCCGAGGACATGGGCTTCACGGTAACGCGACAGACGGATGGACCGGGCACCTTCGAAACGGGTTTCCCGATCGCCTACGACGAAGCGGGCGGGCATGTAGGTGACGGTGCCACCGTGATCGACCTGCATCTGGGAGAGGGCGACGTGGTGATAACGCCGGTCTAGACGCGCCAGAACGAGCAGCTCAAGGGTGCGAGGACCACTCCCCCATCGAAAGAGACCGCCTCGCCGGTGATGAGGTCTGTACCGCTTGATGCATGCGCGTCGAAACCCATGCGCACAGCGGTGTCCGCCGCATTCACGGCAACGATCACGCGCTCTCCATCCACCGCACGCTCGAACACGAGCTGACGAGGCTGCACCGCCAGCTGGACGTAGCTCCCCCAGCGCAGTGCCGTGCTGCCAGCTCGCACAGCAGCAAGCTGCGCGATCCAGCTGGTGAGGTCGTTCCACTCCGGCGTGTCGAGCGCAGGACGCAGCTCGCGGTCGCCGGGCGTCTTCTCGCCCTCGATGCCCCACTCGCTGCCGTAGTAGATGCACGGTGTGCCCACCATGCCGAACAGCAGACCCCACAGCGGCACGAGCTGCCGCTTGTCGTCGAGCTTGGTGGCGATGCGCGGCACATCGTGGTTGTCGAGGAAATCGAGCAGGTGCCTGCCCGTGTAGAGGTCCCACGGATGGCTGCCGCTCTGGCGCTCGAGCGCGTAGGCGATCTCGTGCATGTTGCCCGCGTTGAAGGAGCTCCAGAGGCCCTTGTACGCCTCGTAGTTTGTCACCGAATCGCAGGCGCCGTCGTTCATCCAGCGGTTGTAGTCGCCGTGCAGGCACTCACCCAAAAGCAGGAACTTCTCGCCGCGCTTGGCGGAGAGCTCGTCTGCGATCCGGCGCAGATACCCGAGGAAGCCAAGGTCGAGGCAGTAGGCCACATCCAAGCGCAGCCCGTCGATATCGAACTCGCGCTCCCACGTACGGATGGCCTCGACGCACATGTCGTTGCAGCCGAAGTCGCGGTGGTTGAGCTTCACGAGCTCGGGCACGCCCTCCCAGCACTCGTAGGAGAAGCCGTCGCCGAACTGGTTGTCACGGCTCCAGTCGATGTTGAACCAGCTCGCATAGGGGCTCGCCGCACGCTTCTCGCGCACGTCGGCAAACGCCCAGTAATCGCGGCCGACATGGTTCAGGACGGTATCGAGGATCACGTTCATGCCCGCGTCGTGGAGCAGCTTCACCAGATCGCGCAGGTCGCCGTTCGTGCCGAGCCTGCGGTCGACCGTGAGGTAATCCCACGTATCGTAGCCGTGGCTCCCGCTCTCGAACACCGGGTTCAGCAGCACGCAGGTGGTGCCGAGCCGCCTGAGGTGGCCGATCCACTCCGCGAGCTCGGGCAGCCGGTGCACCGCAGGACCGTCATGGCTGTTCTCGTAGGGCGCGCCGAGCAGCCCGAGCGGATAGATCTGATAGACGAGCGCTTCTTCGAACCACGACATGGCGTTCCTAGCGCATCGCGTAGAACTCGTGCAGGTCGCGGCCCATCGCATGGAGCGTGGGGACGTCGACGTAGGCCATGTGGCCGCACCCGTAGCGGTACCAGCGCACGCGCTCCTTGAGCGACGGCGAGAGGAACTGGCAACTCATATCGTGCACGACGTTCCAGAAGGTCGTCGCGGCATCGAAGCGTCCGCCGATGATGGCGAGCTTGAGCGTGGGGTTGCGGCGCATCGCGGTCGCGATATCGACGGCGACGTTGGGCGACGTCACCTTGCCCAGGCCGGGCTCCTCGCTGCTCCAGTCCCACGTCGCGTTGACGTTGGAGAGGTTGCTGGTGAGGTAGCGCGCATTGCCGCGATACCCCAGCTCGTCGGCGCAGAAGCGCCTGAACGCGCGCACCCAGGCGCCCTCGAGGGCGTCATCGGCGGCATCCTCGCCCGCGACCCAGTCGCCGTAGCCCTGCATGGGCGAGAAGGCGTCGGAGCAGAAGCGCGTGTCGAGGCGGCCGCAGATGCACCCCTCCTCCTTGAGCAGGTTCGTGCGGAAATCGAGCAGCTCGATGCGCAGATGATGCTCGAGGATGTGCTCGACGGGAAGGCCGATGAAGGCGCTCATCTCCTCGGCGACCGCACGCTCGCGGTCGGCGGGAAGGCGGTCGCCGCGCAGCAGCGCGGGGGCGTAGACGTCCTCCGCCCACGCCATCGCAGCATCGAACCACTCGTCTTCGCCGACACCCGCGCCGGCCTTGCCGAAGAACTGGGCCGTGGCGGCGAACGTGGGCATCATGCCAAGGTAGTAGCGGTCATCGCCGGGGCAGAGCAGGCCCGCGACATCGAACACGGCGGAGAGCATGACGACGCCCGTCAGCTGCACGCCGCGCTCGCCGAGCAGGCGCATGAGCACGGAGTTGCGGACCGTGCCGTACGACTCGCCGAAGATGTAGAGCGGGCTCGACCAGCGGCCGTTCTCGGTGAGCCATGCGCAGATGGCGCGCGCGAAGGCGTCGGCATCGCCATCGGTGCAGAAGACCTTCTTGGGATCGGCATCGTCGGCGAGAACGGACCAGCCGGTGCCCAGGGCATCCAGGAAGACGATGTCGCTGTCGCGCAGCAGGGTCTCGGGGTTGTCCTCGACCGGCGCATCGGCGCGCACGTGGTTGGTGCCGTCGGTGGCGACGCGCTTGGGTCCGATGCCGCCGAAATCGATGGGCACGCTCGCGCAGCCGGGACCGCCGTTGTAGGCGAAGGTGATCGGGCGCGTGCGGTCGGCATTGCCCTCGGCATCGACTGCGGTGAAGGCGAGCGAGAACATGCGGCCGATGAGGACGCCGTTGTCGTCGCGCACCTCGACGTGGGCGGCGGTGGAAACATAGTCGATCGTCGCGCCATCGGAGCCCGTCCAGGTGAGGCGGGCGCTTGCAGCGGCGGGGATCTCGGTCAGCTTGTCGGCGGGAACGCACAGAAACGGCGACGGGGCCTTCTTCTCGGCAGTCTCTTCAGCCATGGCAATCCTCTTATTCTCTTAATCGTCGCCTCCCGGCGACTTTCGTCCTGTAATGCGGGCAACCGGATATGGGACATTGTTTCCTGACGGCGGGGATCGCGTGA